>CAUQST010000004.1:0-152348 GCA_963520865.1 uncultured Comamonas sp.
GCCCGGCTTGCGCCGGCGGTGGATTGTCCGTTTACACAAAATTCTGCACACCCTCATGCAATAGGAAGTCCTTGCCAGAGAGAAATGCTCCCAGCTTCTGCGCGGGCGGCTTGATCCCTCGCGTCCAGCAGGGCCTCGTCGTGAGGCCCTGCTGGACGGCCAAGTTAGCGCGGCTTACGCATCAGCAGATAGGCAGCCGGAATCACGAACAGCGACAGCAACGGTGCGGTCACCATCCCGCCGAGCATCGGAGCTGCTATGCGGCTCATGACTTCAGAGCCCGTGCCGCTGCTCCAAACAATGGGTACCAGGCCCGCCAAGATGACCGCAACGGTCATCGCTTTTGGGCGCACGCGCAGCACCGCCCCTTCCCGGATCGCATCGAGCAGTTCTTCTCGCGTTGGGTTGCGCCCATCGGGGCAACGTTCCGCCAAGGCCTGCTTCAAATAGATGAGCATCACCACGCCGAACTCCGCCGCCACACCTGCCAGCGCAATGAATCCCACGCCGGTGGCGATGGACAGGTTGTAATTCAGCAGGTACAGGAACCAGATGCCCCCCGTGAGCGCGAAGGGCAAGGTCGCCATGATCAAGCCCGCTTCGTCCACACGCGCGAAGGTCAGGTACAACAGAACGAAGATGATCAACAGGGTGGCAGGCACCACAACCTTCAGGCGTGCATTGGCCCGCTCCATGTATTCGAACTGCCCGGAGTAGGTGATGCTCACACCCGGCTCCAGCTTGACCTGCTGCCCGATGGCATCGCGCAGTTCGTTGGCCACCGAGGCTAGATCACGGCCGCGCACATCGACATAGACCCAACCGGAGGGCCGTGCGTTCTCGCTCTTGAGCATGGGCGGTCCATCGGTGATCGCGATGCGTGCCACGGTCCCCAACGTGATCTGCTGACCCATCGGCGTGAAGATGGGTAGTTCTGCCAGCCGTTGTGGTGAATCACGCCATTCTCGCGCGTAGCGCAGATTGATCGGAAAGCGGGCAAGCCCCTCGACCGTTTCCGAGACGTTTTCGCCACCCACCGCGCCGGCGATGACCGCCTGGACATCGGCGATGTTCAGGCCGTAGCGACCGGCGGCTACGCGGTCGATCTGAACATCCACGTAGCGCCCGCCCGTCAAGCGCTCCGCGAGTGACGACGTCACGCCGGGAATGCCCTTGGCGACCTGTTCGACCTCTGCAGCGATGCGATCGATCACGCCCAGGTCGTTGCCGGTCACCTTCACCCCGATCGGGCTCTTGATGCCGGTAGCCAGCATGTCGATGCGATTGCGGATGGGGGGAATCCAGATGTTGGACAGGCCCGGGATCTTCACGGCACGATCCAGCTCTTCCACGAGCTTCTCGGGCGTCATGCCTGGACGCCATTGCTCCCTGGGCTTGAGCTTCACCGTGGTCTCGAACATCTCCAGGGGCGCCGGATCGGTCGCAGTTTCGGCCCGTCCTGCCTTGCCGAACACCTTGTCCACTTCAGGTACGGTCTTGATCATGCGGTTGCTCAGCTGCAGCAACTCCGTGGCGCGCTGCGCCGAGAGTCCCGGCAGGGCCGAGGGCATGTAGAGCAGGTCCCCTTCGTCCAACCTCGGCAGAAACTCACCGCCGAGCCGCGCCAAGGGCCAGGCCGTGGTCGCCAAGGCCAGCACGGCGATCAGCAGCGTCGCCTTGGGCCGGCGCAGTACCCACTCCAGTGCTGGCCGGTAGGCTGCAATCAGGATGCGGGTGATGGGGTTCTTCTGCTCATCCGGGATACGCCCGCGAATCCAGTAGCCCATGAGTACGGGAATCAGCGTCACCGACAGCCCTGCGGCCGCGGCCATCGCGTAGGTCTTGGTGAACGCCAGCGGGCCGAACAGCCGGCCTTCCTGCGCTTCTAGGGTGAAGACCGGGATGAACGAGAGCGTGATGATGAGCAGCGAGAAGAAGAGCGCAGGACCGACTTCCTCCGCGGCCTGTGTGATCACGTCCCACCGTTCCTTGCCCTGCAGCCGTTGATCTGGGTGCGCGTGCTGCCAAGCCTCCAGCTTCTTGTGGGCGTTCTCGATCATCACCACCGCTGCATCCACCATCGCCCCCACGGCGATGGCAATCCCCCCCAGCGACATGATGTTGGCGTTGATGCCCTGGTAGCGCATGACAAGGAATGCCGTCATCACGCCCAGCGGGAGGGAAATGATGGCCACCAACGCAGAGCGAAGATGCCAAAGGAACAGTGCGCAGACCAGCGCCACCACCAGAAACTCTTCGCCCAGCTTGGTCGTGAGATTGCGAATGGCCCGCTCGATCAGCGCGCTGCGGTCGTAGGTGGTGACGATCTCGACGCCCGGCGGCAGGCTGCCCTGCAGCTCCGCGAGCTTGGCCTTGACGGCAGCGATCGTCTCCTGGGCATTCTTGCCGGAGCGCAGCACCACCACGCCGCCGGCGACCTCGCCTTCTCCGTCGAGTTCGGCAATGCCACGCCGCATCTCCGGGCCTATCTGGAGCGTCGCCACATCCCCCAGCCGCACCGGCACACCGCCGCGTGCCGTCAAGGGGATCTCCCGGAACTCGTCCAGGGTCTTGAGGTAGCCGCTCGCGCGGACCATGTACTCCGCGCCTGACAATTCCAGGACGGAGCCGCCGGTCTCCTGGTTGGCCCCCATCAGGGCATCGCGGACTTGAGCATGACTGAGGCCATAGGACGCCAACTTGATCGGGTCGAGCACGACCTGGTACTGCTTGACCATGCCCCCCACCGATGCCACCTCGGCCACGTTGGGCAGGCTCTTGAGTTCGAACTTCAGGAACCAGTCCTGCAACGCACGCAGTTGCGCCAGATCGTTCTTGCCCGTGCGATCCACGAGCGCGTACTGGAAGATCCAGCCGACGCCTGTGGCGTCCGGACCCAGGGCCGGCTTCGCCGTGGCGGGCAATCGGCCCTGGACCTGGTTCAGGTATTCCAGTACCCGTGAGCGGGCCCAGTACAGGTCGGTTCCGTCCTCGAACAAGACATAGACGAACGAGTCGCCAAAGAACGAGAAGCCGCGCACGGTCTTGGCCCCTGGCACCGACAGCATGGTGGTGGCCAACGGGTAGGTGACCTGGTTCTCGACGATCTGCGGCGCCTGTCCTGGGTAGTTGGTGCGAATGATGACCTGCACGTCTGACAAGTCCGGCAGCGCATCCACGGGCGTGCTGCGAACGCCCCACACGCCCCATGCCGTGAGCATGGCGGTGGCCAGCAGCACCAGGAAGCGATTGGCCACCGACCATCGAATCAGTTTGGCGATCATGGCTGCACCTTTTCGATGGCGGTGATCACGTAGCCCTCACCTTGCTTGGAGAAGGTGAATCGCACCTGCTGCCGAACCGAAAGACCCTCGGCGAGCTGCGGGCTGCTCAGCTTGAAGCCCATGGTCATGGCCGGCCATTGGAGGGCTGGCACGGCCTCGTGCGCCAGCGTCAGCTCGGTGGGCGACATCTCCTCGATCACGCCGCGCACCACGAAAGCGTTGGTGGCCGCGGCCGGTGGCGACGATGTGCCGTGCCCGTTGTGCGGCGATGCAGGTGCGGACGCCGCGGCACCTGCAGGCAGCACGCCCCGCAGGCTGGCTTCCGAATCGATCAGGAACTGCGCCGAGGCCACCACCTGCTGTCCCGCCGCGAGCCCGCCGTTGACCACCAGTTGATCGCCTACCTCCGCGCCCACCTGGACCTCCACGGGATGGAACTTGCCGGGTCCATCGACCACATAGGCCAGTGCGCGCTTGCCGGTGCGGATGACCGCTTCGCTGGGAACAAGCAGCGCGGGCTGTTCGTTGCCTTTGAGCGCGATCTGGCCGGACATGCCGGCCTTCAGGCGCTGGCCGGGATTGGCCATTTCAAGCCGCACTCGCACCGTACGGGTGTCGCGGTTGGCTTCGGGCAGGATGCTCACGATGCGCGCCTGGAGCACTTCACCGGGAAACGCCGCCAGCCGGACCTGCGCCGTTTGGCCGACCTGCAATGGTCCGCTTTGTGCTTCGGGGACGGCCGCTTCGATCCACACCGTGGCCAAGCCATTCACCCTGGCCAGGCTTTCCCCGGCGGAAACCGTCATGCCCTGGCGCACCATCAGTTCGGCCACCAAGCCGCCTTGAGGTGTTGTGACCGTGTACAGCCCCTTGGGCTCGCCTGTGCGCTCCACCTGGGCGATCAGGGCTTGCGGCATGCCGAGCAGCAGCAGCCGTTGGCGGGCAGCTGCGGTCAACGGTGCGTCGCCCATCGCGCGAACCGAGAGAAACTCGCGCTGTGCGGCGATCCACTCCGGCAGCAATAGGTCAGCCAGCGGTGCCCCTGCTGCGATCACGTCGCCCGCAGCCCGTGCGTAGACACGCTCGACGAAGCCAGCGGTCCGCGCCTGCACGATGCTGACGTCGCGGTCGTTGAGCAGCACGGTGCCCACGACGTTCACATCTGCGCCGATCTTGCCTTGCAGGACTTCGGCTGTACGCAGCCCCAGGGCTTGCACCGCTTGCGCCGACACGCTGAGGCCCGTGCTGTCTTGCGTGTCTTCATCCGCGTACTTCGGCATCAACGGCATGTCCATGTAGGGCGACTTGCCGGGCTTGTCGAACTTCTGGGTCGGCACCATCGGGTCGTACCAATACAGCACCTTGCGCTCGGTCGGAGCGCTTGCAACGGTGATGTTGGCAGCGGGGGAGCCGCTGAGGTGGCCGGCGCGCCATTGGGGGACGCCCCATCCAACGGCAATACCGGCAGCAACCAGCGTCAAGCCGGCAAGGATGTTTCTCGAAGAGGTATTCATGGCGAGGGTCTCCACTCAGTCCGCGATCAGGCTGTTCAGTCGGGCGACGAGGCTGTCGCGCTGCGCTCCGAGGTCGATCAGACGCATGCGCGTCTCCAGCACCTGGGCGCGTGCACTGAGCACAGCGCTCAGGTCCCCCTTGGCGGATCGGTAGTTGCTCAACGCAAGCGCCGCTCGGTTCCGTACCAGCTGCAAGCCGGCGGTCTGCAGGCGGTCGATCTGGCTGTTCAACGCTTGGAGTTCGGCGGCGCTGTCGTCCAACTCCTGCAAATGTCGCCGCGCCACGTCTTCGCGTTCGGCGTCCAGACGCTCCAACTCGTGCCGTTTTGCCTCGATCATGGGCACTTGGCGTCGATCTTTCTGCCAAGGCAGATCGAATGTCACCTGAAATGACACCATGTCGCCCCATCGGCGATCACGCCGGCTATAGGCTATCTCCCAGGCCCAATCGCCGCGGGTCTCTGATTGGGCTTCGCGGGACTCGGCCCGGGCCATGCTTTGCATCGCCGGATAGAGTTCAAGCTCCGCGTGATTCGCCAGTTCTGTGCGCAGTTGCGCGACGGGGCGAGTGAGCGGGCCTGGATCGCCTTGCAGTGCTTCGTCGGCCCTGGAGCCCACCCAGCGCCGCAATGCGGCCCTGGCCTTGGCCCGGTCCCGCTGTAGATCGTCACGGCGGTCCGTGAGTGTCAGCGCCTCCTGTTGCGCGACCAACAGGTCGCCAGCCTGGGCGGTGCCGCCGGCGACGCGAGCGGGGAGACTGTCTTGCAGGCGCTGGTTCTCCGCGAGCAGTTCCGTCAGCAGTATCTCCCGTTGCTCCACCGCCTGCGCGGCGATCCACGCCAGGCTGAGTTCCTGGCGGATCTGCAATCGCTGCAAAACCAGCGCCGCGCGTTCTCGATCCACACGCGCCTGCGCGCTGGCGACCTGGGCGTCGCGCTTGGCCCTGTTGGGCACTTCCTGCATGAGCGCCAAGCGCTGCATCGTCATGGATTCGCGCGTCATGCTCCAGCGATCCATGCCGCTGATGGGGTAGTTTTCGATGCCGAGCGAGAGCTTGGGATCGGGCAGCGAGCCTGCTGCCTTCTGCACGGATTCGGCGACGTTAACCTGCAACTGCTGCGCGCTTATGCGCGGGCTCTGCTGCTCCGCGATAAGGCGTGCCTCAGCAAAATCGAGGGCGTAGGCTACAGGCGAAACAAGCGCACTGCCCGCCAATGCGATGCTGATAGCTTTCAGACGATGCAATCGCATCGAGGCCGGCGTTGTGCCTCGGCCGTACGCCGACGGGCGCCCCTCGGGGGCGCCAAAAAAGGGAGTAAACATGGTTGTCCTCGGAATTGGTATTCACGAAATCACGTGGTCTGCCGCATCGGTGCGCGGCGAGCACGGATCGGCGTGTCAATTCCGCAGGACTTGGAGCGTGAGGTAGATCGGCGGAAAGCCCGCTCGATGGTCGGGCGGGACATAGGCGACGTGCTGCCCGGCTGCCGCGTGGGATTCGATCACGGCCGGAAGCATGTACGCGAACCAGACCGCCTGGGCAGCGAGACTCTGGACGTCCAAGCCTTGCAATGAAGGCACCGGCTTGCCATCGCCGCTGCAATGTGCTCGGCACAACTGCGGCGCCTCACCGTCCATGGTTCCCGGCATGGCGTGGCAGTCCGGCATACCGGACATGCTGGCGGCATCCTCCATGGCGATGCCTGCCATCTGCATTGATGCGACGTGCGTGTCCGAGTCCAGTTTGGGGCAGGCATACATCGCCAATGCGACCTGCGAAAAGAGCAAGGTCACGACGAGACCGCTGGCAATCCAGCGGCCCCATTGCGTGACGATGCGTCTAAAGCAGATCATGGGGATATGTTAGCCAGGTGATTGTGTTGTGGAATTGATGTCAATCAATCTAAAGACTTGATTTTCGAGTTGTTCGACTTGATAGCGGCTCCAAATCATCCTGGGCTACTTCACGCCGCGCAACCGAAGCGCATTGAAAATCACAGAAGCAGAACTCAGGCTCATCGCCAGCGCCGCGATCAATGGGGAGAGAAGCCAGCCCGTGAACGGATAGAACACGCCAGCCGCGATGGGTACACCGATGCCGTTGTAGACAAAGGCGAACAGCAGGTTCTGCCGCATGTTGCGTACCGTGTCGATGGAGACCTCGCGGGACGAGGCGATGCCGCGCAGATCACCCTTCACGAGGGTGATCTGGCCGCTGTTCATTGCAACGTCGGTGCCCGTGCCCATGGCGACGCCCACATCGGACTTGGCCAGGGCCGGCGCATCGTTGATGCCGTCTCCCGCCATGGCAACCACGTGACCTTCCTTTTGCAGTTTGTCCACCAGCGCCAGCTTGTCAGCGGGTTTGACCTCGCCGTGCACTTCATCGATGCCGAGCTTGGCCCCCACGGCCTTGGCTGTGGTAAGTCCATCTCCAGTCGCCATCACGATGCGCAGACCGCTGGCGTGAAGGGTTCGGATGGCATCGGGCGTACTGGCCTTGATGGGGTCGGTCACGGCCAGGATGCCCGCGAACACGCCGTCTACGGCCAAGTGCATGATGCTGGCGCCTTCACCGCGCAACCGTTCTCCGTCGGCACGCAGTGCAGAAACCGCCACTCCTTCCTGCTCCATCAGTGCCGTATTGCCCAATGCCAGGCGCCGTCCCTCCACCGTTCCGCGCACGCCGATGCCGCTGCCCGACTCGAAATCAGAGGGCTTGGCCAGTTGCAAGCCCTTGGCTCGCGCAGCGCTGACGATCGCGTCTGCCAGCGGGTGCTCGCTGCCCTGGTCCAGACTGGCTGCCAGCCTCAGCACTTCATCGGGCGTGAAGCCCGGAGCCGCAATGGCTGTATCGAACGCGGGTCTGCCTTCCGTGAGCGTGCCGGTCTTGTCCACGATCAGGGTGTCCACCTCGCGCATCTTCTCGATCGCACCGGCATCGCGAAACAGCACGCCCTGCGTCGCGGCGCGGCCGGTGGCGACCATCACCGACATCGGCGTGGCCAAGCCCAACGCGCACGGGCAGGCAATGATCAGCACAGCCACCGCGTTGATCAGCCCGAACACCCAGCTAGGCTCCGGCCCGAACAGACCCCAGACAAAGAACGTGGCGATGGCGACCAGTACGACCACCATGACGAACTTGCCCGCCACCACGTCGGCCATGCGTTGCATGGGGGCCTTGGAGCGCTGGGCAGACGCGACCATCTGGACGATCTGCGACAGCATGGTGGCCGCCCCGACTTTCTCGGACTGCATAATCAGCGCACCGTTGGTGTTGAGGGTAGCGCCGATCAGCTTGTCGCCAACCCGCTTGCTCACAGGTACCGGTTCACCGGTCAGCATGGACTCATCGACCGCGCTGCTGCCTTCTGTGACCGTGCCATCGACCGGGATCTTCTCGCCGGGACGCACGCGCAGCAGATCGCCGACGTGTACGTGGTTGAGAGGCACATCTTCTTCACTGCCGTCCGCATTGATGCGCCGGGCGGTCTTCGGCGCCAACCCCAGCAGGGACTTGATCGCGGCCGATGTCTGGGAGCGGGCTTTCAGCTCGATGATCTGGCCCAGCATGGTCAGCGAAATAATGACCACCGCGGCCTCGAAGTACACGGCGACGCGACCCATCGCCACGAACGATTCGGGAAACACACCCGGGGTCACCGTGGCAACAACGCTGTAGACGAATGCCGCGGCCGTTCCCAGGCCGATCAAGGTCCACATGTTCGGGCTGCGGTGGACGATCGACTGCCAGCCCCGCAGGAAGAATGGCCAGCCGGTCCAGAGCACGACGGGGAGCGACAGCAACAATTCGACCCAGGTCTGCGTTGCCATGCTGAACAAGCCAAGGCGATGGCCCCACATCGCAAGAACCGTGACGATCACAGTAAGCGGCAGCGTCCACCAGAAGCGTCGCTGAAAATCCTTCAACTCGCTGTTGTCCTCTTCATCCAGCGGAATGATCGGCTCCAGTGTCATGCCGCACTTGGGGCAATTGCCCGGATGGTCCTGCCGGACTTCCGGGTGCATCGGGCAGGTATAGGTGGTGCCGGCAGGCGCTTCCTGCGGTGCGGCGGCAGGCGCCACAGGAGCCGACTCACGAGCAGCGTGAGCGTGGTGGTCGTGGTGGCGGTGGTCGCCATGCGCAACTTGCCCTTCGGGCACCAGGTGCATCTGGCACTTGGGGCAGCGCCCCGGATGGTCCTGCCGCACTTCCGGGTGCATCGGGCAGGTGTAGGTAACTGCGGTACCAGCCAATCCTGGTGTGCCATCGATGGCGGCGGCAGCATTGGTCGCTACTGGACGTTCGACCGAAGAAGCTGCGTCCCTTTTGCCGTGCGTATGCTTATGCGTGTGGTCGTTCATACCCGTGCTTTCGTAAATTCTGGCTTGATTATTAGCCTTGCCATTGTGTGAAGGTCAAGCCAATATCCTGGCGAGCAATTCCGTCTAGCCTATTGCAGTATCCGGTTGCGTTGCTGGTTATCGATTCAGCGACTTGCGGTATTGGGAATTGATCACGTCGTGACGGCGCCGAACCTCAAGAGGCCATTGGGACTTTATCCATGACAACGCGGCCACGATCTCGTCGTCGCTCAGTACCTTGTCGTAGACCGGCATGGCCGTCCGGTAGTCGGGCTGCTCAATCAACTTCGCCAAGCCGTATTTGGTGATGGCGAACAGCTGTTCATCGGGGTGATGCCAAGTGTGGCCGCTGGGGTCGTGGGGCGGCGCTGGCAAGAGACCATCAGGTCCGCGGTCTCGCCAGTTGGGCTGGCCTTCGCCCTTGACCCCATGGCAGGCCGCACATTGCTGTGCATAGATCGCGGCGCCGAGTCGCAGCACCTGCGGATCTTCTGGCCGGAGGCTGCGCGTGGGCGGAACCGCTGGCGGAGCACTCTTGAGAAGATGGAAGTAGCTGCCTGCCGCTGTGGCGATCAAAGCAAGCAGTCCTGTCGTGATCCAGACCAACTGCTTCAGCTTCATGGTTCGCTCCCTCCAGGTACCTGTGTTGCAGGATGCGACTTTGCGGTTCACCGGCGGTTCCCAGGTGCAGCCAAGCGATCCCATGCGAACGGAGGTGCGGCGCGCGGCACGCTCACTAGTGGCAGACCCGGAGAATGCAGTGGGCCCTTCCTGCTGGCATAGCGTGTCAGTTGCGTGTGCAACCGCGTTCGGACTGGCTGAACGGCCGAAGAGAGGCGAAGCGGTCAAAGAGACGCAGGCATAAGGCCTACCCCGCGCGGCCCATGGTCAGTCCCTGTCGGAATTCGACCGCCTGCCCTCGTCGGACCCAGGGGATTGGTTGCCATGTCCGCCATGCCCCTTGTGCATGAATACGTGCATCAGCGGACAGGCCAACAGCAGCGCATAGGGCCACCACTGCTGTAGATGGGCCCGGTGTTCGGTCCAGAGGAAGTACCCGGCAACGATACCGAGGACGAGCATTCCCAGGGTGTAGCGCGAACGCCAGAAGCCACTGCGTCGATCGCTGGTATGGGGGGAGGAGTGGTCGTGATGCATGATGACTTTTCAGCTACCGGGAAACAATGAGCAAGCGGACACGGACTGCCGACCCATCCTCATCCGCATCGCAGCCTTCCGCATATTCGCCTCAGTTCGCTGGACGTATATCCGTGACGACCATTTTTCCGCCGTCGTTGACGACCATGAATTTCACCTTGTCCCCGGGCTTGAGGTTGGAAAGCAGTCCCTTGTCCTTGGCGGTGAAAACCATGGTCATTCCAGGCATGTCCAGGTGCTTGATATCGCCATGCTTGATGGTGACCTTGCCGTTGTCCAGGTCCACCTTCCTGATCTCACCGTCGGTCAGCGACGCTTGTTGAGAGGCCTCTGCCTTGGGCGATTCGGATGTGGTCTGGGCCATCCCGCTCATGGGCAGGAAAATGCCGAGCGCGACGGCGGAAACGGAGAGAAATTGCTTGAAGCTGTTCATGACGACCTCACGGGCGCGAGTTGAAAAATGTCTGCTGATCTGCCTTGCGGATCAGCAGGACGTGGGAGAGGTGACACAGTCACCGTGCATCCTTGATGAAGCGGCGTGGTTCTACTTCTTGCTGACCTGAACGAGGCCCTTCATGCCAGCTTCGTAGTGGCCGGAAATCAGGCAGGCGAAGTTCACACCGCCAGCTTTGGTGAACTGCCAGACGATCTCGCCTTGCTTGCCAGGCTGCAGCGTGACCTTGCCGGGCTCGTCGTGCTCCATGTCCGGGAATTTCCGCATCTGCTCCAGATGCTCAAGCAGTTCCTTCTCGGTGCCCAAGCTGAGTTCATGCTTGACCTTGCCGGCGTTCTTGACGATGAAGCGAATGGTCTCGCCCTGCTTGACCTGAATGTTCGAGGGGGTGAAACGCATGGTGTCGCTCATCTCGATGGTGATCGTGCGGCTGGCCTTGGCGGCGACACCGGGCTTTCCGATGGCGGTTTCCTCTCCATCACCGTGGCCATGGCCACCGGCATGGTTGCCTGCGGCCATGGCGGCCCCCGAAGCAGTCAGCGCGGCGGCAGCCAGCAGGCGGTAGAAGGTGGATCGCGTGAACTTCATGGATGATCTCCAGTTAAAAACGAAGGGAAGAAATCAGTGCGCACCATGTGACGTCGGCTTGCGCACCTTGACCTCGGTTGGCGTCGCGGGCTTGCGCTCGCGCGGCATGGACTGACCGCCTTCTGCGCTGAAGCGGGCTGGCTCAGCCAATGGGCCGGTGTATTCGTGGGCGACCGTGCCTGCCGGATGCTTGAACCAGCCGGGGTCCTTGTAGTCACCTGGCTGCTGGTCCCTGCGTACCTTGAGCACGCTGAACATCCCGCCCATCTCCACCGAACCGAACGGTCCTTGTCCCGTCATCATGGGCACGGTGTTGTCTGGAATGGGCATTTCCATCTCAGCCATGTCTGCCATTCCGCGCTCGCCCATGACCATGTAGTCGGGGATGAGCTTGTTGACCTTCCTGGCGAGGCCGGTGTGATCCACGCCGATGCCTTCGGTGAACGCGCTGGCTTCGTCGTTCACGCGGCTGATGTTCTGATCCAAGCTGACGCTGGCGCATCCGGTCAGAACGGCGAAGCCAAGGCCGGACAGGGCCAATCTGGCATGAGTGGTACCTCCGGCGTTGAGGCTTGCGCGAAGGACGCCCCCGCGAACAGCGCCAAAACCCAGGGCAGGGACGCCCTGACAGACGGCGAAAGATTTGAAGTGACCATGGTTTCCTCTGCAAGAATCTTTGATCTCACGATGTAAAGATTCTGAAGAGGGCACCCTGTCACCCAGATGTTCCGGACATTACATTGTTGTTATCTTCATGTCAGGACGCTTTAAGTTCGGCACACTCTCGTTCAATGCTGTGAACGGAGAGCGAACGTGAAGATATTGGTTGTTGAAGACGAGCCCAAGACGGGGGAGTACCTCCGGCAGGGATTGACCGAAGCGGGATACGTTTCGGACCTTGTGCCTAACGGCGCAGACGGGCTGCATCTGGCTTTGCAGGGTGAGTACGACCTGGTGATCCTGGACGTCATGCTGCCGGGGTTGAATGGCTGGCAGGTCTTGCAGTCCCTGCGCGACCGTGGCCTTGAGATGCCCGTCCTGTTCCTGACCGCCCGCGACCAAGTGGAGGATCGGGTCAAAGGGCTGGAGCTTGGGGCCGATGATTACCTTGTCAAGCCCTTCTCGTTTGCGGAGCTGCTGGCCAGGGTTCGGATCATTCTGCGGCGCGGTCATGCCGGCAATGAGGGCACCATGCTCAAGGTGGCCGATTTGGAGCTGGATCTGTTGCGTCGCCGTGTCTCCCGCAACGGCAAGCGTGTTGACTTGACAGCCAAGGAGTTTGGCTTGCTGGAGCTGCTGATGCGCCGCCACGGTGAAGTGCTGCCACGCTCCCTGATCGCCTCGCAGGTCTGGGACATGAACTTTGACAGCGACACCAATGTCATCGAAGTGGCGATGCGCCGCTTGCGCGTGAAGATAGATGAGGGGCACGCCGTCAAGCTCATCCAGACCGTGCGGGGCATGGGCTACGTGCTGGACGTACCAGAGGAGGAATAAAGGTGCAGCGACAACAGCGCCTGGGCAGGCTTTCGTTGACCCGCCGTTTAACCCTGTTCTTTACCGTGGTGGCGGCTATCGTCGTGCTCGGGCTGGGATTGTTGTTCCTGGCAGAGACTCAGCGTCATTTTGTCGTGCTCGATCAGATGGCTTTAGAGGACAAGAGGCAGTTGATCGAGGAAATTCTGGGTAATGCCAATTCTGTGAACGACGCGCGCTCCCGCTTGAGCGACGCTTTGGGATACCACCATGATCTCTATGTCTTGGTAAAAGATGCTCATCAGGAGACCGTCTTTCAGTCCTCACATTCCGAGCTTGGTGTGCAGCGTAGTAAAGCCATCCACACCGATGCGAAGGGGACATTTGGGGTGTGGCGCAACCACGATGCCGAGTTTCACACGCTGAGCTTCCAATCGCTTTCGGGCTACTCTGCATCGGCGCTGCAGGTATTGATCGCGACAGATACCAAACACCACACCGAGTTCCTGGATGGTCTTCGTAGCAGCTTGGCCTTGTATGTCGCCGCAGCCATCGTTGTATGCGGCTTACTGTCCTGGCTGGCTGCGCGACAGGGGTTGGCACCGCTGCGCGAGATGAAGTCACGCGCCGCAGTGGTGACAAGCCATAGGCTGTCCGAGCGCATGCCAGTAGGGGCTGTGCCGGTAGAAATGGCAGACCTTGCGCAGGAACTCAATCGCATGTTCGATCGGCTGCAGGATGACTTTCAGCGGCTGACAGACTTCTCATCCGATCTGGCTCATGAATTGCGCACGCCCATCAGCAATCTTCTGACCCAAACGCAAGTAGCGCTGGCGACCAAGCGCGACGCCGCGACGTATCGTGACACCCTGGCCTCCAACGCCGAGGAGTTTCAGCGGCTGGCTCGCATGGTGTCCGACATGCTGTTCCTGGCGAAGACTGAGCGCGGCGTCGATCTGCCGCACAAGGAGGTGTTCTCCGCGCGCAAGGAAGCCCAGGCATTGCTGGACTTCTACGAGGCGGTAGCGGAGGAGAAAGCCATCCAACTACAGCTACACGGCGATGGCCAAATTGATGGCGATCGCTTGATGTTCCGCCGCGCGCTGAGCAACCTGCTCTCCAACGCTTTGCGCTACACCCCGAATGCAGGCGCAATCACAATCGGCATTTCGAGCACTGGCCACGCTACCTCAGTAGCGGTGGAGAACACGGGGCAAGATATTGATCCCAAAGTCCTGCCCCGCTTGTTTGATCGCTTCTTTCGCGCCGACCCCTCGCGTGCCCATCCTGACTCCGATGGAAGCGGCTTGGGCTTGGCCATCACGCGTGCCATTGCAGAGGCCCACGGCGGCAGCGTCGACGCAGCCTCGTCCCGAGGACATACATGCTTCACCCTGTGGTTTCCCCATCGCAACGCCCATCCACAATCCTGAGGTGTCAAGGGTGATCGGATCGGGCGAGGGCGATGCATAGCGCGGCTTGGCCCAATCATTCCACTGCGTCATGCGCCTTCATTGCTGGAGTATCCAACTCGGCGTTGTGTCTTGTCCTAGAGGCCGCTTCAACACCTGGTCGCTGAGCCTGATCTCGCCTTCCGAATCTTCGGAGCGGTGGCGCTATCACGCTCGGGAAAGCTGACAGAAATCTCACCGTGCTGTCCCGCTTCTGTTGGGTAGCGGTCTCTACGATGAACACATCTCCTCATCGCCTACCAAGCGGACGGGAGATGCAAGTTCATCGACTTTTACAAGGACTCCTATCATGACTCAACGTAGCCACTCCATCTCTTCCATGATTGCAGCCGTAGCCGCGGCTGCCGCCCTGGGGTTGCCGGGAATGGCCTCGGCTGAATACTTGCATCCGACTAGCGACGAAGTCGGCGTGGTCGTTCACGCGGATCACTTCAAGAGCGAGAAAACCCGTGCGCAGGTCCGAGCCGAGGCCGAGGCTGCGGTACAGCAGGGACTCCTCAATTTCGGCGAGGGCAGCTACCCGCCTCCGGTGCCCAGTGCCGGACCGGGCAAGACGCGCGAAGAAGTGGTTCGCGAGCTGCTGAGCGAGACGCCGGCGGAGCGGAACGCACGCATGCAGCTCTACAGTGGAGGCTGATTGTCGGTTAGGGCGAACGGCGGAGAGCCGAAGAGCATCCAACCTCGTACAAGATGAAGCCGCCGCGGCGCTGCGCGGCGGCTTCACTTTACGAGATGCTCGATGAGAAGCCCAGCGTCTGCTCCGCTTGGAGTGGGCCCTCGATGGGAGGCCAGAAACTGACACTTGACATTGCCACGATGGCAAGGTCTAGAGTCAGCAGCACCTAACCACTGACGGAGAGAACCAATGCTTGCATTCGAGGTGAACGATATGACCTGCGGCCATTGCGCCAGCACCATCACCAAGGCGGTCAAGACCATCGACCCAGGTGCAGATGTCCAGGTCGACCTGGGCCGCCATTTGGTGAGCGTGGCAACCGATGCGAATGCGGGCATCGTCCAGAAGGCGATTGCCGACGCTGGGTATTCGCCCGCTCAGGTGAACGCGCCGGCTGCTGCACCGGCATCCGCTGTCAAGCGAGGGGGCTGTTGTGGCTCCTGCCACTGATTGCGGGGCAAGAGCCCGCACGCTCACGTGAGCCCGTCTGGGAGGGCTACTATGGTCTGGCCGACCGTTCCTTCGGCGCAAGGCCCACGGTAGACCCGCGTGTCCCCGTCTGAAAGAGCGCGGGTGGAGCTCGAGCTGATGGCCGTGGCATTTCAGTCGATGCCGTCGACCAAGGTGGTGCAGCCGCGTGGATGTCTCTGAGCGCTCGGGCACGGAACAGCTCGGGCTGTACTACTTCGGTTGGCGGCACGCATGCAGAGCCCCGTCCGCGTGGCCGAAATCAGGTGCTTGATGTGCGAGTGGCCCAGGGCTCGTGTGCCACCGTCGCCCGGCTTGCTCGGTGAACACGCCTTGGATGGGCCATTTACTGCGAGCGGGAAGTCCTATGACGAGCCGGTGGTCCAAGGGCTTTCGGCGGGAGCATGCCGTTTCGGTGTGTTCGCTGCTTGCAGAGCCTATCTCTTTGGGGACGCCGCATTACCGCAATGTAATCATGGCGCAATCGCTTGGAAAGCGACACGCTCCTACAGTGATGACGCGACGCAAGTTGCCGTCGTTTCACAAAGGAGCTGATCATGAAGTCTTATATCGTCCTCGCCACTCTGTTGGGCGCGCTTTCCGCACCGGTGTTCGCCGGTGATGCCGCAGTCCATGCTGCCAAGGAGATGATTCCGTTGGCCGATGGAGGAACGCTCTACATCTTCAAAGACGGCCTCATGGCGCAGGAAGACCGCTTTGGCCGCGCGACGTATCAGAAGATCGGTACGTCCGTGGTTGCGAAGGACGGCCGGAACATCGCCATCACCAGCAATGAAGTTGCACGCCTCTACTCTTTGCTTCGGAAGGGGCATCGCGGCTGACTCAGCGGCACTCGGGCTGAGCTTGTGTCGCAGCCTTATAGGTCTACATACGGGCTGTGAGGCCACCGGCGTTGCGCGCCGCGAGCATCTCGGATGGTCATTGGGGCGAGAGGTTCGGCGGGGCCTGAAGACAAACACGTTGGTGGTGCCCGTACGAATGTTGCAGAGGGGGCAACAGAGGGCGCCGTCACAGACGCGCTGGACTCGCTTCTTGCTCTTCGCCGCGTCAGGTGATCTCGCGTGACGGGCGCTTCGGGCGGGTGCGGTGGGGTCAGGAGCAGAGGTCTTGGTAGTCCCTACGTTGGCAGACCGGTGGCGCAAGCTCGGCCTGCGTATGGAATGCAACCTTCCCCATGCGCCGAACTTCGGCTTTTCCCCACCCGGACCATTTCTGTAGTCCGTAGTCGGCTTTGTTGCATAAATCGGCCATAGGCCAAGGCATCCCCAATCCCAAATAGATTTACGCAGCAGCGACTGTCTGGGGCGTGCCCAGAGCGGTAAATTGATTGAGGATTGAAGCTCGGATGTGCAGCTCGGTCACCTGGCGCTCAAACGTCCTGGCCATGACCTTCTCGCCCAGGCGCTTGAAGCAATTCATCTTGGTCTCCACCAGTGACCTTCGGTGGTAGCCGCTCCAGCGTTTCCAGATAGCCCGCCCCAACTGCCTACACGCCTTGACCGCTTCATTGCGGTGAGCAAATGCCAGCCCTTTGCGCAGCTTCGCTCCTTTGCGCGGCGGGATGATTGGAATGGCTCCCCGCAGGTAGCACGCCTTATGTACATCCTGCGTGTCGTACGCCCCATCACCGGTAAAGCTAGCTATCTCTTCATTGCTTGGAATTTGACCTAGCAGGTCTGCTGCCATGGGCGAGTCGCCCACTTCATTGGTTGTTACTGCGATGGCCCGAATCTGCAGTGTCTGGGCATCAATACCCAGATGCACCTTGCGCCACTGGCGGCGGCGCTCGGCACCGTGCTTTTTGGTTTTCCACTCACCTTCGCCCAAGAACTTGATGCCCGTGGAGTCGGCCAGCATGTGCAAGCCTTTGTCACTTGCACGGTAGCGCACCTGCACATCCAAGCTCTTTTGCCTGCGACACACCGTGCTGTAGTCGGGCACTGGCCAATGCAGGCCTGCCATACCCAATAGCGACTCAACCAGGCCCAGTGTCTGGCGCAAGGGCTGGCCAAACAAGCACTTGATGGTCAGGCAAAACTGGATGGCCGCATCTGAGAACTTCTGGCAACGACCACGCTTGCCCGTGGGCCGAGCTAGCCACTGCATATCCCTATCGAGCCAAATGGTCAGCTCACCTCGCGCCTTCAACGCTGCGTTGTAAGCCTTCCAGTTCGTTGTGCGGTACTTAACCCGACCCCAGCTCGTCTCTCTCATCTCCCGAGCCTACCTCAGCTGCGACCGGCATTTGTGCAACAACGCCCCTTGCCGGACAGCTGCAAGCGACGGACAAACCGTCAAGGCGTAATGCTGATGCCGTTGGGAGTCTTGCCTACCGGAACGGTCTTCACAACCTTGCGATCCTTCACATCAAGCACGGAAACCGAATTGGCGTACATGTTGGTAACGTAGGCGTACCGGCCTTCACGGTCGACAACCACGCCATGAGCACCGGCGCCGGTCACGACGGTCTTGGCAACCTTGAAACTCTCCAGCTCAATCAGGCTGACGGTTTTGCCAGGCTTCTTGGGCGTGCCCTGATTGGCCACCAGCAGCGTGCGCGAATCCGGCGTGACATACAGCTGGATGGGGACTGTTCCGACGGCAACCTTGCGAATCACCTTGCGCGTAGCCGGGTCGATCACGGCGACCGCGTTTTCCTCCGACAGCGACACCAAGACAAGACTCCCGTCCGGCGTGAAGCCCACTTGAGCCGGCCCCTTGCCTGCAGGAACTTGCGCGATCTCCTTCTGGCTGGCGGTATCGATGACCGACACCGTTCCGCCCTTGAGGTTGGCGACGTAGGCCTGCTTGCCGTCCGGACTGATGCGAAGACCGTGGGGAAACTTGCCGACCGGAATCGTCGCCACGAGGCTCCGCGCCGCTGTGTCGATCACACTGACCGTGTTGTCGTCGCCGTTGGTGATGTAGGCGAAGCGGCCGTCGGGCGACACCACCACATGGGCCGGGTGCATGCCAACCGGCACCTTGGCGACGACTGCGTTAGTCGCGGTATCGATGGCCCAAACCGCGCCGGGCTTTCCCATCGCATCGTGGCTGCCTTGGGCCATCTCCTTGTGCTCCGACGCGTCGGCCGTTTGAGCAGGCTCCCCGTTATTGGTCACCCATACGACCTTGCCGTCGGGCGATACCTGCACGTTGTGCGGTGCCTTGCCGACGCGCACGCTTGCCAGTGTCTTGAACGACGCAGCATCGAGCACGCTCACCGTGTCAGCCCCCTCGTTGGCCACATACACCTTGTCGGCGGCCAAGGTGGCGCCGGACCAGGCCAATAGGCCCATCTGCACCGCTGTCAAAAGCCAGTTGTTTTTTCTTGTCATCATGATCTCTCTTGGTTGGAAAATAAAACTTCTATCAGGGCTCAGTCGGCGTTGGGGCGCACTGAATTACCGTTGCCACCCTCTTTACCCACCATCCCCAGGACGCCTGCGAACAAGACAGGGTTTTGAAACATCAGGCGAAACGCCTGCTCGCTCGCAGCGTCTCGGCCTTCGCGCAGCCTTCCCAGCGCATGGGTCACTTCCCCTGCAGCTTCACGCTCACGCTCGATCAACGGGTGATGCGGCGCAAGCGGCTGGCGGTTCTTGCTAAGCGGCTCGGCCAGCAAGGCAACGCCGCGCATCCACGGACTGAACGTTTCCGAGAGCAAATACCGACTGGTGCGCATCGGATGGAGCCACTTGAGCATTTGGGCTGTCCAGGGTGTGGACAGCGCTTGCGCCCAAGGACTGACGAATGCCCGGTAAAGCGCCTCGTTGAATGTCGAGACCTGTTTCACCCGCTCAAAAGCTTCCTGCGGGTAATCCGTTTTCAGGTCTTCAACCTGACGGGGTTCAAAGCGGATGCTGTAGGTGGGCTTATGGCAGTCCGGGTCACCCGACGGGTTGTCGATCTTCATTTCATAGAGGCCCGGGGCCAGCGCCTCAATCTCAGCCAGGCTCTCCAGGATCGCCCGGTGCTCCAGACGCGCCACCCCGGCGGAGACAAAAATGCCGAGATGGCCGACGTGCGGGTTCGTGAGGTAGACGATGCGCTGTCCGGCCTGCTTGAGATCCTCGGTGTCTTTGTAGACTGCCGGAATCCATCCGAGCGCCTGGTGTGGTGGCGTAATGTTGTCGCCGTAGGACGCAAAGATGACGATTGGATTCCTGATCCGCCTGAGGTCAGCAGTGCAACCCTGGCAAATCTGGAAAAGACCCTGTTCAAGCTGGTTGCCGATGAACAGGTTTTCAACAATCGCAAGGATCTCTTCCCGACTCAGGAAATAAAAACCGTTCCACCAACGCTCGAACTCCAGAAAACGCGCCTGCTCACTGTCGACGTTGGTGAAGAGTTGGGCGTACTTCTCCCAAACAGCCTTTTCGGGCTTGAGGTTCTCGAAATTCTGCGCCAGCCAGGCTCCATCGAAGCGGCCATTGCCCAGGTCGGCCGTCAGATGCGCCAACCAGCTGCCGCCAAGGAGCCCTCCGGAAAGACGCATTGGATTGACACCGGACTCGCCAGCCCAATATGACAAGGGTGAGCCATTGAGCACCACCGGTCCGACCAGACCGGCGCAGTCTGCGGACAGCAGCGTCAGCGCCCACCCGGCCTGGCAGTTGCCATAAAGCACAGGAGGATTGCCAGGATGGCGTTGCGCAACTTCTTCGGCGAAACGCCGCAGCACATGCAACACGTCTGCCAGGGTCTGCCCCAGAGTCGGCTCGGGAAAGAAGATCACGAAATAAACCGGATGGCCCTCGCGCATCGCCATTCCGACTTCAGAGTCGCGCTTGAAGCCGCCGATCCCAGGGCCATGGCCGGCGCGTGGATCGACAACAATGACCGGAGGTTTGTCAGGATCGACGCAGTCGTCCCAGCAATGCCCGTCGATTTCCGTGATGCGCAGCAGTGCATAGTTGACGGACCGTTCGAAGCTGCGCGCGTCCAACAGCATTTCATACTTGAAGTCCAGAAGCGGCGGCAATCCGGCTCGCTCGTGCTCCAGCATGTTGTTCGCGCGCTGGCGAAGCGTGTCCCAGAACAGAATGGTGCGTTCGAAGAAGTCGCGCTGGTAATCGAAATAGTCCTGCGCCGAAGGTGCTTCAGCTGCTCTTTTCATGCCACTAGACGCATCCTGTGGCGCAGGCTTCAACAACTCCTCGGAATGATCCAAGACGGTCGGTGGTAGATCCTTTGTCTGGCGGTGCGTCCATTGCACCGCTGCTTCCTTACCCACCGCCGTGGTGCGTTGAGAGGTCCGAGGCTTTTGTGGTGACGTGGGGATTTTCATCATTCCTCCGAACTACGGGGTCATTTTTTTCCGCGCCGTAAACGCAGAGCATTGAAAATCACCGAGGCCGAGCTCAGACTCATGGCCAGCGCCGCGATCAGCGGGGACAACAACCACCCAGTGAATGGGTACAGCACGCCTGCCGCAATCGGCACCCCAATGCCGTTGTAAACGAATGCGAACAGGAGGTTCTGGCGCATGTTTCGGACGGTGTCGATAGAGATGTCGCGTGCGGCGGTGATGCCGCGCAAATCGCCTTTGACCAGCGTGATCTGGCCGCTGTTCATGGCCACATCGGTCCCCGTGCCCATGGCCACGCCGACATCGGCCTTTGCCAACGCAGGCGCATCGTTGATGCCATCGCCGGCCATGGCGACAATGTGGCCCTCTTTCTGGAGCCGTTCCACGAGCGCCAGCTTGTCTGCGGGCTTGACTTCGCCATGCACCTCGTCGATGCCAAGTTTTGCACCCACTGCCTTGGCGGTGGTCAGACCATCGCCAGTTGCCATCACGATGCGCAAGCCGCTGGCGTGCAAAGTCTTAATGGCTTCCAAGGTGGTGGCCTTGATGGGATCGGTCACGGCCAGGATGCCAGCCAGTTGTCTGTCCACGGCCAGATGCATCACGCTGGCGCCTTCACTGCGCAGACGCTCGCCATCGATCTTGAGCGCATCAGTGGCCACGCCCTCCTGCTGCATCAATGCGGTGTTGCCCAGCACCAGATGCTTCCCATCGACCATGCCGCGCACGCCAATACCGCTGCCAGATTCGAAATCTAGCGGTTTGATCAGTTCCAGGCCCTTGGCGCGTGCTGCACTGACGATGGCCTCTGCCAAAGGATGCTCGCTGCCTTGGTCCAAACTGGCAGCAAGGCGCAGAACTTCGTCCGCTGTATAGCCAGGTGCGGCAACTGCGGTGTCGAAAGCGGGTTTACCTTCGGTCAGTGTTCCTGTCTTGTCCACAATCAGCGTGTCGACCTCGCGCATTTTTTCGATGGCGCCAGCATCACGGAACAGCACCCCCTGTGTCGCGGCACGCCCTGTGGCCACCATCACCGACATCGGCGTGGCCAGCCCCAGCGCACAGGGGCAAGCGATGATCAGGACGGCCACTGCGTTGATCAAGCCAAACACCCAGCTAGGTTCCGGACCGAACCAACCCCAGACAAAGAAGGTGGCAATGGCGATGAGCACCACCACGACCACAAATTTGCCTGCCACCACATCCGCCATGCGCTGCATCGGCGCCTTCGAGCGCTGGGCATTGGCCACCATCTGAACAATCTGCGACAGCATGGTGGCCGCACCGACCTTCTCGGCGCGCATTACCAGGGCGCCACTGGTGTTCATCGTGGCGCCAATCACCTTGTCACCAAGGCGTTTGGTCACCGGCACAGGCTCACCGGTCAGCATGGATTCATCGACCGCACTGCTGCCTTCAGTCACAACGCCGTCGACCGGCACTTTCTCGCCGGGGCGGATGCGCAACAGGTCACCGACGTGAACATGGTTCAGCGGTACGTCTTCTTCGTTGCCATCCGCATTGATCCGACGTGCCGTCTTGGGTGCCAAACCGAGCAGCGCCTTGATGGCCGCAGAAGTTTGCGAACGGGCCTTCAACTCGATGATCTGGCCCAGCATGGTCAGCGAGATGATGACCACTGCCGCCTCGTAGTAGACCGCCACGCGCCCCATGGAAATGAATGAATCCGGGAACACGCCCGGCGCCACGGTAGCCACGAGGCTGTAGAGAAAGGCCGCGCCCGTACCCAAACCGATCAAGGTCCACATGTTGGGGCTGCGGAGGACGAGAGACTGCCAGCCGCGTACGAAGAAGGGCCACCCCGTCCACAACACGACGGGTAAGG
The DNA here is from genome assembly GCA_963520865.1 of uncultured Comamonas sp. Taxonomy (GTDB): domain Bacteria; phylum Pseudomonadota; class Gammaproteobacteria; order Burkholderiales; family Burkholderiaceae_C; genus Comamonas. Next base: position 22,637 of record CAUQST010000004.1, read on the forward strand.
ACAGCGCCAGTTCGACCCAGGTTTGAACGTTCATGTCAAACCACCCGAGACGATGGCCGAACATTGCAAGAACAGTAACGATGACTGTGAATGGCAGTGTCCACCAGAAGCGATGCTGAAAATCCTTTAACTCATGGTTGTCTTCCTCGTCCAGAGGAATGATTGGCTCCAATGTCATGCCGCACTTGGGACAGATTCCAGGATGATCCTGCCGCACCTCGGGGTGCATAGGGCAGGTGTAGATGGTGCCGGCCGGCTCTGGCGCGGTGTCCTCGGGTGCAGTAGATACAAGGTATTGCAGTGGGTTCGCTGCGAACTTGCCTTGGCACTTGGCGCTACAGAAATAGTAGGGCCGCCCTTCGTGCGTCAATTTGTGTTCAGACTGCTCCGTAACGGTCATGCCGCACACCGGATCCTTTAGATCCTTTGGCGAGGCTGGCTCGGCAGGGGGGTGACTGCCGTGATGGTGGTGTTCATGCATGTCCATTGCTTATTCCTTGTCGTTGTTGCTGCGCCGTGGCGGCTGCGCATGGTTGCCGTGCCCACCATGGTCGCCGTGGCCGTGCATCAGGTGCATTAGGGGACAGGCGAGGAGCAGCAGGTAGGGCCAATAACCCAGAACATGGCCCCAGTGCTCTCGCAGCAGATAAAAACCAGCGATCACGGCAGCCGTTGCCAGCGCCATGCCGGCTGGGCGGCGCCAGAACGATGGCGCATGGGAGTCGTTGTCAGGCTGATCCATGGCGTTGCTCCTTCAAAGTTGCCAGCAAAAGGTGCGGGCGCGGACGCGCCCAGCCGGTCAACCCGGAATCAAATACCGTGGCCGTCATCGGCAACCACAGCCCCCCGCACCGCCGCTGTGGCAGCCCGAGGCTTTAGGCTGCGAGGTCGCAGCGGGAATGGACGCGTCTGTGGCCAGCTTTGCGGGGTAACCCGCATCCGTCAATGCCATCAACAATGGGGCGCTGCCCTGCGCCAGTTCCCCGCTCACCCGGACATGCCCAGACTGGAGATCGACCTCCACCCCACTGACACCCGGCAGCGGTTGCAATGCGTGCGTGACGTGCTTGACGCATGAGCCGCAGCTCATGCCCTCGACTTGCAGATCAATCGTTTTCATATATCAAACTCCTAAAAATTGAAACGTATACCGCCGGGGAAATATTCCAGATCATCTTTTTGACACCGAGTCAGTCGTCGACTGGGCCTTGCCCATGCGAGGGATAAACCGGGGTGTGCGCTGGGCGTATGTGTCGTACGTTGCACCGAACTGTTTGTGCATTTCGTTCTCTTCGGTGATTGCCAGACGTCCGTACATCAGGAGCAAGACAGGGAACATGGCCAAGGTCAGCAAGGTGGGCCACTGCAGCAGGAAGCCCAGCAGAATCATCACAAAAGCCACGTACTGCGGATGGCGAATGCGCGCGTAGGGGCCTGTTGTTGCAAGCGATTGGCCACGCTGAGCGTGGTAGAGCACATTCCACGCTGTGGACAACAGGTAGAAACCAAAGCCCAGAAAAACGTAGCTGGCGATGTGCAGTACGCCGAAATGCGGGTCGCCCTTTTCGCCCAACAGGGTGGACCACAAGTGACCCGAGGTGTGGGAGAGCAGATCCAGATTAGGGAACTTGGTTTGAAGCCAGCCCGATATCAGATAAATCGTCAGCGGGAAGCCATACATCTCTACGAACAAGGCAACTATGAAGGCTGCGAATGCGCCAAACGTCCTCCAGTCACGGGCCGTTGCAGGCTTGAAAAAGCTGAACGCAAACATGATGAAGATCGCTGAATTGATGATGACCAACGACCACAGGCCATAAGCAGATTCGGTGTGGTTCACTGGGGATCTCCTTCTTTGCGCGATTCGGCAGTCTTCGACACATCAGGCTTGCTCTGGCCATGGTGACCATGCCCACCGTGGCTGCCGTGCATGAAAACATGCATCAGCGGGCAGGCGAGGAGCAGGAGAAAAGGTAGCGCCCCGACGACATGCGCGAGGTGTTCTGTCAACAAAAAATACGCCGCCACGGCACCAATCGCCACGTAGCCGATGGCGTATCGAGAACTCCAGAAACTGGGGGGCGACTCGTGTCCGTCGTGTTGATGGCTCATGGTGACTCGCAATCAGGTGGGTGCGTTACTTGGTCGGCGTGGCAGGCAGGCGGTCCATCATCATTTGCATCATGGACTGCATCATGTCCATGCGCTTTTCCATCAGGGCATGGCGCTGCATCATCTGCCCCATCATTTGCGGCCCCATGCCTGGCGCTGATGTGCCGCTTGCTGGTGCAGATGGAGGAGTCGTCGAGCTACCTGACATTCCTGCTCCTCCCATCATCTGGCCACTCATCATGCCCATCCCCCCCATCGGCATGCCTTGCATTTGCCCCATCATCTTCATGCTGTCTTGCATGGTCTTCTGATGCTCAGCCATCATGGCCTGCCGTTCCTGCGGAGTCTTAGCGTCTGCCAGTTTGCGGCTCATGTCACGCATCAGCTGCAACTGCTTGTCCATGGCTGACATTTGCTGCTCGGGAGTTGCTGGCACGGCCTGGGCCGGTGCGGCTGCTCCGTCAGGGTGATGTTGCGTATGCTCGGCAGCCGTTTGGGCTGAGGCGGAGAACGCCGTGATGCCGATAAGCATCGCTAAGGCCAGGGGTTTTGAGGCATTCATGGTGCAGTCCTTTCCAGACAAAATCCAGCGGTCATCGCCAGTGTGGCGCCACCACCGCGTCCCCATGACGCTTGATGTACGCCAGTGCTTCACTCTATGCTTGCAAGAGTGACTGGAACATGACCGCTGGATTACAAAATTGTCAGGATGCAGGGGTGATTTGGGTAATCACCATCTTGCCATTTTGCTGTTCGACCACGAACCGGACCTTGTCGCCGACTTTGAGGTTCGTGAGCATGGAGGGATCGGCCATGGTGAAGACCATCGTCATCGGCGGCATATCCAAGTTTTTGATCTCGCCGTGTTTGATAGTCACCTTGCCCGCACCAGTGTCGATGCGGCGAACCTCTCCCTCGGTCATGTCGGCTGGTGCGGCCATGTCCATCTTGCTGTGGTCCATGGATACCTGCGCGAACGCCTGAGTGCTGGCGAGGGTGGAGGCTGCTAATGCCGCAGCGCTTAGAAAAACGCGAAAATTCTTCATGGTTGCATCCTGTGCAAATTAGGCTCAACAGTTCAGCGAGCCGAGACTTTGACTTGGCCCTTCATGCCTGCCTCGTAGTGGCCCACGTGCAGGCAAGCAAAGTGCACAACACCTGCTTTGGTGAAGCGCCAGATCACTTCACCCTGCTGGCCGGGCTTGAGTGAAATCTTGTTTGCTTCCTCATGCTCCATGCCAGGAAACTTCTTCATCTCTTCGTAGTGCTCCTTCAACTCCTGCTCCGTGCCAAGGCTGAACTCATGGGGCAACTTGCCGGAGTTCTTAATGACAAACCGGATGGTTTCCCCCTTTTTGACGGTCACATCTGAAGGCGTGAAACGCATGTTGTCAGCAGCGTCCACCTGGATGGTGCGGGTGACATTAGCTGCAATGCCGGGCTCACCAGGTGTCGAGTTGTCATGGCCACCCGCGTGTTTGCCCGAGGCGAACGCAGTGGATGCTGCCAAAGTCATGGCGGCAAGAAGGAAGGAGGAGGATTTACTGAACTTCATGTGTGATCTTTCTGGCAGTGTTGAGGGGAGCAGAGAAAACGGCGGGCGTGGCTTCAATGCTGCATGCCTTTGACAGCCTTGGCGTTGGCCGGTGTGCTGGGCGCAGCTGCCTTGGCTGGGGCCGGGGTGGCTCCGGTCCATTCATGGGCCACAGTGCCGGGAGGGAACTTGTAGTTGCCAGGGTCCTTGTAATCCCCGGGTTTTTGGTCCTTGCGTACCTTGAGTACGCTGAGCATGCCGCCCATGCCGATGGGGCCAAACTGGCCATGGCCGGTCATCATGGGTGCGGTGTTTTCGGGGATGGGCATTTCCATGCTTTCCATGTCACCCATGCCGCGTTCCCCCATCAGCATGTAATCGGGCACCACCTTCTGAATCTTGCCGATCAAGCCGCGGTGGTCGACACCAATCATGGTCGGCACGGCGTGTCCCATGGCGTTCATGGTGTGGTGGCTCTTGTGGCAGTGCAGGGCCCAGTCACCTTCCTCATCTGCGATGAAATCGAGTTGGCGCATCTGACCGACAGCGATGTCGGCAGTGACTTCGGGCCATCGTGCCGCCAAGGGGGTGGGGCCGCCATCAGTACCTGTCATCACGAATTCGTGGCCGTGCAGGTGAATGGGGTGATTGGTCATTGTCAGGTTACCTACACGCAGGCGAACCCGGTCACCCAATCGCACGTTGAAGCTGTCAATGCCCGGGAAAATGCGGCTGTTCCAGCACCAGATGTTGAAATCCGTCATCGTGTTGATCTTGGGCGTACGGGTGCCGGGCTCCACGTCAAAGGCGTTGAGCAGGAAGCAGAAGTCGCGGTCCACGTCGCTGATCAGCGGGTGCTTGGTCTTGGGATGGGTAACCCAGAAACCATGCATGCCCATGGCCATCTGCGTCATTTCGTCGGCGTGCGGGTGGTACATGAAAGTGCCCGGGCGGCGCGCTTCAAACTCGTAGACGAAGGTCTTGCCAGCCGGAATCGCGGGCTGGTTCAGGCCAGCCACACCATCCATGCCGGCGGGCAGACGCTTGAATCACACCGGCTTCCGTGGAGGCTCATCTCCTGAGAGGATTGAGTCATGAACACTAAAGCTGCTCGTTTTAGCCCAGAGGTACGTGAACGTGCCGTACGTTTGGTGCAGGAATGCCAAGCGGATTACGCATCACTGTGGGGTGCGTGTGAATCGATTGCCCCCAAGATAGGTTGCTCGGTCAGCACCCTGCATGGGTGGGTGCAGCGCAAAGAAATAGATGCAGGCCAACGGCCAGGGTTGACCACGGATGAACGTGAGCGACTCAAGCAACTTGAGCGAGAGAACAAGGAGCTGCGCCGAGCCAATGACATCCTCAAGGCTGCGAGCGCTTTTTTTGCGCAGGCGGAGCTGGACCGTCGCATCAAGAGCTAATTGACTTTGTAGACCAGTATCGCGATGCCTATGGGGTCGAGCCAATTTGTAGGCTGCTGCAAATTGCCCCATCGGGCTACAGGCGCAGGGTTCAGCAAAGAAACTGCCCGTGGCTGCGCTGTAAGCGCAGTCAATCGGACGAAGAACGCTGCACCCATATTCAACGTGTGTGGCATGCCAACTGGCAGGTTTATGGGACGGTCAAAGTCTGGAAGCAGATGCACCGAGAGGGCTTACCCATTGCCCGCTGCACCGTACAACGACTGATGCGCAAGCTGGGCCTGAAAGGCGCAAGGCGTGGCAAGAAGGTGCGCACAACACGTCCAGATGCAGCAAGGCCATGCCCGCTAGACCTCGTCAACCGCCAGTTCACAGCTCAGCGCCCTGACCAACTTTGGGTCGCAGACTTCACCTATGTATCAACGTGGCAAGGGCAGATGTTTGTGGCCTTTGTGATTGATGTGTATGCCCGCCGCATAGTGGGCTGGCGGGTTAGTAGCCACATGCGCACGGACTTTGTGGTGGATGCTTTGGAGCAGGCGCTGTATGCAAGGCGGCCTTCAAGTGACACGGAGCTCATTCATCACTCCGACAGGGGCAGTCAGTACGTTTCCATTCGCTACACAGAACGTTTAGAGGAAGCTGGCCTGATGCCTTCGGTGGGTAGCACTGGCGACTCTTATGACAACGCCTTGGCCGAAACCATCAACGGCTTGTACAAAACGGAGGTGATCTACAAACGAGGGCCGTGGAAAACACGGGAATCACTGGAGCTGGCAACCCTGCAATGGGTGCACTGGTTCAACCATGACAGGCTGCTGGAATCCATAGGGCATATACCGCCAGCGGAAGCTGAGGCAAACTACTGGCGGCAAGTTGCCAATACCGTGCAGGCTAACGCCTGCACTTCAACAAACTAGCCTCCACCAAACCCGGTGCGATTCACGCCGAGAAAATCCCGCTTGCGCGTGCGCTTCGTCGTCAGGTTCAGACCCAGGTCGGCATGTTTCATGGCTGCAATTCTCGCAGGGCATCAGCTTTGGCCAAGCACATCGGGGCGGGATTTATGCAGGTGTTCCCTAGAAAAATGCTTACACGGGCTAGCAATGTCAGTTGCCAGATCGCAAGTCCTCAGCGTCCGTGTAGAGCCGCACATCTAGGTGGCTTTGCAGTGGGCTGTCTAGCGTGAAATGCGCAGCCTTGCCAACATGACCGAGGTCATGGTCGTGACCTACTGAGGAGCGCAAGGTTACCCCTTGGAAGGCGTGCCCGGCGAGACGTTGTCGACAACACGAGCCTGCGAGGGAATGCGGCATGATTGAACGATGCCCTGCACAACTGGCCCAGCCAGCGGTGCCGCACTGTCCGAAAAAACTTGACCACGACACTTGAACGTGCACATGACAGCATTGTCATTTCTGCGTTGGTGTTTTGTCGGAGACGAATTTCTACACTTGAGCCATCTTCTCCTCCTAGGTGCATTGCAGCTTTAAGGAGAGTGTTCTTAACTGAAAAAAGGATGGTTTCCATGTCACAACGTCGTCTCACTTGGTCTTCTTTGATTGCTGCTGCAGCAGCAACAGCGGCATTGGGTATGCCCGGCATGGCCGCAGCCAGTGGCTATTGGCATCCGGCAAACAATGAAGCAGGTGTCACCACGCACCCCGACCATTTCAAGAGCAGCAAGACGCGTGCTGAGGTCCGTGCTGAGGCTGAAGCTGCCATGCGTCAACAAGGCGGTCTTTCTCGCTTCAATGCGAATAGTTATCCGGCCCCTGTACAAGCCAATGGTCCGGGAAAAACTCGCCAGCAAGTCATTGACGAATTGGTGAATGAGACGCCTGCTGCGCGCGCGGAGCGAGAAAGCATGTGGAGGAACTGAGCGAGGATTTGTGATCGCGAAGTCATCTGATATCGCGCTCTCTTTTCCCGTTCCGGTGGACGCAGCGCTTATCGACTTGTTCAGATTTCTGAGATGCGCTCGCCAGGCCGCAGGCGCACGATGGTTCCTACCGCCACGGCAGCGGTCTGCATGCGCCGCCATTGCCCGTCGGCTTGCTGTACCTCGGCCATCCTGCGGCGTCAGGTCTATAAGGCTCTTGATAGCGTTGCGAGCACAGTCCACGGCCCGGGCTTCAATGAGCTTGGCAATGGCATACAGTGCCATCACCATCGCTGCCTCAGGCCATTGACCCATCGACCCGGGAGACTCGTGCTTCTCTTGGAAGCGTCACCGCGCCTTCTCGCAGGCTTCGGGTATAGGAAAACATCCCTAGCCCGCTCGGAGCAGCGACTGGGTGCAGTGCAATGACGCCCAGCATTCAGTCATCGGAGGGGCCCTGTAATCAGCCCGGCGGGCCCAAGTTCAGCCCCTTCGCTTTCAGCGTCGATGGCGGGGGCGCGGTTTCCTCGGGGTTCTGCACTTCAAGCGCAGCGCCTGGCGATCTCTCAGTCTTTTGGTCAAGCGCCGGCTGTACTTGGTTCGCACATCCAGTGGGGGATGGAGTTTCAGCCACAGATGCCGCAGTCTCCAAAATACGAACACGGAGATCAACAAGCTGATCCATATCCAGAACAGCTTGGCAAAAAGCCCATCCTGGGCCACCTGCAATGACATGGATTGCTTCTCTTGCCAGACCTTGACAGGAACACGTGAAGCGCCGAGACGGTGGACCGTGCCCGCCATTGCGATGTCGCAACACTGGACGAGCAACGTTAGGCGCAGGAAGTGGAATCGCCACCCGATATCTCGGAACGGGGATTCCATGCGCCTTTCGTGTTACTTCAGCGTGAAGCGGACGGAAGCGACGGATTTGCCCGCCTTGGAGACTGCGACCACGGCTTTGGTACCGGCAGGGACTTTGAAGCTCCCAGAGGCTTCCAGCTTGCCGTCACCAGGTTGGAGTTGCACATCCTGCTTATCGCTGCCAGCCAAAAGCGTGACCTTTGCGGTCATCCCTGCGACGGCAACGGACTTGCCGTGGTCGCGCATGTAAAGCTGCAACTTGTCCGCTGTGGCGACAAATTCGTATTCGACATCCTTTGCTTCGGCAACAGCGCCTCCGTGCATGGGCTTTGCATCGTGACCATGGTTGTCAGCCGCGATGGCCGTGCTTGAGATCGATACCGCCAGGGCGAGAATGAGTTGAGAGATTTTCATTAATGTTCCTTCGGAGCAAGGTTTAAGGAGATGAAAGGTCCCGCTGATCGCGGGACCTTTCACAACTACACGGGAGCGGTCACGTCCGGCGGGTGCGAGGGCTCGGCCGAAACGTCCTCATCTTTCTCATCGGGCCTGTGGGCCAGACGGTAGAGAATTGGCAACACGAGCAGCGTGAGCAGTGTGGAAGAGAGAATTCCGCCAATCACCACCGTCGCCAAAGGACGCTGGACTTCGGCCCCGGTGCCGGTAGCGATGGCCATGGGAATGAAGCCCAGCGAGGCAACAAGTGCCGTCATGAGTACCGGCCGCAAGCGGGTCAAGGCGCCCTCGCGGATCGCGGCATCCAGCCCCATGCCTTCTTCCCTCAAGGTACGGATATAGGAAATCATCACCAGTCCGTTGAGCACCGCCACGCCGGAAAGCGCGATGAAGCCAACCGCAGCCGAAATGGACATTGGAATGTCGCGAAGCCAAAGCGCGAGGATGCCACCCGTCAAAGCGAATGGGATGCCGGTAAAGACCAGCAGACCATCCTTTGCGTTCCCAAACATCGCGAACAGCAGCACGAAGACCAGCAGCAGGGATACGGGCACAACGATCTGCAGGCGCTTCGTGGCCGATTGCAGGTTCTCGAAGGTTCCGCCCCAGCTTGTCCAGTAGCCCGTAGGGATCTTGATTTGCGCCAGGCCTTGCTCGGCCTCCGCTACAAAGGAACCCACATCGCGTCCCCGCACGTTGGTGCTCACCACGATACGTCGTTTGCCGTTCTCGCGGCTGACCTGGTTGGGGCCGGGCGCAAGTTCGAATGTGGCGACTTCACCCAGTGGGATGAAATTCGTCCTGGCTTCCGTCCCGCTCACAGAACGTGGCAGCGGTATGGGCAGCCGTTTCATGCCTTCCAGGTCGTTGCGCAAGGCCTCGGGGAGACGAACAAGGATGTCGAATCGACGATCTCCCTCGAACATCGTGCCAGCCTCGCGCCCGCCGATGGCTGTGGCCACGGTATCCTGGATGTCAGCAACGTTCAGTCCATAGCGCGCGGCCTTCTGACGGTCGATGTTCACCGTCAGCATCGGAAGGCCCGTCGTTTGCTCGACCTTCACCTCGGATGAGCCCTGGATCTTCTGCAGCATTGCAGACACTTCTTCAGCGGACTTGTTCAGCACATCCATGTCGTCGCCGAAGATTTTTACCGCCACGTCACTTCGCACCCCCGAGATCAGCTCGTTGAAGCGCAGCTGAATGGGTTGAGAGAACTCATAGTTGTTGCCGGGAATTTTCCCAAGAACCTCCTGAATCGCAGCAAGCAGTTCGTCCCGGGTCTTGCGCGGCTCAGGCCATTCGTCCATCGGCTTGAGCATGATGTACCCGTCCGAGATATTCGGCGGCATGGGATCCGAGGCAATTTCTGCCGTGCCGGTTCTGGCGAAGATGCGTTCGATCTCGGGGAACTTCGCTTTCAGGGTCTTTTCGATCTGCTGCTGCATCGCAACCGATTGGGAAAGGCTGGTGCCCGGAATGCGCAGCGCCTGGATCGCGAAGTCGCCTTCATTGAGGTTGGGCACAAATTCACTGCCCATGCGCGTGGCGATCAACCCGCACAAGATCACGGCAACTGCTGCAATGGTCAGTACAACCGCCTTGGCGGCCATGACGCGGTCGAGCAGCGGGGCGTAGAGGCGCTTGGCATGGCCCAGCAGGAAGTTCTCCTTCTCGCTGACCCGATTGCCGATGAAGAGGGCCACGGCTGCCGGAATGAAGGTCACCGACAAGATCATTGCCCCCACCAAGGCGGCGACAACAGTGAATGCCATCGGGTGAAACATCTTTCCCTCAACGCCCGTGAGCGCGAAGATGGGCAGATACACCACCATGATGATCAACTGTCCGAACAGCAAGGGACGGCGCGACTCCTGGGATGCCAGGAACACTTCATGGAAGCGCTCCGCTCGCGTCAGCGGTCGACCGTGATGCGCCTGCGCATGGGCAAGACGCCGCACGCAGTTCTCCACGATCACGACCGCTCCATCAATGATGATGCCGAAGTCCAGGGCTCCCAGGCTCATCAGGTTGGCACTTACCTTGTACTGGACCATGCCCGTGAATGTGAAGAGCATCGACAAGGGAATGACCATTGCCGTGATGATCGCTGCGCGGATGTTCCCCAGGAACAGAAACAGGATCACGATCACGAGAACCGCACCTTCCAGCAGGTTCTTCTTCACGGTACTGATGGCCTTGTCGACGAGCACCGTACGGTCGTAGACCGTCACCGCATGCACTCCCTCAGGAAGGCTCTTGTTGACCTCGACCATCTTCTTGCTCACGGCCTGCGAGACGGTCCGGCTGTTTTCGCCGATCAGCATGAACACGGTACCGAGAACCACTTCTCGCCCGTTGTCCGTTGCGGCGCCAGTTCGCAGCTCCCGACCAATCCCCACTTCAGCCACGTCCCGGATGCGCACGGGCACGCCGTTGGCACTGCTGAGGATCACGTTGCCGATGTCTTCCAAGGACTTCACCTGCCCTGGTGCTCGAATGAGGTACTGTTCGCCGCGCTTTTCTATGTAGCCCGCGCCCACGTTACCGTTATTGCGGTCCAGAGCAGTGACCACATCCTGCAGCGTCACGCCCAGTGAAGCCAGGCGCTCGGGAATTGGCGCTATCTGATACTCCTTGGCGAAGCCACCAATGGAATTAATTTCCGTCACGCCCGGAACGTTTCGCAATTGCGGCTTGATGATCCAATCCTGGATCTCTCGCAGATCCGTAGCGGTGTAGGGACTCCCATCAGGTTTCTTCGCGCCGTCTTTTGTTTCTACTGTCCAGAGATAGATTTCCCCCAGCCCGGTGGATATTGGCCCCAGGGCCGGTGTGATGCCTACGGGCAGTTTGTCCCGCGCCTCCTGGATACGCTCGTTGACTAGCTGGCGAGCAAAATAGATGTCGGTGCCGTCCTTGAAAATGACGGTTACCTGCGACAGTCCATACCGTGAAAGCGACCTGGTTTGTTCCAGGTTCGGCAGGCCGGCCATGACCGTCTCGATGGGGTACGTGACCCGCTGCTCCGTTTCCAGCGGCGAGTAACCCGGTGCCTGCGTGTTGATCTGAACCTGTACGTTTGTGATGTCGGGGACAGCGTCGATGGGCAGCTTTTGATAGCTGAAAACGCCGAGCGCAGCCATGGCAAGGGCCGCAAGTAGCACCAACCATCGTTGTTCGATTGAAAATCGAATGAGTTTTTCAAACATGTATGGGCTCCGTGATTAGTGCGTGTGTTCGGCAGATCCCTTGCCGAGCTCGGATTTCACGACGAAGCTCCCCGATGAGGCGTAGGGCATTCCGGCCTTGAGGCCTTGAAGGACCTCGATCCGCTTGCCGTCGCTGCGCCCCAGCTTCACTGGCTGGGTAATGAAGCCATCGTTGACCTTGAGGAAGACAACGGGCTTGTCTCCAACGTTCTGCACGGCGTCAGCCGAGATCGTCACGGGCGCCGCCGTTTCTTCGGACACAACTTCGACGTTCACGAACAGGCCGGGACGCCAGGCGCCCTTGGGATTTTCAAGAACCACGCGGGCTTTTGCTGTGCGGGTTTGCTCGCCGATCAGTGCCCCCACAAATGCGACGGTGCCAGTGGCGGATGCGTCAAACGCCGTCGCTTTGATGGTGACTTTTTCGCCCACCCGCACCGATGGCAGATCCTTTGCCGGGACGTTGATCTCCGCCCATACTTGGTTGAGGTCCGAGATGGTGAACACGGCTGCATCTTCCTTCACGGCCTCGCCGAGACTCAGGTGCTTTTCGATGACGATGCCGTCAAAGGGGGCACGCAGTTCGATGCGATTCAAGCCGGACACTGACGAGGTGGACAGACCCAGCGCACTCAGTTTCTGATTGGCGTTGGCCATAGCCACCTCTGCTTCGCTCAATGCCTGCTTGGCCTGCAGGTAGTCCTGTTCAGCCGATACCTTTTGCTCCCACAGCTTCTTCTCCCGCTCGTAGGTGGTCTTGGCCAGCGTCAATCGTTTTTGAGCGGTCTGCAGTTCGCTGCGTTGCTCAGAGGCGGCCGGACTTGCAATGGCGGCCAGCACCTGCCCCTTCTTGACGACCTGGCCAAGGTTGGCGCTGACACTTTCCACGACTCCTGCAAGACGGGGGACCACGTGCGAGGTGCGGTCTTCATTGAGTCGGATCTCGCCGGGCAACAGCAGTGCCGTCTTGATGTTCGCGGCGGACGCGGTGTCCACGCTGATCGATGCCGCCTTGATTTGGGCGTCGGTCAGTTCAATCTTCCCTTCTTCTTTGCTCATCACGAACATGAAGGGTTCGGTGGCAGTCTGCGCAATGATCTCGATCTCGAAAGCATGGGGTTCGGCAACGATTTCGCGGCTGACCAAGCTATCTTTATCCTGGGCGAAAGTCAGCTTCTGCTTTTCGTCAGTCGGGCGGGTCACCGTTGCTGTGACCGTTGCCGCATTCAGGGGAAGAGCTTTGTCTTTGTCGAACAGCCAGATGCGCAGCCGAGGCTCGCCGCCGTCTTCTGAAAGCAGTGCCTCCAAGCTGAAATCCCCTTCTTTGAAGACGGTGCCGTCATGGGCGCCCTTTGCTTCGCTCTTTTCGTGGTGCTCGCCGTCCGCATGGCCCTTGTCATCGTCGTGGCCATTTTCCCCGCCCTTGCCATGGTGCTCACCATCACCGTGCCCCTTGGCCTCGGTGTGGCCGCCGTGGCCATGGCCATCTCCCTCTACGGCCGCGGCTTTGGGCTTGCCGCCGCCCTGCAAGATGTAGGTTCCCACCCCGCCCCCCAATGCGAGGACGACGGCAATAGCGATCACGTGCTTTTTGCTGATGGTGGATTTGCTGGTGTTCATAGTCATTCTCAGTTCTGCGGTGCGGTTAAGCGGGAATCGTGGGGGCCGCCGAGCAGGCGATCAACATCGGCCGCTGCGCGATGAGCCTCGCCAAGTGCTTTGAGATACTGGGACTTGGCGGTGAAGTAGGTGCGCTGCGCATCGAGCACCTCCAGGAAATTGAACTTGCCGTTCTCAAAGCCAATGGTGGCCGCGTCATAAGCTGACTTTGCCCCCGGAAGCACGTCCTGCTGCAGAGATTGGATCTCTGCAGCGATCGTCGCAAGTCGCTCCCGGGCCTGCGCCACTTCGCTATGCAGGCGCACGGTGGCCCCCTGCAACTCGTCACGCGCTTTGTCCTCAAGCTTTAGTGCTTCGAGGAGGTTGCCCTGGTTGCGGTCGAAGACGGGGAGAGGCACAGAGACACCGAAAAGAAGAACGTTTCGCTGCGTCTCGTTGCTGCGCTGCATGCCAACACTGACGGTGACATCAGGCACCCGCTTGCTTTGTTCCAGGTCGGTCAATGCCTTACGCCGATCCACCTCGATTCTCGCCAGGACAACGGCTGGCGAAGAAGAAATGAGAGGCTGAAGATCGGCGAGGTTCGGTACAGGGGGGAGGTTTCCAGCCTTTCCCTCTAGGACCGTGAAAGGCACGTCGATCTTTCCCAATAGCGCAAATAGACGGGACAGGGCGTTGCGTTCTTCACTCGCAGCCTGGGCGAGCTCAACACGAACACCGGCCTCCGCAACCCTGGCCTTGGACTCTTCGACGGGAGACACCTTGCCGGCGGCCACCCGCTTGGCGACGGTATCGGTGGAAGACTTAGCCAGCGCGACGCTGTCCCGGGCGAGCACCAAGCGCTCTTGCGCCGTCAGCACATCGAAATAGGCGGCAGCCACGTTGGCTCGCACGGTTGCCTTCAGCTCCGTGAGCTGGGCTTGCGCCTGCTCGCGGGATTTTTCCGCTGCCTTGGTGCGCGCGGCACGCTTGCCCCCCAATTCCACGGGGAGGTTGAGCTGCCAACTTTGCGTGCGCGTTTTGGAGCGTGCGTCTTCCAGCGAGTAGGCGAGCTCTGGATTGGGGCGTGCGCGCCCTTGCAGAACTTGCCCCTCGGTTGCCTCCAGCTGGCGCGTCGCCGCTGCTACCTCAGGATTTCCCGCCAAAGCCAATTCAATTGCCCTGGCCAAAGACAGTGGCGTAGTTGGTGCTGTTGCGGCAGTCAGAGGTGCTTCCTCGCCGCCGATAGGGCGTTGCGACACACCCTGCGAAAAGGCGCTGCTGGAAGCGGCCAGCAATATGGCCGCCGCACTAGCTGCGAGCCTGATTTTCTTGCGGCCGCGCCATGCGTGCGGCTTTTCTTGAAGGTAAATACCCTTGAACATCCGATTCTCCAGTGGTTTGAAAACACGAAGGAATCGGCGGGGTGGCAACCGTGCAGCTGCCTGGCAACTCGTCACTCATCACAGCCGCGACACGCGCAACTACATCCGCCTGTGGGGGCGGACACGAATGACTGAAGGAAGGAGAGATGCCCCGCCGATTAGGCGAGGACGGACCACTGAGGGCGGTCAGGGGGAGTGGGCGTTACACAAGCCAACCGCTCGTTGGGCTGGGCACCCACACTACTGTCGTGAGTGACGCCTTGCTTGGCATAGGACAAGTCGAGGGCGCCGACGCCGACGCCATGGCAAACCGAGCAATCGGCATCCAACTGGTTGGCGTTTTGCCCGTTCTTATCTGCGTGGTCGACCACGCTTTTGGCCTCATGCTTGTGCTCATGATGCCCCACGTGTTGTGTCTGAGTCGTAACGCGTTCATGCATGCAATAGGTAGCAACCGCAGACCAGCTGAACTGGAACGGTAGCAATGCAAGCATAAAAACAGCTATCAAGCGGTACATTTTTTGAGTCTAGCACGCGGCAATGAAATCCCGGATATGGGGCACGGGTAGAAGCTGGATAGAGGCTATCGGCTCAAGAGTCAGCCGCCCGTGCCGTACAGTTCCTGAATACGCTGTTTTTCAGCGGAAGACATGTTCAGGTATTCCTGTTGCACCTGCTCACGGGTCTTGGAGGGGCTCGTTGCCTTGACAGGCAGAGCATCGCCGCGCGAGAGGATCGCCAGCGTGCCGTCCTCACGGGCGACGGCCACCGACTCAAGCACGTCGGCACGGGACAAAGAGCTTTGAAAATGGTTGGGATGGGTGGTAAATCCCTCTTCGCCACCGGCGGGGTGATACAGCGAAGATGCAGATGTCAGGCCCGGGGCCGCGATGGCAAGGGCGATCAGGGAAAGCGCGAGGGGTTTGCGAACGATCATGGTTTTGTCTCTGGATTCAGGTGAACCCTTGGCGACTTACCAGGGCTATGCCTTGCGACACGGGGTGAACTTTAGAAAGCGAACCGCGACAAGGCACCAACAGCCAGATGACAAATTCGTAATCTACGAACGGGCCGCATTCTTCGAGAATGGCACCATGAAAATCTTGCTCATTGAAGACGAAGTCAAGCTTGCCGAATACCTGCGTAAGGGCCTCGGAGAGGCCGGCTATGTGGTGGACGTTGCCCACAACGGGGTAGATGGTCTGCACCTGGCGCTTGAAGGTGAGCACAACCTACTGGTACTGGACGCTATGCTCCCTGGGATCGACGGCTTCAGCCTCCTCACCGCTTTTCGCAAATCCAGGCAGACACCTGTCTTGATGCTGACAGCGCGGGTCAGCGTCGAGGACCGGGTGCTGGGACTGCAGACAGGTGCTGACGATTACCTGGTCAAGCCCTTCGCATTTTCCGAATTGAACGCACGCATCCAGGTGCTGCTCAGGCGCACCTATGGCGCGCGCGATGCGGCAGAGCCCACGCAACTGCGCCTTGCCGATCTCGAACTTGACCTAGTGCGGCGCAAGGCATCCCGCGGCGGTCAGCGGTTGGAGCTGACCGCAAAGGAGTTCCTGCTTCTGACGCTGTTCCTGCGAAGGAAAGGCGAGGTACTGTCTCGCACCGAGCTTGCTGAGCAGGTGTGGGACATGCACTTCGACAGCGAAACCAACGTAGTGGAGGTCGCTATTCGTCGCTTGCGAAGCAAGATAGACAAACCCTTTGACACTGTGCTGCTTCACACCATCCGAGGCATGGGCTACATCATGGAGGAGCGTAACGGATGAAGGCATTGATCCACCATCGCTCGCTGCGCCAGAGGCTGTCGTGGTGGTTGGCGTTGCAAAGCTTTGCAGGCCTGGGCCTGGTCTGCCTGGCCGTGTATCTGGTAACCGAGTTCAATTTTCGCGATCGGCAAGAGGAAACGCTGGCGCAAAAGGAGAACGTCATTCGGCATCTCTTGGTAGAGGGGACGGAGCACCGGGAGTCGGAAGCTCTCGCTCACAAGCTCGATGACTTCCTGGTGGGGCATGGAGATTTATCGCTTGAGGTGTCACTGGCCGATGGGACCGTGCTCTACGCGCACACCCGCAACCAGAATGCACAGACGGTATGGCGCCAACGGAAATTCGAGGTGGCGCAGGTTGCAGGCCCTGCCTCGCCGGCTTTGCACGTCCAGCTGTCGCTGGATATTCAAACCGACAACCAGTTGTTGCACCGGCTCGCACTCACCCTGCTGGTGGCTGCCATCGGGGGCGCCATCGTGGTTTCACTGGGCGGCTTCTCCCTGGTCAAACTCGGCCTTGCGCCTGTGCGAAGGCTGGCCGGCCAAACGCGAGCACTGTCGGCGGATAGCCTGCACCAACGGCTCGATGGCGACGAGCAACCTCTTGAACTCGTGCCGCTGATCGACCAGTTCAACGCCCTCCTTGCACGCATTGAGAAGGCCTACTCACAGATGGCGGGTTTCAATGCGGATGTGGCGCACGAGCTATGCACGCCACTGGCCACGCTCATTGCCAACAATGAACTGGCTCTAAGGCGTCCTGAGCAGGCGGATATGCGGGAGGTCCTCGCCTCAAATCTGGAGGAACTGCATCGCCTGACCGGCATCGTCAACGATATGCTGTTCCTATCGCAAGCTGATCGGGGTGTAGGCGCGCGTCGCGTTCCCGTATCGAGTCTTGCATCGGTGGCTGTAGACGTGCTGGACTATCACGAGGCGGCACTGGCCGAGGCCGGGCTCACCGCCAAAGTAGTCGGCGACGCACATGGTGCCTTCGACGTGCCCCTGTTGCGCCGAGCCTTGTCAAACCTGCTGGGGAACGCCACCCGATACGCGAGAAATGGCTCGATCGTCCAAGTCAACTTCAGGACCGTTGATGAGGACCGCGTGCTGATCAGTGTCTCCAACTGCGGAGACAGCATCGATCCCGAAATACTCCCTCACTTGTTCGATCGATTTTTCCGCGCCGATCCCGCTCGCAGTCATGGACAAAGCAACCACGGCCTAGGCCTGGCCATCGTTGGCGCGATCGCTCGCATGCATCAGGGCAAACCAGTCGCATGGTCGGAGAGCGGGGTGACGAGCGTTGGGCTGGAGATCCGAGCCCAATGACTTTTGGCAGTCAGCCCTTACGGTTAATGCGCAGCTGTTTGGCAGCGGCTCCGATTTCGCGATGCACGCCAGGTGGATGCGCTTCATTGGGGTTGGCTGTAGGCATGTGATTGTGTTGGCGCGCCGCTATTGCCAGGCCGCCCAAGATGCCGCAGTCCCCGGCCAGGTGACCTGGCGAACACTGCTGCTGCAGACTGCGCAATTCTAATTCCAGCACCTGGAGTTCCCGGATTCGCGAGACGACATGATCAATGTGCTCCTCAAGAAGCGCATCCACCGCGCCACAGTTCTCACCAGGTGCGTCCTTGAAATGCAACAGCACGCGGATTTCATTGAGTGTCATGTCCAGGCAGCGGCAATGCCGGATGAAGGCAAGACGCTCGATGTGGCTGCTATCGTAGATTCGGTAATTGCTTTCCGTACGTATCGCCGCCGGCAGCAGACACTCCCGCTCGTAGTAGCGAATGGTCTCTGTCTGGGTGCCGGTGGCCTTGGCCAATTCGCCGATCTTCATGGCACATCCTTTGCAAATGGGGGTAGTGCCTGACGGTGCTGGGGCGCATTTCGCGCTGTCACTTGACTTTAAGGTCACTACAGGGTTTCCAATTAAGCCATGAAACTAGAAACCAGCACCTCTTCAAGCGTTGACACCTGCTGCTCAGCGGGATGCTCCAGTTCCGCCTCTCCGGTCAATGCCGCCGCAAGCGGCCCGGGCCAAGTCAAGCTGTTCAGAATTGCGACCATGGACTGCAGCGCCGAGGAGGCGGAAATCCGCCGCGCGCTGGAACCCTTGGACGGAATCCGCTCTCTGGGCTTCCAGCTCGGTGCTCGCACGTTGAAGATCGATGCGGCAGAAAGCACGTATCCCTTGGCCCTGGAGGCTATCCGCAAGGCGGGCTTCGATCCACAGCCGGTGGCCGGCGCAATGAACTCCCAGGGGGGGCCGGCAGTAGGGCCTGTCGAAGGCGACGACGATGGACATGGGTTCGCTGGCGGCATTTCTCGCCTGGTGGCTGCGCTTGTGTTCGCCACGGGCGCGGAGGTGCTCTCCTTCTTCGCGCCCGACCAGATGGCCTGGAAGGTGGCAGGCATGGCCATCGCCGCGTTGGCCATCTGGCTGGCTGGAATCGACACCTACAAGAAGGGCATCGCAGCGCTGCTACGTGGCAAGCTCAACATCAATGCCCTGATGTCGGTGGCCGTCACAGGCGCTTTCCTCATTGGCCAGTGGCCCGAGGCTGCCATGGTGATGGCCCTGTACGCCATTGCTGAGCTGATTGAGGCCAAGGCCGTGGACCGGGCACGCAATGCGATCAAGGGGTTGCTGGAACTGGCGCCGGAAGAGGCTCTGGTTCTGGGCCCCAATGGCGCATGGTCTGCCACGCCGGTCGCCGCTGTAGCCATCGGTGCGACCGTGCGCATCAAGCCGGGAGAACGGGTGCCGCTGGACGGCAAGGTGACGAAGGGGAACGGGGCCATCAACCAGGCTCCGGTGACTGGCGAGAGCATTCCCGTGGACAAGGCACCCGGCGATCAGGTGTTCGCGGGCACCATCAATGAGACCGGTGAACTTGAGTTCGAGGTCACGGCCCTATCGAGCAACACCACCTTGGCCAGAATCATTCAAGCCGTTGAGCAGGCACAAGGCACGCGCGCACCGACACAGCGCTTTGTCGATCGGTTCGCCGCGATCTACACGCCTGCGGTCTTCGCCATTGCGGTGGCGGTGGCAGTTCTCACACCGTTCCTGATGGGACTGACCTGGCTGGAAGCGCTCTACAAGGCCCTTGTCCTGCTGGTGATTGCCTGCCCATGTGCCTTGGTCATTTCCACGCCTGTGACGGTGGTAAGCGGACTGGCGGCCGGCGCTCGCCGAGGCATCCTGATCAAGGGCGGAACCTACTTGGAAGACGCGCGGCTCCTGAAGGCGGTGGCGCTGGACAAGACGGGCACCATCACCGAAGGTAAACCCAAGCTGGTGCAGTGGCACGTCTGGGGCGCTGGCGATGAAGCTGCAGCCCAACAGATGGCCGCCAGCCTGGCTGGCAGATCCGATCACCCGGTGTCCAAGGCGATCATCCAGGGTCTGGAAGTACCAGGCCCGGAGGCCGAAAACTTCAAGGCCTTGCCGGGGCGCGGTGTCGAAGGCGTGGTCAATGGAGTACGCCTCGTGCTGGGCAATCACCGACTGATCCATGAACGGGGACTGTGCACCCCTGAACTGGAGGCGGAACTCGCCATCCATGAAAAGCAAGGCCGCACGGTCACCCTCCTGGCTGACGATTCGTGCGTCCTGGCCTTGTTTGCTGTTGCAGACACCATTCGGGAGACATCAAAGCAAGCCATCGTCGATCTCAAGGCGCTGGGAGTGACCTCGGTGATGCTGACCGGCGACAACACAGCCACGGCCAAGGCAATCGCGGCGCAGGCGGGGATCGATGACGCCCGCGGCGACCTGCTGCCCGAAGCCAAGCTCGACGCCATCAAGGAGATGCAAAAGCGCTACGGCGCCACCGGCATGACCGGGGACGGCATTAACGATGCACCGGCATTGGCCCAGGCTGATATCGGTTTTGCCATGGGCGGCGCTGGTACCGACACCGCCATGGAAGCGGCCGACGTGGTCATCATGAACGACAACCTGCAGCGCGTCGCCGAGACTGTGCGGCTATCCAAGCGCACGCATGCCGTGCTCTGGCAGAACATCACCTTGGCTCTGGGCATCAAGAGCGTGTTCCTGGTGATGGCGGTCGTTGGCACGGCGACCATGTGGATGGCGGTTTTCGCGGACATGGGTGCGAGCTTACTGGTAGTGGGCAACGGGCTTAGGCTGCTTCGCGGGACACTGGATCCAGCCTCCAAGCTCAACCGCTCAGAACCCAAGGAGCATGCCCATTCCCACTAGTGTGTCCGCGCCGAAGTAGAACTGAGCCACCGGCTCAGTTTCCGGTCGGCCATTGACAAAGAAGGTGGGCGTCTTGGTGACCTGCAGTGCGGTGAGGTCTTCGATGTCTTGCTGCACTAAGGACTGCATGCCAGGTGGCTTGTAAGCGCAAAAAATGGCGTTAGGGATGGTGTGTTGGCGGCTCGGTATCCTCCGGATAAAGCTCCTCCACAATGTCCGCCGCTTCCTCCGGCGCATCTTCAAAGCTGCCGTTAGCATAGCCCAGACGTGCAGCCTCATCCAAAGCGCTCTGCGCAAATCCTGCAGACTGGCGCTGTGCAGCCAGCGCCTTGGCTTGGCCGATGGCCTCGTTCAAGCTCAGGCCGGTGCGCACCACCAGGTCGGCGTAGTAGATGGCCGCACGGTGCGACTGTGTGGTGGATTTGCCCCGCAGCCGCATTTCTAGAGGCATGGCGGCCAGGTGGCCGCCTGAGACTGCAGCAAAGTAGCGCAGGCGTGCAACGAGCGTACGAATGCTGTTGAAGCCCGTGGTACGAAACACAAAGCTGCCCAATTCATCGCTGTCACCGATGCTGACGTTCAGCCGCCCATAAGGCTTGCAGTTACCCAGCCCAAAACGACAGCTATCAGGACCGGGACATTCCATCGTCTCCAGCCCTTGATCCGTGACGCGCTTGCTGCTCTCCCCGTCACCCACGCAGACAGGACGCGCTGTGCTGCGGTCAAACATGCAGTAGTTGGCTCGCAGGTTTAGATCAGGGTCATTGAACAAGACGCGCACGGGAATGCTGCGCAGCTTCCGTCGTGGAGAGCTAGTTTCTGCAGGCGCTTGACCTGCAACCCCCATCTTGTCTTTGAGCGTGCGCTTGGCACTGCGTGCGGGAATACTTTCACTTTGACTGTCGGAAGGCTCAGCGCCTTCCTTTATGCCGCCAACGGTGAAGGCATCTGCTTGGCTTTGGCGCAAAGCCTCATCCAACGGGTGTAGCACCCACTGACCGCGCTGCTGGACCTGTGTGGTGATGGTGAATTCATCGTCTTTCTCTGGCAGGCGCTTGCCATTCTTTTCCACGACTTTGCCAATAGAAATTCGGCCAATGACGGGCGGGGTAATCATCAAACCTTTGATCATGTTTTGCTCCAAAAAAAGAAAGCTCCCGGTGGCATGGGCCACAGGGAGCGAGAGGGGGATGGATGTGGGAAGGATGGTCAGCTCAAGCTGGATACACGCAAAACCGCCGAGATCCAGGCCGTGTGGTGAGGTAGGCTTTGGACAGCTCGGGATGGTCTTTGACGAACTGCGCTGTGTCGAAGGCTTGCCCGTCTTTGCTGCGCCTCCAAGTCACGCTACCACCACAGGCAAACGTGGCTTTGCCTGCTTCGCCCATGTGGATCTGAATGGCCTGGCGCAGGCGTGCTTCCTTCTTCTGTGCGGCATCGAGCTGCTCACGGGCCAGCAACAGAGCTTCAAACGTGGCATTGAGTTGTGGGTCCTCACTCATATCCACGTCTTCACCTACGCTGTTCGGATAGAGGCAACGCAATGCTTTTTCTGCACTGTCAGAGCCATCTCCGGCTGGAGGTGTGTTGCTTTCCACCAGATGCCAGAAGGCATGCTCCATCTCAATCAGGCGGGCAATTAAGGCCTCGTCACGATCGATACGGAAGATGCGCAACTCCTGCCCCCCAATGAGCACGGCCACATCTGCGGCTTTGTGGCCCGTCACGGCTAACTGGTGCATCACCTGCAACTGGACATACTCAGGCACGCCATCCTTCCACAGGCGTGCACCATGAATGCCAGCGGTCTTGCATTCCAGAATTTGCACCTCGGATGAACCCACCACCTCACGGTCCACATTGGCCAGCATCCAGGGATGCTTGGGATGCTGCAGCACGGCATTCACACGGCGTACCTTGTTGCCTGTGCGCTTGGTGTAGTGCGCAGCCACTATGGGTTCTAACAGCGTGCCCCAGAACATGGGGCTGGTGTCATCGTTGGGGTCTACCGCTGGCAGCAAGTTAGCCTTGCCCGTCTTTTGCATCCACAATTCCAGTTGGGACTGGTAGGGATTCAAACCTACGGCAGTCGCTGCATCAGAACTACCAATTCCCGTGCGACGCACTTCCAGCCAATCATCGCGTGCCATGTCCTTGGTCGATACTAGGCGCAAAGCGGCGCCCTTGCGAGGGCGGATGGGGTGCTCCACTGGTGTTTCACGGACATTCAGCGTGGCATTGCTCAACAAATGAACAGACATACAAATCTCCTTGGCCCTCAAGAATTGCGGGCATAAAAAAACCGCCTCAGAGGGCGGTTCGTAGGGGTGGAACGTAAATAGGAAAACCTAGCGGAAACAGCCAATGCGGCCAGAGAAGCAAACCAGTGAGCATGCTCAGGCCACCAGTTGCAAAGCATGATCCAAGGCACGCTGCTTAATCGCTGCTCCCTGGCCGAACCAAGCACTGTCCAAGCGGTTGTCCTGGCTACGCGCTTGTTTTTCATGGTCGATGAACTCAGTCACAGAGCACAGCAGGCCCCAGGCAGTGTCTTTGGCTGCATGCATTTCTGCACCTCGGCCGTGCCCCTCGTAAAGCATCTGTACTTTCTTAAGCGCTCGCTCATTGGTCAAGCCGACTGACAAGTCAGAGTGGGCATCTGTGTTGCAGATCACCTTGAGGAAGTAGTTCATGGCCTCATGGGTTTTGACCTTGCGCTCAGCCAGTGTCTTCATGCGGTACATAAAGCTGTCCCATTGACCGACTGCAATACCGAGTTGGCGTTTAACGGCCTGTGCGTCGAACGTGGTGCTGTGGGGCACCTTGACGGAACCTACGCCATCCTTGAGTGCAATCGTGAGTGTGTTGTTACACACCACGCGCACGGTCGTAGGCATGGCCACCGTAGCCAGAGAACCATCACACGACGTAGCCAGCAACAAATAGCCGTTGACAACATCGTTACCCTTCAGAGCCACCGACTTTCCAGTGCGTGCCAGAGCCCAGAACTTACGGCCTGCCTTGAGCACCCCGGCTGTCTCCAGCTCGTACCCTGCCACTTCGGTCAGGTCACGATAGAACTCCAGTACCTCACGCGGCTGAACCACGTTGTAGCGACTACCCACTACGGAGAGCGGTGCCTGCGTGTCGCTGCGGTACAGAACTTTTTGCTCAGGAAACTCTTTGGGCTCGGCATACAAGCCAGAGAGTCCTGAATTTCCATCGGAAGCGAGATAACGAACAGGTGTTTCCTGGATACGCCAATCCATGCCTGCGGCTTGTGCCCAGACATCAATGCTTTGCTTAGCTGGCAAAGCGTTGCCCAGTTCATGCCAAGGCGTTTGGCCTGTGTAGGCCATGGTTTCGATAAGGTGTGCCATTTGAATTTTTCCAGTCAGATAAACGCAAAAGGCTCACCTCAAAGAGGTGAGCCTTGCATGGGAGGGGTAACGTTAGAAAGTCTTCGTGCAGTCAATACACAGGTAGGTATCCAGTAGTGTTTCATCCAGTTTTGCGCCAGCTGCTGAGCCGGCAACCGATCCACTGACACCACCAAATAAAGCGCCTAGCAATGCGCCGCCTAGTGCACCAACGGTGATACCCAAAGGGCCAGCAAATGCACCTAAAGCAGCACCAGTGGAGGCGCCTCCAGCAGCGGCAGTCGCACCGCCGACAGCACCACCTACGCCGCCGATCATGCATCCAGCACGTTCACCAACTCGACGACGCATAGCCCTACTCGAGTCGCAGTACGGACATGTCAAATTCATAGATAGATCCTTCGATACAAACACCATGACGTCATGGCAAGTGAAGTACATGTGAATGAATCCATTTAGAAACAGCATTACTGCCTGCTGCAGCCAAAGCTATGACCGGGAGAGTCAAATTTTTTCGTATCCAACTTGCATAGATAGCTCAGCCGGTAAAAAACTTCTTCAACGCTCAGAGGACTGTCTCTGCGCATGTGATATTGGCCATTCTCTGAAAAGTTCACCAAGTATTTGTACCGCTCCATGTCTTTGAGTCCCAGTGCACTCATCCATGCGCCTACGATCATGTTGTAGAGACTCCTTCCGCTGATGTCATAGCTGCCAACCTTCCAGTAGGACTGTTTGTTCATCAGCAGTGCCACGTGATAGTGAGGCTGGTCTGTGCTGCTGAACTCCTTGCACCATACATAGCGGATGTTGGTGGGGTGCACGCGCTTGCCTTGATCCATGGACCTCTTGCTGGCAGAGCGCACCTTGGATCTCAAAGATGCAATGAATCGCTCTATAAGGCGTTCTTGAGGGACAGAAATGTCTGAGGGAAGCTTTAGATCAATTCTCAATACAAAGACAGAGCTGTAATCTTGGAGTGCGCTATCTATACAGACCTCGATACCTGAAAGATATTGATAGATTAAAGGGCCTCGCTTGGTATAGACCTCGTAGCCATTAAAAAAACTGGAGTGATGTAGTTTTTGATTGGGGTTGTAAGGGTTTCTGTTTGGTTTACTCATTGTAGATCCATTAGATGTTTGTCTTCTTCTCAAATCATCTACGAGTGCCTTTGGTTTTTTAACTTGAATCCTGACTGGCATCATGAAGTGGTATGCATTGCCATATGCATGATGCTTCACAAAAGACTGACCTGCTTTGCAAGTGAATGCTTGATATAGAGCTTTTGTCTAAGTCATTTATCTTTAAACAACCCCAGCTACCCCACCTCTATCTATACATATTCTCTATATACCTCTATCTATACATATTCTCTATATATAGCTACCCCTACACAATGATTTAATCGAAGGCTTGGATACACCAAGCCTTCGATTTTTAAATTCCTTTAATTCCTGAAAATTATTGATGTTTATTACTCTGGGAAAGTATTAATCTTAGATAAGTCTCGTTCATTTACACGCGCTGTAATCCATTGGTCAACTTCGGCCTCAACCCATCCAACAGCTCGCTCTCCAAGAGCGATTGGCTGAGGGAACGTTTTAGCCTTGATGAACTTGTACAGCGATGTTTTGCCAAGCCCAGTTCTGTTTATAACCTCGTTGAGTCTGATGATACGCATGACCTGCTTTCGATGATTGTCGTCATCGGATGACCAGCACAGTTATTTTTTTCATTGGTCTAACCTGCTTGCACAAGTAGGTTGTACTAAGTAGACTCCTTCGGGAGCCTCTCTGTAACTGCTGAAATCAGGGGCTATCGCATCGCTTTCAGGTATGTAAGTTGATAAAAACATAAGACTTACATGCTTCAAACAAAGTTGATTCATGAGCATTACGTGAAGCAAACGTCACTAAAATGCAACTATTTCATAAGCGCTTATGATTGGATGAGATGTGAGAAATGATAGGTTGACAAGGTTTTTAGCTGTGTGCTTGAAGATTCGATTGAATTCAAGTGGTGCTAAGAAAGGTAATGAAATTTCCTTTTTGGAAAATGAAATAAGTAAAATAAAAATTAATGAAAATGATGATTTTAATTACTTGTACAATGACTATGAAAAGATAAAAATAAATACAGAAAATAATGAAATTATTTTTTCTAGCAAAAGAGGTTTATTGTTTTTATCTGCTTATTTAGAGAAAAATTTATCTGGATTAGATTACGGTCTATGGAAGCGATGCTTGGAAGATGTGTCAAGATATATTCCGGAAGGAATATTTGAAGATAAAGAGTATGAAATACTCAAATTGGAATTTTTTTCTTATAGATTACTTGACGAAAAAAATGATATTTTACATATTGATCGTTTAATAAGAAAAGCACGAATTTGCTTTGAGCAAAGAATAAATGATAACTTTGATGTTAAATGGGCTCAGAAAATAGAAGGTGAAGATGTTAAATTAAAGATTAGTGTAGCAAACAATTTCCTTTTAAAATACCGATCTAATCCGATTAGTGATCTTTCAGAGCTTGTACTCAGAATGGATGTTATTTTTATAGAAGAAGGTGATTGCTATAGATATTTTAAAAGAATTGTTGATAGCTATAGAACAAAAAAATCAAAAAACAAAGTTGGTCTAGCCAAGTTCAATATGACAATTAAGTCATCTAATGCTGAATGGTTGCAGAATGTATCTGATTTTTATGGAATAAGTAGGTCTGATGTGATAAACCTGATAATAAGTCACCGCAAGGAGTTGAAGTTGGAGTCGTTCTTTGAGGAAAGAAAAAAAATGATGTTCCCAGAGTGAAGTGCTTCTTGGATGTCGGATCCCGGATGATTGGTTGCTGAAAAAAGCATCTGCTGCTTGCGCCAGGTGACAGGCTACATGTTTGGCGTTGCAGCAAGCTGGTGGTATGTGTATCAAGGTGCTGCAATGGTGCAGGTGTGAACTCTGTGCGTAAATAGTCTTGCCGCACATCGAAGCATGGCCATATACCAACATAGTTGGTGCTGCGCTAGAGGTCGAACGAGCTGGGGGAAAACAGTAGGGGTTCGAGATGGTCAAGCACTCAAATGCAACCTAGTGGCGAAGCTACTGCCGTCATAAAGCACAAGCTTGCAGCAGGCGTGGGTATGAGTACGCGCTGGGTTGCTGTATTGGTGCAGCTTATGCTTGTGCGCTTGGGCCGCCTTCGGTCGGTAGTCGTGGTATCGGCGTGCTTTGATGTTGGGAGACTGGTCTTGACTTCGATTTGTGCAATAGCACATGGCTTCCTGCTTCGAAGACTTTGAGTACGTTCTAAAGAAAAAAGGCTGCACCTGTGAGGGTGCAGCCTTTGTTTTAAGTGGTACCTTATGTGGTACAGAAATCAAAAACTATTGTAAGTTGCTGATTTCATTATGAAGGTGGCGGAGGCTGTGAGATTCGAACTCACGGACCCTTGCGAGTCGGCAGTTTTCAAGACTGCTGGTTTAAACCGCTCACCCAAACCTCCGTAAGCCGCATATTCTACACAAGGAATGGGCAGAGAAATCTCAAGCGTGGACACAGGCGGTGAAGCCGTGGGGTTGATGGTGCAGGCGATTGCTTTCTTTAATCTTGGCCATCGATAAGCACAAACCATAGCGTTCGACCTCGTCTCTACACTGCTTGCATACCGCCACAGCTGTGGCTTGATTCTTGGAATGGTGTGAAAGGTGGTCGCAATGGATGAGCAAAACCCCGCGTTGGATGATGCGACTTTGGAGTTTGCAGAGCGCGTGTTTGATGCAGCGCGCAAAGGCGATGCGCTGCAATTGACACAGTGGCTGGAGAACGGTTTGCCCGCCACTTTGCGTAACGCAAAGGGCGACAGTTTGTTGATGCTGGCCAGTTATTACGGGCATGCAGATGCTGCCAAAGTCTTGCTGCAGCATGGTGCGGATGCGCAAACGCCTAACGGACGCGGTCAGACACCATTGGCAGGCGCTGCGTTCAAAGGTGATCTGGAGATGACGCGCTTGTTGCTGGATCACGGTGCGCAGGTGGATGGCCCATCGCCCGATGGGCGCACGCCGCTGATGTTTGCAGCCATGTTCAACCGCACAGATATTGTGGCGCTGCTGCTGGAGCGCGGTGCGCATATCCACCAGGCTGACCACCAGGGTACGACGGCGTTGGCGTGTGCCACGGCCATGAATGCCCATGATGCTGTGGCTTTGCTGCAGCAGCGGCTTTAAGGCCAAGCATGCAGCGTTTGAAATTTTGAGGAGCACACAGCGCGCTGTTTTTGCAATGGGTTGAGTATTGAAAGATGCCTAATGTGAATAAAGCAAAGCGCTTGATGCTCTTATAAGCTGAGCATGCGTGTGCAATGCATGCACCAATAGATGCGCATAGGCGCTCAATGGGCTTTGAGCGCAGGCATCAAAAGCGGGCATAAAAAAACCGCCTTCGATGTGAAGGCGGTTCAGTTTGGGGGGCGTAAGACTTAGTCAGCCGTAGCGCCGGAGGCTTTCACGGCATCGCCCCATTTTTTGATGTCGGCATCAATCAAGGCTGCGAAATCTGTGGTGCTCAGGCCGTAGGCTTCGGCTCCCAGATTGGAGATTTTTTCTTTGACGCTGTCTTGCGCCAGGATGTCGCGCACATAGCCGTTCATGCGTTCTGCCAGTTCCTTGGGCATCTTCTTGGAGCCGATCATGCCGTACCAGGGCTCGACCTCAAAGTCGGTGTAGCCCAGTTCGTGCAGGCTCTTCACACCGGGGAATTTGGGCGAAGCGTGCTTGCTGGTAATGGCCAGCGCCTTGAGCTTGCCGCCTTCGATCTGGGGCTTGAGGGGCACAGGGTTGTCAATGCCGTACTGCACTTCATTGGCCATCAGGGCAATGATCAGCGGGGCCGATCCCTTGTACGGGATATGCGGCGACTTGGCCTTGACCTGCATGTGGAACATTTCAGCAATCATGTGCTGGGGCGAGCCTGCACCAGCCGAGCCGAAGTTCAGCTTGTCAGTCTTGATGTGCTTGACCAGCTCGTCCACGCTATTGATCCCCGATGTAGCGCCGGTGACTAGCAGGAAAGGAGCCTTGGCG
The DNA here is from genome assembly GCA_963520865.1 of uncultured Comamonas sp. GTDB lineage: Bacteria > Pseudomonadota > Gammaproteobacteria > Burkholderiales > Burkholderiaceae_C > Comamonas. The sequence continues at coordinate 51,582 of CAUQST010000004.1, forward strand.
ATTGGGGTGATCGGTGTCAGATCGGTTCTGGGGTTGTAGGGCACGCTTTTGTACAGCGAGGGCGAAATCACTACGGGGCTGCTGGAGCCCACCAGGTAGGTGCCGCCATCGGGCTTGGCGCGGCTGACGAAGGCTGTGGCGATGTTGCCGTTGGCACCGGGCTTGCTCTCTACGATCACCGAAGCGTCAATGCGCTTTTCCAGCTCCAGCGCCACGATACGGGCCAGCATGTCGCTGGTGCCGCCAGGGGCGTAGGGTTGAACCAACGTGATGGTTTTAACGGGCCATGCATCTTTGGCTTGAGCCAGTGCAGGCAAGGCTGCGGTGACGGCTACTGCAGCGCTTGCAGCCAATACGGTTCTTCTGAACATGTCCACTCCTGGTAGTTTGAGCTCATACGTGTGAACCCAATAGTGATCGCAGAGAAAGATTCAATTTGGTGCACTTGCGTGCTTGTGAATCAGATCTAACCCGTAAATACTAACCCGCGCTTTTGCGCTAAGCAGGCGCTGAAAGCCTGTATATCGAAATAAATGATGTGGGTTCTACGTAGAAAAGGATGTATTTTTCAAGGAGTAGTTTTCTGTTTTGTAATATGAAAAATGTTGCGTTGCAGCATGTTTTTAAAAGACTTTTTCAGAAAATTTGAAAAAATCAAAAGTGTGACTACTTGTGTAGGCTCGTTGTTTGTGTGATGAAAAAGACTTTTTTCACACGTTCATCGACCTCCCAGTGACCAGCAAAGCCTTCGGGCAGAACAAAGCTGTCCCCTGCAGCAAAACTGTGAATGGTGCCATCGGGGTCCACTACGCGGCAACTGCCTTCGACGATGTGGCAAAACTCGACATAGCCCGCGCAGTGGGAGCGAAAAGCGCCTGCGGTGGCCTCCCATACCCCACTGGAAAGCTGGCCGCCCATGGCGCTGAAGCTTTCTAGCGTTTTGTAAGTGGTGTGGCCGCTGATAGGGCGGCTGGGTTTGCCGGGTTTGGCCTGCGACAGGTCTTGGGTTTCGATACGAACGAGGGGGGGCAGTGGTGAGGTCATGGCAAAGCAAGTGAGCAGTACGCGCTGGCGTGAGGGCGGTATGTTGCCATTTTGTAGCTGGTGATGGCCGGTGCACGATAGAGCGCACTTGATTCGTGGGTGGCCATGGCGGCCTTGCATGCATCGCTTTCGCCGTCTATCAGCAACCGCACCAGCGCAGTGCCTTGATCTGAAGCATGCACCTAATCAGGCGCTGACAGCTCTTGATAAAGTAGCGCATGAAAAAGGCCTGCATGCAGCAGGCCGTGTCACTTCACTTACGTCATTTGCGTTACTTTTCCCGGAATGTTCAGCGCTTGGGCAGTACATCCAGTTCTGCCGCGCTGGGCAAGAAGCTGCCATTCCATACGGCATCTACAGGAATGGGGTTCTTGGTTTCGTAGGCCTTGGCCACTTGCTCGGCCATCAGCTTCAGGCGCTCGGGTTTCAAGCGACCAAAACCTTCCTTGCGGGCGCCTTCGCTGTCCACAGCGGTTTCAATGGTCAGCTTCAGGCGCTTGATTTCCAGATCGGTCTTGACCAGGCCATCTTTGGCTTTGAGTGAGGCAATGGCCACTTCAGGCTGCGCAATGGCTTCTTTGGTGCCCTTGGCAAAGGCCTTGAGGAAGGCGCGCAGGGCTTCGGGCTTTTCTGCAATCAGCTTGGGGCTGGCAATGATGACGTTGCCATACAGTTGCACGCCGTGCGTGGCGTAGGGCAGCACGACAATGTCTTCGCGTGGGATGCCACGTGCTTCCAGGTTCAGCAGGCTGGTGAAGGTGTAGCCGGTGACGGCATCCAGCTCACCGCGTGCCAGCATGGTTTCGCGCAGCGGAGGGTCCATGGTGGTCCATTGCACATGGCCTACGCCGTTGGCCTGTGCAAACAGGGGGAAGGTGCGACGTCCTGCATCAAAAATGGGTGCACCCAGTTTCTTGCCGGTCAAATCTGCCGCTTTGGTGATGCCCGATTTTTTCAGCGCCATGACCGATGCGGGTGTGGTGTTGTAGATCACCATGACTGCCACAGGCTTGATGGGAGCTTCGGGGTTGTTGGCGTGAAACTCCATCAACGCCGCCAAATCGGCAAAGCCCAGGTCGTGCGTGCCCGAGGCCACGCGCTGGATGGCACCTGCGCCGCTGGCCGCTTCTACATTCACATCCAGGCCAACTTCTTTGAAGTAGCCCTTTTGCTCAGGGTGCACAAAAAAGGCGGCGGGGCCTTCAAAGCGCCAGTCCAGCTGGAACTTCAGGGGCGTGGTTTGCGCTTGCGCGCTGGACAGGGCGGAGCAGGCAAGCAGGGCCGCTGCCGCGGTTTGCAGAAATTGGCGTTTGCGCATGGGTGGTGCATTCAAAGGGTGGATGACACACCGCTTGAGCAAGATCAATGCCTGCATTGCATACACAATTGGCATGCAAGTTGCGGCACTGCCGCATCGACAAAGAACGGACCGTTGCATGACAGAAATCGACTTTTCCACGCTGGGCGTGTACGAACGCTACAAGCTCATGGCCAGCCTGATCGTGCCGCGCCCGATTGCCTTGGTGACAACGCTGAGCGAAGACGGCACGGTGAACGCCGCGCCGTTCAGCATGTTCAACATGGTGGGCGAAGACCCGCCTGTGGTAATGCTGAGCGTGAACAAGCTGCAAGACGGGCAGCTGAAAGACACGGCGGCACACATTTTGCGCACCAAAGAGTTTGTGGTGCATCTGGCCGATGAGCCGATTGCCGCCGCCATGCACCGTTGTGGTGACCGGTTGCCCGTGACCGAGAGCGAGCTGACCTACACCGGGCTGAGTACCGTGGCCTCCAAAACCGTGCAGGTGCCGCGCATAGCGCAAGCCCCGGTCGCTTTTGAGTGTGTGCTGCACGAGCTGATGGAGACCGACAGCCGCTACGTGTTCATTGGCCGCGTGCAATGGCTGGCCGTGCGCGATGGGCTGGTGGACACCGAGAAGTGGCGCGTCAAGCTGCAGGATTACTTTCCGGTGGGCCGCTTTGGCGCCAGCTTTTACGTCACCTGCCGCGAGCGCTTTGCGATTGAGGCGCAAGAAGGCAAGGCCGAGATGCAGTCAGGCAGCGCAGCCACCGCCATTGATGAAATGTGAGCGTATAGCGTATGCTGAGTAACGATTTCAGATACTTTTATATCTGAAAGCAAGAGCTGGTAAGCGCTAAGCGCTTCTATAAAAAGAGTGCATAAAAAAAGCCCCTGGCCTGGGCCAAGGGCTTTTTTACGGGCAGTAACTGCGCGTGATCAGGCTTTGCGGGCCTGTGCCTGTGCGGCAGACAGAGCCGTCATGTTCACAAGACGGCGAACGGTAGACGACGGAGTCAGCACGTGGGCAGCAGCGTTGGCACCCATCAAGATCGGGCCAATGGTGGTGCCGTGACCGGACGTGGTTTTGAGCACGTTGAACAGAATGTTCGCCGCATCCAGATTAGGGCAGATCAGCACGTTGGCTTCGCCTGTCAGGCTCGAGTCCAGCAGCGTGCGGTGGCGCACGTTTTCGTCCAGAGCAGCGTCGCCATGCATTTCACCGTCGCACTCAATGCCGGGGTTGGCTGCGGCAAACAGGTTGCGCGCAGCGCGCATCTTCAGTGCAGACTTGCGGCTGGAGGAGCCGTAGTTGGAGTGCGACAGGAAGGCCACCTTGGGCGGCAGACCAAAGCGTGCCACTTCATCAGCGGCCATCTTGGCAATCTGTGCCAGCTCTTCGGCGGTGGGGTCTTCGTTGATGTAGGTATCCGCGATGAACAGGGTGCGGTTTTCCAGCATCAGGGCGTTGACGGTGGCCAGACGGTCGGCACCGGCCTGGTGGCCCAGCACGGTTTCGATGTAATCGAGATGGCGGTCAAAACGGCCCACCAAGCCAGACAACATGGCGTCGGCATCACCCAGCTTGACCATCAGCGCTGCAATCAGGGTGTTTGAGCGACGCACGGCAGCCTTGGCCGTCTCGGGTGTCACGCCTTCACGGCCCATCAGGTGGTGGTAGGTTTCCCAGTACTGGCGGAAACGTGGGTCGTCTTCGGGGTCGCAGATCTCCACATCCACACCGGGTTGCAGGCGCAGACCGGCTTTTTCAATGCGCGCAGCAATCACTGCGGGGCGGCCAATCAAGATGGGCTTGGCCAAGCCTTCTTCCACCACCACTTGCACGGCACGCAGCACGCGCTCGTCTTCACCTTCGGCGTAGGCCACGCGCTGCAAGTCTTGCTTAGCGGCGGCAAACACGGGGCGCATGAACATGCTGGTCTGGTAGACAAAGCGTGTCAGGCTCTCGCGGTAGGCTTCGATGTCTTCGATCGGGCGAGTAGCAACACCCGACTCGGCAGCAGCCTTGGCCACGGCAGGCGCAATGCGCAAGATCAGGCGTGTGTCGAACGGTGTGGGGATCAGGTAGTCGGGGCCGAACTTCAGCTCCTTGCCCTGGTAGGCAGCGGCAACTTCATCGCTCACGTCTTGCTTGGCCAGCGCAGCGATTTCGCGCACACAAGCCAGCTTCATGCTTTCGGTGATCTTGGTGGCGCCGCAATCGAGCGCGCCACGGAAGATGTAGGGGAAGCACAGAACGTTGTTGACCTGGTTGGGGTAGTCCGAGCGGCCTGTTGCAATGATGCAATCGGGGCGCACGGCCTTGGCCAGCTCAGGGCGAATTTCTGGCTCTGGGTTGGCCAGCGCCAAGATGATGGGCTGGCTGCCCATGGTCTTGACCATGTCGGCAGTCAGCGTGCCAGCGGCGGAGCAACCCAGAAAAACGTCAGCACCGTTGACGGCATCAGCCAGTGTGCGGGCATCGGTCTTTTGAGCGTACTGGGCCTTGGAGGCATCCAGACCACCGGGGCGGCCTTCATAGATAACGCCCTTGGAGTCGCACATGAAGACGTTGGAGCGCTTGACGCCCAGGCCCACCATCACGTTCACGCAGGCAATGGCGGCAGCGCCAGCGCCGGAGACAGCGACCTTGACTTCATCAATCTTCTTGTTGACCAGCTCCAGGCCGTTGAGCAACGCTGCGCTGGAGATGATGGCGGTGCCGTGCTGGTCGTCATGGAACACCGGAATGTTCATGCGCTTGGAGAGTTCTTGCTCAATGTAGAAGCACTCTGGCGCTTTGATGTCTTCCAGGTTGATGCCGCCCAGTGTGGGCTCCAGCGACGCGATGATGTCAATCAGCTTGTCGGGATCACGTTCAGCCAGCTCGATGTCAAACACATCAACGCCCGCGAACTTCTTGAACAGGCAGCCTTTGCCTTCCATCACAGGCTTGGAAGCCAGAGGGCCGATATCGCCCAGACCCAGCACCGCAGTGCCGTTGGTGATTACGCCCACCAAGTTGCCGCGAGCGGTGTATTCAAAGGCCTTGGATGGATCGGCTTCAATGTCCAGACAGGGGTAGGCCACGCCGGGCGAGTACGCCAGCGACAAGTCACGCTGGTTGGACAGCGGCTTGGTTGGGGTGACCGAAATCTTGCCCTTGTTAGGGGTGCAGTGGTACTCACGCGCTGCGTCGCGCAGGGCTTGTTCAGCGGTGGACAGGGTTTGCGTCATACAAAAATATCTCGTGAATCTGGCAAATCAAGCCAAAAAGGCTTGCCGACCTAGAGCTTACCCTAGGTCTCGAACTTCCAATCAATGAACGCTTGTGCACTGCAGCAAGCGCCGTCTCAGGCGCAAAACCCCTGCGGTGTGGGCAGGGGTTTCGTGGAGCCCGGTGATGGCCGGACTTGGGGAGGGGGCAAAACGCTTTAGTGGGCGTCTGCCTGGCGCGCAGCATTGATGACAGCTTGGGTATCGCCGCGTGCACCATTAAAGAACACATTCAGGAGCACTGCAGCGAGCGAGGCCAAGAGGATACCGGATTCGATCAGGGGGTGAATCGCGTGGGGCATCCACTGACGGAAGTTGGGGGCAACCAGCGGAATCATGCCCACGCCAATCGATACGGCCACGATCATTGCGTTGTTGCGGTTGTGCTTGAAGTCGACGGTCGACAAGATGCGGATGCCGGTGGCAGCCACCATGCCAAACATCACCAAGCCGGCACCACCAAGCACCACGGTGGGCAATGACTCAATCAGCATGGCCATTTTGGGCAGCACGCCCAGCACAATCAAAATCACGCCGCCCGCCACACACACCCAGCGGCTCATCACGCCAGTGACCGCAACCAGGCCCACGTTTTGCGAGAAGCTGGTGTAGGGGAATGTGTTGAAAATACCGCCAATCAAGGTGCCAAGGCCATCGGTGCGCAAACCTCGGGTCATTTCGTCCTGACTGATTTTCTTGCCTGTCATGTCAGACAACGCCAGAAACATGCCCGTGGATTCAATCATCACGACGATCATCACCAGAGTCATGGTCAAAATCAGGATGGGGTCGAACACCGGGGTGGCAATCTCAAAAGGCAGCACCAGATTGAACCACTTGGCCTCAGCCACTTTGTTAAAGTTCATCAGCCCCATGGCGGCGGTAATCACGCCGCCCACAATGATGCCCAGCAGCACCGAAATATTGGCCAGAAAACCCTTGCCAAAGCGTGCAATCAGCAAGATGGTCAGCAGCACAATCCCGGAAATACCGACACCTGTCAGGTCAGCGTATTTGGGATTGGGGAGGGTGGGAACAACGGCAAGCCCTTTGGGGATTGGCGACAGCGCTGAGCCGGGTGCACCAGCCATGGCCTGTGCTTCTGACAGCCATTTCAGGTGCTCAGGGTTGGGCACGGCAGGTGCAGTGGGGCCTACAGGGTTGCCAAAAATCCAGTTGATACCCACGCGCATCAGGCTGATGCCGATCACCGTAATGATGGTGCCGGTGACCACTGGCGGGAAGAATCGAAGCAGGCGGCTGATGATGGGTGCAATCAGCATGGAAATGATGCCAGCGCCAATGACGGCACCAAAAATCAGCCCAGCCCCTGCATGCCCCCCCGTACTTTGCGCCATGGACACCATGGGGCCTACGGCAGCAAAGGTGACCCCCATCATGACGGGCAGCTTGATGCCAAACCACTGCGTACAGCCCATGGCCTGAATCAAGGTGACCAGGCCGCAGACAAACAAGTCCGCCGAGATCAGCATGGCCACCTGTTCAGGGGGCAAGTTGAGTGCGCGACCCACAATCAGTGGTACAGCCACTGCACCGGCATACATCACGAGCACGTGCTGCAAGCCAAGTGCGGTGACCCGCCCTAAAGGCAGTTTTTCATCGACAGGGTGGACGGTAGTTTGCATGGCGTCTTCCTTGGAATCCTTTGTATATTTGACAGAGAGAAATGCACCTGCTTGTGCACAACGCTCCATACAAAAAGTGTATACAAAATGAAGAAAAAGAAGCCACTCCAAAACCCCTGTTTGATCCCTGTATTGATAGGGTTTGCCCGCTGTTAGCAGGACATCGCAACAAAAGCCCGCAGGGCGTTTTTGAAGTGCAAAAATCTTTTTTGTAATGTGAAAAATCAAGCAGACTGCAAGGGATCAATGAACAGATTGGTATGAGCTGTGCACGCCTTTGGCATTGCTGTGTGGACTAGGACGGTAAATCGATGGGCTGTAATTGTTTGCGCAGTGGATCGTGAGGCTGGGCATTGTCGGGGCTCAGTGATTGCTCGACTTCGCCCAAATGCTCGTGCAACAGACGCGCAGCCAGTTGAGTGTCACCCGCTTCCAAGGCCTGCACGATGCCTTCGTGCTGCTGGCACGATAAATTTGCATCTTGCTGTGATTGATAGAGCGTGGCTGCCAGGGTGGTGCGTGCGGTGAGATCACGCAGGATTTGGCTCAAGGCATCATGGCCCATGCTTTGCGCCAAACACACATGAAAGTCCGCCAGCAAGAAAGCTCGCATTGCGGGGTCTACGCCTTCAAGTGCGGCCTGTTCCTGTGCAATGTGCTGGCGCAACTGTCGCGTCACTTGCTGCAAAGGGCGGCCTTGTTCCTGCAGAAGGCCTGTTTCAATGACGCGGCGCGCAGCAAAGGCATCACGCGCTTCAGACACGGAGGGCTCAACAACAAACCAGCCACGGCGTGGATGTACGTTGACAAATCCACGCGCTTGAAGCTGCATGAGTGCCTCGCGCACCAAAGTACGGCTAACGCCAAATACATCAGACAGGGCTTGCTCGCCCAGACGCTCTCCGGGCTGCAGCTTGCGCGCCAGAATGGATTGGACGACTAGCTGAGCGATGGATTGCGTAGGGCGTTGCATGTGGTCTATGTTAGATGAGGGATGGGAGCGAGATCTTCTGGCAGCTCCAGTGCAGGCACCGTTTCTCCGTTAAGCACTTGGTGTGCCCGTGCTTTATCAATATCACCTTCCCATGCGGCGATAGCGACAGTGGCGACACAGTTTCCAATCAAATTGCCCAGTGCACGGGCAATGCCCATGAACCAGTCCACCGACAGCACCAGCACCAGGCCAATGGCCGGAATGGCTGGCACGGCTTGCAACGTGGCTGCCAGCACCACAATGGCAGAACCTGGCACACCGTGTGCGCCTTTGGATGTGAGCAGTGAAATGGCCAAAATGGTCAACAAATCCGTCATGGTGATGGGCGTGTTGGTTGCCTGGGCAATAAACACTGCCGCCATGGTGATGTAGATGGAAAACGCGTCCAGATTAAACGAATAGCCCGTAGGAATGACCAGACCCACGGTGGAGTCCCGGATGCCCATGTGCTTGAGCTTGGCCATGATCTGCGGCAGTACGCTGTCAGAGGATGTGGTGGCAAACACCACGGCCAGCTCTTCGCGCAGATAGCGCAGCAGTTTGAACAGGCTAAAGCCTGAAAAACGCAAAATTAGCCCCAGCACCCCAAACACAAAAATAAGCACAGCGCTGTAGAACAGTACAACCAGCATGCCCAACTGCTTGAGAGAGCCCAGGCCGTATTTGCCCACAGTGAAGGCGATGGCACCCAGCACACCCAAAGGGGCCAGCTTGATGAGAATGCCCATGGTCTTGAACAGCACCAGTGACAAATCTTCGATCAGGCCCGTGACTTTGCGCCCCCTCTCACCCAGCAGTGAAAGGGCGCAGCCAAACAAGATGGAAAACAGCAGCACTTGCAGTACATCGCCGGTGGCAAAAGCGCTGACTGCCGTGGTGGGTATGAGCTTGAGTAAAAACTCTGCAGTGCCGCCGCCTGCCAGTTTTTCAGCATTGCTGGCATAGGCACTCATGGCCGAGGCATCCAGCCCCTTGGGGTCTACGTTCATGCCTACTCCGGGTTGAAACCACACCGCCAGCAGCAAGCCCAGTGCCAGCGCGATGGTGGTGACGACTTCAAAGTAGATCAGGGATTTGACGCCAACGCGGCCCACGCGCTTGAGATCGCCAGTGCCTGCAATGCCATGTACAACCACGCAGAAAACGATCAACGGGATCAGCATCTTGATGAGCTTGATAAACCCATCGCCTAGAGGCTTCAGTGCGATGCCTGTATCAGGCCAAGCCAAACCGATGACGACACCCGCAACCAGTGCCAGAAGTACTTGTCCAAACAGTGATTTCAAAAAGCGCATGGAGAGCCTCGCAGTCTTGATGTTCAAATCTTGTATACAAGAAATGTCTTCAAGATTGATGCCAAGGTCACGAGGGTTTGCACGCGAACTGTGGCGTGCAGTGAACGCGGGTTAGCGAGAGGGGGAGTTCGGGTTGCGCGGTGGTGTGGCTGTGCTGCCGCTAGGGCTGTGCTCTGCCTGATTGTGGTGCCCACGTCGCCGTGCAGTATTTCCTGCGTGTTGTTCAAAAGCACGCATGGTGTTCTTTGTGCGCTGTTCTGAGCTGCAAACAGAACACTGTTTTCGTGCCATCACGGTTGCATGAACATGCTCTTGGCACAGCGCTGCATACATGGCCGCCATCGAATCTTCAGCACTGCCAAAAAGTACAAAGCCCCAGCTGTTACCAGCTGGGGCTTTCCCGTTAAAAGTGACAACGGGCTTAGGCCGTCAAATCCACCAGACTGCGGGCAATGACTTTGGTAGCGCGACGCAGGTCCTCCAGTACCAGGCGCTCATCGGCACGTTTGGCATGGCTTTCCAGCACGGTGCGTGGACCAGCTCCGTAGATAACGCCGGGAATGCCGCGCTCCACATACAGGCGAACATCGGTGTACAGCGGTGTGCCCACTGCCGGGGGCTTTTCACCAAACACAGCTTCAGCGTGCTTTTGAATGGCGCTGACCAGCGGCGCATTGCCTGCCAGTGGGGTCATGGCATTGGCCAGCAGCAGGCGCTTGATGTCGACACGCACGGCATCTTCACCGGCATAGCCGTGCTGGGCGTTGAAATCTGCTGTGGCTTTGGAGATCACGGCGCGGATGGACGCTTCCACTTCGGCGGGGTTCTCTTCAGGGATCATGCGGCGGTCCAGCTTGAGAGAAACCTTGCCGGGGATCACATTGGTGTTGGTGCCGCCTTCGATGCGGCCAATGTTCACATACGGGTGCTTGATGCCGGGCACCTTGGACAGCACCTGCTGGTATTTGACGTTTTCTGCGTACAGGCCGTTCATGATGGCTACGGCAGCTTGCAGCGCATCCACCCCGGTGTGGGGGACGGCGGCGTGGGCCATCTTGCCGTGTACCGTCACTTCCATCTGCAGGCAGCCGTTGTGCGCGGTGACCACTTCGTAGCTAAAGCCTGCCGCCACCATCAAGTCGGGCTTGGTCAAACCTTGCTCCAGCAGCCAGCCGGGGCCCAGCAGTCCGCCAAACTCTTCGTCGTAGGTGAAGTGCAGCTCTACCGCCCCCTTGGTGGGCTGGGCTACGGCTTCCAGTGCGCGTACGGCAAAGGTAAAGGTGGCAAAGTCGCTCTTGCTGACCGCTGTTGCGCGGCCAAACATCTTGCCGTCTTCAATCTCGGCACCGTAGGGGGCTTTGCTCCAGCCTTCGCCCGGTGGCACCACATCGCCGTGGGCGTTCAGGGCAATGGTCTTGCCACCATCGCCGGGCGTGCCATAGGGGCGGCGCACGATCAGGTTGGTGATGGACTCCATGCCGTAGTCCTTCACTTGCTGCACAGGTACTACGTGTTTTTCAGCGTTAAAACCAAAGGCTTCAATCAGGTCTGCCGTGCGTTCTGCATGGGGGGTGTTGTTGCCTGGGGGGGTATCGGTAGGCACTTGCACCAGTGCCTGCAAAAACTGCACTTGCTCATCAAAGTGCTGGTCAATCCATGCATCCAGCGCGGCGTAGGTGGCTTGGCGGTCTTGGGTCATTCTTGTTGTCTCTTATTACTAGTGGTTTATTTGGCGCTCAATTGCGTCAGCAACAGGCTGAACGCATCCACGGCCAGTTGCATGTCGTCGCTGGTGGTCGATTCCAGCGGGTTGTGGCTGATGCCGCTGTTCAGGCCGCGCGTAAACAACATGGCCTGGGGCATGATTTCGTGCAGTTTCATGGCGTCGTGGCCGGCACCGCTGGGCATGCGGTAGACCGGCACACCCAGCGCGGCCACAGCCTTTTCCCAGCAGCTTTGCAAAGCCGGGTTGCTGGGGGCAGCAGCGGCCTTCATGGCCAGCTCTTGTTTGGTCTGCAGGCAGCGGCGCTGGGCAATTTCTTCGAACTTGGCCAGTACATCGCTCACCATGGCATCGCGCTGCGTGTCGGTAGGCGCGCGCATGTCCATGCTGAATGCGCATTTGCCAGGCACTACGTTGATGGAGCCATTGGGCACCTGCAGCATGCCCATGGTGGCCACGCTGTCACCATCTTGTGCGGCGCGCTGTTCCATGTACAAGGCCAGCTCGGCCACACCCAACGCGGCATCGCGGCGGCGGTCCATGGGGGTGGTGCCGGCGTGGCTGGCCGTGCCGATCATTTCGCAGACGTAGCGCACGCCACCATTGATGGAGGTCACCACGCCCAGTGGAATATCCAGCTCGTTGAGCACGGGGCCTTGCTCAATGTGTACTTCCACAAAACCGATGTAGTGCGCAGCATCGCGCTGGATTTTGGGAATGTCGTCAATGCACAGGCCTGCGTGCTGCATGGCTTCGCGCATGGTGATGCCGTCGGCATCTTTTTGCTCCAGCCATTCAGGCTTGAAGTCACCAATCAGTGCGCCAGAGCCCAGGAAGGTGGCTTTGTAGCGCTGGCCTTCTTCTTCGGCAAAGCCGACGACTTCAATACCAAAGGGCAGGCGCTTGCCCTGGCGGTGCAGCTCACGAACGCATGCCATGGGCACAAAAATGCCTAGGCGGCCATCGTATTTACCGCCGTTGCGCACGGTGTCGTAGTGGCTGCCAGTCAGCAGATATTTGCCACCATCTTGTGCCGGTTTGTAGCGGCCCACCACGTTGCCAACGGCATCGACTTCGACCTCATCAAAGCCACAGTCGCGCATCCAGTGACTGATGCGCTGGGCACAGGCGCGGTGTGCATCGGTCAGGTAGGTGACGGTGAGCTGGCCTTTTTCGATGTAGCCGGGTTCGCTGTGCTGGGCCAGTTTCTCCTGCCAGTCCCAGACGTCGTTGCCCAGCGTGGGTTCATAGCCAAACTTGTCGTTCAGGCGAATCTCCGCAATCCGGTGGATGTTGCGCAGGGCTTCAGCACGTTCAAAGTCAGGGTGGTTGGACAGGCGCCGAGCAAAGGTGTCAATGATTTCTTGCTTGAGCAGCCCCGTGCCGCGTGGGCCACGTACCGCAAGAATGAAGGGAAAGCCAAAGCGCGCGTTGTAGGCCGCGTTGAGCTGCTGGATGTGTGCAAACTCTTCGGGCGTGCACTGCGTCAGGCCAGCCTTGTTTTGTTCGTTGGTCGACTCTGCTGTGAGCGATTTGGCCACCATGGCTTTGCCTGCCAGCTCCGGGTGGGCGCGAATCAAGTCCAGCTGCGGCTGCACACCCGCTTGCTCCAGCACCTGCACCATGGCGTACTTGAGGTGGGCCAGCGACGCAAAGGGGCGCTGGGCCAGCGCGGTCTGGGCAATCCAGGGTGAATGCTCGTACAAGCCATCGAGCATCTGCACGGCGCTGGCAGCATCGGCCGTGTTGAGTTGTTCCAGGGTGAGGGCCATGGTGCTTCCTATCAATAAAAAGAGCTGTCAGCGCTTATGGGGTAAGCGCCAGTGCTGATTTGGCTTAAAACTTCAACTTACAGGGCAGGCGCTGGAAAGCGCTGTGCCCAGTGGCGTGCAATGTCAATACGGCGGGCCACCCACACCTGATCGTGCTGCTGGATGTGATCCAGAAAACGCTGCAGCGCGGTGATGCGACCGGGGCGGCCCAGCAGGCGGCAGTGCATGCCAATGCTCATCATCTTGGGCGCGTTGTCGCCTTGTGGGTCGCCTTCGGCGTACAGCGCATCGAACGTGTCTTTGAGGTACTGAAAGAACGGGTCCGCATGCGAGTAGCCCTGGGGCAGGGCAAAGCGCATGTCGTTGCAGTCCAGCGTGTAGGGCACGATGAGCTGCTGGTGCTTGCTGCCATCGGTTTTGCCCACGGTCATCCAGAAGGGCAAGTCGTCGCCGTAGTAGTCGCTGTCGTAGGTAAAACGGCCATCATCGGCCACGATACGGTGGCTGTTTGGGCTGTCGCGCCCTGTGTACCAGCCCAGGCCGTGGTCGCCGTCATGCCCATAGAGTGCTTCAAAAATAGCCATGCACTGTGCCATGTGCGCGCGCTCCACTTCTTCGGGCACGCCCTGGTAGTGAATCCATTTGAGACCGTGGCAGGCCACCTCATGGCCCAGCTGTGCAAAGGCCTGGGCCAAGTCGGGGTGCTTTTGCAGTGCGCTGGCCACACCAAATACGGTCAGGGGTAGGCCGCGCTTTTCAAACTCGCGCAGGATGCGCCACACGCCAGCGCGTGAGCCGTATTCGTAAATGCCTTCCATGCTCATGTGGCGCTCGGGGTAGGCGGCAGGGTTGAACATTTCAGACAGAAACTGTTCGCTGGCTGGGTCACCGTGCAGCACGCAGTTTTCGCCACCTTCTTCGTAATTGAGCACAAACTGCACCGCAATGCGCGCCTGACCGGGCCACTGCGGGTGCGGGGTGTTGCGGCCATAGCCAATCAAATCACGTGGGTAGGGGGCGCAGGCGTTGTAGGTCATGGGGCAAAACTCAGATCAAAGCGTGACGCTGGACAGCGCCATGGATAAATCGTTGGTGGGCATGTCGCGGTCAAAGGTCAGGCCTTGTTCCACATGTTGCAGGTGGTCCTGCATCAGGCGCACGGCGGTGTCTTCGTCTTTGGCAGCGAGGGCTGCAACGATGGCTTCGTGCTCTTCGTGCGAATGCTCGGCAGCACTGGCGCTTTGGTACATCAAGGTAATAAGGGCGCAGCGCGAGATGAGATCGCCCAGAAGTTGCGCCAGCACGTGGTTGCCCATTTGCTCGGCCATGACCACGTGAAAATCACCCAGCAGCTCGGTGCGCTGGCCCACATCGTTGCGGTCCATGGCCTTTTTCTCAGAGGTGATGTGGTTCTTCAGCGCTTTGATCTGTGCGGGCTTAATCTGGCGCACAAAGGCGCGCGTCATTTCGCACTCCAGCATGCGGCGCACGGCAAAGACTTGTTTGGCCTCATCGACCGAGGGGGTAGCCACAAAGGCACCGCGTGCTGGTGCAAGCGTGACCAGGCGGTTTTGCGAAAGCTGGAACAAAGCTTGCCTGACCAGTGTGCGAGAAACGCCGAAGTGGTCCGCGAGCTTTTGTTCCGCCAACTTTGTGCCGGGGCGCAATTTGTGCTCGACGATGGCACGCGTCAATGCGTCGGCAATGGCGCTGGTGGAGGATGTTTCCATAGGGATCATCATAGATGCGTTTGAACAAAAATTGTATACACTTTTGGTGAACAAGCGGCTGCTGGGCAGCTGCAGCAAATTAAGGAGTTACCCCATGGGCTTGAGTACCCACGTTCTAGACACCATGCATGGCGGCCCTGCCGCAGGCATGGCGGTGAAGCTGTTTGCTACGCAGGATGACACTGCTACTCTCATCCAGAGTCTGACCCTGAACCACGATGGCCGAACCGACGCGCCACTTTTTGACAACAACAGTCTCAAAGTGGGCACCTACCGCTTGTCCTTCGATGTTGCAGGCTACTTCAAAGCAAAAGGCGTGCAACTTCCCGAGCCTAATTTTCTGAATGTGGTGAGTCTGGACTTTGGCGTAGCGCATACCGACCAGCATTACCACGTGCCATTGCTGGTCAGCCCCTGGAGTTACTCCACGTACCGTGGTTCTTGATTGCCACCAAGTGATTGAATAAAAGAGAGCGGCTAGCGCTTATGCATTCAGCATTTCAGATATATATGTATCTGAAATCAAAGAATGACGGGCACTAGCCGCTCTCTTTTTAAAGTTTCCTGGTTTAACCGCCAGTCAGTTGGCCTTCAGACAAGCTATCGAGCTGGAACTGCCCGGATCGATCCCACAGCCACGTATCTGTGTACGTCACATTGCCCGCGCCCGTGGGCGGAAATGGTGCAGCGGCGCGCACCAAGCGTTCAATTTCTTTGACCACTTCTGGTGCATGGCTGGGTGTGCGCATCCAGCTCAGGCGGCGGATATGGCCGGTGCCCGTTAGAAAAATCTGCAGCACGCCCACGGCGTAGAGCATGGGCGGCAATTTGCCATGGTAGATGCGCTGCGGATAACGCTGGTAAAGGTGGCGGGCTGCTTTTTGCTCGTAAGCGGCAGACGCTGGGTTACCTGCACCGAGCAGGTCGCCAGGTAGCCGAATCGGTACGCCGCAAGCGGTCAGCGAGGCTGCAGCCACCGTGGTCAAACCACTCAGCAGCCAGTGGCGGCGCGAGAGGGGGCGGGTAGAGGGTGTGGGCAGGGTCGTCATATCGTCAGCTTATCGATTGCACGGGGCATGCAGTCGCTGCACCATGAGCGCTTGTTGGTGTAGGTCTGGGCGCATTGAATAGCTTGCCCAGTCGTGGCGCCAAGAACGGGTCAGCCGCCGTTCAACTGGCCTTCTGTCAACGTGTCCAACTGAAAGCGCCCCGACTTGTCCCACAGCCATGTGTCGGTGTACGTCACATAACCGAGTTTGCTGGCAACCGGAAACGGTGCAGCGGCGCGCACTGTGCGCTCAATTTCGCGTATCACTTCGGGGGCGTGGCGGGGCGCTCGCATCCAGCTGAGGCTGCGCACGTTGCCGCTGCGGTCCAGGTTCACTTCCAATACGCCCACCGCGTACAGCATGGGAGGCAGCTGCCCTTTGTAAATACGCTGCTGGTTGTGTTGGTAGAGGTGCTGTGCGGCATCTTGCCGGTAGGCCCGTGGTGTGGATGCGTTGGATGCTGCACTGGGCAAGGCCGTAGAAGAGCCAGTAGGTGGCGCTGATGGTGCAACGCCGCAAGCTGCCAGCAAGGCAGCAACTGCCGTTGCCAAGCCACCCCAGAGCCAATGGCGCTTAGGATGGGCAGATGATGGAGTTAAGGCGTGCTTTTCAGTCATGGTGCGAGCTTATCCTGATCTACAAAGACGCAAAAGTGGCAAGACTTGTGCTTGCCATGGTGATGACTGTCAACAAAAAAGGTGAACCGGGTGAATGATTGGGAATGTCTGCACGCTGCGCTAGCGCGAGGCCCGGTGTGCTTGGTGGAGGTGATGGCCACCCAAGGCTCAGCCCCGCGTGGCCCCGGTGCATGGATAGCGGTGCAAGCGGATGCCTTGATTGGCACGATCGGTGGTGGTCATTTGGAGTGGGAGGCCACGCGGCTGGCGCGCGAATGGGTGCAGCAAGGCTTGCAGGGCCACAGTCGCGCCCACCGCTTGGCTCTGGGTCCATCGCTGGGGCAGTGCTGCGGCGGTGCGGTGGATATCCGCCTGAGTGTGGTGGCTCATCAGGCCGCACTAGAAGCCGTGGCTGCCCGCCTGCAGCAAGTGCGTGTGCCGGTGGCCTTGTTCGGGGCGGGCCATGTGGGCCATGCCTTGGTGCGTGTGCTGCAGCCTTTGCCCTTCACTGTGCACTGGGTGGATAGCCGCGACGGCGTGTTCCCTGCGCCAGTGCCTGCACATGTGTTTTGCGAGCACTCTAGCCCGGTGCAAGATGCCGTGCGCGATCTGCCCGCGCACTCTTTGGTGCTGGTGATGAGCTTTAGCCATGCAGAGGATCTGGACGTTGTCTGTGCATGCCTGCGCCGCCAGCGTACGCAGGGCGATATGCCGTTTGTGGGGCTGATTGGCAGTGCCACCAAATGGGCGGTGTTTCAGCGCCGTTTGCTAGAGCGCGGGTTTACGCAGGCAGAAATTGCACACATCACCTGCCCAATTGGGGTTGCAGGTGTGCCTGGCAAAGAGCCCGAGGTGATTGCCATTGCCGTTGCGGCACAGTTATTGCAGCAAAGACAGCAACAGCTTTCATCGCGCTAAAGCCTTGTCAAAGGGGCTAGGTAGTTCTACTAGGAGCACAATTGCTGCTGTTTTTGGAGACAAAAATTGCATACACTTTGATGAAAGACAGGTCGCAGCGGTGCCCAGAATGGTTGTTAAAACCCAGGTGCGCGACCCTTTCTTCTGCTCAGAGCGCCCGCAGTGGTGAGTGGATTGATCTTCACGTGCAGCCTTTGCGCTGCCGGAGTTGGGTGCTATGGAAAGCTATATCCTCGACTGGGCCAATCTGCTGTTGCGGTGGCTTCACGTCATTACTGCCATCGCTTGGGTGGGTTCGTCGTTTTACTTTGTATTTCTGGACAGCAGCCTGACACCGCCTGTCGATGAAGACCTGAAAAAACAAGGTGTCAGCGGTGAGCTGTGGGCCTTGCACGGTGGTGGTTTTTACCACCCGGTCAAATTTGCGGGCGCACCGCCCAAGCTGCCCGATCACCTGCACTGGTTCTATTGGGAAAGCTACACCACATGGCTGTCAGGCTTTGCGCTGCTGACGGTGTCCTACCTGTGGAATGCCAATATCTACTTGGTCAACCCAACGAACCCGATCATGTCGTCCGGCATGGCGATTGTGGTGGCGCTGGCCTTTTTGGTGGTGTTTTGGCTGCTCTACAACGCAGTCTGCCGCCTGTTCGGAGAGAAAGAGGGGGGCGACGGCGTTGTGGGTGCACTGGTCTTGGTGCTGGTGTGCGTGGCTTCGTATCTGGCCTGCCATCTGTTTCCCGGCCAAGCGGCTTTCTTGCTGGTGGGGGCCATGCTGGCCACGTCCATGAGTGCCAACGTGTTCTTCTGGATCATTCCTGGTCAAAAGAAGATGGTGGCCTCTATCAAGGCGGGTGAGCCAGTGGACCCCATCCATGGCAAGCGCGGCAAGCAGCGCAGCGTGCACAACACCTACTTCACACTGCCCGTGTTGTTTGCCATGCTGTCCAACCACTACGGCTGGTTGCACAGCCATCCGCAAAACTGGCTGGTGCTGATTTTGATGATGTTTGCGGGCGCTGCCATTCGCCAGTTCTTCGTCATGCGCCACGGCTACAAGCTGGGCCGCAATCCCCATCCGTGGAAGTACGCTGCCATAGGTGCGGTGGTGTTGCTGGGGGTGATCGCCTGGCTCAAGCCTGCTCCACCTGCCGCAGTGGCGGTTAACCCCGCAGTGATTGCACCTGTGGGCCAGTCCGTGCTGCAGGGCGAAGTCGTGGTAGTGGCAGAAGAAAAATCAACCCCTGGTGCAGATGCAGCACCTGCAGGCAGTTATGAAAAAATTCATGCGGTGATGCAGCAGCAATGCGTGGTCTGCCACAGCGCCAACACCATTGCGCAAAAGAACGTCAAGTTTGATACCCCTGAGGAAGTCAAAAGCCATGCCCAGCAGATCTATCAACAGGTAGTGCTGCTGCGAAAAATGCCGTTTGGCAACCCTGGCGCTTTGACGGATGCAGAACGTGAAGCCTTCAAACAATGGTTTGAAAACGGTGCACCTGCCCGCTGACGGCGCGCGTACTTTCTCCTTTAGCCAGACCCGCGGCCATGCGCTGCGGGTTTTTTTACGCCTGTGGCAGGTAGTGCGCACCAGCGCCAGTGCGCGGATACACCCAGTGAAAGCGGTTTGTAACTGCATCAAATTATTGACATGGCTCAACACGATATGGCAGGTGCTGCTGCACAGTGCATAACCATGTTCCACATCCCATCTTTTGATCCATTGGCCCAAGCAGAAGTGGTTTCTGCTGGTCAACTGCTGCGCCAGCGAGGCACGCGCCCTGACTCTGTTCTGTACCTAGACAGCGGATGTGTGGTGCTGGGCGTCAGAGGCGAGGGTCAAATGCGCCATCAACTGGGTGTGGTGGAAGGCCCCGCCTGGCTTGACGCCGCTTTTGCCCTCACAGGCAAGCCTTGTGGCGTTGACATGGTGACTGAGTCCCGCGTTCGCCTGCGTCGTATTTCGCTCAGCTCTTTCCAGAGCAGTCTGGATGCTTTGCCAGACACCGTTGCCACGTTGGTGCGTGACATGGCACTGGGTTACTGCCAGCAAACTGAAACTGCAGTGAGCCGCCTGGCACAAGATGCGGAAACACGTTGTGCCCAATGGCTGCTGCGCAATGCCCAGCATGATGTGAATGGCACACTGCGCGTGACGTTGAACCAGCGCAAGCGCACCATTGCAGCCCAGCTTGGGATTGCGCCAGAAACTTTCTCGCGCGTGCTGCGTCATCTGCGTGAACATGGACTGATTGCAGGTACAGGCAATGTGTTGAACCTGCCCCAGCCCAGTGCGCTGCAAAGCGTGGCGGGTATCTAGAGCCTGAAAAGCAGGCAAGCAAGAGGCCGAAAGGCCTCTTTTGCTTTGAGGCGCTTCTCTTTTTGTGCTGTCAGTGCTGGTCTGGCAAGGGTTCCACCCATATAGAGCGGATTCAACGCCTGCCTATAGTGGGGCGTGAACCGCAAGACTTCTTTTGTTAAACAACCGCCTGACGGCACTCCATCCAGCTGGCGTGGATTGCGTGTGGCTGTCTGTGTGATGGTGGCACTGGTGCTGTCTGCCATGGCGCTGTGCGGGTTTTTTCTGGTGCGTGTGTTTGATGCCCGCACACAGGAGCGTCTGGTTGCTTTTCAAAGCCTAGAGGCGGATTTGTGGGCACGCATGCTGACTGCACGCGTGGAGGCTCACCAGCGTTTGCTGACCTCGATTGCGCAAGGCGTACATACCAGTTTGCTGGACAAACCCGAGGTGCTGGATGCGCTGATGCAGCAAGACGGCTCCATGCTGCGCTTGTTTGAAAGCTTGCATGTTGCGCTGCCCACGGGCTCCATCAGCCACCATGGCGCGGTGGGGGCTGTGGCCGAGGTAGACACACCGGGACTGGATGCCTTGCGGCGCACCATTGCCGATGGCAAGCCCACGGTCTCTTTCATTCAGGCGGTAGAAGATGCACAGCACTTGCGCATTTTGCTCAGTGTGCCCATACGGCGCGCAGATGGGAGCGTCTCAGGTGCCTTGGCCGCCATAGTGAAACTGCCTTTGGCGGCGCTGATGCCAGAGCTGGTAGAGCCTGACCAGGGCCTGCAATACATGTTGCTCGACAGTGAGGGCCTGGTGCTGGCGCATTCTGATGCGACGCAACGCTGGAAAAATGTCAGCGATGTCATGGGCATGCATGGCAGTGACTGGCAAGCCCTCTCCAAGCCATCGTCGCCCAATGCCGACACCCGAGTCTGGGGCGAGTTGCTGGCAACCCGGGTGGGGCTGCCTTTGCCGCAGTGGCAGGCGGTGGTGCTCAGAGATATGTCGGCAGACAAGCAGATGGACCAAGGCTTGCCGCTCAAGGTCTGGGCAGGATTGGGGGGCGGTGCCTTGCTGCTGACGCTGCTTGCAGGTTGGTTGCTGTGGGGGTGGCTGGCACCATGGCCTAAGAAGACAGTGCCGAATGTTCATGGTGAGCTGGCACAGCCAGAGCATGAAGATGTGCTGGAGGCGCAAGAGCAAGCCTTTGCCGCTGCACCTCCACCACCGGCTACCCAGACAGGTGCTATGGCCATGCTTGAAGGGGTGCCTTCGGCCATGCTGCTGGAGCAGGACGGGCAGGTCATTTTGGCCACACCGCTGGTGGCGGTGATGCTGGGGTACTTTGGACAAGATGCCGAGCAACTGACGCTGGCGCAACTGGTAGAAAGCTCTGAGGCCCTGTCAGCGGTGCGAGAAACGCTGGAAGAGCTGGGCAGTTACGAAGGGTTGCTGCAACTGCGCAAGAAAGATGGTGATTGGGTGCTGGTGCAGGCATTGGCATGGTCGTCTTCGCAGCTGCCCTCGGCTACGCTGTGGCGTTTGCATTTGCCCTGGCGCCAGCAGCGTGCTGTACCGCTGCCAGCAGATGCACATGTCTGGCGTGATGGACTGACTGGTTTGCCCAATCGCGAGGCTTTTATGTGGGAGCTGCAGTCCTGGGTGTCTGACAGCATTCAATCCGTGAAGTCAGACCCGAGCAGTGCCATGGTGCGGGTGCCGGCGCAGGGGTGTTTGCTGTTTGCAGACGTGGACCATCTGGGAATGATGAATGAAGTGACCTCCCGCGAGATGGGCAACAAGATACTGCGCCATATCGGGCACTTGCTGGCCAGCCAGACCCAGCCCCTGGGTAACTTGGCGCGGCTGGGGGGCGATGAGTTTGCGGTGCTGCTGCCGGGTATCAGTCTGGCACATGTGCAAGGCATAGGGCAGGCTTTGTGCGATGCCGTATGGCGCTGGCAGCCCAGCTGGGGCGGAGAGCGCCACTGGGTCAGCATCAGCATTGGGGTTGTGGCGGTGGATGCGCAGCGACATACGCCTGAGCAGGCGCTGCGTGCCGCCGACATGGCCTGCTATGAGGCCAAACGCCGTGGCCGCTGCCAGGTGGCAGTTGGGCAAATCACGGCGCACCCCACGCTGGAGGTTTAGCGCTGCAGCGATTGCAGCACGTGTTCGGCGGTTGCCGGTGCCTGCAGCTGAACCACATCGGTTTTGCCTTGTTGCTGCCGTGCGCTGGCAATCGCATGGCGCAGTGCTTCGTACACGCTGATGGCCAGCATGAACGGTGGCTCGCCCACTGCCTTGCTGCCGCCCACGTTGTCTTCGCGGTTGGGCTCGTTGAACAGTGCCACCTTGAAGTGCTCAGGGATATCGCCTGTGGCGGGGATCTTGTAGGTGCTGGGGGCGTGGGTGGTCAGCACGCCCTTGTCGTTCCACACCAACTGCTCGGTGGTCAGCCAGCCCATGCCTTGGATGAAACCGCCCTCGACCTGGCCAATGTCAATGGCCGGGTTGATACTGCGGCCCGCGTCGTACAGCACGTCAATGGCCAGCACCTTGGATTCGCCCGTGAGCGTGTCAATGGCCACTTCGGTGCATGCCAGGCCATAGGCAAAGTAGTAGAACGGGCGGCCGGTGAGGGTGGCTTTGTCGTAGTGAATCTTGGGCGTGCGGTAAAAGCCGTCGCTCCACAGCTGAATGCGGTTGGCGTAAGCCTCTTTGACCACCGTATTGAAGGGGCGTGAGCCGCTGGGTGAATGGATCAAACCGCCTGAGAACGTGATGGCGCCAGCGCCGCAATTGGCCAAGCCCGCCACAAAAGCAGCCAGATTGCTGCGCACCTTGCCCGCTGCGTACTGGGCGGCACGGCCGTTCAAATCGGTGCCGCTGCTGGCAGCGGTAGCGCTGGCGTTGGGTACTTTGCTGGTGTCGCTGGCCGTGACCTGCACTTGCGACAGCGGCACACCCAGTTCATCGGCCACGATCTGCGCTACCTTGGTGTTCAGGCCCTGGCCCATTTCGGTGCCGCCATGGTTCACCTGCACCGTGCCATCGGTGTACACGTGCACCAGCGCGCCCGCCTGGTTGAACAGGGTGGCAGTAAAGCTGATACCGAATTTGACAGGCGTGATGGCTATGCCGCGTTGCAAGACGCTGTTTTGCGCATTCCAGGCAGAAATTGCGGACAGCCTTTGCTGGTAGAGCGAATCCTGCTCTAACTTTTGCGTCATGGGCTGCAGAATGTTGTCTTCCACCTTCATCTGGTAGTGGGTAACGGCGCGTGGCGACGTGGCATCTGCATCGTAGTAATTGCGCCGGCGCACCTCCAGCGGGTCCAGCCCCAGCGTGTGCGCAATGTCTCCCATGATGGTTTCAATCACGATCACGCCCTGCGGTCCGCCAAAGCCACGGAAAGCGGTGTGGCTCTGCGTATTGAGTTTGCAGCGGTACGAGATGATGCTGACATCTGACAGAAAGTAGGCGTTGTCGGTGTGAAAAATGGCGCGGTCGGCCACGGGGCCTGACAAGTCGGCGCTGAAGCCGCAGTGCACCGCCATTTGCAGTTTCAGTCCGGTGATCAGGCCATTGCCATCAAAGCCCACGTCCCATTCATACGAGAACGGGTGGCGCTTGCCGGTGACCATGAAGTCGTCATCACGGTCCAGCCGCAGCTTGATGGGACAGGCAAACTTGCGTGCGGCCAGCGCAGACCACACCGCCAGATGCCCCGCCTGCGTCTCCTTGCCACCAAAGCCACCGCCCATGCGGCGGCATTGCACGGTGACAGCATGCGCCCCCACGCCCAGTGCGTGCGCTACCCATTCCTGCACTTCGCCGGGGTGCTGGGTGCTGGAATGCACCACCCACTGGTTTTGCTCAGAAGGAATGACGTAAGCAATCTGCCCTTCCAGATAGAAGTGCTCTTGCCCGCCCACTTCCAGCGTGCCTTGCAGGCGCTGTGCGGCGCGGGCCAAGCCCGCATCTGCATCGCCGCGCTGCACATGCACGGGGGGCAGTACAAAGCTCTGTTGGGCAATGGCGGTTGCGGTGTCCAGCACGGCGGGCAGTGGTGTGATGTCGGCGATCACCTTGCGTGCAGCGCGGCGGGCGGCCATCACGCTGTCTGCCACCACCAAGCCAATGACTTGGCCCACGTGCCAGACCTTGTCGAGCGCAAAAATCGGCTCATCGTGGCCAAAGGCCGCAAGAATGGGGTCGCCCGGAATGTCAGCTGCCAGCACCACACCACGCACACCGGGCATGCGCAGCGCTTCGCTGCTGTCTACGCCATGCAGCGTGCCGTGGGCGATGGTAGAGAGAATGGGTGCGGCGTACAGCGTGCCGCGCAGCTCGGGCACATCGTCCAGATAAGGGGCTTGGCCCAGCACCTGCGCACGGGCGCTTTCGTGGATGTTGGATTGGCCGACAGCGCCGGTGGCGCTGTTCAGCACGGCAGTAGTGACAGGGGCGTTCATGCGCAAATCTCCACGCGAATGTCTTCCAGCGATGCGCTGGCGTGGCCCTGGCTTTCCAGCCAGAAGCGCTGCATCAGGCTTCCCAGCACATGGCGGCGGTAGTCACCGCTGGCGCGCATGTCAGAGATGGGGCTGAACTCGGCTTGCAATACGGCGGCTGCAGCCTGGGCTGTAGCCTGCGTCCAGGGCTGGCCGAGCAAGGCAGCCTCTGTCTTGACTGCGCGCGCGGGTGTGGCAGCTACCCCGCCCGCGCCAATGCTGGCCTGAGTGACCACACCGTTGTGAACTTGCAGGTTGAGCACCAGGCACACAGCCGAGATGTCGTCATCCTGGCGTTTGCTGATTTTGTAGGCACGCAAATAGGTGGTGTGATCGGTGGTGCTGGGCAGTGGCACATCAATGCGCGTGACCAGCTCGTCGGCGGCCATCACGTTCTGGCGGTAGCCTGTGTACAGAGCTTGCAGGGGCAGGCTGCGCTCACCGCGCACGCTGGCCAGTACCACCTGGGCATTCAGCGCAATGAGCAGTGGCATGGAGTCGCCAATTGGCGATCCATTGGCCACATTGCCGCCCAGCGTGCCACTGTTGCGCACGGGCAGGCCGGCAAAGCGCGTGGCAAATTTGTGCAGTTGTGGCCAAATGGCTTTGAGTGCGGTGAACGCTTCTTGCAGCGTGGCGGCGGCACCAATGCGCAGGTGTCCATCGATTTGTGTAATCACTTTCAGCTCGGCAGCGGCGGTGACGTCCAGCACCATCTCAAAACGCTTGTGGTGCTTGGTCACCCACAGGCCCACATCGGTGCAGCCGGCCACTATTTGGGCTTGGGGGTGCTGTGATCTGATTTGTAGCAGTTCACGCAGGCTATTCGGGCGTTTGTAATTGGTTTGTATCTCAAAGCTATTGTCGGTAAGCGCTAGTAGCTCTAATTTTTGCAAAACAGCCGGAGCGTTGACAGTCGCCGGGGGCAGGCTGGTCATTTGCTGCGCAGCATCCAAAATTGGGCGATAGCCGGTGCAGCGGCACAAATTGCCCGACAGCGCCTCCTGCGCGCCCTGGCGATCCAGCGTGCTGCCGCAGGCATGGTTCTGGTACATGCCAAACATGCTCATCACAAAGCCCGGTGTGCAGAACCCGCATTGCGTGCCGTGGCACTGCACCAGCGCCTCTTGAACGGGGTGCAGATCTTTGCCCTCGGCCAGTTGAATGTCGGGGTCTTGCGCCAGGTCTTCAACGGTCCACAGCGCCATGCCGTCAATCGAGTGCGCCAGCCGAATGCAGCTGTTGATGGCCTTGTAGCTCAGCTGGGGCTTGCCGCTGGCATCGCTCGTGCGTTCACCCAGTACCACGGTGCATGCGCCGCAGTCACCTTCGCCGCAGCCTTCTTTGGTGCCGGTGCAGTGCAAATCTTCGCGCAGCACCTCCAGCAAAGTACGGTCAGGTGGAACGTTATGCAGTGTCACGGACTGACCACCGCGCAAAAATTGGATAGGGCGTGAGGACATAGGCTTGCAATCTGGCGGTTTTTTGGCGATTAAGCCACTCGAACACTGGGATGGCATATAGACTTCTGTATGCAGTCTATGCGTTTAAAGCAATAAAGTCGGCTCCGGTGCCGGGGAAGACGATATGCTGCAATTTGTATACACGTGCTGTAAGCAATTTCCGTGCAAGGCTATTTATCTCTTTGAATTGCCTTGTCATTGTTAAACTCTGCGACCTGTTTTCTTAGACCTTTTGCCGCAACATGAGCTTTTCTAACTTCTTGCGACGCGCCAAAAGCTCTCTCAGTTTCTGGTCTGCACCAGCGCAGCTGGCATCTGATTCCCCTGAGTTCCATATTGACGAAGTTTCCGAGCGAGTGGCCAAGCTCCAGGCTCCCAAAGCCAAAGAGCCTGCGCAATTTCACTCCTTGGTCAAGCTGGCCCCTATCCCTGTGCCGCGTGAAGTGCGCTGGGAAAGTCAGGCCATTTATATGGGTGCATGGGCTGGAGTCGCAGCGCTTGCATGGGGGGGCTTTCAAGTACCTGCAGACTGGTTGCTGTGGTACGGCGCCGCTGCTGTCCTGATCTTTGCGGTGCTTTTTCGCATCGAAGGCCCGCGTACGCGGGCTGAACGGCTGCAGCGTGAAGCAGAAGTGCAGCGCTGTCATGAAGCCTATTTGCAGGCAGAGGCCCATTTGAAGGCCGTGCTCAGCGAAGGCTTCAATGAGCGGATGGAAGAGCTCAACAGCATCCGCTCGACGTACGACGATGCGTGTCGTGCGCTGGGGTCGGTGGACCCTGGCAAAAACAGCAAACTGCTTGCTGCGTTGGCGAATCCGTCACGGACTGAAAAGACGGAGGAAGACGAGCTGATGGAGAAAATGTCGCAGATGGAGCAAAAGATGCTGAAGTTGGTGGATGAACTGGAGGATTACTCCGATGTCCACAAAGTAGCGATCGATGAGGCCATCATGGCGCGCCACAACGCCCGATTGGCGTACTGGCAAGCCAAGCTGGACGAAGCTGCATTAACGGGTGAAGCCGTTCAGCAACATTGACAACCGAATAATCCCTGCCCTTGTGGCACCAACGTATTGGCATACTGGGTCGCATTCGCGGCCCTTATTTCTTTCATGCGAGAAGCCACGGTTTTAGAAAAAATTGATCTGCACCTGATACGCGTGCTGCACACGGTGATTGCCGAGCGCAGCGTCTCGCGTGCAGCGGTGCGCTTGGGCATGCACCAGCCGGCGGTTTCTACGGCGCTCAAGCGCTTGCGGGATTTGTCGGGCGACCCCATTCTTGTGCGCTCGGGCAGTGGCATGCAGCCTACCGATGCAGCACTGTGCATGCTTGAGCCTGCGGCCGCCATTTTGCAAGCCGCAGAAAATTTGTTTACCGAGGCGCGTGCGTTTGATCCACGCGTGGCAACGCGAACCTTTCGTATTGCTGCCAGTGACTACCTTGATCCCCTGTTTCTTCCCCAATTGGTCGCGCACCTGAAAAAGCATGCCCCGCTGTGTACGGTGGAGATCATGGCGCTGAACCATGATGTGGATTACAGCGGGCAATTGGCCCAGGGCGATGTAGATATTGTGATTGGCAACTGGCCCCAGCCGCCTGCAGAGCTGCGCATGGCGCAGCTGTTTGCCGATGACACTGTGTGTCTGGTCAGCCAAAAGCACCCCGCAGTACGCCGGGGCTGGAAGGCCAAGGACTGGCTGGGTGCGGAACACATTGCGCCGATGCCAACCCATCCTGGTGCCAAAGGCGTCATTGATGAGGCGCTGAATGCGCTGGACTTGCGGCGCAATATTGCGGTGCGCTGTGCGCATTTTGGTTTGATGCCGCAGATGGTGGCATCGAGCTTGCTTGTATTGACGACAGGCCGACAGTTTTGTGAGCGCTATGCCGCGCAACTGCCGCTGGCAATTTTGCCGCCCCCGATTGCACTGCCGCAAATGCGCTACTACCAGCTGTGGCACGACCGAACGCACCATTCCAGTGCCGGTGTCTGGCTGCGAGAAGCCGTAAAGAATACTGCGATGAAGCTATAAAAAATATAGCTATTAACTTAAGCCAAATCTGCTACCAAGCAGGTTTGTTCACAAGAATTATTGAAACTGAAACAATCTCGCGCATGAATTCCCCTCAATCCATCCCCACGCCCGGTGCCGTGCCACCGCGCTTGCAGCTGGTGGGCATTACCAAGCGATACCCGGCCGTGGTGGCCAATGACGGGGTATCGCTGACGGTGCAACCCGGTGAAGTACACGCCGTGCTGGGTGAAAACGGTGCAGGCAAGTCCACGTTGATGAAGATCATCTACGGCACGGTCAAGCCTGATGAAGGTCAGGTGCTGTTTGATGGCAAGCCCGTCAACATTCGCAACCCTCAAGAGGCGCGCCAATACGGTATTGCCATGGTGTTTCAGCACTTCAGCCTGTTTGACACGCTGACCGTTGCAGAGAATGTCTGGCTGGGCCTGGACAAGCGCATGTCTTTGGCAGAGGTGACTGCACGCATTGAATCCAAGGGCGCTGAATACGGCATGGATATTGATCCCCTGCGCCCTGTGCACACCTTGTCTGTGGGTGAGATGCAGCGTGTGGAAATTATTCGCGCTTTGCTGACTGACCCACGCGTACTGATCCTGGATGAGCCAACGTCCGTGCTCACACCGCAAGCGGTAGACAAATTGTTTGTGGTGCTCAAGAAGCTGGCCTCGCAAGGCTGTTCTATCTTGTACATCAGCCACAAGCTTCATGAAATTCGCGAGCTGTGCACCGCCTGTACGGTGCTGCGTGGCGGCAAGGTGACGGGTTACTGCAATCCGCAAGAAGAAACCAATGCTTCGCTGTCGCGCTTGATGATTGGTGCCGAACCACCAGCGCTGCAATACCGTGAAGTAAAAACTGGCGGCGTGGTACTGCATGTCAGTGGCTTGAGCCTCAAAAAGCAAGATCAGTTCGGCGTGGACTTGATTGACATGCGGTTTGAAGTGCGTGCCGGTGAGGTGCTGGGTATTGCCGGTGTCTCGGGCAATGGCCAGCGCGAGTTGCTCTATGCGCTGTCTGGCGAAGACACAAGAGCCGGGGCAGACATGATTCAAGTGGCTGGCAAAGCGGCAGGGCGCCTGAACCCCAAGCAGCGCCGCCAGTTGGGCCTGCACTTTGTGCCTGAAGAACGCTTGGGCCGTGGTGCCGTGCCCACCATGGGGCTGGCACACAACATGTTGCTGACACGCGATGACGCGGTGGGCAAGGGCGGGTGGCTGAGCATTGGCAAGCTGGAGGTGCATGCGGCAGACATCATCCGGCGCTTTGGTGTCAAGGCGGGAGGGCCAAACGCGCCCGCCAAGTCGCTCTCCGGCGGTAACTTGCAAAAGTTCATCGTCGGACGGGAAATTGATGCAAAGCCCAAGCTTTTGATTGTCTCGCAGCCCACATGGGGTGTGGACGTGGGCGCTGCGGCGCAGATTCGTGGTGAGATTTTGGCGCTGCGCGATGCGGGCTGTGCGGTGCTGGTGCTCAGTGAAGAGCTGGACGAATTGTTTGAAATCAGTGACCGTTTACACGTGATAGCCAAGGGGCAGCTGAGCCCTTCGCTGCAGCGTGCAGATGCCACGCTGCAGTTAGTGGGTGAATGGATGAGTGGTTTGTGGAATGCCGATGTGCAGCAGCACCTGGCCCAGGTTGAAGCAGAAAACGGAGGCGCGCAGCATGTTTAAGCTCGAGCCTCGTCCTCAGGTTTCCAAATTCTGGACCTATGGCGCACCCATCTTGGCGCTGTTGATCACGGTGGCGATTGGTGTGATCTTGTTCATTGCTTTGGGCAAGGACCCCGTCAAGGGCCTGCAGGCCTTTTTCTGGGAGCCGATCAAAACGAGCTATGCCCTGGGTGAGCTGGTGATGAAGGCCACGCCTTTGCTGCTGATTGCGCTGGGCTTGTCGGTCTGCTTTCGCTCCAACATCTGGAACATTGGGGCAGAGGGGCAGTTTGTCATTGGCGCTGTCACAGCAGGTGGTGTGGCGCTGCTGGCAGACAAAAGCACGGGGCCCTGGATTGTTCCGGCCATTTTGCTGGCCGGGGTGCTGGGCGGCATGTTCTGGGCGGGCATCGTGGCATTTTTGCGCGACAAGTTCAACGCCAATGAAATTTTGGTGAGCCTGATGCTGGTGTACGTCGGTACGCTGGTGCTGGGCTACCTGGTCTATGGCCCCTGGAAGGATCCCATGGGCTACAACTTCCCCCAGTCCAAGGCGTTTGAGCGCGTCACGCAAATTCCCAAGCTGATTGAAGGCACCCGCGTGCACATTGGCACGCTGCTGTCGTTGCTCGGTGTGGCGGCACTGTGGGTGTTTTTGTTCCGTACCAAGGCCGGTTTTGCCCAGCAAGTGGGCGGTATGGCACCTGCCGCAGCACGCTACGCAGGCTTTTCATCGCGCCGCGCGCTGTGGACTGCGTTGCTGATATCTGGCGGCACGGCTGGCTTGGCGGGTGCGCTGGAGGTGGCAGGCCCCATTGGGCAGTTGACCCCGTATGTACCAGCTGGCTATGGCTTTGCCGCCATCATCGTGGCCTTTGTCGGCCGCCTGCATCCTGTTGGCATGATTTTTTCGGCGATTTTGATGAGCATGTTCTATATCGGAGGCGAGCTGGCGCAGTCGCGCTTGGGCTTGCCTAAATCTTTGACTGGTGTGTTCCAGGGGCTGCTGTTGTTTACGTTGCTGGCTTGCGATACTTTAATTGCCTATCGTGTCCGCTGGGTGGCCGCTAAACCTGCAGTGAAGGGAGCCCCGTAATGGACGCGTATGCATTGCTGTTTGCTTCAACGCTGAGCGCTGGCACTGTGCTGGCCTTGGCTGCGATGGGGCTGCTTATCAATGAAAAAGCGGGTGTGATCAATCTGGGTGCTGAAGGCATGATGCTGTGCGCAGCGCTGGCAGGTTTTGCTGCCGTGGTACATACCGGCAGCACGTGGATTGGTTTCCTGGCAGGGATGGGGGCAGGTGCTTTGCTGGCCGCCATTTTTGGTGTGCTGGTCATCTGGCTCAATACCAACCAGTCGGCCACCGGCTTGGCTCTGAGCCTGTTTGGCGCAGGATTTTCGGCATTTGCCGGCTTGAACTATGTCCAGGCCAAAATGCCAGAGTCGCCCAAGTTTGCGATCCCCTATCTGGCAGACCTGCCTGTGGTTGGCCCTGCCTTGTTTCGTCACCATCCCCTGGTGTACGGGGCCATCATCATTGCGGCGCTGCTGGTGTATTTCTTGTATCGCACGCGTGCGGGCCTGGTCTTGCGCTCGGTGGGTGAGTCGCCAGAGTCTGCCCATGCGCTGGGCTACAACGTGCGCATGATTCGCCTGGGCGCAGTCATGGCAGGTGGCGCACTGTGCGGTCTGGCAGGTGCTTATGTGTCTACGGTCTATACGCCTTTATGGGTGGAGGGCATGGTGGCTGGCCGAGGCTGGATTGCATTGGCGCTGACCACCTTTGCCACATGGCGGCCAACGCGAATTTTGCTGGGTGCCTACTTGTTTGGCGGTGTGACCATGTTGCAATTTCACCTGCAGGCCTCGGGCGTGCACATTGCCAGCCAACTGCTGAGCATGCTGCCTTATGTGGCGACCATCGTCGTTTTGGTGCTGATTTCGCGCAATCCTGCATGGATTCGTGCGAACATGCCGGCTTCGCTTGGAAAGCCGTTTTACCCGGGCTCTTAAAAAGAGCTGACAACCATGACGCTTGTGCTCTGGAAAAGGGCACGCAAAGCGCAAGGCGGGCTTTTCAAGTCCGCCTTTTTTTATATCCATGTCGAGGAAACACACATGTCCCAACTGCACAAACGCACCGTGTTGAAGATGGTGGCCCTGTCGGCCATCACCATTGCCACTTTGGCCGCTTGCGGCAAGAAAGAAGAAGCCGCTCCTGCACCTGCTGCAGCACCTGCCGCAGACGCTGCTGCCAAGAGCGAACCGTTGAAGGTTGGCTTTGTGTACGTGAGCCCCATTGGGGACGGCGGTTGGACATTCCAGCACGAGCTGGGCCGCAAGGCAGTGCAAGAGAAGTTTGGTGACAAGATCGCAACCTCGTTTGTGGAAAGCGTGGCTGAAGGTCCAGACTCCGAACGCGTCATGCGCGACATGGCAGCGCAAGGCAGCAAGTTGATTTTTGCAACCAGCTTTGGCTACCAGGAGTATGTGCAGAAGCTGGCCCCTGAGCTGGCAGAAGTGAACTTCCAGCACGCAACGGGCTACAAGCAGTCTGCAAACAGCTCAACCTACGACGCCAAGACCTTTGAAGGCGCGTACATGGCCGGTATCGTGGCTGGTGCCATGAGCAAGACCAAGACTATTGGTGTTGTCGCTTCGGTGCCAATCCCTGAGGTGGTGCGCAATATCAACTCCTTTGTGCTGGGTGCGCAAAGCGTTGATCCCACCATCAAGGCCAAGGTGGTGTGGGTGAACTCCTGGTTCAGCCCACCCCAAGAAGCAGAAGCGGCCACCAGCCTGATCAACGGCGGTGTGGACGTGATGTACCAGAACACCAACTCACCTGCAGTGCTCAAGACGGCAGAAGAGCGCGGCGTGTACGCCTTTGGCAAGGATGGCGACATGAGCGCCTACGCACCCAAGGCCCACCTGGGTTCTGCCGTGATTGACTGGGCGCCTTACTACACCAAGGTGGTGCAAGATGCGCTGGACGGCAAGGTAGAAAACGGCCAGAACTTCTGGTGGGGCGTCAAGGAAGGCGCGATGGACCTGGTGAAGATCTCGGACGATGTCCCACAAGAGATCAAAGACAAGGTTGCCGAAGTACGCAAGGGTCTGAAGGACGGCACATTCCAAATCTGGAAGGGCCCTTTGAAGGACAACACTGGCAAGGAGTTGCTGGCCGATGGCCAAGTGGCTGACATGCCTTTCATCACCAGCATCAAGTTCTATGTGAATGGCGTTGAAGGCAACGTGCCAGGCGCTGGCAAGTAAAACTTCGTCATCCATCACAAGGGCCAACGGCCCTTGCGTGATGCCAAAGGCCTCCCGTTGAACGGAGGCCTTTTTTGTGCCTCAGGCACGCACAGAAAACGCCTTCGGTATACCCACTTTGCGTACGAAATGGCATACATCTTGCGATTGGGCATGAATGCAACGCCGCAGGCTGCAGCCACACGTGAATTGACCGGTTATGAAACAGCAGCGCTAGGATGTGCCTGTTTCGTAAAAGCGCGGCTGTTTTATGCAACCATCACGCCTTTGGCAGTGGTTGCTTGAAGCGCTGGCTCAAAAGGCTGGGCGCAGGTGTTGCTGCAATGGTTTGCTTACTCCCCGATCCAAAAGGATGATTCATGACTGATCTGAACAAACGTTCCATGTTCAAACTGGCAGCTATTTCGGCGTTGACCGTGACTGCTTTGGCTGCTTGCGGTAAGAAAGATGAACCTGCTGCAGCACCTGCTGCTGCACCCGTCGCAGAGGCACCTGCCAAGGCTGAGCCGCTGAAGATTGCTTTTGCTTATGTCGGCCCGGTGGGTGATGGCGGCTGGAGCTTTGCGCACGATACGGCACGCAAAAAATTGCAAGAAGTCATGGGTGACAAGATCGTCACTTCCTATGTAGAAAGCGTGCCCGAAGGCCCCGATGCAGAGCGCGTGCTGCGTGATCTGGCCAACCAGGGCAACAAGGTGGTTTTTGGCACAACGTTTGGCTACATGGACTCCATCCAGAAGATTGCGCCAGATTTCAAAGATGTCAAATTTGAACACGCCACCGGCTACAAAACGGCTGACAACGTGCGCACCTATGACAGCCGCACCTACGAAGGTGCTTACATGGCGGGCGTCATTGCGGGTGGCATGACAAAGACCAACACCCTGGGCATCGTCGGTTCCGTGCCAATTCCTGAGGTGATTCGCAACATCAACTCCTTTACGCTGGGTGCCCAGTCGGTCAACCCCAAGATCACCACCAAGGTGGTGTGGGTGAACGAATGGTTCAGCCCACCCAAGGAAACTGAAGCGGCCACCAGCCTGATCAACGGTGGCGCTGACATCCTGTTCCAAAACACCGACTCGCCTGCCGTGCTCAAGACTGCCGAAGAAAAGGGCAAGCGCGCTTTTGGCTGGGATTCGGACATGACCGCCTACGGTCCTAAAGCCCACCTGGGCTCGGCCATCATTGACTGGTCGCCTTACTACATCAAGGCCACCAACGATGTGCTCAACGGCACATGGACCACGGGCCGTGCTTGGTGGGGTGTGCAAGAAGGTGCGATCGATCTGGTATCGCTGGCTGAGGACATTCCTGCCGAGTTGAAAGCCAAGGTTGACGAAGTGAAGGCAGGCTTGAAGTCTGGCTCGTTCAAGATCTGGAAGGGCCCCCTCGCATCTAATGATGGCAAGGAAATTTTGGCTGACGGCGCGGTGGCTGACGATGCCTTCCTGTCGGGTGTTAACTTCTACATCAAGGGCGTAGAAGGTAAGGTTCCCGGCCAGTAAGCCATCACCAACGAGCCTCTGACTGGCTCGGATATTGCAAGGGCAGCCTATGGGCTGCCCTTTTTTTTGGAAAGATCGCGGTCTATGAAAACAACTGTGACAGTGATCCCCATGATGGAAAAAACCCAATGGCACCCCGTAGCCCTTTCTAGCGATGTGCAGCAAGGCCCTGTGGGCGTGCGTTTGCTCGACGAAGATCTGGTGCTGTGGCGCGATGCCGCTGGTGTGGCCAACGCTTTTGTGGACCGCTGCCCGCACCGGGGCGCACGCTTGTCACTGGGCCGTATCAATGAGGGCAATCTGGAGTGCCCCTACCACGGCTGGCAATTTGCAGACAGTGGCCAGTGTGTGAAGGTGCCTGCTGTGCCCAGCTTCACGCCGCCACCCCAGCATTGCGTCAAATCGTTTGGTGTGCAGGAAGCCTGCGGCCTGATCTGGGTGCAGTTGCAGGCCGCTGATGTGCCCCTGCCCGTGTTTGAAGCCGAAGACGATGCACGCCTGCGCAAAGTCAGCTGCGGCCCATACGACGTGGCTGCCAGCGCGCCGCGCATCATTGAAAACTTTCTGGACATGTCGCACTTTGGTTTCGTGCACGAAGGCTGGCTGGGCAGCCGCGATGCGACGGAAATGTCCCCCTACAACGTAGAAAACACGGCGTTTGGTGTCAAGGCCACCAATTGCAAGGCGGTGC
Source organism: uncultured Comamonas sp. (assembly GCA_963520865.1). Classification (GTDB taxonomy): domain Bacteria; phylum Pseudomonadota; class Gammaproteobacteria; order Burkholderiales; family Burkholderiaceae_C; genus Comamonas. The sequence continues at coordinate 86,394 of CAUQST010000004.1, forward strand.
AGCCACTGTCCAACCTGCACTCCACCAAGCCGGCACAGGTGCACTACACCTACGAAGTCACGGGGCCTTACACCGCGCTGCTGACCAAGATTCCCGAAGAAGGTACGACCAAGGACGGCTGGCGCGAAGCCATTGGTCTGTTCATCTGCCCCATCACGCCAGAGAGCAGCCGCGTGTGGTTCCGTCTGGCCGTGGCAGACTTTGAATCGAGCGACGAGCAGTTGCAGGCTTTTCAGCACACCATCTTCACGCAGGACCAGCCGGTGCTGGAGTCGCAATTGCCCAAACCTTTGCCGCTGGACCCGCGCGCTGAGCTGCATTCCTCGGCAGACCGCATGTCGGCTGCTTACCGCCGCTACCTGAAAGCCAGCGGCGTCACTTTCGGAGTTTTTTGATGACCTACGCAGTGCCCTCTACGGTTTCCCGCATACCGGCCGACCGCGTTCCCGCGCTGCTGCGCGCCATGCCCAAGGCAGAGCTGCACATGCACATTGAAGGCTCGTTGGAGCCCGAGCTGATCTTTGCGCTGGCCCAGCGCAATGGTGTGCAACTACCGTATGCCGATGTGCAGGCGCTGCGTGCGGCCTACGCTTTCACCGATCTGCAAAGTTTTCTGGACATCTACTACGCCGGTGCCAGCGTTTTGCTGCAAGAGCAAGATTTCTACGACATGGCCATGGCGTATCTCCAGCGCGCCGCAGCTGACCACGTGGTGCGTGCAGAAATCTTTTTTGACCCGCAAACCCACACCGAGCGCGGCGTGGCGATGGAGACCGTGATTCATGGCCTTGCGCGCGCCTGCAAGGACGCTCAGGCCCAGTGGGGCATCAGCGCCGGACTGATTTTGAGCTTTCTGCGCCACCTCAGTGAAGAGGCCGCCTTTGACACCCTGCATGCCGCGCTGCCTTATCGGGAGCACTTCATCGGTATCGGGCTGGACAGCTCAGAGGTGGGTAACCCGCCAGAGAAGTTTGCGCGTGTGTTTGAGCAGTGCAAGGCGCTGGGTTTTCACTTGGTGGCCCATGCGGGCGAAGAAGGGCCCCCGGCTTATGTCTGGAGCGCTTTGAACGTGCTGCAAGTGCAGCGTATTGACCACGGCGTGCAGTCAGAAAAAGATTGGGATCTGATGCAGCGTCTGGCAGATACGCGCATGCCGCTGACGGTATGCCCGCTGTCTAACCAGAAGCTGTGTGTCTTTCCCGACCTGCGCGACCACAATCTGCCGCGCATGCTGGCCGCTGGGCTGAACGTGACCGTCAACTCAGACGACCCGGCCTACTTTGGCGGCTACGTGAACGAGAACTACCTGCAAGTCTTTGCGGCTACCGGGATGGGGGCTGAGCAGGCCTACCAGCTGGCCCGCAACAGCCTGGAGGCCACCTTCGCCAGCCCAGAGCAGCAAGCCGTGTGGGTGCAGCAGCTCGATGCCTGCTTTGACAGTATGGCTGCATAAAACATAGCTGCTAGCGTAGGCTGTTAAAGGGTTTGCGATAGTTTTATATCTGAAACCTTTGCTGCATAAGCGCTAGCAGCTACTTTTTTGAACAACAAAGACACCCAAGCCTAAACCCTGGCCTAAGCCTGCAGCGCTGCCTTGAGTTGCTCTGCGTAGGCTTGCAGCTTCTGCATGCCCGGCTCTTTGCGTGGCCAGGCCAGCGCCATGCCATCGCCTTCATGGCGCGGCAGCACATGCATGTGAAAGTGAAACACCGTCTGCCCGCCCGCTGCGCCATTGGCCTGAAAGAGGGTGATGCCATCGGGGTCAAACGCAGCCTGTGCGGCCACGGCCACGGCCACGCGCTGTGCGGTCTGCATGATGGCGGCTGCTTCTTCGGCCGTCAGTTCCAGCAGGGTCACTGCGTGGCGCTTGCTGGCGACCAGCACATGGCCCGGGTTGACCTGGCCGATGTCCATGAACGCTACGGTTAGTGCATCTTCATAAATTTTGGCCGCTGGAATCTCGCCCGCCACGATCTTGCAAAAAATGCAGTGACCGGATGGGGATGTGTCAATAAACATGGGCATGGCAATCTGTCTCCTCCTGTGAATGCCTGTCATCGTAGGCAGACAGGCCGCTGACCGCCAGTCTGGTTAATCCGAACGCAGCAAAGGCTAATGCGCAGCGCTAGAATTCGCCCCTTCGCAAGCCGGTTGCTCCATTGGCTTGTGTTTTTTATTTTGGAGCCATGTAGAGGAACACCATGTACAAAAACCTCGCAGCCACGCTCGTGGCCGCTTGTTTTGTCGTCAGCGCGTCAGCGCAAACCCCCAAACCCACAGCTTCTGCCAGCCAGACACCGCTCAAAGCGGCGTTTGTCTACGTCACGCCTGTACTGCCTGCGGGCTGGACACGCCAGCACGAAGAAGGCCGCCTGCAACTGGAGCGCGACCTGGCCGGCAAGGTGCAGACCACGGCGGTGGACAACGTGGCCGAAGGCCCAGATGCCGAGCGCGTGATTCGCGATCTGGCAGCGCAGGGCAATCAGCTCATCTTCACCACCAGCTTTGGCTATATGGAGCCAACGCTGCGTGTGGCGCGTGAGTTTCCGAACGTCAAGTTTGAAAACATCACGGGCTACAAGCAGGCCGACAACGTGGCCACGGCCAATGCCCGCCATTACGAAGGGCGTTACCTGTCTGGCGTGGCGGCAGGCCGCATGAGCAAGACGGGCGTAGCCGGTTTTGTGGCGGGCTTTCCCATTCCCGAGGTGGTGCAGGGCGTGAATGCCTTTGTGCTGGGCATGCGCAGCGTGAACCCCAAGGCGCAGGTCAAGGTGGTGTGGCTGAACGCCTGGTTTGACCCCGCACGCGAACGCGAGGCCGCCATGACGCTGATGGACCAGGGCGCTGATGTGCTGTCCTTTCAGGTGGCGACCACGGCAGTCATGGCGGCGGCGCAAGAGCGCGGCAAGATGGCCATCGCCTTTCACTCCGACATGCGCAAAGATGCGCCTGATGCCCAGTTGATGGCCATCACCCACCATTGGGGCAACTACTACGCTGCGCGCGCCAAGGCGGTGCAAAACGGTACGTGGAAGCCGGGCGACACCTGGGGTGGTGTGAAAGAGGGCATGGTGCGCGTAGAGCACTTTGGCCCCAAGTTGCCACAAGCCGTGCGTGATGAGGTGCTGGCACGCCAGAAAGAAATGGCCGCAGGCAAGCTGCAACCTTTTAAGGCCGTGAAAGCTGCAATTCGCGACAACCAAGGCAAAGAACGCGTTGCCAAGGGTGCGCAACTCACTGACGAGCAGCTACACCACATGGACTGGCTTGCAGAAGGCGTGATTGGCAGCGTCAAGTAACGCGGCACCTGTGCGTGCGGGCGGTAAATACGTAGACTGTGCACAGCGATTACGCCGGAAAATCAGGAGCGCCTTGCGCACGTAATTGCTAGGCTTTGGCATGATTCATGCGTAAAAAGCAATCAATATCAGCGCAAGCTGCTCCTGAAATGTGTGCAACCGTAGAGAGTGCCGTGTCCATGAAAATCTACCGCAGTGCCTTGCTCCGCTTTGCCCCAGATGGCAGCCCCGTGTATGACAGCGACGGGCTGCTGGCGGTAGCGCCTGACGCCAAGGGCCAGGAGCGGGTGGTTGCGGCAGGCAGCTGGCAGGCACTGCAAGCGCAGTATGTGAACCAGCCGGGCGCAGTGCTCGTCGCCCTGCCGGGCCGGCTGATTGCCCCCGGTTTTGTGGACATGCACATCCACTACCCGCAAACCGATGTGATTGGCGCTCCGGCCGATGGATTGCTGCCCTGGCTGGAGCACTACACCTTTCCGCATGAATCGCGCTTTCATGACCGGGCCTATGCCGACAGCGTGGCCACGTTCTTTCTGGATGAATTGCTGCGCAATGGCGTAACTACGTCGCTGACTTTTGCCACCTCGCACCCCGCATCGGTGGATGCCATCATGCACGCCTCACAACAGCGCGGCATGCGCATGATGGCAGGCAAGGTGCTGCAAGACCGCAATAGCCCGGATGGCGTGCGCGATGCCACCGAGCAGAGTTTGATCGATACCGAAAACCTGATTGAGCGCTGGCACGGCGTAGACCGTTTGGGCTATGCCATCACCCCACGTTTTGCGCCCACCAGCACGCCAGAGCAATTGCGCGGGGCAGGTGAGCTGGCGGCCAAGTACAAAGATGTGTGGGTGCACTCGCACGTCTCAGAAAACCTCGATGAAATCCGCTGGGTACGCCAGCTGTATCCGCAAGCCCGCAGCTACCTGGATGTGTACAACGGCTTTGGCCTGATGCGCGAGCGTGCCGTGTACGCCCATTGCATCTGGCTGGACGACACCGACCGCGCACTGATGCGCGAAACCCACACGGCTGCGGCCATCAGCCCGACCAGCAACCTGTTTCTGTCCAGCGGTTACTTTGATTATTTGAAAGCCGATGCTGCAGGCTTTATGTATGGCCTGGCCAGCGATGTGGGCGGCGGCATGAGTTTTTCACCATTTCGCACCATGCAGGCCGCTTACATCGTGGGCCGTGAGCAGCACAGCAAAGCGGGTTTGAGCCTCAAGCCCGCCCACCTGTGGTGGCAGCACACAGCAGGTGCGGCCAAGGCGCTAGGTCTGGAGGGTGTGATTGGCAATTTGCAGCCCGGTTGCGAAGCAGATTTTGTTGTCATCAACCCTGTCTGCACCCCGTTGCTGGCGCGCAAGACACAGCAAACCGCATCGCTGGATGAGCTGCTATTTGCCATGATCGTGCTCGGGGATGACCGCTTGATTGAGCAAACCATTGTTTCTCAAGCAAAATAGCGCCATTGCGCTGATATAAAAAGCGCTTCATGCTATACAAAATTCAGCGAAACAGGACACTTTCATGAGCATCATGAGCGACAAATGGATCCGCAAAATGGCGGAGCAGCACGGCATGATCGAGCCGTTTGAGCCCGGTCAGATTCGCGAAGCCGACGGCAAGAAAATCATCAGCTACGGCACCTCCAGCTACGGCTATGACATTCGCTGCGCACGCGAGTTCAAGGTGTTCACCAACATCCACAGCACCGTGGTGGACCCCAAGAATTTTGACGAAAAGAGCTTTGTGGATTTTGAGGGTGACTACTGCATCATCCCCCCCAACAGCTTTGCACTGGCCCGCACGGTGGAGTACTTTCGCATTCCACGCGATGTGCTGACCGTGTGCCTGGGCAAGAGCACTTATGCGCGCTGCGGCATCATCGTGAATGTGACGCCGTTTGAGCCAGAGTGGGAAGGTTATGTGACGCTGGAGTTTTCCAACACCACGCCACTGCCCGCCAAGATTTATGCAGGCGAAGGCTGCGCGCAAGTGCTGTTCCTGCAAGGCAATGAGCCGTGCGAAACCAGCTACAAGGACCGTGGCGGCAAGTACCAGGGTCAGCACGGCGTGACTTTGCCGCGTACTTGATTGGCAAGGTATTCCCAACAAAAAAGCGGGCCAGGTAGCCCGCTTTTTTGTTGGGCTGCACGGCCTCAGTCGGTGCGGTGTACCCGGTTGCGGCCAGCGCGTTTGGCCTCGTACAAGGCTTCGTCACTGCGCTTGATCATGCTGTGCAGATCATCGGTGGCCTCTTCGCTGCGCAAGCTGCTCACGCCAGCGCTGACGGTGATGTGGCCCACCGTCGGTATGGGGGTGCGTTCAATACTCTCTAGAAGTTCTTGGGCCAGCCGCTGTGCAGCGCTGGCGCTGGTATCAGGCAGCAGCAGTACAAATTCCTCACCGCCAATGCGTGCGACGATGTCTGCTTGGCGCGTGCGCTGGCGCAGGATGTCTGCCAGATTGGCCAAGACGCTGTCTCCCACATCGTGGCCAAACTGATCGTTGACGCACTTGAAGAAGTCAATATCCAGGCTGATCATGCTCAAGGGGCGGCCACTGCGGCGCGCCAGAGCCAAAGCCAGCGTGGCCTGTGTGTCAAAACCACGGCGATTGAGCAGCTGGGTGAGTGCGTCGGTATTGGCCTGGCGCTGCAATTCGGCATTGGCAGCTTGCAGTTCTTGCGTGCGCCGGTGTACCTGTCTTTGCATCTCTTCATTGGCGCGCAGCAACTGCGCTGTCATGCCTGACAAGGCCTGAGAAAGTTTGAAGACTTCGCGGTTGCTATGAAGCAGCGGAATGCTGGCGGAGTGCGTGTGGGCCTGAATCTGGCTGGCGGCCTGAGCCAGTTGCTTCAAATCATCGCTCACATGTCTTGCCAGGTACCAAGCAGCCAAGGCGGTGAGCAAGCCTGCAATGCCAGCAAAACCAAGGGAAAGCCACAACATGCGGTTTGCGTCGGCATAGGCAGCTTCAACAGGTTGGCGCGCCACAATCCACCAGCCCAGATCATTGGCGGGGCTGGGTGTAGGAAGCTGCACAGCGGAGGTGAGGAAAGGCTGGGCCTGATCTTTCCATTGCACCAAATTGGCCTTGGGGCTGTTGCGCTCCATGACCTCTGGAAGGCTCTGGTCAAGTTTGGAGTAAGGCGCTGTCACTCCATTGGGGGCGTAGATCAACGTACCGGATTTATCGAAAATGAAAATGCTTTGCTGGTTGTTTTTTGCCGCACCTTGTTGCAGCCGTTCGACCGCATCGCGTGCCCAGTCCCAACTGCTGTGAATGCCCAGAACACCCAGCAAAGATCCGTCAGGGCCGAGGATGGGGGCCGCAAAGTCCATCACACGCAGTGTTTCTGCAGAAGCTGAGTTTTGCAGCAAATCCGTCAGTTGCTTGGAGGCGTAGACCCCGCTGATGAACGGGCCACTTTGGGCGTACTGAAACCAAGGGCGTTGCGAGACATCTGCGCCCTGTAGCAAATGACCCGTGGCGTTTTGCACGGTTCCGCGCACGTCGGCCACCCCAATCCACACGTTATGGGGATTGATGTGCTGCATGCGGCTGAGCATATCGGCCACACCGCGTGATGCCAAACCTTGTTCCCACAATTCTTTGGATGTAGCCAGCACCTGCGCACGGCGGCTTTGCTGCTGCAAATCTTGCTGCAGCATCGTGGCGGTATTACTGGCCACGATATGCAAGGCGGTAGCGGCTTGTTGCTGCAAACGCCACTTCAGAAATTCACCAGCCAGTAAACAAAGCACCACGGCCAGAAATACGGAAAAACCGCCAAATACCAGCGCAATTTGAGTTCGAAGGCTCCGGTAGGGAGGGGCGGTTTGGGGCATGAATCTTGTGGTGGGCGGAGGGCGAATTTAACGTCAGGGCCGCAGCAACGGTGGTGCGGTATGCAGTGTTTGCAAAAAAAGGCTGGAGCGTCAAGTAGCTTGTTTGCCAGCCAAGAGCCCTTGAGGTGGTCGCTGTATATGAAAGTCCTACAACGACTTGGCATGCATCGCGCTACGCAGGGTGTGAGCGAAAAACTAGCATTCACGCATTGCATGACGGATTTTCGATATGAGCGAGCAAAAACTGAATCACGTGTTTTTTAGTCTGTTTTTGCGTGGCTGCCTGTTTTTTGGTGCAGCTGTCTTGCTGGTTTGGCAATTCATCACATTCATGGACGTAGTGCAGATGCACACTGCACGGGCGCAAAATGTGAGCCGCTCCGCCAGTTGGTCCAACCAGCCTGTGGGGACTATGCCGCAGGCGTCGCACGAGCAAGAGCAAGTGGCGCAGCACGAATGACGATGAATACAGATGCAGGTATGTCGCGCAAAGCGCTACCTTAGGGTGTCGAGGAGACAACGATGAAATGGGAAGGCAATCGCCAGTCGGACAACGTGGAAGACCGGCGAAGTGGCGGCGGTGGGGCACCCATGCTGGGTGGCCGCAATATCGGGATCGGTACGATCGTGATTGCGCTGGTCGGCGGCTGGGTACTTGGTGTGAACCCATTGACGATTTTGGGCGTTATCAGTGGTGGCGGCGGTATGCCTGCGACGCAGCAGCAAGCGCCTCCGGCCAATGACACCATGGCTAAGTTCGTATCTACCGTTCTGGCAGATACGGAAGATGTGTGGACGCAAATTTTTCGGCAAGGCGGGGCAACTTACCAGGACCCTCGATTGGTCTTGTTCCGCGGTGCCATCGCTACGGCATGTGGCACTGGCCAGTCAGCCATGGGCCCTTTTTATTGCCCGGGTGATCAAAAAGTCTACATTGACCTGTCTTTTTATGACCAGCTGAAAAACCAGCTGGGCGCTCCTGGAGACTTTGCGCAGGCGTACGTGATTGCGCATGAGGTCGGTCACCATGTGCAGAACCTGCTGGGTATCTCTGGCCAGGTTGATCAAATGCGTGGACGTGTCAGCAAGGTGGAATACAACAAGCTGTCCGTCAAGCTGGAGCTGCAGGCAGATTGTCTGGCCGGGGTGTGGGCGCACCATGCAGACAGCCAGCGCCAAATTCTGGAGCAGGGGGATGTCCAAGAGGCCATGAACGCAGCTGCAAAAATTGGTGACGATGCATTGCAAAAGGCGCAGACTGGCCAGATCGTGCCCGATAGCTTTACACACGGCAGCAGTGCGCAGCGTCAGCGCTGGTTTAAAACCGGTTTGCAGACGGGATCCGTTCAATCGTGTGACACTTTCTCTGCCAGCACCTTGTAGCAAAAATGCGCTTTAAGTGAGGTTTTATTTCCACGGAATCCGCGAAGAAACGCTGGATTTAAAGACCTCACAAGGTGCTTGGCGTTCACAGTGCGACAATAGCACCCTCAATGACAAGTTCTTTTTCCTCTTTACTCTTGGCGGAGCCTCTGGCACGCGCCGTGGCCGAAATGGGCTACGAGTCCATGACCCCCATCCAGGCCCAGGCGATTCCGGTGGTTTTAACCGGCAAGGATGTGATGGGAGCAGCGCAAACTGGCACGGGTAAGACCGCTGCTTTTTCGCTGCCACTGCTGCAACGTCTGATGCGGCATGAGAACACCTCTGCATCTCCTGCCCGTCACCCCGTTCGTGCTTTGGTGCTTTTGCCAACACGTGAGCTGGCCGATCAGGTGGCTCAGCAAATTGCGCTGTATGCAAAGCACACCAAGCTGCGCAGCACCGTGGTTTTTGGCGGCATTGATATGAAGCCCCAGACGCTGGAGCTGAAAAAAGGCGTGGAAGTCTTGGTGGCAACGCCGGGCCGCCTGCTGGACCACATTGAAGCCAAAAATGTGGTGCTCAATCAAGTTGAATATGTGGTGCTCGATGAGGCTGACCGCATGCTGGACATCGGATTCCTGCCCGATTTGCAGCGCATCTTGAGCCATTTGCCCAAAACACGAACTACGCTGCTGTTCAGTGCAACGTTCTCGCCTGAAATCAAGCGCCTGGCAGGCAGCTACCTGCAAGATCCCGTCACCATTGAAGTCGCTCGCCCCAATGAGACGGCCTCGACGGTGGAGCAGCGTTTCATTGCAGCCAATGACGACGACAAGCGCCGTGCCATCTGTGAAGTGCTGAAAGAACGTGGCATTCGCCAGGCGTTTATTTTTTCCAACAGCAAGCTGGGATGCGCCCGTTTGACCCGTGCTCTGGAGCGCGATGGCTATCGCGCAACGGCGTTGCATGGCGACAAGAGCCAGGATGAGCGTTTGAAGGCGCTGGAAGCCTTCAAACAAGGCGAAATGGATCTGCTCGTGTGTACCGACGTGGCTGCACGTGGCCTGGACATCAAAGATGTGCCGGCCGTGTTCAATTACGACGTGCCATTCAACGCTGAAGACTATGTGCACCGCATTGGCCGTACAGGCCGCGCTGGTGCAACCGGTCTGGCTGTGACGATGGTGAGTAGCTCGGATACCAAATTGGTGGCTGATATCGAAAAGCTGATCAAGAAAAAGATCACTGTCGAAACCATTCAATTGCCTGATGCCCGCCGTTTCCGTGATCGTGACAACCAGCGTGAAGTGGCTGGCCGTGAAGAGGTGCAACGCAGCGCTTCTGTACCAGGCACCCGCCCTATGCGCGGTGCACGCCCTGTGCGCAGTGCTCCGGCAGACCCCTTCTTTGATAAGCCTTATCAGGAGCGAGAGTCTTACACCCCCGCATGGGACGCCAGCCCTGCAGCGCCAAAAACGGCTGCAGGCGTGAAGTCCAAACGCAAGGTTGCGGCCTTGTTCAAGCCCATGGGTAGCTTCTAACAAGTCGCTGCACCCATAAAAAAACCACGCCATTGAGCGTGGTTTTTTTATGGGTGCAGCTCTGGTTTATCCAGGTTTTTGTGCCTGCTCGCAGTGAATTTGGTGCAAATGCCGCTCTGCAAAATCACTGCTAATTTCCATGGCGCTGAGGCAACCTCCCCATACACAGCCAGTGTCCAGTGCCATGAGATTGTGGCGGTTGATCAGTCCTAATGTTGACCAGTGGCCAAAAGCAATAATGTCATTCATTGTTTTTCGCTCGGGACATTCAAACCAGGGGATTAATCCCGCAGGGGCTGCATCTGCAGATTCAGAACTTTCAAAATCCATCACACCATCGGCAGAGCAAAAGCGAATGCGTGTCAGCGCATTCACAATCACGCGCAGCCTGTCAGCGCCGACCCAATGCGCATCCCACTGATTGGGGGTGTTGCCATACATATGCATGAGAAATTCAGGCAGGGCATCGCTTTTGATCTGCTGATGTACTTCACCGGCCAGTGCCAGCGTGTCTGCAAGGCTCCATTGAGGCAATACACCTGCATGCACCATCAATAATCGTTGACCTGAAGCACTCTCTAAGCAGCGCGCCAAAGGTTGCTGTGAAACCCAGTGCAATAGGTCAGAGCGATCCGGGGCATTCAAAATACTTTGCAGCGTGTCGCGTTTACCTGGTTTGCGAACACCATAAGCACTGGCCAGCAGGTGCAAGTCATGATTGCCCAGCAAGGGTTTGACGGCATCACCTAGTTGCATGCAGCGGCGCAAGACCTCGGCCGACTCAGGCCCTCGATTGATCAGGTCTCCCAGTAAATACAAAGTGTCCCGGCTGGGTGAGAAGGAGATTTGGTGGAGCAGTTTTTCCAAAGCGCTATCGCATCCTTGGATGTCACCAATTAAGTAAGTGGACACTTTCTTTGCTTTCTTGATAATTCAATAGGAATACATCATTTGCAATGACAGGTATTCAATAGGCGTAGTGTAAATTGCAGATGGGGTGTGCTGTAGCCCACAACGTGCAGCAATGAGAAATTGAATAAAATTTTTCCATTAAATAATGGGGTTTTTATTTTTTATAAATACTTGTGTGCGTATTCATAAAAAACACATTGGTATATATAATTTTTGCACCTAACTAAAGGAAGTACGACATGAGCTCTTATAAAGATCTTTTGAAGCAACGTGAAGCACTGGAAAAGCAAATTCAAGAAGCGCGCAAGCGTGAATTGGCAGAGGCTGTTAGCAAGGTGCGTGGCTTGATTGAAGAGTATGGACTGAGTGCTGCTGATGTATTTCCTGCCGCGCGCACTGCACGCAGTAGTTCCGCTGGTTCCAAAGTTGCGCCTAAATACAAGAATCCTCAAACAGGTGAAACGTGGACAGGGCGTGGCAAAGCTCCAAAGTGGATTCAAGACCAAGACCGCAGCAAGTTTGAAATCTAAAGAGTCTAAAAAAACCCGCAGTAGCGGGTTTTTTTATGCGTCCACCGACATGCCGTTGTTATCTTTTAAGTAGTCAGCAGCTGACCTTTTAGAGCGGCTCACACGACTCAGTAAATTAAAAGTTTGCGGCGAATACGAGGCCAGAAGTAGCACGCCGCAGACAGTACGCCGCACGCTTAAGTGCGATCAAACAAGGCAACGACGTATCAAGGATACAGCCCACGGCTTTTGGGCAGAAGTGTGTGGGGCAGGGTGATAGAAGTGAGCTGCTTAAATAGTGAGCAGATTTTGCGGCGTATCAGACTTATCTGTCTCTGTGAGTGCACACCTCACGTATTTCAGCGCCACAATTTGGCGCATGAGAAAACAAGTACTGATTGCTGGGGGCGGTATTGCAGGTATGGCGGCCGCATTGGGTGCATCGCATGCGGGCTGGGATGCACGCTTGTTTGAACGTGCGCCCCAATTTTCTGAAGTGGGCGCGGGCGTGCAATTAGGGCCAAACGTGGTGCGACGTTTGCAGGCCTGGGGCCTGCAAAAAGCTTTGCAGCAAGTGGTTGCATTGCCCCAGCAACTGGTGGCACGCAGTGGCATCAACGGAAAAGTTCTTGCCAGTGCGCCGCTGGGGCAATCCATGGTGGAGCGTTATGGCGCAGCCTACGTCACGATTCACCGTGCTGATTTGCACGGTGTGTTGCACCAAGCGGCGCAGCAGCGCGCAGACATCTTTATCAACTCTGGGCAAGAGGTGAGCGAATTGCTGGGGACAGAGCGTGTCACCACCATCCGCACTTCGGCCAATAAGGTGGTGGAAGGTGATGCGCTGATGCTGGCCGATGGCGTATGGAGCAAATTGCGTGGCCCCCTGCTGGGCGACAGCAGCCGCCCGCGTGTGTCGGGGCACCTGGCATACCGCGCGCTACTGCCTATGGCAGACGTGCCTGTGGGCTGGCGCAGCAATGAGGTGACAGTGTGGCTAGGTCCACGCATGCACGCGGTGCATTACCCGGTGCGGCGTGGAGAAATGATGAACATCGTGGTCATCATTGAAGGGCCTGCGCCGCAAGACATGGAGCATTGGGATCATGCCGCCAATGCGCAGGCGCTGGAGCAAGCCCTTAAGCATTGCTCCAGCAATGTGCAGGATCTGGTGCGCAGTGTGCCTGCAGCTGGAGCGCAGTGGCGGCTGTGGCCCTTGTCTGACCGTGCCCCTTTGCAAGGGCCAGAAGGCATGGCCATGGGGCTGGTGGGCTTGATTGGCGATGCAGCACACCCAATGCGGCCTTATCTGGCGCAAGGCGCGGGCATGGCGATTGAAGATGCCGCAGAGTTGCAGCGAGCGCTGGCGATGGATGACCTGGAGGTGGAGTTGCGACTGCGCCGCTACGCCATCAACCGCTGGGAGCGCAATGCACGCGTGCAAGCGCGCTCCATTCGCAATGGCAATATCTTTCATGCTACCGGGCCTGTGCGCTGGGGGCGCGATCTGACCATGCGCATGCTTGGCAGTCAGCTGATGGATTTGCCGTGGCTGTACCGGGGCGATGGCTCTAGCGCCAGCAGCTTGTAGGCGCTACGTTCTGGCAGCTTGCAGCAAGGGCGATGCAGGCAGCAGCCGGTATGCCGTAGATGCCGCTGCCAGCCATAGTGCAATCGTGAGGGCAACCGCCGTGTAAGGCTCCCAGGCGTGGCGGATGGCCCATGCCGCCACGATGCCGGTGAACCACTGCATCAGCGCCACGCCCAGAAACATGGCCATGGTGAACAGGGACAGCGCCCGCCCTGTCATGTGGTTGGGGTAAGAGGTACGCACATCGGCGTATTGCAGCAGGCCGTACCCCGAGAGCATGGCCATGGCCACCAGGGTCAGCACATTGGCTACCGGTTGCTGCCACAGCGCCAGCACCACGAACAGCGCCGCCATACACAGCGAAAAATTAACCAGCCATTGACGCCGGCGCAGGGTGCCGGGGTCCAAACGGCCGAAGACCGCAGGGCTGAACAGCGAAATCAGTGACACCAAGAAGGCCACATGCCCGCTGCTCACCAGGCTGAAGCCATGGCGCTCCATTAGCAGTGGCCCAATCCACAACCCGCGCAACGACAAAAAAGCGGCGTAGCACGACATGCCCAGCACCAGCATGCCCCAGGTGTAGGGGAGGGTGAGCAGCTCTGCCATGCGGATAAAGGCCCGGCCCCACGATTCTTTGGCCGTGCTGGCGGCCTGTGGCAAAGCGGGCTCGTGCACTTTGAAAAAGATCAGCAGCCACGACAGTAGGCACAGACCGCAGAGCAGCCAGAACCCGCTGCGCCAGCCACCCATCTCGACCACCCATGCCAGCGGTGTACCGGTAAACAGCAGACCCAGTCCGCCTACGCCCATGGACAGGCCCGAAATGAAGGCAAACCGCTCAGCCGGAAAATGGCGCGCAATGAAGATGGTGCAGGCTAGAAAAGCCGGTGAGCAGCCCACGCCAATCATGAGCTGGCCCAGCATCAACCAGCCATAGCTGGGCGCAGCAGCCGAGAGCGCAGAGCCCAAGGCTGCCAGCGGAAAAGCGCACAGCACCGTGCGGCGCAGGCCGTACAAATCCATGCCAATGCCCATCATGAGCTGGGCGACACCAAAAGACAGGCCAAACAGGCCGGCAAATGCGCCTAAAGAGCTGGCGCTGATGCCAAAGTCCTGCTGCAGGCCCTGGGCCAGGATGGCGGTGATGGTGCGAAAGGCCTGGCTGAGTGCAAAGCCGCTGAGTAATGCCAAAAGCATGATCCACAGCTGACGCTGCATGGTGCTGGGTGCTGTGTTGGGGGTGTTGTTGGGCACGTGGCTGTCTCCTGGCCGCAAGGGTAGCGCGCAGCGTTTACAAGAACTGTCGCCACTGTGTAGGGATTTGCCCTTGGCGGGGTCTTTGGAGTGGCATAAAGTGGCTGCCATGAGCACTCGCACCTCCACCTCTTCAGCGCCTTTGGTCTTGCACTACACCCTGCGTCAATCCGCGCTGGGGCAGGTGCTGGTGGCGGCCACACCCAAAGGTATCGCGGCTGTATTGCTGGGCGATAACAAGTCTGCATTGATCAGCGATTTGCAGCAGCGCTACCCCAAAGCGCAACTGGATACGGGCGGCCCGCTGCTGCACCGCTGGAGCGATACGGTGCTGGAGATTTTGGAGCACCCCACGCTGCAGCATGTTGTACCTTTGGATGTGGTGGGCGGTACAGACTTTCAGCGCAAGGTCTGGAAGGCGCTGCGCAGCATTCCCCCCGGGCAAACGCGCACGTATACCGAGCTGGCCAAGGCCGCAGGCCAGCCACAGGCGGTGCGCGCTGTAGCCAGCGCCTGTGCGGCCAACCCTTTGGCGGTGCTGGTGCCATGCCACCGCGTACTGCGCAGTGATGGTGGCTGGGGCGGTTACCGCTGGGGGCTGGAGCGCAAGCAGCAGTTGCTGCAGCAAGAAGGCGCTATCTGAAAATCAAAATAAATAGCTGCTTGCGTATGTACTGCAAGCGTTTGCGTATTAAAAGACTTTGAAAACAATGCTGAATAAGCGCTGATAGCTCTGTTTATGAGAGTTATGGTGCAAGTCTTTCAATGCGCAATGCCTGGCAGTTCGGGCTGTGTTTGCTCGGTCGATGTGCGTTGCAGCAAGGCAGGCACGTGCTGGCGCTGGCTGCTTTGAATCATCTGCAGCAGGTCATAGCGGGGCTGGGGAATGTGCCAGCGTGTCTGCAAATCGCTGTGCATGCGCAGCAGCAAATGTGCAGTCATCTCGGCATCGGCCAAAGCACGGTGGGCTTTGTCGGCCGGGGGTAAATCCAGAAAACGCACGATGCGGCCCAGCGAGTGGCTGGGCGCCTGCGGATACAGGCGGCGCGATAGCAGCACGGTGCAGGCAAAGGGTTGCGAAGCATCGCAATCTGCGCGCTGCAGCTCGTCAACCCAGAACTTGCGGTCAAACGATGCGTTGTGCGCCACCATGGGGGTGTTGCCGACAAAGGCTGCCGCCTGGCGCATGACAGTGTCTGCGGGCGGCGCAGCTTGCAGCATGGCGTCGCTGATACCGGTGAGCTGGGTGATGTTCCACGGCATGCGCTGGCCAGCGTTCATCAGGCTTTGAAAACTATCCACCATGCGCCCACCCTCAATCACCACAATACCTACCTCGGCGGCGCGTGCACCGTGGGCGGGGCTCATGCCGGTGGTTTCAAAGTCGATGATGGCGATGCGGTCGGTCATATGGTTTTGATAGCTTTTGGCGTTTGAAGCATAAGCGTTAAAGGCAGGCTCGCCTGAAGAGTGCTTTGTCTCAGATATGCATCGACCTCATCAGGCTGATTCGGCTTACAAGCTGCGCAAAACGGCACGCACCGGCGATGCATCGGCTTGCATGAGTTTGAGCGGCAGGGCAATCAGTTCGTAGTCGCCCTCTGGCACGGCATCCAGCACCAGATTTTCCAGCACCCTCAGATTGCGTGCACGCACCAGCATGTGGCTGTCCAGTGTCTGGCTGCTGGCGGGGTCAATGCTGGCGGTGTCAATGCCGATAAGCTGCACCCCCAGATCGGCCAGCCTCTCTATGGTGTGGGGGGCAAAGCCGGTGAGCTGATCGTCCCAGTGCTGTGGTGCCTGGGCATAGGTGCGCACCAGCACGCGTGCGGGCAGATCAGGTGTGATGGCGTGGGCAATGTGCTGCCACTCGATCAGAGGTCCGCAGGCAATGGCATGAATGACGCGGCAGGTGCCGACGTAGGCGGCCAGATCGACAGCACCCATGGAAGGGCCTTGGGCGTCGTAATGCAGCGGTGCATCGGCGTGGGTGCCGATGTGGGGCGACATCTCGATGGTGCTGACATTCACCGGGCATTGCGGGCCAATGCTGGCTGTCCAGACCTGGCGGTACGGCGTATCACCGGGGTAGACCGGGCTGGCGTGGTGAATGGGGGCAGAGATGTCCCAGAGCTGGCGGGTGCTTGTCATGGCATGCGGGCAGTAAAAAAGCCTGTGAGCAGTGTGCTCACAGGCTTGCCAGTATGCAGGTGTGCGGATTATTTGGCTTGCAGCAGGCTACGTACGTTCAGCAACACCAGCTCGTTGTCATCTTGCTGGTTGGGGTGGCGGCTGGAGCTGTAGGGCAGGTTGTTGTCGTTGCCCACCACGATGTGCTGGCTGTCCACCACGGCCACGTTTTCGATGGTGAAGAAGGGAAACTGCAGCACGCCCTGGGTCAGCGGTTTACGGGACAGTTTTTTGGGGTCCTGAATGTTGAGCAGATCAATGTAGCCAATCTTGCGCATCAAGCCGCCCACATTCGCCTCGCTCATCTCAACTTTGTACACGCGCTTGAAGGCGGGCAGTTTGCCAAAGCAATCGTTGCGTTTCTCACCGGCGGGGCATGCTTGGTCAGGGGTGCCTTCGCCGTCATCGCGCTCAATCACGAGGGCGGTGGTGGCGTTGATCATGTTGAAGTCGCCAATGGAGTGCGTGGCTGCCTCCAGTGGGTACTTCCACTGGCGGCCTGTCCACTTTTTGCCCTGCACATCAAACTCCAGTGCGCGCAGGTAGGTGACGCCGTTGTCGCTTTCCAGCGCGCCGGTTTTGCTGTCCCACAGTGCGCCCTCCAGCAAGGGGTACAGCTTGCTGCTATCGGGGCTGGCCGCCATGCCTTCAAAGCCTTTGGAGCGGCGAACAGGGTAGACCACAGGTTTGGCATCGGGCGAAGCCGCGGTGCGTGCGGCGGGGTGGTCTGGCGACTGCACGGGTTTGCCATCTACCAGGGTGTCAAACACGGCCAGCACTTTGCCCTGCATGTCGGCCTGAATCAGAAAGGGGCCGAACTCGTCACCAATCCAGAGGTGGGGACCAACGATCTGCAGGCTTTCGGGGTCAAAGTCAGCGCCCGTCAGGTAACGCTTTTCGGTGCCTTCCTGGGTGATGCGAAAGGGCACTTTGCGGTCGGGGTCGTGCAGGAACACGGTTTCCAGCAATTTGAAATCACCTTGCTTGAAGTCGACCTGGTAGTGGCTCAGGTGCAGCATGAAGTCCGATGAATTGGCTTTGTTGCCAGCGCCGTTGTCCGTGATGATCCAAAAGGAGCCATCGCTCATGCGCACGATGCCCGAGTGCCCCTGCCGGGGCTGGCCATCAAAAGGCAGCTTGACCCCAGTGGGGCGGCCATCGGATTGGCCTTCAACGCTGCCCAGCACGTAGGTTGGCGGTGTGGTGGTGTATTTGCCGCTGCTGCGCAAGTCGGCCGGTGCGTCTGCGGGGGCGGGCATGATGCTCAGCGCTGGCAGCACCGCGTGGCCCGCCAAAGTGGCCTGATGTGCTGGGGTGTCGCTGCTGGCGTGGGACGGTGTAGCAATGCTTGCCAGCAGACACAGGCTGGCAATCCAGGAAAGGCGAGGGAGAGTGTTCACAGTGGTCACAGCAGTTGAAGGATGGGGACAATCATTCAAGCTGCGTGTGTCACTGTGATGGCAGGTTTAAGTCAGTTGGGTGTCACCGCGCGTGCGCGGCGCAGCAGGTAAATGACACTGAGCATCAGCAACCAAGGCAAGCCAAAGGCCAGCGTCAGGCGAAACTCAGGTGTGAAGGCGGTGGTGATCAGTACGCCGCCCATCAGTACCGCGCCCAGCAGCGTCAGCCACGGGAAGCCCCACATGCGAAACGGTACGCGGTCCAGCCCTTCGCGGTCGCGGCGGCGGCGAAAAGCCAGGTGGGTCACAAAAATCATGAACCACGCAAACATGGCACCGAACATGGCAATCGACATCATCCACATGAACGATTGCTCAGGCCAAAAGGCATTGATCACCATGGCCACGGCGGCCCCCAGGCTGGAGACCAGAATGGCCGCCACAGGCACGCCATCGGGATTGGTTTTGCCAAAGGTGGTGGGTGCCTGCTTGGCGCGCGCCAGACTGAACATCATGCGCGAGGTGGTGTACAGCTGGCTGTTCATGGCCGACAGGGCTGCCACCAGCACCACAAAGTTCAGCACGCCAGCGGCGTAAGGGATGTTGATGATCTCCATCACCCGCACAAAGGGGCTGGTCTGGGTGGCCGCTTCGGTCCACGGCACGATGGCCAGCATCAGCGCCAGCGTCAGTAAATAAAACAGTACCAGGCGCAATACGGTGGTTTTCATGGCGCTTTGCACAGCTTTTTGTGGGTGCTGTGCCTCGCCAGCGGCCACGGCAATCGCCTCTACGCCCAAGTAGCTGAACATGGCCACAATCACGCCCAGCCACATGCCGCCCAGGCCCTTGGCCCAGAAGCCGCCGCCGCTTTGGTAGTTCTGCAGACCAATACCGGGTGTGTGGCTGCCAAATACGACGTAGGCACCAATCAGCACAAAGGCAATGATGGCCGCGACTTTAATGGACGAGAACAGGTATTCCGCTGCGCCATAGACTTTCACGCTGCGCAGGTTAATGCCAATCAGGATGGCTGAGAACACGGCAACCCACACCCATTGCGGCACCTGCGGAAACCAGTAAGCCATGTAGATGCCAACGGCTGTGACCTCCATACCGACGGCAAGCACCAGCGCAGCCCAGTACGCATAGCGCAGCACAAACCCCGCCATAGGCCCCAGGTAGTACTCGGCATAGGCGCCGAATGAGCCAGAGGTGGGGTGGGCCACCGTCATTTCACCCAGGCAGCCGATTAACAGCAGTGCAATGAATGCGCCGATGGCGTAGCTGACCAGCACGGCGGGGCCCGCAAACCCAATGGCAAAAGCGCTGCCCATGAACAGGCCGGTACCGACTGCGCCGCCAATGGCAATCATCACCATCTGGGCACTGGTCAGGTGTTGTTGCAGGCCTGTTTCGCGTTGTTGAATATCGTGGAAGTTGGCCATGTGCGCCCAAGGTTCTAGTCGAAACAAAACCTTCAAGTATCTGCGCAGGCGCGATTTATTGCACAGACAAGTCGAAGCAACCGTTCATAAATCGCCTGGATTGTCGGTCAGTGTTTGTTCCATGCACATCACCGCCATCATCACGCCACCCACGATGAAAGCGCAGGCAATCAGCATTAACAGTGTGAACATGGTGACCTCCTTGGCTGGAAGTAGCGGGTGTAACCAGTATCTGACGATGTGTGTGCCCGCGCTGCGAGGGAGGTGCTTGTGTAGATGCAGGCAGTGAGATTACAAGGTCTTACAGACTGGCGGGCGCTGGTGAAGCCAGGCCTTGGGCGTAGCGCCCCGGTGTGAGAGCGTGGTGGGCCTTGAAGGCACGCTGCAGGTGCGATTGGTCGGCAAAACCCATGGCATGGGCGGCTTCAGCCAGTGGCGTGCCCTGTGCCAGCAGGCGGCGTGCGCCATTGAGGCGCAGGTTCAGGCGATATGCGCCGGGGGTGACGCCGGTGGCAGTCTTGAAATGGCGAATAAAACGAGAGGCGCTCATGCCCTGTGTCTGTGCCAGTGTCTGCACGCTGGGCGCGGTGTCCGGGTGCTGGTGCCACTGCTCCAGCGCGTGCTGCACGGCGGCTGTCTCAGGCTGGGGCGCCGGCGAGGCAGTCGCCAGTGGTTCTGCGATGGCAGGCTGCGACAGCAGGTGCAGCAACTGCGTTGTCCAGTCACTGGCATCCGGGGCAGTGCTGGGGCTTGTGCTGGCGCTGGCGTGGCCTGTCTCCAGCTGCCGGCACAGTGCGTGCAGCAGATGGTGGGTGTCCGTGGCATGCGTTGTACGCTGGGGAAAACGCAGCCTAGCAACACCCATCTGTGCGTGCAGCCAATCGGCGTTGATGTACAGCATGCGATACGACCAGTGCGCTACCTGTGCAGGGTTGCATGCATGCCAGATACCCGGCTCGATCAGTACCACGCTGCCTGCGGTCAACAGCTCACAGCCGTCAGCATGCTGAAACAAGGTCTGGCCCTGGTCCACGATGCCCAGCGAATACTCGGCATGCATGTGCAAGCGGTAGCAATGTGGAGATTGCTGGCTCACGCGCAACTCTGCCCAAGGCAGGGCGGCTAGGCGGTGGAACTGGTGTGGCGAGGGGCTGCGCATGACCCGTGCATCATGCCAGCACAGTGACCACACTGACGACCAGCAGCAAGGCCAGCCCCAGGTTCAAGGTTCGCTGGCGTTGGGGCGTATGCAGCCAGCGCACCAAAATACGCCCGAGTACCGCCCAGCACCCGACGCCGGTCAGGCAAGCCAGCAGGGAAATCGCGCACAGCCACCCTAAATTGGCGTATGGCCGGTGGCTTTGCGGCAATGCGTAAAGCCCTACGGCAGACAGTGCAAACAGCCAGGCCTTGGGGTTGAGCATCTGCACCGCTACCCCCTGGGTGAAAGCTTGCCATGGACGGGGGCGCTCAGTGGGCTGCGCAGCAGGAGATGGCTGAGCAGATGGCGAGGCAGGTGCGCGTGCCAATTGCCAGGCCAGCCAGAGTAAGTAGGCAGCGCACAGCCATTGCGCGCTGTGTGCCAGCCCCGGGTGTCGCCCCAGCAGGCGGGCGCTTCCCAAACCCATGCAAGCCACTACGACAACGTAGCTCAGGCTGGCTCCAAGTACATACAGCAAAGCTTGGTAGCCCGGCCCCTGGCTGCCATGGCGTAAAGCCAGCACATTGACAGGCCCGGGGGTGATGGCACCGACCAGTGCAAAGCCAGCCATGGCCAGCAAGGTCGTTAATAGCGAGGTGGTGTGTAGTTCATTCACAGGCCGCACTGTGCCGAAGGCGTGCTGGCGGGTATTGAACAAAATTGCAGGCGATAGGGGCTCAACCTGTACGCGGAAATTGCAGGTACTTGTACACACCACAGATGCGGCAGGCACTGCGCTGAGCTTGGCAGGCGGCGCTGTGTTGTCTGAGCTGTGAAGTGGTGATGCGGTGTGGAACTGTGGTGTTGTTGTGTTTAGCGTTGAGGCGCTTAGAGCAAACCGCTCTCTAAAGGCGCAAGTCCCTGGCGCAGACGCACACGGTTGCAAGCGTCAGAGCCTGCTGCAAATTCACGGCAAGGGGATGGACGCCATTCGTAAATGCCGCAGGCCGCTTTCTCGCCGACTGTGCCCGTCAGCGCCGCGCAGCGGGGCCGTGCGTAGTCAGTGCCACGCATGCGGCACAGGGTGGAGGTGATTTCATCTGCCAGCCCGGCTGGTACGCGCCCGCCATGGGGTTCAGATTCATAGATCGAAAAATCCACGCGAAAAGCAGCGCAGCAAGCGCCACAGGTAAGGCAGGGGTGGGTCATGGACGTGGGGTGCAGGGCGGTGGGCTGCGTGATTGTGTCTGGAAAATGTGGTCCCCTTTGCCGCAAGGGGCTAGCGCAGAGGGCGATGACCTGAGGGGTGTAAAAGCCCTTTGCGCCACTCTGGTTCAGGCGGGCATCAGGTTCAGCGATGGGAGTAAAAAGAAAATAAGAATCAAAATCAATTAAAACTCGTATGCATACTTTTTCTTCGGCGGCACCGCAAGCGGTGAGTTCGCCTGCAAAGCCCAGCGGCGCTGTGACCGTGGTAGGGCTCGATTGTCTTGCACCGCAAGTACTCGCCCGTGTGATCGATCTGGCTCCAGCAGCCACTGAACAAGAGCATGGCTTGCTGCTGCGCTTGATGGAGATTGGCTTTTTGCCAGGGGAGACGGTGCGCGTTGTGGCTACCGGCTTCCCCGGGCCAGACCCGCTGGCGGTGCGCGTGGGGCAGGCTACGTTTGCGCTGCGCCGCCACGAGGCCTCCAAGGTGCTGGTGCAGTTGGAGGTCACAGAATGAATGCCCGCGAAGTACCTGTGCACTTGAGTTCACCATCGGCACAGAGCGAATCTGCTCCACTGCGTGCGGCACTGCTGGGCAACCCGAACTGCGGCAAGACAGCCTTGTTCAATCTGCTGACAGGTGCGCGCCAGAAGGTGGCAAATTACGCCGGGGTGACGGTGGAGCGCAAAGAAGGCTGGCTGACCACGCCGGGCAAACGCCGCGTGCGTCTGCTGGATTTGCCGGGCACCTACAGTCTGGATGCGCACAGCGATGATGAGCGTATTACTCGCGATATCGTCACGGGTCAGCATGCACGCGAAGCCCCCCCTGAGTTGCTGGTCTGCGTGACCGATGCCACCCATCTGCGCCTGAATTTGCGTCTGGTGCTGGAAGCCCGCGCTTTGGGGCTGCCCATGCTGCTGGTGCTGAACATGAGCGACATGGCGCGCCGCCAGAGCCTGCACATCGACAAGGCAAAGCTCAGCGCGTTGCTGGGCGTGCCAGTGATCGAGAGCGTGGGCGTGCACCAGAGTGGAGCCAAAGAGTTTTTGACTTGGCTGGACAGCCAGTCGGCCCACACGCTGCAGCCCCCGGTTGCGGATGGGCGATTTATGCCTGAGGTAGGGCGCAATACGCGTGAGCAACTGCTGGCCCTGCACCAGCAGGTGGCTGAGATCATGCAGGCTGCCGTGCAGGAGCCCGCCACATCCACACACCGCGATGACCGCATTGATGCGGTGGTGTTGCACCCGCTGTGGGGCACGTTACTGTTGCTGGTGACTTTGTTCCTGATTTTTCAGGCCGTTTTCAGCTGGGCAGAGCCCCTGATGGACGGCATTGAAAGCAGCGTGGCGTTTGCTGGCGAGTGGCTGTCAGGGGCCATGCCTGAGGGTGTGCTACGCAGTCTGCTTGTGGATGGGGTGATTGCAGGTACGGGCTCGGTGCTGGTGTTTTTGCCGCAGATTCTGATTCTGTTTTTCTTCATTCTGGTGCTGGAAGACTCTGGCTACCTGCCGCGTGCAGCGTTCTTGCTGGACCGCATCATGGGTACGGTGGGCCTGTCTGGGCGCTCTTTCATCCCGCTGCTATCCAGCTTTGCGTGTGCAGTGCCGGGCATCATGGCAACGCGCTCAATTCCCAATTGGCGCGACCGTCTGTTGACCATCATGATTGCGCCGCTAATGACCTGCTCGGCCCGTCTGCCGGTGTATGCGCTGTTGATTGCTGCGTTCATTCCGGATCAAACGGTGGGCGGCATTTTCAATCTGCAAGGGCTGGTGCTGTTTGCGCTGTACATCGGTGGCATCGCCAGCGCCATGGCGGTGGCATGGGTGGCCAAGCTGGGGCGCAGTAATTTGACTCGCACACCACTGTTGATGGAGCTGCCCTCTTACCGCTGGCCCAGTCTGCGCAGTCTGGCCCTGGGTTTGTATGAGCGCGCCATGATTTTCCTGCGCCGCGTGGGCGGCATTATCTTGACGGTGAGCATCGTGCTGTGGTTTCTGGCCAGCTACCCCGGTGCGCCCGAAGGCATTACAGAAGGGGCCATCCGCTACAGCTATGCCGGTCAGATTGGTCACTGGCTGGAGATGGTGCTGTCCCCCATTGGCTTTAACTGGCAGATTGCCATCGCTTTGGTGCCTGCCATGGCAGCCCGCGAAGTGGCGGTAAGTGCGCTGGCCACGGTGTATGCCCTGTCGGCCACGGGCGACGATGCGGCTGCCCAACTGGGCCCTCTGATTGCAGGCAGCTGGTCGCTGGCGACAGCGCTGTCTGTGCTGGTGTGGTTTGTGTTTGCACCGCACTGCATCTCGACGCTGGCCATGGTCAAGCGCGAGACCAATGGCTGGCGTTACCCGCTGATCATGGCGGGCTATCTGTTTGGACTGGCTTATCTGGCCAGCTTTGTGACCTACCGCATCGCTGTGGCGCTGGGGTGGGGTTGAACGAAAGGATTGCGCAATGTGGCAAGAATGGACGGTTGGTTTGATTGTGGCAGTGGCCGTGGTGTCGCTGCTGTGGCGTTATCTGCCTGCGCGCTGGCGCCAGCAGGCTGGGCGCATGCACCCAGCGCTGGCTCCGGCTGCGGCCAAAGGCGGTGGCTGCGGAGGTTGCAGTGGCTGCGGGGGCAGCAGTTGCGCGCCTGCTGCCAAAAAGCCCTGAGGCTTTAGCGCAGTTGAGGCCAATACATGGGGCCTGAGGCGCTGGCCAGCGTTTTAGGCCTTTTTGTTTTCCAGCGCGTAGCGGCTTTGCACCAGCCCGAAGTCCCAGCTGCGCGTGCCCAGATGGCGCAGCTGCACCTCGGTGTGCCCCGCACCCAACGGGCCAAACAGTGGCAGACCTTTGCCCAGCAGCACCGGGATGCGGGTGAGGGTGATTTCATCGAGCAAACCCGCCGCAATGAACGATTGCACGGTCAAGCCGCCATCTATATAAAGCCGTGTTTGACCTTGGTGCCCGGCATGGGCAATCAGCTCAGCAGGCGTGCCCTGAAAGAGTTGTACGCCTGCAGGTGCATCGGGCAATACCTGCACAGTGCGGCTGAGAACATAGACCGGCTTGTCATACGGCCAGGGGGTAAAGCCGCGCACTGTTTCGTAGGTGTTGCGGCCCATGACAAGTGCATCAATGCCCTGCATGAACGCGGCATAGCCACAGTCTTCGGGTGGCGTGATGCGGGCCTGGGCTGCGTTCAGCCAGTCCAGATTGCCATCGGGGCGGGCAATAAAGCCGTCAAGGCTGGTGGCAATGTAGGCGTAGCAAGGCATGGTGTGTGGCTCAGTGTGGCAGGTACAGGTGGTGCTTGTTGTTGAGCCATTTTCCGCCATGTATGGTGTTGCAGACCCAGATGTAAAGGGGCCAGCAACTATTCATGTCTGTATACAGCCTTGTAGGGTTGACGGCAGCAGCTGTGATCTGTCAGGCAGTGCTGCCTTGGATCAGGCACTCTCCAGCCACGGCGTTATTTCATGCTCTTGCAGCGCAGGCAGTCCAAATTTTTCTCGGGTGTCGTGGCAGCCATAAGAGGCAAAGGGAAAGTCGCGGCACGGGCGTGAGCGCTGCTCATAAATGCCGCAGCCCACACAGCCTTCGCCCAGATGGGGCAGCTCGCTCAGTGCGGCACATCGCACGGGGTGCTGCTCGGTGCCATTCATGCGGGCGCGGTTGCCTTTGCCGGGCACTTCATGGGCCAGATGGTCGGGCACAGTGCCACCCATGGATTGCAGCTCGTAAATGGAAAACTCGACGCGGTAGTTCTGGCAGCACTTGCCGCACAGCAGGCAAGGGTGAATGGCTTCGGACATGGTGGGAGAAGTGGTGGAGTGCTTGGTTTCGATAGGCAAAAAAATCAAAGGCGCACAGCAGACATCGCCGTGTCGTGGGCGGGCGCCAAACTGCATAAGCAAGGCACAGACCAGCCCACGGCAAAGCGCATGCATGCCATGTAAAAAAAGTAAGAAAAGGCCCTAGGTGTGGCCGAGCAGGTAGCGGGGCGTTTTCAGCAGGTGGCTGCAGGCGATGGAGTGCAGCGCGCTGCTGCAGCGTGACATGCGGCGCAGATCCAGAGTGCGTGTACCGCTGGCTGAGCAGGAAAAGGGGCGCTGTCCGCGCAGGACTGTGATGGTGCTGCGGGGTTTAAATAAAAAAAGAGCTGCTAACGCTGATGCTGCCTTGCTTTGCAAACGAAAGACGTGTGAAAGCTTTAGCAGGCGCGCGTAAGCAGCTCCTGTTTTTGTGAGAGGCGTGCAAAAGGCGCGCATCACGGTCATGGCATGGCGATAGGCGTTAATCCGCCTGCTTGCCCAGCAGCAGGTACTCCATGAGCGCCTTTTGCACGTGCATGCGGTTTTCTGCCTCGTCCCAGACTACGGACTGCGGGCCGTCAATCACTTCGGCCTCTACCTCTTCGCCGCGGTGGGCGGGCAGGCAGTGCATGAACACGGCTTCGGGCTTGGCGGCTGCCATCATTTCCTGGTCCACACACCAGTCGGCAAATGCCTTCTTGCGTGCTTCGTTTTCAGCCTCGTAGCCCATGCTGGTCCACACGTCAGTGGTGACCAGATCGGCTCCCTTGCATGCTTGCAGCGGGTCTTTGAACACTTCATAGCAGCCGGGGTTGACGGGCTTGCCACTGAAGGCCAGCTGTTCGTTCACTTCATAGCCACCGGGCGTGGACAGGTGCACCTTGAAGCCCAGCAAGTCTGCTGCCTGCAGCCAGGTGTTGGCCATGTTGTTGCCATCGCCCACCCAGGCTACGACCTTGCCCTTGATGGAGCCGCGGTGCTCAATGAAGGTAAAGATGTCGGCCAGAATCTGGCAGGGGTGGAACTCGTTGGTCAGGCCGTTGATGACGGGTACGCGCGAATATTGGGCAAAGCGCTCGATCTTGTCCTGGCCATAGGTGCGGATCATGACCAGGTCGGTCATGCGGCTGATGACGCGTGCGCTGTCTTCAATCGGCTCAGCGCGGCCCAGCTGGCTGTCGCCCGTGGTCAGGTGGACCACGGAGCCACCTAGCTGGTACATACCGGCTTCAAAGCTGACACGGGTGCGGGTGCTGGCCTTCTCGAAAATCATGGCCAGCGTGCGGTCACTCAAGGTGTGGTGCTTTTCGTAGCCCTTGAACTTTTGCTTGATCAGGGCGGCGCGGGCCAGCAGGTAGTCGTATTCGTCGGCGGTAAAGTCGCTAAATTGCAGGTAATGCTTCATGCACGATTCCTTGGGGTCAGGCAGCCAGCAAGGCTTGTACCAGAGGTTTGAGCTTGGTAACGATTTCGTCTGCTTCGGCTTTGCTCAGGATCAGTGGAGGCACGATGCGGATCACGGTCTCCGAGGTCACGCTCAGCAGCAAACCAGCTTGTGCAGCCTGACCAATCAGTTGACCGCAGGGTTTGGCCAGTTCCACACCAATCATCAAGCCCTGGCCGCGCACTTCGACAAAGCCTTCAATGCCACCCAGCTCGGTTTGCAGCTTGGCTTTCAGGTAGTCACCCACCTCGGTGGTGTGGGCCAGCAGGCCGTCTTCTTCCATGATGCGGATGGTTTCGACCCCGGCACGCATGGCCAGCGGGTTGCCACCAAAGGTGGAACCGTGGTTGCCTGCCTTGAGCACCTCAGCCGCAGCCTTGTGTGCAACGACAGCACCAATTGGCACGCCCGAGCCCAGACCCTTGGCCAGAGTCATCACATCGGCGGTGATGTCGGCCCACTGGTGGGCAAACCACTTGCCGGTGCGACCCATGCCGGCTTGCACCTCATCCATGATCAGCAGCCAGCCATTGGCATCGCACAGTGCGCGCACCTTCTTGAGGTAGTCGGCACGCATGGGGTGCAGGCCGCCTTCGCCCTGGATAGGCTCCATCATCACGGCCACAATGTTGGGGTTGCCTTCGGTGGCTTCGACCAGCGCTTCGTAGTCGTTGGGGGCTACACGGGTGAAGCCGTCCAGCAAGGGGCCAAACCCATTGCGTACTTTGGGGTTGGCGGTGGCGCTCATGGTGGCCATCGAGCGACCATGGAATGCATGGTCATAAACCACGATTTCAGGCTTTTCAATGCCCTTGTCGACACCGTACTTGCGGGCAATCTTGATGGCCGCTTCGTTGGCTTCCAGACCTGTATTGCAAAAGAACACATTGGTCATGCCTGCACGCTCGGTCAGCAGGGCGGCCAGTGTTTCTTGGCCCGGCACATGGTAGTAGTTGGATGTGTGGATGAGCTTGGCCAGTTGCTCTTGCAGCGCGGGCACCAGCTTGGGGTGGTTGTGGCCCAGTGTGTTGACGGCAATGCCACCCAGTGCATCCAGATATTCCTTACCGTTCACATCCCATACTCGGCAGCCTCGGCCGTGCTCCAGCGCGATAGGTACGCGGCCGTAGGTGGGCATTACGTGGGGCGAGGCAGCCTCAATGTGAGCGGTCATTACATCAATCTCCGGACATGGCAGTCGTGGCACAACTTTTGCGAGTTTCAACAAAAGACAAGAGAACGATTCTAGAGCCCTGCAAGCAAGGCCACATGCTTTTGCTGCATATTTGGATGAATCCTCTACATGGGTTCAATCCCCCGTGCCATGTTCCTGTCTTATATAAGAGTTAGAATTGCGACCATGGTGTCCACGATGGCGATCCCGATTGGCACCCTTTTTACCCAGATTTACCCTGATGGTTTCCCCAAGCTCCAAAGAACTGTTCATCCAAGGCGTGACCTTGGACGGAAAAACCTTTCGCCCCAGTGACTGGGCCGAACGATTGGCGGGAGTGATGAGTCAGTTTCGCCCCGGTGGTGCCCAGCGCGGCAGCCATCTGGGTTATTCCACATGGTGCATCCCTACCACGATGAACGGCATCAAGTGCGTGGTGGTGCACCGCGACTTGCAGGCCCATGAACCCATGGCTTGGGATTTTGTACTGAACTTCGCCCGCGATAACCACCTGCAAGTGGCAGAGGCCTGCCTGATTCCTGACGAGGCAGCTGATCGCAAGAAGGGGTGAACCCCTCTCGGCTGCATTGATACGCTGTACCAGCCAAGGCTTCCAAGGGGAAGCTTTTTTGTTTCTGCGACAAGGGCTAAGCCGCAGCGTTTTTCAGGATGGCAAGTAGCCGTTGTTTAGCAGCCGGGCTTTGCGCCAGCCGCCCCAGCGGTAGTAGGTCAGTAACATTAGCAGCGACATCACAGCGCTGAGTGGAAAGCTCCACCACAGCGCATTGAGTCCCCACAGGGGCTGTAACCCCCAGGCTAATGGCAGGCGCACACCCCACAGGGCTGCGGCCAGGATAGCCAGCGGCACCAGCACTGCTCCCGTGGAGCGCACGACCCCTGCAAGTACGTTGCTGATCCCCAGCAGCGCGAACGAGCCCAGCACGACCCGGTTGATGTGAAGTGCAGGCTCCAGAGCGGTGCTGCCTTCGGGCAGGAACAGGGCAAGTATCTGGCGTTCAAATGTCAGGGCCAACGCGATGCACACGCCCGTCAGTAGCAAATGGCAGGCCACACCCGCGCGGGCTGTGTGTGCCACGCGCGCCCATTGACCAGCTCCAATGCTCTGGGCAGCCATGGTGGTGCAGGCCGAAGCCACGGCAATCGCAGGCATCTGCACATAGGTCCACAGTTGCAATGCTGCGCTGTAGGCGGCAGAGGTTTGGGCGCCGTGGGCGTTGACCAGACTGAGCATCAGTACCAAAGAGAGCGAGACCACGAGCATCTGCAGTCCCATGGGCAGGCCTTTGGTTACCAGGCAGCGCACCAGCGCGGGCGCTGGTCGCAGGTAGTGGCGTTGGCGCCAGCCTATCCACAGTGGCACACGGCGCCAGCGCAGCCACGTCAGCAGTCCCAGCAACCCTAAGCTGTTGGCCACCAGGGTGGCCAAGGCAGAACCCGCGATGCCCCAGGCGGGGATTGGGCCTGCGCCAAAGATGAGCAAGGGGTTGAGCGCAGCATCGCCTGCGGCAACGGCCAGCAGTGCAATAAAGGGCGTGCGGCTGTCCCCCGTGCCGCGCAGCACGGCGGCCACAAATATCAGCAGCAGCATGGGCGGCAGTGCCAGGAGCAGTACGCGCAGGTAATCGAGTGCCAGCGCTGCGGTGGCAGGATCCGCCCCCATGCCGCGTAGCAGCGGGGCAGCCAGCGGCCAGCTCAAGGCTGCCATAAGCAGCGACGCTGCCAGAAACAGGCTTGCACTCGTGCCCGTGGTGCGCCGCGCCAAGCGCCACTGGCCCGCGCCCACAGCCTGTGCCACCAAAAGGTTGGTGGCTTGGCTGATGCCAAACACCAAGGCGATCAGCAAAAACAGCAAGTTATTGGCGTGTACAGCGGCGGACAAAGCAGCTTCACCCAGGTGGCGACCGATCCAGAAGGCATTGACCGAGGTATTGAGCGACTGCAGAATGTACCCGCCCCACAGGGGCATGGCAAAACGCAGCAGTGCGCGGCCAGTCGGGCCGTGGGTCAGGGGGCGGTGCATGCAAAAGAAGCAGGCGGGTAGTGCTGGGTGTCCCAAGAAAAAACCCCGCGCGGCACAGGCCGGCGGGGTATACCGGCATGGCCGGTGTCTGGGCAACCAGGTTTAGAGTGCCTGCATTTCCTTGTTTAGTTGCGTGGGGTTTTGGGGTGCAGCGGGTGCAGCCTCAGGCTTCACGGCAGGAGTGTTTGCCTGCTTACCCACGGTCAGTGGCACATCCAGATAGGGCAGCTTCAGGGCCGAGCTGGTCATGCGACGAATTTCATTGGTGTAGCCTGCGTCTTCGTTGATCTTGTTGCCGTACGAGGGCACGATCTTCTGGATGTGGCTCTTCCACTCGGCGCTGGCCATTTGCTCAGGGAAGGACTTCTTGAGCAGGTTCAGCATGATGTGGGGTGCGGTAGAAGCGCCGGGCGATGCACCCAGCAGCGCAGCGATGCTGCCGTCTTCCGAGCCGACGATCTCTGTGCCGAACTGCAATACAGCGCCCTTTTCGGGGTCGCGTTTGATGATTTGCACGCGCTGGCCTGCTGTCACCAGTCGCCAGTCTTCACGCTTGGCGTGGGGGAAGTACTCTTGCAGCACTTGCTGGCGGTCTTCATCGGTGAGCTCGGCCTGTTGCAGCAGGTACTGAACCAGGTCCAGATTGTGGATGCCCACGCGCAGCATGCCCATCAGGTTGTCGTGGTTGACCGAGGAGAACAGGTCCCACCATGAGCCGTACTTGAGGAACTTGGTGGTGGCCAGTGCAAAGGGGCCAAACAGCATCACAGGCTGACCGTCGAGCTGGCGAGCATCCAGGTGGGGTACTGACATGGGGGGCGAGCCGGTGGATGCAATTCCATAGGCTTTGACATCGTGGCGCGTTGTCAGCTCGGGGTTCTCAATCGCCAGAAACTGTCCGCCGACAGGGAAGCCTGCGTAGTTCTTGGATTCAGGAATGCCCGAGGCTTGCAGCATTTTGAGCGCAGCACCACCGGCACCTACGAACACGAACTTGGCTTTGATGGTTTTTTCCTGGCCTGCATTGGCCAGATCGGCCACGGTCACGTTCCAAGTCTTGTCGGCATTCTGGCGCAGGGCGGTCACTTCGCTTTGCAGGTGCAATTTGAAGTTGGCCGTTTTTTGCAAAGATGCCATCAACTGTTGCGTCCACACACCGTGGTTCACGTCAGTGCCCAAAGGCATATAAGTGGCGGCGATCTTCTGTGCCGGGTCACGGCCTTCGATCATCAGTGGCGCCCACTGTTTGATTTTCTCTTGGTCCTCGGAATATTCCATGCCGTAGAACAGAGGGTTCTGGATCAGGGCTTCTTGGCGTTTCTTCAGGAAGCTAATGTTGTCCTCACCCCAGACAAAGCTCATGTGGGGTGTGGCGTTCACGAAGGTTTCAGGCGCCTGCAGGTGGCCGCGGCCAACCTGGTGAGCCCAGAACTGGCGTGTTACCTCGAACTGCTCGGCAATGCCGATGGCGCGCTTGGTCTCCACGCTGCCATCCGGCAGCTGGGGGGTGTAGTTCAGTTCGGCAAAACCGGAGTGGCCCGTGCCCGCGTTGTTCCAGCCATAGGTGCTTTCCAGAGCCACGCCGTCAAGGCGCTCGAAGACTTCCATCTTCCAGTCGGGCTGCAGCTCCTGCAGATAAGTGGCCAGCGTGGCGCTCATTGCGCCTGCGCCTACCATCACCACATCCACCGGCTGCTCGTTCTCTGCCTTGGGAACTGAGCGGGGGAACAGTGGCCAGTTTAAAAATAACAAGGCGGCCAGGATCAGGGTCGCAACAACGCCCAATCCTATTTTGATTGACTTTTTCATGACTCTTCGAGGCTGGATGACAAAAAAAGCCTGCGCGCATGTGGCAGGCTTTTGTGTTGATTCAGAAAGCAGGTCATATAGATGACACAAGACTTTTCGACCTCAAATTATCTTTGATCAATAAAAAATTGATGCTAATCAATTGGTATTAGTACCAATCTGATAAGCGGTTTGCGCGCGTGCGTATGAGATACACGCTGGCGTGCGTTCAATGGCCGATGTACAGGCAACAAAAAACCGCCCGAAGGCGGTTTGATGTTTCGCTGGCAGCGCACCCGTAGCAAACGGCGGATGGCTAGGCCATCCGGGCGATGCCTAAATGTGGATTAGGCGGCCAGTGCCAAGGCTTTAACCTTGGACGACAGGCGGCTCTTATCGCGAGCAGCCTTGTTCTTGTGGAAGATGCCCTTGTCGGACACGGTATCCAGCACGGACTGAGCCTTAGCAAACAGTTCGGTAGCCTTCACCTTGTCGCCGGCCAGGACAGCCTTCTCGACGTTCTTGACAGCAGTACGGTACTTCGAACGCAGCGATGTGTTGGCAGCGTTCAGCTTGACGTTTTGGCGAGCGCGCTTGCGGCCGGAGGCCAGGCGGGGGTTCTTTTTGGCTTTAGTTGCCATGATGTATTCCTTGAGTTGTCTGTGGATGATGCCAGCGAAGCCCGCGATTATAGCAACGCTTGCGTGGGCTTGCAGCAGATGGTGCGCGCACCACAAGTGGGCGTTGTGATTTATTTGGTGCATGCGGTGTGTGCGATGCACCAGATTGGGGTTTTTGAGGTTCGGGCCCCAAACGGCGCAACGTAACGGATTGCAGCTTTGCGCGTGCAGCGTGTCAGCCGAGGTTTGGCATAGCTACACTGCCGGGGTGTCACTTCTCAAATCCGCCTCCACTGTTTCGTTGATGACCCTGGCCTCCCGGGTCACAGGTCTGGCCCGTGATCTGATCATGGCCTCCATGTTCGGAGCCAATGCGCTCACGGACGCCTTCAACGTCGCCTTCCGTATTCCTAACCTGTTTCGGCGCTTGTTTGCCGAAGGGGCGTTCAGTCAGGCCTTTGTTCCTGTGCTGGCGACCACCAAAACCCAAGAGGGCGAGGAGCGAACGCGCGTATTGATTGGCAATGTCGCCACCGTGCTGTTTTGGGTGCTGCTGCTGACCTGCGTGGTGGGCGTGGCAGGTGCTCCGGTATTGGTGTGGCTGCTGGCCAGTGGCTTTGAAAGCGGGCATGCCCAGGAAGCAGCAGTGCTAATGACGCGCTGGATGTTCCCCTACATCGGCTTCATGTCCATGGTGGCGCTGTGTGCTGGGGTGCTCAATACCTGGAAGCAGTTTGCGGTGCCTGCGGTAACGCCGGTCTTGCTGAACGTTTGCATGATTGGTGCAGCCTTGCTGTTGGCGCCATGGCTGGATCACCAGGGCATTGAACCCATCTATGCCATGGCCGCAGGGGTCGTGCTGGGTGGCGTGCTCCAGCTGGGTGTGCAGTTGCCCGTGCTGAAAAAATTGGGTTTGCTGCCCCGCATTGGCATCACGCCTTCGGCCATCAAGGCCGCGTGGAGCGATGGCGGCGTGCGCCGCATCTTGTCGCTGATGTTGCCTGCCCTGCTGGGGGTGGGGGTGGCACAGGTCAGCCTGATGATTAATACGCAAATCGCCTCCTACCTGACACCGGGCAGTGTGACGTGGCTGTTTTACGCCGATCGTTTGATGGAGTTCCCCACTGCACTGCTGGGCGTGGCGCTGGGTGTTGTGCTGACGCCGCAGCTGGCATCGGCCAAAGCGGCGGGCGATGCGCAGCGCTACTCCGATATGCTCGATTGGGGCCTGCGTTTGGTGGTGCTGCTGGCTGTGCCCTGTGCCGTGGGTTTGCTGGCATTTGCCGAGCCATTGGTGGCCACCTTGTTCCACCGGGGTGCGCTGCAAAGCAGCGATGTATCCAAAATCGCTTTGGCGCTGGTTGGCTATGGGGCAGGACTGGTTGGACTGGTGGCAATCAAGGTCTTGGCGCCCGGCTACTTTGCGAGCCAGGACATGCGCACGCCGGTGAAGATTGCCGTGGCTGTTTTGGTGCTGACCCAAATCATGAATGCGGTCCTGGTGCCCTGGATTGCGCATGCGGGTCTGGCACTGTCTATTGGGCTGGGTGCACTGGTCAACGCGGTGTGGCTGCTGGTTGGCCTGCTGCGCCGTGGTGCCTACAAACCTGTTGTGGGCTGGGGCAAATACCTGCTGCAGGTGGCTGCTGGAGCCATGCTGCTGGGCGCTTTTTTGGGCTGGGGCGCGCACCAGTGGGACTGGAAGGCTTTGCAAGCCCATGAGTGGCAGCGCATCGGCTTGATGACGCTGATGCTGGCAGGCTCGGCAGCCATTTACTTCGGTGCGCTGTGGGCTTCGGGCTTGAAGCTGCGCCGTTTGCTGCGTCGTTGATGGTGTCTATACCGTGACAAGGGCTTCGCAGTTCGACAAATCACGGTAGAGTGCGCAGCATGTCGTTCAATTTTGAAGTCCCTTCTGCGCTTGACCACTTCCAGTGTCTGGTTGGCCATGATGTGGCCTTTCCGTTGCTGGAGGCAGCGACCAGTCTGGCACAAGAGGCTGTGCCGGAGCTGGACGTACAGGACGTACTGTTTCAGGTGGATGGCTTGGCCGAGCGCCTGCGCAAGACCATTCCCTGGGGCGCAACGGCGATGCAGCGCCATTTCATGCTCAATGAGTTTTTTTACGAAAAACTCGGTTTCGCAGCCAATGCCAACGACTTTGCAGATCCGGCCAACAGCTATATGCACCATGTGCTGCAAACGCGCCGGGGCATTCCCATTTCTCTGGCGGTGCTGTGGATGGAGCTGGCGTGGGGAATTGGCCTGAAAGTAGATGGCATTTCTTTTCCCGGCCACTTCTTGGTGAAGGTGCGTGTGGATGAGGGCATCATCATCCAAGACCCCCTGACTGGGCGCGGCCTGACGCAGAGCATGCTGTCAGAGCGGCTGGAGCCTTTTCGTGAAGGCTGGGGGCTGGCAGAAGACGATATAGCACCGCTGCATATGTTTTTGGTGCCTGCCAGTGGCGCAGAGATCATTGAGCGCATGCTGCGCAATCTCAAAAGCGTTTATGTGCAGGATGACCACAAGCCGTTGCTGCTGGGCGTGCTGAATCGGCTGATTATTCTGTGCCCCAAGGATGCGGACAACTACCGCGACCGTGGCCTGGTGCTGGCGCAAATGGGACAGCGCAATGATGCTTTGCGCGATTTGCAAACCTATGTGCGCATGGCACAAGCCCCCCATGACTTAACCTTGATTGAGGCTCGTATCGAGGTGCTGCGGGCTGCTCGGTAAACAGCTGGCTTATAAAAAAAGAGAGCGCATAGCGCTCTCTTTTTTTATAGTCTTAAAGTAATTTGTATCTGAATCGCTTTAAATGCGTACGCAGGCAGCTCTCTTTTTAATGGCTCAGACCAGTCTGGATGCTTCCAGCTCTTTCTTGAGGTAGGCATAAAAAAGCGGAGCAGCTACCAGGCCTGCTGGGCCAAAGACCGATTCGGCCACAAACATCACGGTCAGCAATTCCCAGACCGCCATGTGCGTGCGTTGGCCCACCACCTTGGCGTTGATGACGTATTCGGCTTTGTGAATCAAGATCAAAAAGCCCAGGCACACGGCTGCAGCCACGGGCGAGACGGACAGGCCCACAATAGTCAGCACCACGTTGCAAAACAAATTGCCAACGATAGGGATCAGACCGGCCACAAAGGTCAGCATGATGAGTGCTGGCGTATAGGGCAGTGCCATGTCCAGCGCAGGCAAGATGAACAGCAAGAAAACGGCGGTCAGCGAGGTGTTGAACAGTGCAATCCAGAACTGCGCGGCCACAATTTGGCGAAATGCTTCGCCCAGCAGCATGACACGGCGTTGCAGTGCCTGGGTCAGCGGTGCACGCGGCGCAATCCGGGGGCGAACGGCTGCCAGTGCACCAATCAGCAGGCCCATGTAGGCGTGCAGCAAACCACCCAGCCATGCCTTGCCTGCAGATGCCAGGCTGCCAGCTTTGGTGGCCAGATAGGTGGCAATGGTTTGTTGAATCTCAGCAGCCCCCTGGGGCAGCATGGTGCCCAGCTCTGCGGGCAGCTTTTGGCGCAGCTCCAGTACGGTGTTGGCCAGGTAGTCCAGCAGTTCTTTGTACTGGTGGGGGATGTCGGTCAGGTAGCCACGCGAGTGAGTCAGCGCAATAGCCAGCCAGATCAGGGGGGCAATGCAGACCAGCGTGGCTGCGGTTACCTGGGCCCAGCGATCAGGCGTGGGGCCCGGAGGGCGGCGATCAATCAGCGCCAGTACCGAGGCCAGACCACGCGTCAATAAAAAGCCCAGGCATGCGCAAAGCAGCCCGGGCAGCAGTTTTTGCCACATGACCAGCAGCAAGGTGCAGGCCATGAGCAGGTAGCTGGCGATCATCACACCGCGAGAAGGCACGGTAGGGGGCGGGCAAACGGCTGAAAGTTGATGCTGGGTCCCCATGTGTGACGATCTGTAGAAGTGGTTACAAAACTTGGACAGCAGCGCCTTCGCTGCGTTCCGTAATGTTACCGATCGTATAGACCGTTTCACCCAGTTGGCGCAAAGTTGCTGCAGTGGCGTCAGCTTCTTGCGCGTCCACCACCACCACCATGCCAATGCCGTTGTTGAAGGTGCGGTTCATTTCCACATCATCAATGCCAGCAGTTTTTTGCAACCAGGCAAACAACTCTGTCTGGGGCCAGCTGCCAGCCTTCAGGTCTGCACCTGTGCCTTCGGGCAGCACGCGGGGGATGTTTTCCAGCAAGCCGCCGCCGGTAATGTGGGCCAGTGCCTTGATGGGGTGTTGGGCCAGCGCAGCCAGTACGTTCTTGACGTACAGACGGGTAGGCTCCATCACGGCTTGCTTGAAGGGCTTGCCATCCAAAGTAGCGGGAACGCTACCTTGGCTTTCAGCGCGTTCAATGCACTTGCGCACCAGCGAGAAACCGTTGGAGTGCACGCCAGCCGAGGCCAGACCCAGCACCACGTCGCCGGGCTTGACGTTTTGGCCAGTCAAAATTTTGGACTTTTCCACGGCGCCGACAGCAAAACCTGCCAGGTCGTATTCGCCAGCGGGGTACATGCCGGGCATCTCAGCGGTCTCACCACCGATCAATGCGCAGCCCGACAGCTCGCAGCCCTTGGCAATACCGCCCACTACAGCTGCAGCGGTATCTACATCCAGCTTGCCGCAGGCAAAGTAGTCAAGGAAGAACAGTGGCTCGGCGCCTTGCACCAGCACGTCATTGACGCTCATGGCAACCAGGTCGATGCCCACGGTGTCGTGCATATTCCATTCAAACGCCAGACGCAGCTTGGTGCCCACACCATCGGTGCCGGAGACCAGAACGGGTTCTTTGTAGCGCTTGGGCACTTCAAACAGCGCGCCGAAACCGCCAATGCCTGCCATCACGCCTTCACGCATGGTTTTTTTGGCCAAGGGCTTGATGCGCTCAATCAGTGCGTCGCCCGCGTCGATGTCAACGCCAGCGTCTTTGTAAGAAATGGGGGTAGATTGGGAGGCAGAGGAGCTCATGGGATGGATCTGTGCAGGAATGGTGCCCGCGCGGGTGCAGGGGAGGGGCAGATTCTAAGTCGATACCCAATGGCATGTCCTTCATGCCGCTCTGTCGCAGCGGGGCATCGCGGGTTATAAGAGCCGGCTTTGCCGCTCTTTGCTAGTGCTAAGAGCAAGGCTGTGTCTGTGGAATTGGCGGAAGCAGACTAAAATAGATCCTTGTACCGCACACTTTTGGTTACTTTTATGTCCCTTGCCACTTGGCTGCAAAGGGTTTCGTTCTTTTTCTTCATGCCCACGTTGCTGCTTTTGACTGCATTTTCTTTGCATTTTCGCTTGCGTAATTGCTGGCCAGACGTATCGACGGCATGCCCTCTATGAAGCAGTTGGCGCTGGATATCGGCTTGCCCACAGGGCCATCCCTTTCGCGCTTTTATGCTGGCCGCAATGCGCCGGTGGTCAGTCATCTGCAAAACTGGGTCAACGATGGCTTTGGTGCCACCCAGCGCTCGCCCGTGCCGACTTACCTTTGGGGGGCTTCAGGCTCGGGCAAAACCCATTTGCTCAAAGCGGTGCGCGAAATGCTGCGTGAGCAAGGCGCTCAGGTGGGCTGGCTGGATGCATCCACCGGTTTTCCGCCTGAGTTTGATGAGCGCTGGTCGGCGGTGCTGATGGACGACGTGCACCTGTACACGCCCATGCAGCAAGCCCGTGCCTTTAACTGGTTTGTGAACGCCATCAATCCGCCCAGTGGCTCTCCACGGTGGATTTTGTCGGCTGGAGATACACCGCCAGCAGCGATGGAAGTGCGTGACGACCTGCGCAGCCGTCTGGGCTGGGGCCATGTGTTCCAGTTGCATGTGCCCAATGAGGAAGAGCGCCGAGAGGTGCTCAAGACGGAAGCCGCTGCGCGTGGTGTGACCTTGAGTGCCGATGTGGTGGACTACATGCTCAAACGCTTTTCGCGTGATTTGGCCAGCTTGATGCAGTTGCTGGACATGCTCGACGAATTTGCTTTGCGCAATAAGCGTGCAATCACCATTCCTTTGCTCAAAACCATGCTGGAGACTGAATAAGCATGACGCCGAAATGCGCCATGCTTGCAGTTTTCGCTCTTATTGAAAGCATTCATGTCTTCTGTCACCCAGATACAGCGGCCTCGTCTGGCACTGTTTGACCTTGACCACACGTTGATTCCCATGGACTCTGACCATGGCTGGGGAGAGTTTTCGATTGCCATTGGCTGGAGTGACCGTGCAGAGTTTGGGCAGCGCAATGACGAGTTTTTTGCGCATTACCAAGCAGGCACATTGAATGTGCCTGACTATGTGCGTTTTGCCACTGAAGCGGTGGTGCAGCGGGGTGCGGATGCAGCCAATGCAGCGCACGAGCGCTTCATGCAGGAAGTGATTGGCCCTGCCATCAAGCCGCAAGCGATTGCGCTGGTGCAAAACCATCTGGATGCGGGTGATACCGTGGTGATCACTTCGGCCACCAATGAGTTTGTGACACGCCCGATTGCCCAGGCATTTGGCGTGCAAGAGTTGATTGCCACCGATCTAGAGCGTGATGCCACTGGCTGGTATACGGGTGCGGTCAAAGGCATACCCAATATGCGCGAAGGTAAGGTGGCGCGCATGGATGCTTGGCTGGCACAGCGCGGGCTGACCTGGGATGACGTGGAATCCACCTTCTATAGCGATTCCATGAACGACGTGCCGTTGCTGGAGCGGGTGAATCACCCTGTAGCCACCAACCCCGAGCCCCGTTTGCGTGCATTGGCGCAAGAGCGCGGCTGGCGCGTTCTGGATCTGTTTACTGAGAACACATGATTAAGACCATCATTGATAAATTGCTGGGCAAAGAGCCCGCCTCCCGTTCGCGCAAGCCGCGTTTTGGCAAGCGTGAAGAGGTGCCGGCCAGTGTGCACGGCATTGATCTTCAACTGGTGGATCCGCGCGCGATCGATGTTGTGCGTACGCTCAAAGACGAAGGCTATGAGGCCTACGTTGTGGGCGGTGCTGTGCGTGACTTGCTCCTGGGCCTGCGCCCCAAAGACTTTGACGTTGCCACCAATGCTACGCCCGAGCAGGTCAAGCACCTGTTTCGCCGTGCCTTCATCATTGGCAAGCGTTTTCGCATCGTGCACGTGGTGTATGGCCGTGGCCGTGAGCATGAAGTCATTGAGGTTTCCACCTTCCGTGCTTTCCTGGACAACAGCCTGGCTGAACAAGTCAGCGGCAATGAGCGCACCAGCAAACTGGCTTTGGCGCACATGAAGCATGCCGTGGATGCCAGTGGCCGTGTGCTGCGCGACAACGTCTGGGGCCCGCAAGACCAGGACGCAACGCGCCGCGACTTCACGGTCAATGCCATGTACTACGACCCAGAAACGCAAGTGGTGGTCGATTTTCACAAGGGCATTCAGGACGCGCAAAAACGTGTGCTGCGCATGATTGGTGACCCCACTACGCGTTACCGCGAAGACCCGGTGCGCATCATTCGTGCCGTGCGTTTTGCGGCCAAGCTCAGCCCCTTGGGTTTCAAGATTGAACCCAAGACGGTCAAGCCTCTGGTGGAGTCAGAGCACTTGCTCAAAGACGTACCCCAAAGCCGTTTGTTTGACGAAATGCTCAAGCTGCTGCAGACCGGTCATGCGCTGGCCTCGATTGAGCAGCTTAAAAAGCTGGGGCTGGCCAAGGGCATTTACCCCTTGCTGGATGTGGTGGTTGAGCGTGCAGAGCACCCGTTTGTCAAAGCGGCGCTGGCTGACACCGACCGCCGCGTGGGTGAGGGCAAGCCAGTAGCGCCCAGCTTCATGCTGGCCTGTGTGCTGTGGCAAGACGTGAAAAATGGCTGGGAGCAACGCCTGAAAAAAGGCTTTCATGCATTCCCGGCGCTCAACGAGGCGATTGACGAAGTCTTTGACCAGCGCATTGGCGATGTCTCAGGCCGCGGCAAGCTGGCGGCCGACATGCGCGAGATCTGGATCATGCAGCCACGCTTTGACAAGCGCACGGGTGCCACGCCCTTTGGCATGGTGCTGCAGGCGCGCTTTCGTGCAGGTTTTGACTTTATGCGCCTGCGTGCAGACGTGGGTGAAGTGGAAGAAGCTCTGGCCGAGTGGTGGCAAGAATTTCAAACCGCAGATGATGCCCGCCGCGAAGACTTGGTAGCCCAGGTGCGCGAAGAGCAGCGACAAAAGCAAAAGACAGCGCAACCTGCGCGTCGGGTGCCGCGCAGGGTAGAGGCTGCTGAGTCGCCACTGGATGACATGGCTGCACAAAGCACCAATGAGCTGGGTGATGCGCCAACCAAAAAGCGCCGCCGTCGCCGCCGTAAACCGGCCGGCAGTGGAGAAGCCGCTGCTGCAGACAGCTCACAAGCATGACCGTGCGTGTGTATGTAGGGCTGGGTGCAAACCTGGGCGACCGGGGGGAAGCCTTGCTGCATGCTTTAAAGGGTATGGCCGCCTTGCAAGGAACGCGGTTGCTGTCGGTCTCTTCGCTCTACAGCAGTGCACCCGTGGATGCCACAGGGCCGGATTATTTGAACGCCGTGGCAGCATTAGACACAGAGCAAGCGCCACAGGCATTTTTGCAGGCCTTGCAGGTGCTGGAGCAGGCGGCGGGGCGCGAGCGCCCTTACCGCAATGCCCCGCGTACGCTGGATCTGGATATTTTGCTGTGGGGCGATCAACGCATGCATGGCGTGGCGCTGACAGTGCCCCATCCGCGCATGAATGAGCGGGCGTTTGTGCTGCGGCCCTTGCAAGAGCTGGATGCGCGCTTGGTGGGTGCAGAGCACCTGGCAGCCGTGGCCGATCAACGCATTACGGTGGCTCAGAATGCACAGTGGGCAGCCAGTGCCCTGCACGGCTAGGCTGCACCTTTAGTACGTGCACAAAAAAGCGCGGTCTTGGCTAGCCAAGACCGCGCTTTTTTGATGGTGTTTTTAAAATAATAGCTGCTTGCGCTTGTGGATACTTGTTTTAAGTATGTTTTGATATTGAAAACGTTTACCTGTAAGCGCTGGTAGCTATTTTTTTAATTAATCTCTGCAATCAATTCAATCTCAACGCAAGCGCCCATGGGGATTTGGGCCACACCAAAGGCACTGCGCGCGTGCTTGCCTTGATCGCCAAACACTTCGGCGAGCAGTTCGGAGCAACCGTTGGTGACCAGATGCTGCTCA
Source organism: uncultured Comamonas sp. (assembly GCA_963520865.1). GTDB lineage: Bacteria > Pseudomonadota > Gammaproteobacteria > Burkholderiales > Burkholderiaceae_C > Comamonas. The sequence goes on from CAUQST010000004.1 coordinate 128,159, forward strand.
GTGAAGGTGGGGGTGGAGTTCACTAGGCTCATCACTTTGACAATGCGCCGCACACGATTCAAGTCACCACCACAGGCCGCCTGCAGCGTGCCCAGCAAATCCACGGCCACAGCACGCGCAGCTTGTTTGCCTTCTTCGGTAGAAATATTGGCACCCAGCTGGCCTGCCCAGACTTGGCCGTCTTTGCGGGCAATGTGGCCACTCAAAAACACCAAATTGCCGGTTTGCACAAAAGGCACGTAGGCGGCAGCAGGGATGGAGACAGGGGGCAGGTCGATTTGAAGGGCCTGCAGTCGGTCGTAAATGTTCATGGTGTTGTTCCTTTCGTCTTGTCTGGCGTAGCGGGTGAACGGTGCAAACTGTGCCATCGGCTTTGCTTGAACAGCGTTGTGCCTGCATGCTTGGCAGTATGCCAAGACATTGCACGGTTTCTACACACCTTCCTGCGACGGGTGTCTGCGGGATGTGCGGTGTGGTGGCTGGCGTGGCGTTGCAACTGCAGCAGGCACAGCTTGGGCCCATGTGGCTGTATGTAGCGGCGGTGGTTGCAGCTGTGGTGGGGGCGCTGGCGTTGTGGCGCCGACCGGGCTGGCGCAAAGCTGCAGTGTATGTGCTGCTGGGTGCCGGGCTGGCATGGGGTCTTACGGGTTGGCGTGCCACCGTGTTTCAGGCGCAACGCATGCCTGCTGCATGGGAGGGGCGCGATATCCGGGTGATGGGCGTGATCACGGAGATGCCGCAACCCGTCGAGCGCGGTGTGCGCTTGCGCTTTGAGGTGGAGCAAGCCTTGTCTTTGCAAGACCCCCCGCAGGCAGTCCCGTTGCCACAGCGGATTGCATTGTCCTGGTATGGCAATGCACCGCCACAGGGTTTGCGTGCCGGGCAGCGCTGGGAGTGGACGGTGCGCTTAAAAGCCCCACATGGGGAGCGCAACCCGCATGGCATGGATTGGGAGCTGTGGTCATGGAGCCAGGGCATTCAGGCCACGGGCTATGTGCGCCACGGCCCCCGTGATATCCCCCCAAATTGGCTGGAGCAGACAGGATATGCACAGGTGGCGCAGTGGCGCGGCCATCTGCATCGTGCCATGCAAGCACCCAAAGATGCACCGCCGCGGCAGCAGGATTCTTTCGGTGTGGTGCAGGCCCTGGTTACGGGGGCGCAATCCAGCATCAGCGGCAGTGACTGGCAGCTGTTTCGAGACACGGGCGTGGCCCACCTAGTGAGCATCAGTGGATTGCACATCACCATGTTTGCCTGGCTGGCGATGGCAGTTGTCAACCTGCTGTGGCGGCGCTCTCCCCGCCTGTGCTTGCAATGGCCTGCACCTGTGGCTGCAGCATGGGCGGGGTTGGTGCTGGCGGCCGCCTATGCGGTGTTCAGCGGCTGGGGCATTCCGGCGCAGCGCACCATTGGCATGCTGTGCGTGGTGGTGGTGCTGCGCAGCCTGGGCCGCAGCTGGCCATGGCCTTACGTGTGGCTTGTCGTGCTGACCGCTGTGGTGCTGGTCGACCCTTGGAGTTTGCTGCAAGCAGGGTTCTGGCTCAGCTTTGTGGCCGTGGGTGTGCTCTTTGCCACGCAGCCACAAGATCGCAATGCACCTGATCGGCGCTGGCGGCATGCCGGCATGCGCTTATTGCGTGAGCAGGCTGTGGTGGGTCTGGCGCTGGCACCGCTGACGCTGCTGCTGTTTGGGCAAATTTCGGTGGTTGCAATGATTGCCAACCTGTGGGCCATTCCGTGGGTGACGTTGGTGGTGACGCCGTTGTCCATGCTGGGTGCTTTATGGCCACCGCTGTGGACAGCGGCCGCGCACTGCGTGAGCGTCATGGTGTGGCTGCTGGAGCAGATGGTGACTTGGCCAGTGGCGGTGCTGTACTTTTCACAGCCCGCGTGGTGGGCGGGATTAGCGGGGTTGCTAGGGTGTCTGTGGCTGGTGATGCCATGGGGCTGGCGCTGGCGTGCGCTGGGTCTGCCGCTGATAGTGCCGATGCTGTGGTGGCAAAGCGCAGTACCGCCGTGGGGAGACTTTGATCTGCTGGCGCTGGACGTCGGCCAGGGCAGCGCGGTGTTGCTGCGCACGCAGCAGCACAGCTTGCTGTTTGATGCCGGGCCACAGTGGTCTGCGCAGACCGATGCCGGCGAGCGCATTGTGGTGCCCGGGCTGCGTGCGTTGGGTGTTGTGCCTACCGCCATGATGATTAGCCACAAAGACCGTGACCACGCAGGCGGCGCGACGGCGGTGCAGCAAGCTTTCTTGGGCATGCAGTGGATGGGTGCAGGCGGCGTGCCGTGCCAGGCAGGGCAGTCTTGGACGTGGGATGGGGTCAGTTTTGTGGTGCTGTTTCCTTTTGAAGGCTCCAGTCCAGGCAAGACCACCAAAAGCAACGCCACCAGTTGCGTGCTGCAAGTGCAAAGCCAAGCGGGGTCTCGTGCACTGTTGACGGGTGATATCGAAGCGGCGCAAGAAAGAGCGTTGCTGCGGGCAGGTGCTGACGTTCAGTCCGATGTGCTGCTGGTGCCGCACCATGGCAGCAAAACATCATCGAGCGCGAATTTTTTGAACCAGGTGCAGCCGCAGGTGGCTATTGTGCAGTCGGGCTATCGCAACCGGTTCGGGCACCCCGTACCGGCGGTGGTTCGCCGTTACCAGGAGCGCAATATCAACTTGGTCAGCACGCCCACCTGTGGCGCTGCGCATTGGCGCTCCTGGAGCCCTGAATCTGTGATGTGCGAACGCGCCATAACCCCGAGGTACTGGTCGTCAGTTGTGCCTTAGTGTTTTTCTGCTTTAGTGCTTTGGCTTCTTATCGCTTGTCGCACATTCAACCGACTGTCGGCATGCCACATTGCACACGCTCAGGCCACGACATACAGCCGCCGTCATGGTGGTTTTTGCTCTGGTCAGCACAGTTATCATGCTCGGCGTTCATGTCCCGAAAGTGCATAGGCGTCAATGCAGGCTTGTCTGCGATTGTCTGAAATTTTCTCTCCGCAAAAATCCCCATCTGAGCTGTTTGCGCTCAATGCGTCGTGCCTGGCGTTTGGCTTGTGCATGCCGCCACCCCCCCCCTCGAAATTGATGCCATGTTGCGACTGACTGTTGCCCTCTCGCTCAGCCTGTGTTTCACGCACGCTGCCAATGCCGCTGATCTGGACGCTTTGCTCAATCAGGAGCGCTACGGCGAGTTTTTGCCAAAGGCAAAGAGCGCTGCAGCGGCAGGTGATGCGCAAGCCTTGTTTTTGCTTGGTAAGGCTTATCACCTGGGGCAAGGCGTAGACAAGAGCGAGGCGCTTGCCAAAAGCTATTACGAAAAGGCACGTGCGGCAGGCTCCGCGCGAGCCAGCCACAATCTTGGCGCTCTACTCATGAGAGAAAAACGGTCTGACGAGGCCATTCCTTTGCTGGAAGAGGCTTTGCAGCGTGGCCTGCTGATGCCAACACTGATCAATCTGGGCAAGGCTTACAGCCCTTCCGATCTCGACTATCAGATGCAGCGCCACGGCGGGGTGGTCAGGGCCGAGCGAGCGGGTGACTACTTTGTCCAAGCTTATGAGCAGGATGCAGACATCACCTCGCTGATGCAAGCCTCGCTCAATTACCTGCAGGCATATTTGGCGCTGCGTAATAACCACTTCAGCGCTTCAACAGAAGACGATCGCGATCGGCTGCGGGGTAAGGCATTGGCAGGGTTGAAGATGGGCATGGCTCGCGACAACGCCAAGGCATGGAGCAACTATGGCGTGATGCTGCTGGAGGAGCAGGATTTCAACGGTGCCCGCCAAGCTTTGCTGCAAGGCGCAGAGCGCAAGGTTGCTGTGGCGCATTACCACCTGGCACGCATGGCCGCCAAAGGTTTAGGACTGCCCGCTGTGGACCGTCAGGCAGAGGCATATCACTACGAGCAAGCTGCTTTACTGGGGTTGCCAGAGGCTGTTCGACCAGCCGTTAGTCGCCTTGAGGAAGTGCTTCGATACGAGACGGATCTGGCCGCACTGGAAGAGGGTGTACACAGACTGTCGGTGTTGCAGGCGGCTGGTGGCGATGGCTTGCGGGCTGGCTCAGCTACGTCCCGTTTGGAATGGGGGCGCTTTCTGCAAAGCCAGCGCCAGCAGGCCAAGGCCTTGCCCGATAAGCCGCTGTACTTGCAAGCCTGTGGCTTGGACCTGGGCCAGCTGTATGGCAGCACTTACAACCTTGGCTCTAACACGGCGTGGCGATTGCAGGTTTACCGTTCGCTGGACAAACCCGAGCGTCTTTCTATCAACGGGCATGTTGACGAAGACGGTTGTGCCGCGCTCTTGGAGCCTTTGCCGGAACGTATTCGAGTAAGTCTTGCAGAGGGTGCAGTGCTGGCGCTTGCCTTCCCTAACTTCACTTTGCCACTGGCCATGAAGGAAGGTGAAGATCGTTTGCGACTTGATATGCAAGCGATCGAGTTGCCGATTCCCTCGTTTTAGTTGTACACGGCCACCTCTCACCAACGGTGCGATTTTTTGAACCAGGTGCAGCCGCAGGTGGCCATTTTTCGTCGGGTTACCGCAACAGGTTGGGGCATCCCGTACGGGGGGGCTCGCCGCTACCAGTAGCGCTGGGCACTGACGCACTCGCATTCTTGGCACCCTGAATCTGTGCTGTGCAAATGCGCCATACCCCCGAGGTACTGGTCGCCAGTTGTACCTTAGCGCGGAGCTGCATTGCTACACTGAACGACACATAAAGTGCATGAATGGCATCGTTTTCGAGGGGGAGAGGGCTGACGGGCCTGATTCTTGCTCAACAACTGGCAATCCATTCGCAGGAGGCGTGCAAGTATGCAGAAATTCGACGAAATGTACGCAATGCTGCCCTTTGACGGCAGCGATGTACGGACCCATTACAAGGTGTATGCCCAATGGCTGGCGCGGCAGCCACAAGCCACCATGCAAGCCCGCATGGCCGAGGCCGAGATGATCTTTCGGCGCGTGGGGATCACCTTTGCTGTCTATGGCGATAAAGACGAAAGTGGCGCGGGCACGGAGCGGCTAATCCCTTTTGACCTGATTCCGCGCATCATCCCCTCGCATGAATGGTTGCGCATGCAGCAAGGCTTGGTGCAGCGCGTCACGGCACTCAATCGTTTCATTGGTGACATCTACCACGGGCAAGACATTCTGCGGGCGGGGATTGTTCCGCGTGACCTGATCGACGGGAATGCACAGTTGCGGCCACAGATGCAAGGGGTGCAGGTGCCCGGCGGCATTTATGCGCACATTGCGGGGATTGACATTGTGCGTGCCCCGAACGCGCTGGGTGAGGGTGAGTACTACGTGCTGGAAGACAACTTGCGCGTGCCTTCCGGCGTGTCTTACATGCTGGAAAACCGCAAGATGATGATGCGGCTCTTTCCTGAGCTTTTCAGCAGCCATGCCGTGGAGCCTGTGGCGCATTACCCCGACTTGCTGCTGGACACTTTGCGCGCCAGTGCGCCACCGACAGCGGCCAGTGCCTCTGCCACCGTGGTGGTGCTGACGCCTGGCATGTACAACAGTGCGTACTTTGAGCATGCATTCCTGGCCCAGCAAATGGGCGTAGAGCTGGTCGAGGGGCAAGATCTGGTGGTGCGAGACAAGGTTGTCTACATGCGCACAACCCGAGGTCTGCAGCGGGTGGATGTGATCTATCGCCGTGTTGATGACGACTTTCTGGACCCGGACGTGTTCATGCCCACATCCACACTGGGTTGCTCGGGGTTGATGGATGCCTACTGCGCTGGCAACGTCACGATTTGCAACGCTGTAGGGACAGGCATAGCGGATGACAAATCGGTCTATCCGTACGTGCCCGACATGATCCGTTTCTATCTGGGCGAAGAGCCCATTCTCAATAACGTGCCAACCTGGCTGTGCCGCAAGTCAGATGATTTGAAATATGTGCTGGATCACCTGCCTGAGCTGGTGGTCAAAGAGGTGCATGGCGCAGGGGGCTACGGAATGTTGATTGGCCCCACCTCTAGCCGCGCTGAAATTGAAGACTTTCGCCGTGCTTTGCTGGCCAATCCTGCGGGCTACATTGCACAGCCCACCTTGAGTTTGTCCAGCTGCCCCACCATGGTGGAGGCTGGAGTAGCGCCGCGCCATATTGATCTGCGGCCCTTTGTGCTGAGCAGCAGCCAGCAAGTGCGGATGGTGGCCGGTGGGTTGACACGCGTTGCCCTGAAAGAGGGCTCTTTGGTGGTTAACTCTTCGCAAGGCGGTGGCACCAAAGACACCTGGGTGATGGGCGCCGGGAATGTGGATCGCACTGCGCACAGCCCGACGAGCATGGCGCAAACCATGCGTCCATGGGCCATGGAGCAATCTTTGATCGGAGGCCTGTGACATGTTGAGTAGAACTGCCGATCACCTGTTCTGGATGTCTCGCTACACCGAACGGGCAGACAAGTGCGCAGCACTTGCTCCACAACACGGCCAGCCTGCGCAGCAGGCACGGGGTTTTTTGCCCGGGAGGAATGCATGCTAAGTCGCACTGCCGATCACCTGTTCTGGATGTCTCGCTACACCGAACGGGCAGAAAACACCGCTCGCATGCTGAATGTGAGCTACGACACCTCCATGCTCCCGATGCGCCCGGAAGATGCGGAGCGAGCGTGGCAAGGGGTGCTGTCCATCAGCGAGCTGGTTCCGGCTTACCAGGCCCGATACCGGCAAGTAACACGCGACAACGTCTTGTTCTTCGTGGTGGCCGATGAAACCAATCCCACCTCTATCGTCTCGTGTCTGCGTGCGGCGCGTGAAAATGCGCGGGCAGTGCGCGGCACGTTAACGACGGAAGTCTGGGAAACGCAAAACCAGACTTGGCTGGCACTGCGCAAACAGCTGCAAGATGGTGCTTTGGAAAAAGATCCGGGGCAGTTCTTCGAGTGGGTGAAATACCGTTCTCACCTTTCGCGGGGCGTTGTGTTGGGCACCATGCTGCAAGACGAAGCGTTTAATTTTCTGCGTTTGGGCACATTCCTGGAGCGGGCAGACAATACCGCGCGTTTGCTGGACGTGCGCTTTCACGCAATTTCGCGGGACTACTACGGTACAGACCTCAACCGCAAAGGTGCACAGCAGTTTGATTTTTATCACTGGAGTGCCTTGCTGCACAGCGTCTCGGCCTTTGAGGTATATCGCAAGGTCTACCGCGATGTGATCACGCCTGAGCGCGTGGCAGAGTTGCTGGTGCTGCGCGCAGACATGCCGCGCTCTTTGCATGCCTGTCTGCGAGAGGTGGTTTACAACCTGAAAGTTGTGGCGCACGAAGGTGCGCTAGACAGCCAGCGCAGAGCAGGCCGGCTGCTGGCAGATTTGCAGTACGGTCAGATTGACGAGATTTTGGAAACGGGTCTGCACGCCTACCTCACGCAGTTTCTCGATCGTGTGAATCAACTCGGTGAGTTCATTGCCAAGGACTATTTGGTGCCCGAGCTTTAAGCTTTAGTCGATGCACATGGCGATGCACACAAAAAAAGAGCCCCGAGGGCTCTTTTTCTTTGTGGGCAAACCATTCACGCTCAATGCGCTTCGGCTTCGCCCATTTGCGTTTGCAGGTAGTTCTGCACGCCGACCTTCTCGATCAGGTCCAGCTGGGTTTCGAGGAAATCGATGTGCTCCTCGGTGTCATCCAGAATTTTCAACAGCAAGTCGCGCGAGACAAAGTCGTGGGCTGTCTCAGCGGTGCGGATGCCCGCTTTGATGGTGGCTTGCGCGGCAGTTTCCAGGTTGAGGTCGCACTGCAGCGCTTCTGGCACGTTTTCGCCGATTTGCAGCTTGCCCAGGTCTTGCAGGTTGGGCAGGCCATCGAGCATGAAGATGCGGTCCATCAGCACATCAGCGTGCTTCATCTCGCCGATGGACTCTTTGTATTCAATCTTGGCCAAGGCCTCGAGGCCCCAGTGTTTGTACATGCGATAGTGCATGTAGTACTGGTTGATTGCCGTCAATTCGTTTTTCAGCTGGGCCTGCAGCGCAGCAATGACTTGCGGATCGCCTTTCATGAGGGACTCCTTGTTGTTGTGAGGGGTGAGTGCATTGTCATCCACTCCTACTGCATCACCAAGCGTGGCAAGCAAAACCACGCGCGTGCGTATTGGCTGCGTGTGATGCTGAGTTGCGTTCTCGTTAGTATTGAATAGTTTTTAACAATCAATAGTATTAAATCAATTGATTGAAATTATTTCGCGTAGGCTTTAGACTACGAAGTGTTCTCAGCTGTATCACATAAGGAAACAACATGTCCGTTATCAACACCGTTATCAAGCCTTTCCAAGCCTCCGCTTTCAAGGATGGCAAGTTCATCGAAGTGTCCGAAAAGGACGTGCTGGGTAAGTGGGCTGTGTTCTTCTTCTACCCTGCCGACTTCACCTTTGTCTGCCCCACAGAGCTGGGCGACGTGGCTGACCACTACGACCAGTTCCAGAAGCTGGGCGTGGAAATCTACTCGGTGTCCACTGACACGCATTTCGTGCACAAGGCCTGGCACGATTCTTCCGAAACCATCGGCAAGATCAAGTACACCATGATTGGTGACCCAAGCGGCGTGATCACGAACAACTTTGAAGTGATGCGCCCAGGTGTCGGCCTGGCTGACCGCGGTACCTTCATTGTGGACCCCGATGGTGTGATCCAAGCCGTGGAAATCACTGCCGAAGGCATTGGCCGCAATGCAGAAGATCTGCTGCGCAAGGTTAAGGCTGCTCAGTACGTGCGCAACCACCCCGGTGAAGTGTGCCCTGCGAAGTGGAACGAAGGCGATGCAACCTTGGCTCCTTCGCTGGACCTGGTCGGCAAGATCTAATCTTTGCCCGGAAAAAGCCCGGGGAGGACCCGGGCTTTTTTTCAACCTCGCTATCGTTGACTATTAAATAAATATTTCATTAGGGATTGACTATTATGCTGGACGCCAACCTCAAAACCCAACTCAAGGCTTACCTCGAACGTCTGCAAAAGCCGCTCGAACTGGTGGCAAGCTTGGATGACAGCAAGGCGGCTGGTGAAGTCAAGTCGCTGCTGGCCGATCTGGCCGCACTCAGCGACAAGATCACAGTGCGCGAGAACAATGATCTGGATGTGCGCAAGCCATCGTTCCTGATTACCAACCCTGGCGTAGATTCCGGCGTGCGTTTTGCTGGTGTGCCTCTGGGACACGAATTCACATCCCTTGTGCTGGCGTTGCTGCACGTGGGCGGCCATCCTTCCAAGGAATCTGCAGACCTGCTTGAGCAAGTCAAGGCGATTGATACGCCGTTGAACTTTGAGACTTATTACTCGCTGTCTTGCCACAACTGCCCTGACGTGGTGCAGGCGCTGAACCTGATGGCCGCGCTGAACCCGAACATCACGCACACCGCGATTGATGGTGGCTTGTTCCAGCAAGAAGTGACGGACCGCGAAGTCATGGGCGTGCCCACAGTGTTCGTCAACGGCGAGCGCTTTGGTCAAGGCCGCATGGAGCTCGGTGAGATCGTTGCCAAGGTGGACACCGGCGCTGCCGCCCGTGAAGCTGCCAAGATCTCGGCCAAGGACGCGTTTGATGTGCTGGTTGTCGGCGGTGGCCCTGCTGGCGCAGCCGCAGCCATCTACGCTGCCCGCAAGGGCATTCGCACGGGTATTGCAGCCGAGCGCATCGGTGGTCAGATGCTGGATACCGTGGACATCGAGAACTTCATTTCGGTCAGCAAGACCGAAGGCCCCAAGCTGTCGGCTGCCATGGAAAACCACATCCGTGACTATGACGTGGACATCATGGGCTTGCAGCGCGCTGCCAAGCTGATTCCTGCGACCACCGAAGGCGGTCTGATCGAGGTGCAGACAGAGTCCGGCGCCACACTCAAGGCCAAGACTGTGATCCTGTCCACCGGTGCCCGCTGGCGCAACATGAACGTGCCCGGTGAAGAGCAGTACCGCACCAAGGGTGTGACCTACTGTCCGCACTGCGATGGCCCTCTGTTCAAGGGCAAGGACGTGGCCGTGATCGGTGGCGGTAACTCGGGTGTCGAGGCTGCGATTGATCTGGCTGGTCTGGTCAAGCACGTTACGGTGCTGGAGTTCGCCGCTGAGCTCAAGGCCGATGCCGTGCTGCAAAAGAAGCTGCGCAGCCTGCCTAACGTGACCGTCATCTTGAATGCCCAGACCACCGAAGTGAACGGTGACGGCAAGAAAGTGACCGGCATCACCTACAAGGACCGCACCACCGACGAGATCAATCAGATCGCGCTGGAAGGTATCTTTGTACAGATTGGCCTGCTGCCCAACACCGACTGGCTCAAGGGCACGGTCAACCTGACGCGCTTTGGCGAGATAGAGATCAACGCCCGTGGCGAGACCAATGTGCCCGGCGTGTTTGCTGCCGGTGACTGCACCAACGTGCCGTACAAGCAGATCATCATTGCAGCGGGCGCAGGTGCAACGGCAGCGCTGTCGGCCTTTGACCATCTGATTCGCCATTGATGGCTAGATCGTGACGTTGGCTTGATGCGCGTGCCTGCCAAGCGCGCAAAGCCATTGAAAAAGGACTGCCCAGGCAGTCCTTTTTTTGTGGGCATACATGCAGGTGGGCATTCAACGGGGCTGCGTGCCTGTGCCCAGCAGGGCCTCCAGCCCCAGAGCGATTTCTTCGCCCCAGGCGTAATAGTCATGCCCGCCCGCAAACTCATGGGTGGTGACGGTGTAGCCCTTGGCTTGCAAGACGTTGCGCAAGTGGCGGTTGTTGTCGATGATGCCAGCCTCGCCCTGAACACCGCGCTCCAGCAGACCGTAGGCCAGATGCCAGCGTACGGCGTGGGTGGGACCGTGCAGCACTTGGCGCATGAACCAGTCACCTTCGGCCCAGCGGTGCGGGACAGGCTCGTTTGTGGGTGCAGTGGGTGTCCACCAGTACGAGCCAGACAGCGAGAGCACATTGCCAAAAGTCTCTGGGTGTGCCCAGCCCAGCCAGCCAGCGGCCAGCCCCCCATAGCTGGAGCCAGCTACCACCACTTGGTGTGCCCGTGTGGCAATCGCGGGATGCTGCCCGCGCAGCCAGGGCAGCATCTCATGGGCCAGCATGTTGCCAAACGCCGGGGTATGAGGGGGCAGCTCGGTGGCGCGATCCGCACGCTGTGGGTTGCCTACCAGCAGCACGGCCATGGCCGCAAGGCGACCCTGGGCGATCCATGCATCCAGACGCTGGTGAATGCGCACACGCTGTAGATAGGCCTCGCGGTCAAACAGCACCAGCAGTGGCAGGCTGCCTGCGGCGTGGCTGCCACTAGGCAGGTACAGGCTGAGGCTGCGCGTGTTGTCCAGCAGTGCGCTGGTGTAGCGCAGGTGCTGCAACTGGCCCGAGGGTAACTGGGTGACGCTGGCTGGCGTGGTGCTATCTGCAGCCATGTTGCGCAAGGGGCCTGTGGCAGCAATCTTCAGCACCGAGCGTTCGGCATGAACGGCGGCCGCACTGCCTGCGGGCAGCTCCGGCGATCCGGCATGCCAGCGGTGCGGGTTCAGCGGGTCGCGCTGGGCAGACAGTTGCTGGGTCTGTACACGCTGCATGCGGCTGGGGGCCACACTGGCCGCCAGCACGGAGGGCCATTGCACGGGGTCAACCACCAACTGGTAGGCGGCCTGCAAGCCGCGTGGCAGCGGCAGGCTCAGATGCCAGATGTCTGTATCTGCCAGGCGCTGGAATGTGAAAGGCTCTGCGGAGCGCATGGCCCATTCCAGTCGCACATGGTGGGGCTGGTCTTGCGTGCCCGCAGGCGCACGCCACAGAAAGGTGACCAGGGCTTCTCGGGGTTGATGGGGCAGTGGCTCCAGCAGAGGGGTGCCTTGGGTGAGGGTGGCAGACCAGAACTCTTGGATCAAAGCAAGCTTTTGTGCAGGTGTTGCCTGCGCAAGCTGCACCTGCAGATGCAGCAAAGCAGGGCTTTGCACAGCTGCTGGCAAGGCTGCCGCAGGGGCCGCATCAGCGAGCGCCGGGCCGCTGGTTTTGAGCTGCCAGGTGGGCTGCACGTCGGTCTGCGTAAAGAATGGGTTGTGTGCCTCTAGTCGATAGCGGCCAGTGGTGGGGGTCACCCAGCCTATATCTTGTGTGCCGTTGTGAACGGCAGGCCAGTGGCGCAGCAGCTGACCATCTGGCCCCATGAGGCGTACGGTGTGTGCATGGGTGCCGCTGTCCAGCGTCCACAGCAGCACCTGACCGGCTTCGGCCTGTACTTCCAGAGCATGGCCTGCCAGCATCTGGCTGCATGATGGCCAACGTGTCTCTGGCTGGACAGGTGCCACGCTGCACTGGGTGGTGGGCTCGCTGGCCCAAGTGGCGGCCATGCCTGCCAGCATCGTGCAGGTGGTCAGCAGTCTGGCAAATGAAAAAATGAAGTGGCTCGGCATGGCAGATGGCATGGATGAAAACATGCCCGCACGGCAAGCGTAGGGGCTGGTTGTAGGTGGCTTCATCAGAACTTGGCGTTCAACGACACGTAGATGCGACGGCCTTCTTCGCTGTAGTCGCTGGCGTTGATGCGCTCAAACGTGCGGTCGGCCACGTTCAGTACACCAGCGCGCAAGGTGGTGCGAGGGTTGACTTGCCAGGCGGCGCTCAGATCCACCAGGCCGTAACCCGGCTTGTACACGGTGTTGGCTGCATTGAGGGGCTGCTCGCTTTGCAGGCGCCAGGTTGCCCCCAAATTCCACTGCGCATTGACGCGCCAGTCTGCGTTCACATTCAGGTTGTGGCGTGAGCGGTTAACCAGCAGGGTGTGCACGGCCTTGCTCGTGTTCTTGGCCGACAGGTAGGTGTAGGTGGTCTTGAAGCCCACATCGCGCAAGGCCTGCCATTTCCAGCTGCCTTCCAGACCGCGCGTGCGGGCGCTGTTGATGTTTTGGTAGCTGAAGATGGGGCGGCCATCGGGCAGGAACCCGACAAAGTTGTCATAGCTGGGGGCCAGCGTGACATCGCGCGTGCGGCTGTCAATGTCGATCATGTTCTTGAGCTTTGTGTCAAACACCGTGGCGCTGGCACTGTGCGCACCCTGTGTGTATTGAATGCCCAGCTCCTTGCTGATTGCGGTCTCGGGCTTGAGGTCGCGGCTGCCGATGATGTAGCAGCCCGTGGTGGCGCTGCCGCAGGAGACCGAGCCCCAGTTGGGGCTGTTTTGCACCAGCGTCGGGGTGCGGAAGGCGCGTGAGAGGCCGCCCTTGAAGGTCCACGCATCATTGAGGTGAAAGACGCCATAGGCGCGTGGGCTGTGGTGGCCGCCAAAGTTCTCGTGGTGGTCAAAACGGTTGCCCAGCGTGATGGCAAAGCGGTCGGTCAAGCGGATTTCGTCTTCCACAAACACCGCGTACTGCTTGACCGATGTGGTGGGCGAACCCTGTGTGGTGGGCACGCCGGGCAGGCCTTTGAGGTTGGCGGGGTCCCACAGGCGCTCTTTGCGGGCATCAAAGCCCACGGTCAAAAACTGGTTGCCCCAGCCCACGGGAAAGCTGGCCTTGCCGTTGAAGCTGTAGGTGTTGGACTTGTTGGGGTTGGTCTGCGTATCGATCATGCCTTTGAGATTGCGGATCTCATCGGTCGAGAGCGTCAGCTCGGTGACCAGCGCATTCCAGTTGCCCTTGTGGCGCAGGGCGAAGGCATCGCGCTCCATGGTGTACATGCCTTGCGTCTTGTTGCTGGCATCGGCATCCAGTGTGAGCGTCTGGCGTGCATCTGGGCGCCAGGCCAGTTGGCCACCCGCATGGCGGTTGAGCGTGCGGGCAAACAGCGGGTAGCCTGCGTTGAAGGTGCTTTGCGCATCACTGTCTGAGCGGTGGTCGTAGTTGCCATACAGCTTGATGCCCAGCGTATCGCTGATCAGCGGCCCGCTCATGGAAAAGCCCAGCTTCTGGCTGTCCGCCAGATCACGGTCTTGTTGCAGCACGGTCTCGGCGGTGATCGAGCCTTTCCACGTCTTTCCGATGGGTTTGGTGATGATGTTCACCACTCCGCCAATGGCATCTGCACCGTACAGCGAAGACATGGGGCCACGCACCACCTCTACGCGCTCAATATCGTCCAGTGGCACCCAGCCGCTGTCATAGGCGGAGCCGCCACGGAACATGGAGGTGCTGGAGTTGACGCGCTTGCCATCGATCAGCATCAATGTGTAGGCCTGGTCGAACCCCCGCATCTGAATGGTGGGTGTGCCATTGGCACTGCGGTTGAGTGTTACGCCCTCCACGCCGGCCAGCAGCTCTGCCAGCTCGTGAGCGGGGCGCTGGCGCAGCTCTTGCTGCGTAATCACTGAAATGCTGGCGGGCGCATCTTTGATGTCCTGCTCGTTGCCGCTGGCGGTCACCACCACGGTCGCCAAGCTGGCATCGGGTGCGTCTGGTTGGGCTTGGGCGTGCAGCGCAATGGCGCAAAGGCAAACCATAGATAGGGGGCGCAGGGTGAACGGCATGGCGTAAAGCTGGGTTGCAGATGTGATTAAATGAGAATTAATTTTATTTAGATGTGTTTTTTTCCTCTGCTTCTGGCGGCTTCTGATGTCTGAATTTCATTCAAAAAACGCTGTTTTCAACTCACAACCTGGCCCTGTATTGCACGTTCCAGACATTGAGCAGTCATTGCTGCCCATGGGCGAGGAATACATCGTGGGAGACCTGGGGGTGACGGCTGCCACCGATGTGCTGCAAGGCCGCATGCAGGTGCTGTCAGTGCAGGAGGGCATGGTGCTGTACCGCACGGCAGTGCGCGATCTGTGCACCATGCGCACGTCCAATCTGCTGTATCCGGGGATCAAGATCGTGCTGGTGCTGGAAGGGGAGACGCAGCTGTCGTATGGCGCTTTGCGCCTGCACCTGCGCGCCCGTGAGGCAGGCCATTGCGCAGCCATGGTGGCGCTGGCGCGTACCGACCGGTTCATGCGGCAGTGGCGCATTGGGCGGCATGAACGCAAGCTGGTGCTGACACTCACCCCGCAGTGGCTGGCCCAGGCCGGTGTGCTGCACGGGCGGGTGGCACAGTTCATGGCACAGCATCTGGCGGTGGCATCGTGGCAGCCTTCTGCCCGTGCGCTCGTGCTGGCCGACCAACTGCACCGTGGCTGCCCGCTGCCAGATCACCTGCATGCTTTATGGAACCAGAGCCGGTGCATGGGCATCGTGTTGGAAGCCCTGGCCAGCGTAGAAATTGACAGCACGCAAGAAGGGGCTGTGCCGCTGGCGCGCACCGGTGCGCGCCAGCACGTACGGCTGGCAGCGCTGAGAGACTGGTTGATGACCCCGGCTGCGGATGGCATGGATGTGACCGCCATTGCCCGCCACGCCGGTATGAGCGTGGCGCATCTGCAGCGCCATTTCCCAACGGTAGCTGGCCAGAGCCTGGGGCGTTTTCTGCGTGTACAGCGCCTGCTGCGCGCGCGCGCAGCGCTGGAGCAGGGGCGCGCCACTGTCACACAGGCGGCGGGCATGGCAGGGTACCGCAGCAGCACGCATTTTTCAGCAGCATTTCGGGATCACTTTGGCATGCTGCCTTCCAGCCTCAAGCCGCAGGCGTGAAGCCGCAGCCATGCTGATGTTCGGCAAGGCGCAGCAACGACGTATTCAGGGTGGTATGAGCATGTTTAACTGGACCGTGGGTTGCATGGCCCTGAACGGGCAGGCCCTATCGATGTGCCCGCGCCATGCAAAAAGCCCCGCATGCGGGGCTTTGGTTTTCGGCTAAATAGCGCTGGCTTAGTCCATGGTCAGCTTTTGCTTGTCCACGACTTCCTTGTAGGCTGTGTATTCAGCCTTGATTTCCTGCGCAAATTTTTCGGGAGTGTCCGCCACGATCAGCGAGCCGGTGTCTTCAATGCGCTTGCGAATTGCTGGGTCTTGCAGCACTTTGTGCACGGCCTTGTTGACCTTGTCCACGACTTCCTTGGGTGTGCCCTTGGGGCCAACGATGCCGTAGTAGGCCATGCGGTTGACGCCGGGTGCGCCCACTTCAGCCAGAGTGGGTACGTTGGGCAAGACAGCCAGGCGCTGGGGAGCAGCCACCACCAGCGGTGTCAGGCGCTTGCTTTGTATGAAGGGCAGAGCAGAGGGGAAGTTGTCAAAAATCAGCGGAATCTGACCGGCAACCGCATCGTTCAATGCAGGGCCCGAACCACGGTAGGGAACGTGCTGCATCTGTGTGCCGGTTGCTAGCATGAACATTTCCATCATCAGGTGACCGATAGAGCCTGTGCCCGGCGAGCCAAACGAATGTACGCCGGGGTTCTTTTTGACTTCTGCCAGAAATGACTTGTAGTCCTGACCCACAAATTTGGGGTTGGCCGCAATGATGTTGGGCGTGGCGGCAATGTTCACAATCGGCGCAAAGTCCGTGAACACGTTGTAGGGAATCTTGGGGTTGATGGCGGGGTTGGTGGCCGTAGTGGAAACGGTGGCCAGGCCTAGGCTGTAGCCATCGGCAGGAGCACGGGCAGTTTCAGCTGCGCCAATTGCGCCGCCGCCACCGCCCTTGTTTTCAACAATTACGGGCTGACCCAGCTCGCGGCCCAGTGGGTCAGCGACAACGCGGGCAATCAGGTCGGTGGTGCCGCCAGCGGCAAAAGGCACCAGCAGCTTGATGGGCTTGTTGGGGTAGTTGGACTGGGCGTGGGCGGCACCAAGGGTGCTCAGGGCGGCCAAGGCTAAAAGAGTGCGACGCAACATGTATTTATCTCCTCGTTGTTGTTGTCAATGCGACGCACATCGTAAAAGGCGGCTTGGTGCGCACGGTCGTGCTTTTGCTGAGTGATAACCCTTGATCAAGGGTAAATGCCGATGCTTATTTCTGTAATTTTCGGTCGCACGAATCCCTGGCTTGAGTGCACCATGTTGTGATCGCGGGCTGCGAAAAATGGGGCTGGGAGCGCAAGCCAAACGGCATCCAGCCTCGGGGTGGTTACAGCACGTGTGCGGCCCTCAGCGCATGCACTGCGTCTTCGCTCAATCCCAGCTCCTGCAGCACTTCTTGTGTGTGCTGGCCCAGAGTGGGGGGCGCGCTGCGGTAGCTCACGGGGGTGGCTGACAGGCGCATCGGGCTGGCTACGGTAGCCACCTGGGTAATGTCATTGCCTGCCTGGCGTGGCAAGGTCATGCGAATGCCGCGTGCCTGCACCTGGGGGTCATCAAAAGCCTGTGCCACGGTGTTGATGGGGCCGCAGGGGACGGCCTTGTCTTGCAGCAGTGCAATCCAGTCGGCGGTGGTGCGTGTTTGCATCAGCGGCTGCAGCCATTCCAGCAGCGCTGCGCGGTGCTGTACACGGCCGGTGTTGGTGGTAAAGCGTGCGTCCCGGGCTTGTGCGGGCTGGTGCACGGCGGCGCAAAAGCGTGCAAATTGCCCATCGTTGCCAATGGCCAGCAGCACATTGCCATCGCTGGTTTTGAAGTCCTGGTAAGGCGCAAGGCTGGGGTGGGTGTTGCCAGCGCGCTCTGGCGTCTGGCCGGTGGCCAGAAAACCTGCGGCCTGGTTGGCCAGCACGGCCATGCCTACATCCAGCAGTGCCATGTCGATGTACTGGCCTGTGCCTGAGCCATTGCGCGCGCTGTCACGGGCGTTGATCGCCGCCAAGATGGCATTGCTGGCGTACAGGCCGGTGAACACATCGATCACTGCCACGCCCACTTTGAGCGGGCCGCCGCCCGGCTGTGCATCTGCGTGGCCGGTGATGCTCATCAGCCCGCACATGGCTTGCACCATCAAATCGTACCCGGCGCGTTCGGCATAAGGGCCGTCTTGGCCAAAGCCGGTGATGGAGCAGTAGATCAGCTTGGGGTTCAGTGTTTTGAGGCTGTCGTAATCCAGCCCGTACTGCGCAAGGCCACCCACCTTGAAGTTCTCTACCAGCACATCAGCCTCGGCCGCCATGCGGCGCAGCAGTGCTTGCCCTTCAGGGTGGGCCATGTCGATGGTGATGGAGCGCTTGTTGCGATTGCAGGCCGTGAAGTAGCTGGCCTCGCGCGTGTCGTTGCCGGCGTCGTCCTTCAGAAAGGGCGGGCCCCAGTGGCGCGTGTCGTCACCGTCAACGGGGCGCTCTACCTTGATCACGTCTGCACCCAAATCGGCCAGCATTTGCGTGGCCCACGGGCCAGCCAGCACGCGCGATAAATCCAGAACCTTGATGCCCGACAGCGCGCCGGGCGTAGATGCAGTGCTTGGCATGTGCAACTCCTGCCATTCAAGGCGAGGAAAAGAAAAAAAGAGCAGCTAGCGCATATGTATAAAGCTTTTCAGATACTTTTATATCTGAAAGCAAGCAATACCAAGCGCTAGTAGCTCATAAAAGTTTTGCTTTGAAACAGCCATTGCATGTTGAGCCCCATTCGCTGGGGCAACGAGCAAGGGCCGCCCCGCTGTGAGGTTGCCGTCCCCCTCCGGCGTAGCCAGAGAGGGGGAAGCCGCAAAGCGGCTCAGGGGGTGATTGCTTTAGTTCGCAAAAGCGGCGATGCCGGTCTGTGCACGGCCCAGAATCAACGCATGCACATCGTGCGTACCTTCGTAGGTGTTCACCACTTCCAGATTCACCAGATGGCGGGCCACGCCGAACTCATCGCTGATGCCGTTGCCACCCATCATGTCGCGTGCCAGACGGGCCACGTCCAGCGCCTTGCCACAGTTGTTGCGCTTGATCAGTGAGGTGATTTCCACCACGTTCTGGTGCTCATCCTTCATGCGGCCTACGCGCAGGGCCGCTTGCAGGCCCAGCGTGATTTCGGTCTGCATGTCGGCCAGCTTTTTCTGGATCAGCTGGTTGGCAGCCAGGGGGCGGCCAAACTGCTTGCGGTCCAGCGTGTACTGGCGCGAGGTGTGCCAGCAGAATTCGGCCGCTCCCATGGCACCCCAGGCAATGCCAAAGCGTGCGCTGTTCAGGCAGGTGAAGGGGCCTTTGAGGCCACGCACTTCGGGGAAGGCGTTTTCTTCGGGCACAAACACATCGTCCATCACGATTTCACCGGTGATCGAGGCACGCAGGCCAACTTTACCGTGGATGGCTGGGGCAGAGAGGCCCTTCATGCCCTTGTCCAGAATAAAACCGCGAATCTGGCCGACGTTGCCGCCTTCAGACACTTCCTTGGCCCAGACCACAAACACGTCTGCGACGGGCGAGTTGGTGATCCACATCTTGCTGCCCTTGAGCTTGTAGCCGCCGTCTACCTTGTAGGCGCGGGTGGCCATGGAGCCTGGATCAGAGCCGTGGTCGGGTTCGGTCAGGCCAAAGCAGCCGATGAATTCGCCCGAGGCCAGCTTGGGCAGGTATTTTTGCTTTTGCACTTCAGTGCCAAATTCGTTGATCGGCACCATCACCAGCGACGACTGCACCGAAGCCATGGAGCGGTAGCCCGAATCCACGCGCTCTACTTCACGCGCCACCAGGCCGTAGCTCACATAGTTCAGGCCTGCGCCGCCGTATTCGGTCGGAATGGTGGGGCCCAGCAGGCCCAGCTCGCCCATCTCGCGGAAGATGGTGATGTCGGTCTTTTCATGGCGGAACATGTCTTGCACGCGGGGCATGAGCTTGCCTTGGCAGTACTCATAGGCCGCATCGCGGATCATGCGCTCGTCTTCTGTCAGTTGCTGGTCGAGTTGGAAGGGGTCGTTCCACTGAAAGTTGCTGGCCATGTTGTGCTCCTTGAATGCTCAGTTGTAGGGGGCGTTGGCATGTGACGGTGCGCATGCCTTGTGCGCTATGGAATCCATCGTACGAAGGTGGCCGTACCCAGGCAAACCATTTGTTTGCATCCAGATATGAGCTTTCTGCATTTCTTGCTTGAGTGAGCAGCGGTTTTGCGGCAGCATTCCCTCTGTCCTTAGTTTGTGCTTGGCACCCTGATATGCGCCGTTCCATTCCTTCTACCCAGGCGCTGGCCTGTTTTGAGGCCGCTGCCCGCCACGAAAGCTATACGCGCGCAGCGCAAGAGCTGGCGCTGACACAGGGGGCGGTGTCGCGCCAGGTGATTGCGCTGGAAGAGTTTGTCGGGGTGGAGCTGTTTCGCCGCACCCGCCATGGCGTGGCGCTGACGCCAGCGGGGGATGCCTATGCGCGCAAGGTGCGCAGCTGGTTGCTGGGCGTGGAGCGCGACACGCTGGATTTGATGGCCCACCAGGGCACGGGTGGCACCATCAAACTGGCGGCCGTCCCCACCTTTGCCACACGCTGGCTGATGCCGCGCCTGCCGCTGCTGGCCAAAACCCAGCCTGATATCACCGTGCACATTGACACGCAAACACGCCCTTTTTTGTTTGCCGATACGGGCTTTGATGCCGCGCTGTACGCCGGCACTCCCGAGCAAGTGCGCAACTGGCCGGGCATTGAGGCCGTGCACCTGATGGATGAGGACGTGGTGCCTGTGTGCAGTCCACTCTTGCTGGACCGCGCTACGCAGCGGGCACCGGGGCGGGCATGGCAGCCACTGCAGCCACAGGCGCTGGCAGATTTGCCCCTGTTGCAGCAAAGCACGCGTCCGCAAGGCTGGTCGCAGTGGTTTCAGTCCGTAGGGGTGGATGCACCACGGGCCATGGATGGCCCGCGCTATGAGCTGTTTTCAATGCTGGCCGTAGCGGCCACGCACGGCATGGGTGTGGCGCTGATCCCGCCGATGCTGGTGGAGGCAGAGCTGGCGCGCGGCGAGCTGGTAGTGGCCAGTGCCCAGCCTTTGCGCGGGGAGCGCAGTTATTACTTCATCACCCCCGCGCAGCAGACACCGTCGAATGTGCTGCAGGCTTTTTCAAGCTGGCTCAAGGCGATGGCCCAGCAGTCCGCAGAGGCTCAAAGCCGCTGAAAAATCGCCACGCACAGAGGCATCAGCAGTGCGGTCAGCACACCGTTCAAGCCCATGGCCAATGCCGCAAATGCCCCGGCCGTGGGGTTGATCTGAATGGCGCGTGCCGTGCCAATGGCGTGGGACGTCAAGCCTTGTGCAAAGCCTTCGACCGCGGGGTCTTTGCTGCCTATCAGGCGCAGCAGCAGGGGGGCCATCATGCAGCCGCTGATACCTGTGACAGCGACGGCGACAGCAGCCAGTGAAGGCAGGCCGCCAAAGCGCTCAGACATGGGCAGCGCAATCGGGATGGTGGCTGATTTGGGGGCCAGCGAGACGATGGTCTCCCAGCTGCCGCCCAGCGCCCAGGCAATGCCCATGGCCGAGAACAGGGCCACCACGCAGCCAATGCTCAGAGCCACACAAATTGGACGCCACAGCGCATAAATGCGCGCACGCTGTGCATACAGCGGAATGGCCAGCGCCACGGTGGCAGGGCCAATCAAAATGCTGAGCCATTCCACACCTTGTTTGTAGGTGGTGTAAGGAGTGTCTGTGGCGAGCAACACGCAGACGATGATGATGACCGAGGGGAAGACGGGAATCAGCATCGGGTGGCATTTGTAGCGCTTGTACAGCGCCATGGTTGCCAGGTACACGGCCATGGTCAGCACCAGCCAGGGCAGGTGGGTGACAGAGAGGCTGGCAAGCAGGTTGTCCCACTGGGTCATGGCGCCTCCTGCTGTGGTTTTTCACGGGCCAGCATCCACTTGAAGGTGAAGGCTGTCACTAAAAAGGTGATCGCCGCACCTGCAATGCCAGCCACCAGAAATGGTTTCCATTCGTTGGCAATGCGGTCAAAGTGCAGCATGACGCCTGCAATCGTCGGGATGAACAGCAGCATCATGTTTTGCAGCAGCATCTGCGAGGTTTGCTCCAGTGCCTGTGGCAGACGACCGTAGATCAGCAAGCCGATGAGCAGCAGCAATGCACCCAGCAAGGCACCTGGGAAGGGGAGTTGAAAAAACTGAACAATGGCTTCGCCCACCAGTTGAAAGGTGAACAAGGCCGCTAACGCATACAACATGGCAAGCATCCATCAAAACAATGGATGCGAAGTCTAGGGGGTCTGCCAGCTTTGGCAATGCCTGTTTTGCTGCATTAGTGACTGCACACGTTTTTTGCCACTGATGCTTATCAATTAAGCGCAGGTAGCTATGCTTTTCTAAGATTTGCCTGCTTTCTAGGCAGGGTAAGGCGAAGTCAAGCAAAACAATGGCTTAGAGGGTGTTGTTCCTGCGGATGATTGAGTTGTCCACAGGCTTGTTCAGTGGTTTCGTGGAAAATCTAGGGTTTGTACTTACTTCGTGCGGCGCGTGTGCTGCAGGTGTTCCACGATGGAGGCTGTCACCACGCCCCAGACCTGAAGTTCTTGCAGGCCTTGTAAAACGATGGGTGCAAACGCAGCGTTGGCGGCGTGCAATTCGTTGCGGCCATGGCGCAGGAACAACTGCTTGACCGTGAATTCGCCATCCACCACGGCCACCACAATATGTCCGTGCTGCGGTGCAATGGCTCGGTCGACCACGATCATGCAGCCGTCCAAGATGCCCGCATCTTGCATGCTGTCGCCGCTGACACGCATGGTGAAGGTGGCGGCAGGGTGCTGTGTGATGTGCGCCATCACATCAAAAACCTGCAGGGGGAAATCCTCTGCAGGGCTGGGAAAGCCGCAGCGTACCTGTGCGCCAATCAAAGGCAGTGGCACAGGTGCCAATGCGCAGGGCATGGGGTGGCTGGCGTGGTCAGGGCGTGTGTGATTCATGGCAGTCAAGCCTGTGCAATCGGTAAATCTTCATAGCGCATGGTGTACAGCGGGCTGCGCATGGCTTGCTTCATGCGCCAGCCAGCGCTGTCCTGGTCGGGCAGGCCGCAACTGGCTAGGTGAATGGTTTGCTTGCCGTAACGCTCGTTGATGGCATCTACGGCCTGCATCAAATGCGTGGGCGTGCTTGGGGTGTCAGTGCTGGCAAACAAATCTCCGGTTCTCGCCTGGTGGGTGGGTTTCAAATCCAGCAAGATGACACCCGCTTTGCTCAGTGGGTGGCCCGCCTGAAAAAAACTGCGCGCTGCGTGGGTGGCTGCCTGCACCAGGCTGCGTGCATCGTTGCTTGGCTGGTGCAGCGGCACCGTCATGGCACCATGCCAAGGCAAACCTTGGCGAAAAGGTGAGGTGTAGGCAAACACATGCACCTGTGCCGCAAGAACACCCGCAGTCCGGGCTTTTTCTGCCGCACGAGATGCAAACTCACTCACGGCTTCCAGCAAAGGAGGCAGCGCATGCACGGCCTGCCCAAAGCTGCGTGTGCATGCAATTTGCTGCTTGGCTGCAGGCGCGTTATCCAGCGTGAAGCAACTGATGCCTTGCAGCTCGCGCACGGTGCGCTCCAGCACCACGCCACCCATGCTGCGTGCCCGTGATGCGGGTAGCCGCGTCAAATCGTATGCGGTGGTGCACCCGGCCTTTGCCAGCTGCGGGCCCATGCGCCGGCCAATTCCCCAGATGGCGGTGGCCGGCGTGTGTTGCAGCAGGGCGATTTGCTGGGAGGGCGGTATTTCCTGCCAGTTGCACACCTGGGCCCAGGCTTGTGAGTAGTGGCCTTGGCGTCGTTCTGCCTCTTTGGCAATGTGGTTGCACAGTTTGGCCAAAGTTTTGGTTGGTGCAATGCCAATGCAGCACGGAATGCTCAGGCACCGCTCAATCCGCTGGCGAATGGTGCGTGCCCGTGTGGTGAGCTGGGTGATCCCTTCTAGCCCGCCAATAAAGCATTCGTCGATGGAGTAAATCTCTTGGCTGGGTCCCAGCGCAGAGGCCAGACGCATCATGCGTGCGCTCATATCGCCATAGAGAGAAAAATTGGCCGACAGTGCCGTGATGCGGTGTGTAGCCAGCTGTTCTTGCAGCTGGTAGTAAGGCTGGCCCATCTTGATGTGGGTCTTGGCTTCATTGCTGCGAGAGATGACGCAGCCATCGTTGTTCGACAGCACAACCACGCCGCGCTGCGCCAGGCGCGGGTTGAAAGCGCGCTCGCAAGAAACGTAGAAGTTATTGCCATCAATCAGTGCGAACATGGTGTAACTGTATATCCATACAGTTATTCTCGCCATGAAGAAATTGAAACAGCAGTGTTTGGTGTTGGTCCGAACCTGCGGCAAGCGCCTGTGGCGGCGCAAATAGGGGCTGGAGACAGGCGTTTCAGCCTTCAGATATCCACTTCGAAAGAGTGGATAGAGATTTTTTTTTGTGAGAGACAAAAACAAAAAAGGCCAACCTGAGTTGACCTTTTTGTAAAGCCGAAGCTTTATTGGTTGCGAGGGCTGGATTTGAACCAACGACCTTTGGGTTATGAGCCCAACG
>CAUQST010000005.1:0-140383 GCA_963520865.1 uncultured Comamonas sp.
AGACGATGCCTGAAAAGATGTCGATCACCAAGTTCGATCCCAAGGCTCGCAAGCACGTCGAGTACAAGGAAACCAAGCTGAAGTAATTCAGCCGTTTCTTCGGACAATAAAACCGCCACTGCGCAAGCTCTGGCGGTTTTTTGTTGCCCGCTTAACACTGTCAGGAACGCGGCGCTTGACCTAACTGAGCGCAGGCCATGCTTCCCAGCAGTTGCATGGCTTGCTCCATCGCAGTATCCACCGGCTGTGTGCAGGCCAAACGCAGGCAGTGTTCATAGCGACCAGAGTTGGAAAACATGCTGCCCGGTGCAATCCGAATGCCTTGCTCAAGCGCCTGCCCAAACAAGGCAGCACTAGAGAAACCATCTGGCAACTCAATCCACAGGCACAAGCCGCCAGCAGGCAAACTCATGCGTGTTCCCACAGGAAAAGTACGTGCCACCAGCCGAGCCATGGTCTCGCGCTGATTTTTCAGTTGCGTCTTTAAACGCCCTAAGCTGCGCTGGTGTGTGGGTGACCCCAGCACCTCTGCCACCACCAGTTGCCCCAATGTCTGGGTGTTGCGACTTTGGGCAAATTTGAGCATTTGCACCCGCCCATGCCATTGGCCGCCATTCATCCAGCCCTGGCGCAAACCAGGAGCCAGACTTTTGTTGAAGGCTTGGCAGTAAATTACCTGACCTAGGCCACTGTCCCACGCCTTCAACGGTTTGACCGGTTGCGAGCCCTCCACAAACAGTCCGTAAGAGTCATCCTCAATCAAGGCCGCACCATAGCGAATGCACAGCGCAACCAGCCGCGCCTTGTGCGCATCGGGCATGCGAGTGCCCAAAGGCATCTGCAGCTCCGGCACTACGACCACCGCCTTCAGCCGGGGCTGGGTTTGAAAAGCCAGCTCCAAGGCCTCAATCGACAGCCCCGTGCGCGGGCTGCACGGAATCTCCAGCGTCTGCAGTTGCAGCGACTCCACCACCTGAAGCAAACCATAGTAAGTCGGTGATTCCACTGCCACCATATCCCCCGGCACCGCTACCGCAGCCAGCGCCAGACTCACAGCCTCCGAATTGCCAGTGGTTGCCAGTACATCTGCAGGGGCCACCCGAATGCCTGCGGCCAAAGCCCGCCTTGCCATAGCCTGCTGAAACACCGGATGGTTACCTTGATTGGCCAGCAAGGAGCGCCCCTGCACCAGCAAAGTTGGTTGTTCGCGCAACAGGCGCGCCACCAGCTGGTTCAGGTAACGGTGATCGAACAGCGCAGCAGGCGGAGTGCAGCCTCCGATATCCAGGTGCACCTGTGCCTGCCGCCCTCGCTCAAGCAGCAACGAGATGTGCTCATTGATCCCCACGAAGTGGGCTTGAGCATTGGGCTGCACGGGCTGACTTAAATCTGGCTCACTGGTCAACGCTAGGCTGCCACTCAACGGCGCGCGCGCATCACGCACAAAGTAGCCGACACGGGGTTTGGCCTCCAGATAGCCTTGCTCCTCCAGGTAACGCAACGCCTGCAAAGCAGTGGAAAGACTGACTTGATGGCGCCGCATCAGTTCGCGCACCGAGGGCATCTTCTCCCCCAACTGCAGTGTTCCAAGACCCATGGCCTGCACATATTCAGCCGCCAATCGGCGGTACAGGGGGCGCGAAGCCGTCGATACAGAAGTCAACATGGGTGTCATTGCCAAGCAAACACAGGAGGGGTCCATCATGCCCCAGGCCTCTGTTGTGCAACAGATACAGATAGATCACACAGAGACCAGAACAGGCTACCACCTTGTTGCACTGCTGCGGTGCAACAAGGCGACCTCTGTGTCTGGTGAGTTCACGGGCTCATCCCTAAGCTAACCAGTCTGTTTTGCCTGACTGCAGCTCTGTATGAACACCCTGACACAGCACCTCCCCCTTTCCTCCTGCCTGCGAGTGACCACCGGCAACAGCCATGCATTAATGCTTGCCCATAGTGATGAACTGTTCTGCATCCACGGCCCACTACTGCTGAGCACCACCCCTTTGACTGGTATTGAAGGCACGCCCAACCTGCAGATACGCCTGCATACCGGTCAAAGCTGGCGTGCACCGTGCATGCTGACTGCGCAAATCACCGCGCTGCAAAGTTCAGGACAACTGCGTTATTACCCAGCTCCAACGGTTATGGAAGCAGGCATTGCCAGCACTACAAACCCCTGGTGGCTACGCCTGCACGCTGGCATCACCCGCTTCTGGCCCCACCGCTTGCTGCGCTAACCCTTTTCATCTCTTGTCAGGCGATGGCGACTGCAGATGCGCTGCCATCGTTCTACAATCTGCTTTGTCGCCTCATCGAAAGCTGGGCGACATACGTTCTCAGGGCGGGGTGAAATTCCCCACCGGCGGTAAGCAGCTTTGGCTGCAAGCCCGCGAGCGCTTGGATTGCTCTGCCATCCAAGGTCAGCAGATCTGGTGCAACTCCAGAGCCGACGGTCACAGTCCGGATGAAAGAGAAACGTGAAGACCTGTTCTCCAGCCCACGGCTGGGCGTGTGCCTGCACGTCCTGTTTTGTGCTGCGCCTGCCTTCGCGCGCCCTGATTCATTTGTTGCACGTCTTTGAAAGACACATCCCATGAATCAGACCATGACCAAAACGTCCCCCAATGCCGCATTGGCACAAGCCCGTATCGCCATCATCAGTGCCAACTGGCACACCGATGTAGTGCACCAGGCCCGTGACGCTGCCGCACTGCGCCTGCAGCAGCTTGGCGCCGCACCTGCCCGCATTCACCAGGTTGAAGTGCCTGGTGCCTTCGAGATCCCGCTGATGGCGCAAAAACTTGCCGCCTCCGGCAAGTTTGACGCCGTCATTGGCTGTGCAGTGATCGTCAACGGTGGCATCTACCACCACGAGTTCGTTTCAGCCGCCGTGGTCGACGGCCTGATGCGCGTGCAACTGGACACCGGCGTGCCTGTTTTTTCGGTGGCGTTGACACCCCACAACTTCCAGCCATCCGATGATTTGCTGGGATTTTTCCACGCGCACTTTGTCAAAAAAGGCGAGGAAGCGGCAGATTCCTGTGCGCAAACGCTGGCAGCGCATGCAGCGGTAGATGCGCTGCTGAACGAAGCAGTATCCGCTTAAGTCTTTGAATATTTGATAGCTCTATCGCCTTCTGACATTGGATAAGCAGCTATTAAAACCTTCCAGTCCTACTGTGAGCTGCAACTGAGCAAGTGCTGACAGAGGCCGGGAGTTCACCCCAGCGGGAGAGTGAAGTTGTTGTCATAAACAACAACTTCACTCCAAAAAGCATGTCTGCGACAGCTTCCTACTGAACTGAACTCCCTGCGCTCCTGCGTCGCTTCGCACAAACAGGCAGCCGAAAATATGAAGAGCTCCCACGCCACATGTGCGAGTCTTGCGTGCGCATGTGGCGAGGTCTCCGAGGCTGAATGCTGAATTTGAACTGAAAAGAGTTTTTCGAGAATTTTCAGTCAACAACTGTCCCTTGCTCTTGAAATTTCAGTCAGATTATTGACTAACGCTTGTGCAGCAAGCGTTAGTAGCTATGAAAAACAAAAGCCTGTTGCAACTAATCCTGCAACAGGCTTTTCTATTTTCCAGCGGCATGCCTCATCGCTGCAATTTCTCAAGTTCCGTATGCATCCGCCAACCACTCCCAAGCTCAGGGCACTTGCGGACCCCACCAACCTGCCAGCGCAGCGCCAGACAGGCCTGCATGGTTCATCGAACTTACCGTGGCTGTCTGCGCAAACACCACAAGCGCTCAAAGCATTCAAAATAAATTCGTTTTAAGCCATCACCCCGCAAGCATCAAAATCTGTCAAACCCAATCAATCCAGCCAGCCCTTCGGCTTTTTATCTTGCTTGTTCTCCACCGGATTGGCCAGCATCCAGTTAGCTGGATAGGCGCGCATGAATTCGCGCGCTTTGTCTTGGCGGGCGGTCAACCAGGCGTCGTACGTACCCTCTCCCAAAATGGCCGGCATGCGCTTTTCACTGCCTTCATGGCCGTAACGGCGCATCAAAGCATGGCTATTGGCATTGATAGTCAGCAGCGCGTAGCTCATCAGTTCTTCACCTGTTTCAGGATCTTTCCAGCTATTCCACACCCCTGCCACGCCCATCGGCTGGCCATCCACGCGCGCAATACGTGTAGGAATGGCTTTTTTGCCGCTGCGCATATCGTCTTCATAAAACGCCTGCATGGGAATGATGCAGCGCTGCCCCGCCAGCCACGCATCGCGAAAAGCTTGTGTAGTGCTTACGGTTTCGTTGCGTGCTTCCAGCAGTTTGATAGATCGCAGACGGGCATCGGAGAGCGATTTGGAGGCGTTCGGCACAAAGCCCCACTGTGCAGGCACCCATTCGCGAATCACACGGGGTGCAGCTTTTTTCCCCACGGGAACCGCTTCAGTGGCCGCGTCGATTGCAGTCTCTATGGCAGGCATTACAGCGTTATTGGGCTCCAAGCTGGCAGCTTCGGCCACAGGCTCTGCCGTACCGCGGATGAACCCGCTCATGCGGCGCGCGCGCATCTGCCGCTCAGGCAGTTCAAGGGGGGTAACTTTGAAAAAGTCGGTCCACAAATCCAGTGTGGCGAGGTTTTCGTATTGGGTTGTCATGCCGACATGGTACGAAGATGCAAGCCACCCCGGAGCTTGCCAAGTATTGCTCGCAGTAAAAAATAAGAAATAAGCTGGCAATTCAAGTGAAAAATGCACTTCTAACGTTGAACAGCCAGTCCTCCTTGAGAACAGCAGAGCTATAAAAAGCCCCATTAGCTTGCGGCTATGGGGCTATGGACTGCTTGCAGCAGGGACAGCGCTGGTACGCCAGCACTGTCAAAACTTTGAAAAGTCTTACTTACGTTGCCATGCGGCTGCAAAGAAACCGTCGGTTTGATGGGCATGGGGCCACAGACGCACGTACTGTGTGCCTGTTTCGCCACCGGCGCAAAGGCTGATGGCGTTATCGACCTTGAGCTGGGCCAGCGTTTCGCCCGCATCCAGAGGCACAAAGTCGGGATTGGCTTGCTGAAACGCTTGCGCAATCAGCTCATTTTCTTCAGGAAGCACGGAGCAGGTGGCGTACACCAAGCGACCGCCGGACTTCACCATGCGCGCAGCGCTGGCCAGGATGGCCGTTTGCTTGGCGGTCAGCTCGGCAATAGCCGTCTGGTCCTGGCGCCACTTCAAGTCAGGGTTGCGGCGCAAGGTGCCCAGGCCCGAGCAAGGGGCGTCCACCAGTACCCGGTCAATCTTGCCGGACAGGCGTTTAACGCGCTCATCGCGCTCGTGCGCCAGAGCTGCGGGGTGCACGTTAGACAGACCACTGCGTGCCAGACGGGGTTTCAATGCCTCCAGACGGTGGGCGGATACGTCAAACGCATACAGGCGACCGGTGTTGCGCATTTGGGCGCCAATGGCCAGCGTTTTACCACCCGCGCCAGCACAAAAATCCACCACCATTTCGCCACGCTTGGCATCCAGCAGCAAGGCCAGCAGCTGCGAGCCTTCGTCTTGCACCTCGATGCGGCCTTCCTGAAAGGCTTCAAGACGGGTCAGCGCAGGCTTTTCATCAATGCGCAGGCCCCACGGAGAGTACGGCGTGGGCACAGCCTTGATGCCAGCCTTGGCCAGCTCTTTCTGCACAGCTTCGCGCTTGGCATTCAAGGCATTGACACGCAGGTCCAGAGGGGCAATTTCCAGCATGCTGGCGGCCAATGCTTCAAATTGCTCACCTACCTGTGCTTGCAGGGCATCGGCCATCCACTGGGGCAGGTTATGGCGGTGCTGAGGCATCAGCTCATCGGGCTTGATGGCATCGCACTCGTCCACCCACTTGATTTCTTGCTCGCTCAACGCGCTTTTCAAGAAATTGCGGGGGCCGTGAAAACCCAAGATGGCCAGACGGCGCTCTTTAGGGCCGGAGCCAGAGCGGGCCAGCGATTCAAACAAGGTCTTTTTGCGCAGCACCGTGTACGCGGTCTCAGCCAGCGTGGCGCGCTCGCGCGGCCCCAGGTTGCGGTGGTCGCGAAAATAGCGGGACACCACGGAGTCGGCCGGGTGTTGGAATTGGAGGGTCAGCTTGACCAGTTCGGAGCAAGCGTCCAGAAGGGCTTTGGGATGCATAGCCTGTATTGTCCCACTGCGCACAAATCCCGGTGGCGCGCTGGCTGCTGCGGCTGTGCAAAATCAATGCTGGCGCACAGTGCAACCCTTGCGATCAAAGCCTTTTAGGGTGCTAACGCAATGCCAGCAAACGCTGACAGCTCTCTTTTTTACAAACCCTCTATGCCTGACGAAAATCTTCCTCCCATGATTACCACCCCGCCCGGCCTGTACCGCCACTACAAAGGCATGCTGTACGAAGTGATCGACACGGTGCGCCACAGCGAAACCCTGGAGCCACTGACGCTGTACCGCGCCCTGTATGGCGAGCGTGGACTGTGGGTACGCCCGGCAGCCATGTTCAATGCAACGGTGGTGATAGATGGTGTGGCCCAGCCTCGCTTTGCCAAGACCGATATCACCTGACGAAGGTCTGGCTGCAACTGCTGCCAACCTGCACTACTTTGGCATGATGCACCCGCCTTTTACCCACGAACCACTATGTACACACCTGCCCACTTTCAAGCCAGCGATGCAGACGCTTTCCATCTGATTCGCGCCCATCCTCTGGGTGCGCTGGTGCATGTACATGCCAATGGTCTGGATGCCAATCACATTCCATGGGAGCTGGAAACGCCAGATCAAGCGCCTGCGCGGCTGATTAGCCATATCGCCCGCGCTAATCCGCTGTGCACACAACTGCAAAACGGCACACAAGTGCTGGTGATTTTTCAGGCAGAACAAGGCTATATCTCGCCCAACTGGTACCCCAGCAAGCACGAGCACCACAAACTGGTGCCCACCTGGAATTACCGCGTGGTGCACATCCACGGAACGGTGCGCCTGCACGATGACAAAAAATGGGTACTGGCAGCCATTGGCAAGCTCACACGCACCCACGAGCAGCGCACACACCATGCACTGCCTCATGCTGCCGGGCCATGGAAGATCAAAGACACGCCTCCCGAGCATCTGGAAAGCCTGATAGCGAACATCGTCGGCATTGAGATTGCTGTGCAGCGCGTTGAGGCCAAGTTCAAGCTCAGCCAAAACCGCAGTCAAGCAGACATGCACAGCGCGGCAACGCAAGTCAGTGCAGCGGGCAACCCCGCCCTGGGCACCGCCATGGGTCAGCCCTGAACCGCGTGCTCAGTGCGCTTGCAGGAAAGCCGCCACTGCGCGCGGATAGATCACATGCTCTTGTGTGAGCACGCGAGCGGCCAGTGTCTCCGCAGTATCGTCTGGCAAAACAGGAACGGCGGCCTGATCCAGGATGGGCCCCACATCCAGCTCGGCCGTCACGCCGTGCACACTGCAGCCGGCAAACTTACAGCCTGCATCAATCGCCCGCTGGTGGGTATGCAAACCTGTAAAGGCGGGCAGCAATGAGGGGTGGATGTTGACCATTCGGCCTTCAAAGTGCTGCACAAAGCCCGGCGTCAGAATACGCATGAAGCCAGCCAGCACCACCAGCGTGGGGGTGTAGCGGTCGACCACCTGCGCCAGCTGGGCATCAAAAGCCTCACGACTGTCAAACTGCTTGTGGTTCAGCACCTCGGTGGCAATGCCGTGGTCCTTGGCAAAAACTAGGCCCTGTGCATCCGCCTTGTTACTCACGACAGCCGCCACACGAGCGCCATAACGGCGCTCCCAGTCCTGCTGTTTGGCTGCCTTCACAATGGCAGCCATATTGGATCCGCCGCCAGAGATCAAAATCACGATGTTTTTCATTGCGCCGCAATTATCCCTGCCATGACCTTCGACCATCAGAACCATCCCCTGTCTCCGACTGAAGCACGTGTGCTTGCCACCCTCATGGAAAAAGCGCGCACCGTGCCAGACAGCTATCCCATGACGCTCAACAGCCTGGCCAGCGGCTGCAACCAAAAAACCAGCCGTGACCCAGTGATGCAGCTGAGCGATGCGGACATTCTGGCCACGCTGGACAGTCTGCGTGACCGCCATCTGGTGATGGAAGTGAGCGGCCAGCGCGCCATGCGCTGGGAGCACAACTTTGAGCGCGTGCTGGGCGTACCCAGCCAGGCCAGCGCCCTGCTGGGGCTGCTGATGCTGCGTGGCCCACAAACCGCGGCCGAACTGCGCACCAATGCCGAGCGCTGGCACCGCTTTGCCGACACCGGATCGGTGGAAGCTTTTCTAGAAGAGCTGCAAGAGCGCAGTGAAGAAAAAGGCGGTGCACTGGTGCAATTACTGCCCAAGGCCCCCGGTGCCCGCGAAGCACGCTGGGCACATTTGCTGTGCGGCACCCCCGCTGTGCCCGTACACAGTGGTAGCAATGCCACATTGGACCCTCGCGTAGATGCATCGCGCATTGAAGCCTTGGAAGCGCGAGTGGCCACTCTTGAAGCACAGGTACAGCGCCTGTGCACGGCATTGGGTGATTCCGCCTAACGGAACCAGAGGCACCTAAGCGACAAGTTCTCCGCGTTCCCCCTGTTGCTGCGCAGCAGCAGGGCACTGCAAGCTCTGAGTCATGGCGGACTGGATGTCCGTCTTGCTAACTAGGAGAGCACCTGCATGGACTTGGCATACACGCCCGAAGAACAGGCCTTCCGCGAAGAAGTACGCGCTTGGCTCAATCAATACCTCGACCCCGCACTGGCCACCAAGGTGCGCGAAGACCAACGCCTGAGCCGTGATGACATTCAAGGCTGGGCCAAAGTGCTTGGCAAAAAAGGCTGGCTGGCCTATGGCTGGCCACAGGCATTCGGTGGCCCCGGCTGGGGTGCTGTGCAAAAGCACGTATTTGCCGAAGAGCTAGCCCGCGCAGGCGCTCCCGCCATCGTGCCGTTTGGCCCCGTGATGGTGGCCCCGGTAATCATGGCGTTTGGTACCCCTGAGCAGCAAAAGCGCTTCTTGCCCGGAATTGCCAGCGGTGAAGTCTGGTGGAGCCAGGGCTACAGCGAACCCGGTTCGGGCTCTGACCTGGCCAGCGTCAAAACCCGCGCCGAGCGCGTAGGCGACCACTACATCGTCAACGGCCAAAAAACCTGGACCACACTGGGCCAGCATGGCGACTGGATGTTCAATCTGGTGCGCACCAGCAATGAAGGCAAGCCGCAAACCGGCATTAGCTTCTTGCTGCTGGACATGAAAAGCCCCGGCGTAACGGTACGTCCGATCAAGCTGCTGGATGGCGAGTGCGAAGTCAACGAAGTCTTTTTTGACAACGTGAAAGTGCCCGCTGACCAACTAATTGGCGAAGAAAACAAGGGCTGGACATACGCCAAGCACCTTCTGGCCCACGAACGCACCAACATTGCCGATGTGAATCGCAGCAAGCGCGAGCTGGAGCGCCTCAAACGCATTGCCAAGCAAGAAGGCGTGTGGGAAGACCAGCGCTTTCGCGACCAGATCGCCCTGCTGGAAGTGGACGTCGTGGCGCTGGAAATGCTGGTGCTGCGCGTGCTTTCGGCTGAAAAAAGCGGCAAGAACTCGCTGGACATTGCAGGCCTGCTCAAGATCAAGGGCAGCGAAATCCAGCAGCGTTACACCGAGTTGATGATGCTGGCGGCAGGCCCCTACAGCCTGCCCTTCATCGAAGAGGCCATGGTCGCAGGCTGGCAAGGTGACTTTCCCGGTGGCGAGGTGGCCAACGCGCCGCTGGCCAGCCGCTACTTCAACATGCGCAAAACCACCATCTACGGTGGCAGCAATGAAGTTCAAAGAAACATCGTCGCTCAGACGCTGCTGGGTTAAGACAGGGAGACAAGCACATGGATTTCGATTTTTCTGACGATCAGCAGCAACTGCGTGATGCTGCCCGCCGCTGGGTAGATAAGGCTTACAGTTTTGAGCACCGCCGTGCAGCGGTGGCCGCTGGCGGTTTTAGCCGTGATACCTGGAATGCCCTAGCCGAACTGGGCCTGACCGCCTTGAACGTGCCCGAAGACCACGGTGGCATGGGTATGGGCGCCGTGGAAGCCATGGTGGTGATGGAAGAGATGGGCCGCGGCATGGTGCTGGAGCCACTGGCGCAAAGCTTGATAGCCGCCAAGGTACTGGCCCATTACGGCGCCGATACTGTGCAAGCCGATTGGCTACCCCGCATTGCCAGCGGCAACGCGCTGGTGGTGCTGGCGCACCAAGAACGCCGTGCGCGCTATCGCCTTGATCAATGCGAATCAAAAGCTGAAAAAACGCCCACTGGATATACGCTGAAAGCTCACAAAAGCTTAGTGCCTGCAGGCGATCAGGCCGATGCCTTTTTGGTACCAGCCCTGCTCAATGGCACACAGGCATTGTTTCTGCTGGAGCGCAGCGCGCCGGGCGTGACTACCCGCGGCTACCTCACCCAAGACGGTAGCCGCGCGGCTGAAGTCGAAGCCGAACACAGCCCCGCCACCTTGGTCACAACCGAAGGGCTGGCTGCGCTGGAGCTGGCTGTCGATATCGGCAGCGCCGCAGTCTGTGCCGAGGCTGTGGGTGTGATGGATCAGGTGATGACCATCACCGCCGACTACCTGAACCAGCGCAAGCAGTTTGGTGTGGCGATTGCCAGCTTTCAGGCCTTGCGCCACCGCCTTGCTGATATGAAGATGCAGCTGGAGCTGGCACGCTCCATGAGCTACTACGCCAGCCTGCAGCTGGAGCAGCCCGCCGACCAGCGCCGCCGCGCCATTGCACGTGCTCGCGTGCAGCTAGGCCAATCCATGCGTTTTGTTGGCCAGCAAGCCGTGCAACTGCACGGTGGCATTGGCGTGACGGATGAGTACATCGTCTCGCACCAGTTCAAAAAGCTGACGCAACTGGAGATGACCTACGGTGACAGCCTGCACCATCTGGGTGAAGTCTCTGCACGTATGCAAACCACCGCTGGGGTAGCTGATACATAAACTGCACCCACAGCATGCAAAAAGGCCACCTTGCGGTGGCCTTTTTTAGCGTCAATTTGCTCCATTTAACTTCAGGTTAGACGGCACTCTACAGGCTGCATGGGCGCAGGCAAATCTGGGTCGCCCAGCAACTGCAGCAGATTGATTTCCATGCTGCGGCACATGGCATCAAGTGGCAGATCGTTGTTCTCTGTCCCGAAAGGCTCTTCCAGTTCATCGCCCAGCGCATCCAGACCAAAGAAGGTGTAAGCCACAATTGCCACCACAAAAGGTGTCATGAAACCCGTCACATCCACCAGCCCGAAAGGCAGCAAAAAGCAGTACAGGTGGGCTGTACGGTGCAGCAGCAAGGTGTACGAGAACGGAATGGGCGTGTAGCGCAGGCGCTCACACGAGGCTGCTGCAAAGGTCATGTGCGTCAGCGTTTCATCCATCTTGGTTGCTGTGCAAGCGTCCATCAGCCCTTGACGCAAGCACTCTGCCAGGTCATTGGCATTGGCTTGCACGATGGCATCGCCTCGATAGGGCAAAGGCAGGTTACGCACTTTATCCCAGTCTGCGGTGGTCAGCCAGCGCTCTACCGAACGGTCATCCACGTGGTCACGCAACTGGGCGCGCAGGGCGTGGGCATGGGCAATCGCCCGGTGCACGATGCGCACGCGCACGTCCCCTTCGCGGTTACTTGGGTCCAGTGGCTGGTCCAGACCAATCAGACTCAAACACTGGCGCGCCAAGACCCGGGCGCGAATGTTGAGATCCCCCCACAGCTTGCGCCCTTCCCAGTAACGGTCGTAAGCGGTGTTGTTCCTAAAGCCCAGAAAAATGGCCAGCGGCAAACCAATCAGTGTGAAAGGAATGGGGGTGACCGTGATCTTGATATCGAACAGGTTGCCGTGGGCCAAGGTCACCAGCGCTGCCAGCAAGATGTTGAGGCTGAGCTTCCAACGGATGCGCTGTAGCACGGACCCTCTCGAGATGAGAAACAGGGTCAGCCCATTGGGGCGCTCTTGAACAATCATGGCGGCATGCAGTTAAGGGAAAACCCTATATTTCACCACGCAGCCAATGCTGATTTCAGGCATCGCTGCAATTTTCAAACTCCAAAGCATGGTCTTTGCTCTGCGCCTGCCGCGATGTCTTGGGCACATGCATGCGCAGAAACTCCATCTGATCGGCCAGGATGCGGCGGTTGCGAAGAATGAAGTCCTCCCAGATGCTGGGTACATAGGGGGCATACAGCAGCGGCATGCGTGCCTGCTCAGGGGTACGAGGGCCTTTGCGGTGGTTGCAGCCTTTACAGGCCGTGACCAAATTCATCCAGGTGTTCTGGCCCTGCTGGCAAATGGGCAGGATGTGCTCGCGTGTCAGATGTTCTACCGCCAGGGTCTTGCCGCAATAGGCGCACACATTGCAGTCACGAGCAAAAAGCTTGGTGTTGGTCAAGCCAGGCTTCAAGCCATGGGGGCTGACGCGGGGCTCACCACGCGTGCCGATAATGCTGTGCACTTCAATGCAGGACTGCAGGCCTGTTTCAGCATTGTGCCCTCCGTGGAACACAGCCACAGAGGAGCCCATGGTCCAGCGCACATCGTCTGCGGCATAGTGCAGCACGGCATCTTCCAGCGTGATCCATGACTGGGGCAAGCCATGGGCGGACAGCTTCAAAACTCTCACGTTCGGCCTCCTTGCATAACGGCAGGCAACGCTGTGTCACCCGCAGTCGGGCTTAGCGCGCCGTCCATCTACAGAGCAATATACTTGCTTTCGGTGACAAACTGCCACCACAACACATACGGCAGGTTTTGCAAGCTATAAAAACCAAAGCACACAATGAAGATTTTTCGCGGATTCAAGCACCCGGGATTGGCCCCACATTGCGCCGTCACGATCGGCAACTTTGACGGCGTACACCGGGGACACCAAGCCATGCTGGCCTTGCTGTCTGCCGAAGCTGCGCAGCGCCATATCCCCACTTGCGTCCTGACGTTTGAGCCGCACCCGCGCGACTACTTTGCTGAAAAGTTCAAGAAGCCTGAGCTGGCACCTGCCCGTGTAGGCACGCTGCGCGACAAGCTCTCGCAGCTGGAGTTTTGTGGCGTTGACCAAGTAGTGGTTCTGCCTTTTAACGAAGCCTTGGCCAGCCAGTCGCCCGAGGCATTTATTCAGCAAGTCCTCTTGGATGGTCTGGGTGCCCAATATATTTTGGTGGGCGATGACTTCAAGTTTGGTGCCCAACGCGCTGGTGACTACGCCATGCTGGATGCCGCCGGTCAAAAGCTGGGCTTTGATGTGGCACGCATGAACAGCTATGAGGTACATGGCGAGCGCGTCTCCAGCACCACCGTGCGTGCTGCGCTGGTGCAGGGCAATATGGCCCTGGCAGCCCAGATGCTGGGCCACCCCTACACCATCTCCGGTCATGTGGTGCATGGCCGCAAGCTGGGTCGCCAGCTGGCCGAATCAGCCCCCGGCGCCATGGACGGCTTTCGCACCTTGAATCTGCGCTTTAACCACTGGAAACCCGCTGCCAGCGGCATTTTTGCCGTACTGGTGCATGGGTTGACCGACGTGCCGCTGCGTGGTGTCGCCAACCTGGGAGTACGCCCCTCTATCGATCCCAACGATGTCAATGGCGGGCGTGTCTTGCTAGAGACCCATTGCCTCGATTGGCCGCCTCAACTCGGTGGCGAAGGGGGCTACGGTAAAATCATCCGCGTGGAACTTTTGCACAAACTGCACGACGAGCTGAAATACGACAGTCTGGCCGCCCTCACTGAAGGCATTGCCAAGGACTGCGATAACGCGCACGCGTTTTTCGCGACCTATACCGAAACGCATCGCCAAACCACGCGCGACCGAATTTGACGCTCGCCTTCGTCAGCTCGGGTGCCGGCTGCGCCCGGTGCTCCTCCCCCGCTTTTTTCGCCCGGCCCTAAAGCCTGGCATGCCTTCAAGGTTCCCCCATGTCTGAATCGAAATCCAACAAGCCCGAAGCGTCCGTGTACCGCGCCACGCTGAACATGCCTGACACGCCATTCCCCATGCGCGGCGATTTGCCCAAGCGCGAACCCCAGTGGGCCAAGGACTGGGATGAGCAAGGCGTCTACAAGAAATTGCGTGTAGCCCGTGCGGGTGCCCCCAAGTTCATCTTGCACGACGGCCCCCCCTACGCCAACGGTCAGATCCACATCGGACATGCGGTGAACAAGGTGCTCAAGGACATGATCGTCAAGAGCCGCCAGCTGGAAGGCTACGATGCGCTGTACGCACCCGGCTGGGATTGCCACGGCCTGCCCATCGAAAACGCCATTGAAAAGCTGCATGGCCGCAACTTGCCCCGCGACGAAATGCAGGCCAAGAGCCGCGCTTTTGCCACGGCGCAAATCGCACAGCAAATGGTGGACTTCAAGCGCCTGGGTGTTCTGGGCGAATGGGATCACCCCTACAAAACCATGAACTACGCCAACGAGGCCGCCGAGTTGCGCGCCTTAAAGAAGGTGATGGAGCGTGGTTTTGTCTACCGCGGTCTGAAGCCCGTGTACTGGTGCTTTGACTGCGCATCGTCGCTGGCAGAGTTTGAAATCGAATACGCGGACAAGCAGTCGCAGACGCTGGATGTGATGTTCCCTGCCGCCGAGCCCGCCAAGCTGGCTGCCGCCTTTGGCCTGCCTTCGCTGAGCAAAGAAGCCTTTGTGGTGATCTGGACGACTACCGCATGGACCATTCCTGCCAATCAGGCGCTGAACGTCAACCCCGATCTGGAATACAGCCTGGTGGACACCGAGCGTGGCCTGCTGGTGCTGGCCTCTGCGCTGGTTGAAAAGTGCCTGGCACGCTGGAAGATGGAAGGCACCGTGGTTGCCACAGCCCAGGGCAAACAGCTGGACCACATGCCCTTCAAGCACCCCTTGGCACACGTGGACAAGGGCTTTGACCGCATCTCGCCCGTGTATCTGGCGGATTACGCCACTGCCGACGACGGTACCGGTATCGTGCACTCAGCCCCCGCCTACGGTGTGGATGACTTCAACTCCTGCATCAGCAATGGCATGGAGTACAAGAACATCCTGAACCCCGTGCAAGGCAACGGCGTGTACGCGACCGATCTGCCCATGTTTGGCGGCCAGCATATCTGGAAGGCTGTGCCCGTCATTCTGGATGCCCTGAAGGTGGCCAATCGCCTGATGGACACCACCAACCTGACGCACAGCTACCCGCATTGCTGGCGCCACAAGACGCCGGTGATCTACCGCGCCGCTGCGCAGTGGTTCATTCGCATGGACGAAGGCGAAGGTGTATTCACCGACCCTGCACAAAAACCTGCACAAACGCTGCGCCAGATTGCGCTGGACGCTATCGAGCAAACCAGTTTCTACCCCGAAAATGGCCAGGACCGCCTGCGCGCCATGATCGCCGGCCGTCCCGACTGGTGCATCTCGCGCCAGCGCAGCTGGGGCGTGCCCATCCCCTTCTTCCTGCATGTGGACACGGGCGCTTTGCACCCCCGCACCATGGAGATCATTGATCAGGCGGCAGCCATGGTCGAGACCGGTGGCATCGAGGCCTGGAGCCGCGTGACCACCGAAGAAATTCTGGGTGCCCAAGAAGCCAAGCACTACACCAAGAGCACTGACATTCTGGAAGTGTGGTTTGACTCTGGCTCAACCTTCTGGCACGTGCTGCGCGGCACACACCCTGAGCACCACCACGACAAAGGCCCCGAGGCCGACCTGTACCTGGAAGGCCACGACCAGCACCGTGGCTGGTTCCACAGCTCGCTGCTGCTGGCCTCGGCCATCTTTGGCCGCGCACCGTATCGCGGCCTGCTGACCCACGGGTTCACCGTGGACGGTCAGGGCAAGAAGATGTCCAAGTCTGTGGGCAACACCGTGGCCCCGCAGGACGTGTCCAACAAAATGGGCGCAGAAATCATCCGCCTGTGGGTGGCTTCGACCGATTACTCGGGCGACCTGGGTATCGACGACAAAATCTTGGCCCGTGTGGTAGACAGCTACCGCCGCATTCGCAACACGCTGCGCTTCTTGCTGGCCAATACGAGCGACTTCGACGCAGCCACCGAATCGGTGGCCTACGCCGACATGCTGGAGATTGACCAGTACGCACTGGCGCGTGCGGCTGAGCTGCAAAAAGACATTCTGGCGCACTACAAGGTGTATGAGTTCCACCCCGTAGTCGCCAAATTGCAGCTGTTCTGCTCGGAAGATCTGGGCGGTTTTTATCTGGATGTGCTCAAGGACCGCCTGTACACCAGCGCGCCCAAGAGCCTGGCCCGCCGCTCGGCCCAGACCGCGCTGCACCAGATCACCCACGCGCTGCTGCGCTGGATGGCTCCGTTCTTGTCGTTCACCGCTGAAGAAGCGTGGAAGATTTTTGGCCACAGCGAATCCATCTTCCTGGAGCAATTCACCGACCTGCCCGAAGGCAGCGAGGCTTTGCTGGCCAAGTGGAAGCGCCTGTGCGAGATCCGCAATGTGGTCAACAAAGACATCGAAGTGGTGCGCGGCACCGGCGCTGTGGGCTCGTCCCTGCAAGCCGAAGTCACGCTGACGGCCGAGCCCGAAGATCTGGCTCTGCTGCAAAGCCTCAAGGATGACCTGAAGTTTGTCTTCATTACTTCTGCAGCAACAGTGGTGGCTGGCGATGCGCTGACCACCACTGTGAAAGCCAGCGAACACGCCAAGTGCGAGCGCTGCTGGCACTACCGCGACGACGTAGGCGTGAACCCCGCACATCCCACGCTGTGTGGCCGCTGCGACAGCAACCTGCACGGCGACGGCGAAATGCGCACCAAGGCTTGAACCTGCTGGCAAATGCTGGGAACGCTCTTTCTATAAGAGCGCCCAGCGCTTGCATTAACTAGTTTTCAAATACTTTTCATATTGAAACCTAGCAGCCACCGCGTTAACCGCTATTGTTTTAAATAGACTTTACCTTTAAAGGCCCGCCATGCGCTCTTCGGCAACTCTCCCCAGTGGTGCAATCCGCAAGCCCGCTTATTGGCCTTGGTTGCTATGGGCCGCATTGCTCATTGGGGTGGACCAGTTCACCAAACAGTGGATTTTGAGCTTCTACCAATACGGTGACTGGACACCCATCACCAGCTTCTTCAACATCGTGCGCGCGCACAATACCGGGGCAGCCTTTTCGTTTCTGGCCGGTGCCGACGGCTGGCAACGCTGGCTGTTTGTGGGCATTGGCGCGGTAGCCACCGTGCTCATCGTCTGGCAGTTGCGCAAGCACCCCGAGCAAAAGTTCTTTTGCTTTGCCATCTCGTGCATTCTGGGTGGTGCCTTGGGCAATGTGATTGACCGCCTGCAGCACGGCTATGTGGTGGACTTTCTGGACTTTCACTGGCGCGGTTCGCACTACCCCGCCTTCAACGTGGCGGACATTGGCATCTGCATCGGGGCTGCCAGCCTGATTCTGGATGAAATTTTGCGCGCCAGGCGCGCCAAAGCAGCCCGCTAAACGCTGGCCTGCCCTGGGCACCTTATCCCAGCTAACCCGCTGACTCGTTATGGCAGCGGGTTTTTTCTTTTCTGCCGCCGGTATGTCGGCGCTTTCATGCACTCAGCCGTTGATCAGGAGTGTGCCCCCCGCTGCCATCGCGGCACAGGCCACCGCACCGTTCGCTTTGCTGTCAGCTGCCAAAACAAGAATCAGGGTATTCCCTTTAACGCATGAAAAACATTAGATCGAATCTAAAAAGAGCAGAAACGAAAACTATATTCGATCAATCCGCACTGAAATGTGCGTCTTGGAGCGTACCCCAGAGCCATGTATGGGTGGTCAGGGGTATATTCGATCGCTTCCTCGCTTGCCGCACATGAAGCACTTACTGAATCTTTTAGCCGCCATCGCCCTGCTCGTCTGGGGCACCCAATTAGTTCGAACCGGCGTTTTGCGCGTCTTCGGGGCTAATTTGCGCCAATTCATTTCGCGTGGGGTCAGCAACCGGTTCAAAGCAGTTCTGTCCGGCGTTGGCGTGACAGCCATCGTGCAGTCAAGCACCGCCACAGCACTCATCGTTTCATCGTTTGTCGGGCAGGGCATGATTTCGCTGACGGCTGCGCTGGCGGTCATGCTGGGTGCCGATGTGGGCACCAGCGTGATGGCGGTGGTGTTCTCGCTGGACTTGTCGTGGCTGTCGCCCTTGTTTATTTTTGTTGGCGTCGTGATGTTCATCTCACGCCAGGACAGCACCGTAGGTCGTGTGGGCCGCGTATTCATCGGTCTGGGCTTGATGCTGCTGGCGCTGCGCCTGATCACCGAATCAACGACAGTGCTGACCCAAAGCCCCACCATGCTGACGCTGCTGGAAGCCTTGACCAGCGACATCACCATGGAAGTGCTGACGGGCGCCATCATCTCCATCATTTCGTACTCCAGCCTGGCCACCGTGCTGCTGGTGGCTACATTGGCTGCATCGGGCGGTATTCCGGTGGACGTGGCACTGGGTCTGGTGATTGGTGCCAACCTGGGCAGCGGTTTGCTGGCCGTGCTGACCACCTTGAAAGCCAATGTTCAGACGCGCCAAGTGCCTCTGGGTAACCTGATGTTCAAGATGGTGGGGGTCGTGCTGATGATTCCCTTGGTGGACCCCTGGCACCAGCACATGCGCAGCATTGCGCCCGACGTAGGAACGCTGGTGGTCATGTTTCACCTGGCCTTCAATACCGTGGTGGCACTGGTGTGCATTTTGCTGACCGGTAAGGTGGCGTGGCTGGTAGAAAAAATTCTGCCTGTGCAGGTG
Source organism: uncultured Comamonas sp. (assembly GCA_963520865.1). GTDB lineage: Bacteria > Pseudomonadota > Gammaproteobacteria > Burkholderiales > Burkholderiaceae_C > Comamonas. The sequence goes on from CAUQST010000005.1 coordinate 18,733, forward strand.
GCCTCCCCGTCTACCTCTCGCCCGCACCATCTGGATGCATCGGCCTTGAGCACCCCATCGCTGGCCATTTCCTGTGCTGCGCGCGAGGCGCTGCACCAGGCTGATGTGGTCGAGTCCATGCTCATGGGGCTGCAAAAAGTGTGGATGACAGATGACCAGAAGCTGGCCGAGCATTTGCGCAAGCTCGATGACGAGGTAGATGACCTTTACTCCGCCATCAAGTACTACATGACCAAGATTTCGCGTGCGGAGCTGGATGAAACCGAAGGCCGCCGCTGGACAGACATCATCAGCTTCACCATCAATATGGAGCAGGTGGGTGACTTGATCGAACGCATCTTGCAGGATGTGGAAGACAAAAAGATCAAGAAAGGCCGTCAGTTCTCGCAAGCGGGTCTGGAAGAAATCAACAGTTTGCATGCGCACCTGGTCTCTAACCTGCGTTTGGCCATGAGTGTGTTTCTGAACGGTAATGTCCGTGACGCTCAAAAACTGCTGGAAGAAAAGGCACGTTTTCGCGATCTGGAACTGGCCTACTCAGCCACCCACCTGGATCGCCTGTCTGACAACACGGTGCAAAGCATTGAGACAAGCTCGCTGCATATTGACCTGATCAGCGACCTCAAGCGCATTAACTCGCTGCTGTGCTCGGTGGCCTACCCCATCTTGGAGTCGGCCGGTGCCCTGGCGCACAGCCGCTTGCGTGAACCCTCGGTCACCCGTTGAGCGCACTAACAGGCATACCAACGCACATCAAAAAAGCCGCTGAATCAGCGGCTTTTTTGCATCCAGGCGCTCAACTAAAGCTTGAGGTAGTCCGCCAGTACCAAAGAGGCCTCTGGTGTGAACTTGCCCTGCACCAGCCACTCCATCAGCGTGGCCTGGTCAATGCACTGGAACTGCTGCACTTCACCATCCTGATTTTTGGGCTCCACACCTTGTGGCACCGTGGCTGTGAACCAGTCAATACGCTCCCGCATATAGGCAACACCACCCGAGACTTCATCGCTAGGGCAGGCAAACGTAACCTGTCCACCATGCTGCAAGTGCAGCAACTGGGTGACGTCCAGGCCAGCCTCCTCCTGTGTTTCACGCGCCAGCGCTTGCTCCAGCGTATCTGCGGCCGAGACCATGCCGCCCATCAAGGTGTCCCACTTGTTGGGGTGATTGGGTTTTTTCTTGCTGCGCTGCTGCACCCACATGCATCCATCAGGTGTCAAGCCAATCAGATGCACTGCATGCGTGTTAACGCCCAGCAAACGCACGGCCCCGCGCTCCACCGTAGCTACGCGCTGCCCCTGGGGAGTGCACACGGCAATTTGCTCATTGCGCCAAGGGCCGCTGCGGCCTTTTTCACGCAGCAGTTGTGCCAGCGCATTCAGACCAAAGCTGGCATCCGGTGCCGTAAAGCTCCACGTTTCGCCTAAACCTGGGGTCTTCTTGTACGTAAAGGTAATGCGTTGTCCGCGCAGAAAATCTACGTCCACACTCTCTAGAAAGCCTGGGGCCACCGTACCAATGACCTGCCCGCTCCACAGCAGCAGCATGCGCGGCTGTGCGGGTGGGCGCTGTGCTTCGTCACGTAGTTTTTCTAACCAATTCATCATCTCTCCTCTGGGGCTTACACGGTCAAGATCGTTGATCCCGTGGTTTGCCGTGCTTCCAAGGCCTCGTGCGCTGTACGCACCTGCTCCAATGCATAGCGCTGGGCAATATGAATATTGACCTTACCGCTGGAGACCACATTGAACAAGTCATCAGCCATCGCTTGTGTTGCGCTGCGGCTATGGGCATAGACAAACACGCTGGGGCGTGTCACATACAAACCTTTGGGAGCCAGTGCGGCCAAACTGAGGGGCGGCACCGGGCCTGAAGCATTGCCAAACGACACCATCAGACCAAAACGGCGCAAGCTGGCAATGGAGCCCTCCCAGGTGTCTTTACCCACACTGTCGTACACCACTTTCACGCCTTGCCCGTCCGTAATAGCCTTGACCTTGGCGGCAAAGTCTTCAGTTCTGTAATTGATAGCGTGTGACGCTCCATTAGCAAGGGCTATCTTGCATTTCTCATCAGATCCTGCGGTGGCAATCAACTGCAACCCCAGCGCCTTGGCCCATTGGCAGGCAATCAAGCCTACGCCACCGGCAGCGGCGTGAAACAGCACAAAATCCCCCGCCTGCAAGCCTTCGGCGGGAATGCATTGCTTGAGCAGATACTGCACCGTCAGGCCCTTGAGCATCATGGCGGCACCGGTATCAAAGCTGATGTTGTCCGGCAACTTGCAGACGTGCGTGGCAGGCATTACCCGGCGCTCGCAATAACTGCCCGGAGGGTTGCTGGCGTACGCCACTCGGTCACCTTTTTGGAGATGGGTCACACCGTCTCCTACGGCCTCAACCACGCCAGCGCCCTCCATGCCCAGCTGCAAAGGCAAAGGCAGCGCATACAAGCCAGAACGCTGGTAAACGTCAATGAAATTCAAGCCCACTGCGTGGTGGCGCAGCAAGATTTCACCAGCGCCGGGCTGGCCCACATCACGCGTAACCAGCTCTAGAACTTCAGTGCCGCCATTGCGTGAAATTTGCACGCATTTACTTGTTGTGGTGACCATGCTTGTCCGTCTCCTTGTGTGTTTACATGCTGGCAAGTTGCCTATCGTGCCATGTCCGCGCCGCTACACAATGACACAGCCACGCTACCATTCGGGCAATGAGTTCCCCATTGACATTCGGCACAGCAGCCATGCTGACCGTGGCTCCCCTGCTCTGGGCAGGCAATGCCATTGTTGGCCGCCTGGTCCACGATTTAATCTCGCCCTTCACGCTCAATCTGATGCGCTGGAGCCTGGCCTTGCTAGTGCTTTTGCCACTGGCTGGCCATGTACTACGCAAAAACAGTGCCATCTGGCAGTGCTGGAAGCAATACGCCTTGCTGGGCGTGCTGGGCATTGGCAGCTACAACGCATTGCTGTATCTGGCGCTCAAGACCTCATCGCCCATCAATGTGACGCTGGTGGGCTCCAGCATGCCCATCTGGATGCTGCTGATTGGACGCTTTGTGTTTGGCAGCACGATCAGCGTGCGACAGGCGGTGGGTGCTGTGCTGTCGATGCTGGGGGTGGCCCTGGTACTCAGCCGTGGCAGCGCGCAGCAACTGCTCAGTTTGCAGCTGGTGCCCGGTGACTGGTTTATTTTGATGGCCGCCATTGTCTGGTCGCTCTACAGCTGGCTGCTGGCGCGCAGCGCGCACACGATGCCCAGTCAGGAGCAGGTGCGCAGCAATTGGGCCGCATTTTTGATTGCCCAGCTTATTTTTGGGATTGGCTGGTCTGCCGTCTTGGCTGGCGGGGAAATGGCTAGCGGTCATTTCGTCTGGGTGCCTAACGCAACACTGGCAGCCGCCATGCTCTTTATCGTGATTGGTCCGGCCATTCTGGCCTACCGGTTCTGGGGCGAAGGCGTCAAACGCGCAGGCCCGGCAACAGCGGGCTTCTTTGCCAACCTGATGCCACTGTTCACAGCCTTGCTGTCTATCCCCATACTGGGTGAGATGCCCCAGCTGTACCACGCACTGGCGTTTGTACTGATTGTGGGTGGCATTGTGGTGTCGTCACGGCGCTAAGCGCTTGCAAACAGGCATTCAAAGAATCATGAAAAAAGGCAGCCCAGGCTGCCTTTTTTGCGTCAACGATACGCGGCCAAGCGCCACCGCTTAGAGCCACGAACACCACGCAGCATTTTTTTGATTTGCGTTGGAGACAAGGCCAAGCGACGACGTATCCAGCGTGGCGTTAGCGGGTCATAGAGCCGGCTTTAGCGTCAGCTTTAGAACGTGCCGTTGTACAGACCGCCGTCGGGCAGGATGTTCTGGCCCGTCATATAGCCTGCGTGCACGCTGCACAGGAAGGCGCAAATGGCACCAAACTCATCGGCATTGCCAAAGCGCTTGGCGGGAATTTGTGCCGCTTGTGCACTGCGAATGTCGGCCACCTCTTTGCCGCTTTTGCTGGCCGCTGCCTTGTGGGTAGAGGCCAGACGATCGGTGTCAAATTTGCCGGGCAGCAGCGAGTTGATGGTGACGCCATGGCCCGCGATGCCCGAGCGCGCCAGACCCGCAACAAAGCCTGTCAGGCCGCTGCGCGCGCCGTTGGACAGACCCAGAATGTCGATAGGAGCCTTCACGGCGCTGGACGTGATGTTGACGATGCGGCCAAAACCGCGCGCTGCCATACCATCCACCACGGTCTTGATCAGCTCAATGGGGGTGAGCATGTTGGCATCCACAGCCTTGATCCAAGCGTCGCGGTCCCAGTCGCGAAAATCGCCGGTGGGGGGGCCACCTGCATTGGTCACCAGCATGTCAAACGCAATGCCGGGGCCACCCGCCACGCTAAACACCGCCTCTCGCCCGGCAGGCGTGGTGATGTCGCAGGCCACCGCCAGCACTTGCGCAGGCTGTTTACCGCCAGTGCTGACTGCATCAGCGCTGATAGCTCTCAATTGCGCAGCCGCTTCTTGCAAGGCGGCATCGCCGCGCGCATTGATGACTACGTTCACACCTTCTTGCACCAGGGCCTTGGCACAGCCATAGCCCAAACCCTTGCTGGCGCCGCACACCAGCGCCCACTTGCCCGCGATTCCTAGATCCATGGTCTCTCTCCTGCTTTTTTAGGTTGCTACTTCGCTGCGCCGGGTTTTCTGGCCCAGCGCGTGAATACAAAAATGCCCACCATGACCAGACTGGTGCCGGCCACCATCCAGACATTGAGCTGCTCATCGAGCAGCCACACACCCATCAAGATGGTGGACAGCGGCCCAATCATTCCGGTCTGTGCCGTCATGCCCGCGCCAATGCGCTCAATGGCCATCATCACCATCAGCACGGGGGCCACGGTACAGGCAGTGGAATTGAGCAGCGACAGCCACAGCACCTGCGGCGCAACGTGCATGGCAGACAGCGGATGCGTGATTAAAAACTGCGCAATGCAAAAGAAACACGCCACACTGGACGCCAGGCCAACCAAGCGCATGGAGCCCAGGCGCTTGGCCATCTCACCGCTGTAGACCATGTAGATGGCGTAGCTGATGGCGCTGCCCAGCACCAGCAGGGCCCCCCACACGGCGTTGCTGCCTTGTGACCCCACCTCATGGCCAAACACCAGCAACACACCGCAGTAACTCACCAGCATGCCGGCAAACTGCCCCCAGGTGATGCCGCGCTTGTAGACCACCCAGCCAAAGATCACGACCAAAGTGGGATTGAGGTACAAGATCAAGCGTTCCAGCGCTGCCGAGATATAGGCCAGCCCGGCAAAGTCCAGATAACTGGCAAGGTAGTAGCCCGAAAAGCCCAGCCCCACCACGCCCAGCCAGTCCTTGCGCGTCAGCGCCGCCTTGCCGCGCCCTGCCCACCAGGCCATGATGAGAAACACCGGCAAGGCAAACAGCATGCGGTACATCAGCAGCGTGACCGCATCTACGCCATAGCGATAGGCCAGCTTGACGATGATGGCCTTGCCACTGAAAGCAATGGCCCCGAGCACGGCCAGTGTCAACCCAAGCGCTACACCTTTTTGAGCAGCTTGCGATGATGAATTCTTAACTTCAGACACTTTTCTCTTTCAAACCAAGCACACACAAGCGCTATGCGCTCTTATTCTTTAAGAATCTGTTTCAATGCTTGTCGCCAAACAAGCGGTGGTGCAGACGGCGCAATGACCACCACACGCTGAACGCCACCACCGGAATGGCAATGGCCGCAGTGACTTCTGGCGACAGCGGCCAGCCCACTTTTTGTGCACCTTTGCTCAGGTACGCAATCAGGCCGGTGATGTAGTAGGTGATGGCGGCGACGGACAACCCTTCCACCGTGGACTGCAATTTCAGCTGCATGCCCTGGCGGTCATTCATGGAGGCCAAAATTTCCTGGTTGCTTTGCTGCTGCTCAATCTCAACGCGGGTGCGCAGCAAGTTGCTCACACGCGATACGCGCTGTGACAGCGCATTCTGGCGGTGCGTGGCCCACTCACAGGTGCTGCGTGCCGGTGACAGGCGCCGCTCCATGAACTCCTGAACCGTCAGCAGGCCTGACAGGCGCTCTTCGTGCAGATCGTGAATGCGTTTATCCACCAGCTCAAAGTAAGCCTTGCTGGCCGAAAAGCGCGAGTGCGTGGCCGCATATTCACTCTCAACCTGCCCGGCCAGACGCGTCAGCCGATCCAGCAGCACGGGCTCGTCTTCGCGCCCGGCTTCGCGGATGGCATGCGCCAGCTCGGCCAGCTCTTTCTCGGCGGAACCCAGTACCCCAGCCGCTTTGCGCGCTGCGGGCAAGCCCAGTAACGCCGCCATGCGGTAGGTTTCAATCTCCAGCACCCGCTGAACCAGACGCCCCAGACGGCGCGCACTGATGCTGTCCGAGGGCTTGACCAAGATGCGTGAATAGCCATCGGCGTGGATCGCAAAATCAGTGCACACCTCCGTATGCCCGATGTGCACGGTAGAACCTGCCAGCGTTTCATCATTGAGCATTTGCTGCACCAGATGCTTGATGCCATGGCCCTCGCACTGTGCGTCTTTGATGATCCACAGGTGCACGCTGCTCAGGCACAGGCCAGGCAGGTTTTTCAGCCACTGCTGGGGCACCTCTTCAATCGCTGTAGCGGGCGAGCGCGCATTCAAAACGCCCTCTGCGGGCAGTGGCACCATGAAAGTCCAGCACACAAACTCGGTGTGCAGTTCCCAACGCAAGCGGAATGCACCAAAGTCCATGCGCAGATGCGTGCAATCGGCATCCGGGCCCGTGCGGTGGTGGTCGTGCATCAACGCCGCCATATGGCGGCGGCTGGCTTCGCGCTCCGCCGGATCGGTCAACATCACCAGATGCGTAATGGCGGCAGGCCCTTGAACGGGCTCTGCGGGACGGGCATGCACCTCGTTGTGTAGCAAGGCGCGCAGGGGGTGCTGAGGAGGCTGGGGCAAGACGGGCATGGAGCAGTGCGAAACAACGGCAAATAGACGCTTATTGTGGGGCTTTGTCTGCACAGGCGATAGCACAAACAAAGTGGCCCCGCATTGCGGGGCCACATCAAAGCGTCACAGTGTCTGCATCCACACCATCAAACAGCGCCACTCATACGCCATTCAGAACGGCCAGCAGCGCCCATTCAATCCAACACTGAATCAAAGACTGGCGGTGAAGACAAGGTGCGAAGCCACAGACAGTACAGGCGTACGGCAAGGCCAAGCAGCGACCTATCCGGGGTGGTGCTAACGGGTCTTAAGAGCGGCTAACGCCACCCAGCAAATCAAAGATTTGCGTTGGAGACGAGACGCGAAGTCGCAGACAGTACAGAAGTACGACTAGGCGAAGTAACGACGTATCAAGGGTGGTGTTAGCGGCTCTAAAAAGACTCCCACTCATCCGTCTGGTGGACGGCCGGTTTTGCAGCGGTCATGGACTGCTGCACAGCCACAGGCTTTTGCACTTTGGCCACCGGCTTGGTGCGGGTGACTGGGGGTTTGGCCAGCTTCAAAGGCGCAGCAGCAGGGGCAACTGGTGACAAGCCGGGCTCAACACGCGTGTCGTCCGCAGGGGTCCATGCCGTCTGCCCCACCTTGAATGCAGCCATGGTCTCAATCAACCGCTGCGCCTGCTCACTCATGGCATTGGCCGCTGCGCTGGACTCTTCGACCAAGGCTGCGTTTTGCTGGGTCATCTGATCCAGATTGCTCACTGCCTGATTCACCTGCACAAAACCTTCGCGCTGCTCATTGGTGGCCGCAGTGATCTCACCGATCAGATCAGTCACACGGCGCACACTGGCCACAATCTCATGCATGCTGGCACCGGCCTGACTCACCTGGGTGGAACCAGCATCTACATTGCTGACACTGGCTTCAATCAAGCCCTTAATTTCTTTGGCTGCTTCTGCACTGCGGCCAGCTAGGCTGCGCACTTCAGCAGCCACCACCGCAAAGCCACGGCCTTGCTCACCGGCACGGGCCGCTTCAACGGCGGCGTTCAGCGCCAGAATGTTGGTCTGAAACGCAATCCCATCAATCACACCAATGATGTCGCCGATCTTGCGGCTGGATGCGTTGATCTGTTCCATGCTGACCACCACCTGCTGCACCACTTCACCGCCGCGCTCTGCCGCCTGCACAGCCGTTGCAGCCAGTTGGTTGGCCTGGCGTGAGGTATCTGCCGACTGGTTGACGGTGGCTGTCAGTTGCTCAATGCTGGCGGCTGTTTCTTCCAGATTGGCCGCTGTTTGTTCTGTGCGAGCAGACAGATCCTGGTTACCGTTGGCAATTTCAGCAGCAGCCGTAGACACTTCATGCACACCACCACGCACGTTGACCACCACATCGCGCAAACGCTGCGCCATGGTGTCCAGGGCCTGCATCAACTGGCCAAATTCATCCTTGCGCTGACTGGCTGCATGAATGGTCAGGTCGCCCCCGCCAATGTCTTGCGTCATCTTCACAGCCTCGCGCAGCGGCACCGTAATGCTGACCACTAACCAGCGTGCCAGCAGCACCCCCAGCAGCAGCAGCACCGCGGTGCTGAGCCAGCCCATCAAGATACTGCTACGGCGTGCGTCATCAGAGTTTTGCATCAATGCACTGAGCTGCTGGCGTTGCGCGCCAATGAAGTCTTCAATCTTGCTGCCGTAAATCTCTGACAGATTGGTGTACTCACCAAACGCATAGTTGGCGCGAGCGTTGTAGTCATCCAGATCCATGGTGTCCAGCGCCGTATCGCGACTGTTCTTTAAATCCTCAAAGGCTTTGAGTACGGATGCAAAGGATGCACGGTCCTGCTCAGACACCAGCGAGTTTTCCATCTCGGTCAGCGCTGCCATGGCAATGTCATGTTGCCTTTTAAAGCGCGTTTCAAACTCGTTTTGCAGGCGGTTTTCATTCGTCGCCATCAGGGCGGTTCCGGCCTCAATGCTGCGCAAAATTTTGCCGCGCATGGTTTCGGCCAAAGCAATCTTGCGCTCAATACGCTGCACGTCTTCGCGGGAAGTTTCCAGCGTCTGCATCGTGCTCTGCTGCACCCAGAAGTTCGACAAAGTCATGATGACCAGCAAACCCAAAATAGTGGCCCACAGCTTGGGTGCTACCCGAACGTTCGAAAAATTCATGATGGATATAAGACTTCACACAGTTTGGCCATGCGCATCCATCAGCAGTGAATGCGCGCGTCAGAGGATGCCAAGATGCCTGCGTGGTCTAAGCCACGGGCTCTGTGCTTGAGACAGGAAACAGCAAAACGTCTCCTCCAAGACGCTTACAGGCAACCCGGCGACCGTGACTTGCAAGACAAGTGTTAGGCCCGTGGCTTTGCGACGCTGGCTTTCGCGCAGGTGTGCTTCGGCATGAAGCCCATTATCCAGTAACTTTTATTTACAAATAATGGTTTATACCAATAACCCTGATTGGCAAATTCCCATAAAAAAAGCGCCCCGCAGGGCGCTTTTCACAGTGCAGTAGCAAGCTTTGTCATTCTTCAACAAAAGCTTCTTCGCGTTTACTTTTCACTGCTGGCAAGCACACGATGATCAGCAAGACCACCGCCAAGACCAGCATCACGGCGGAGATAGGACGTGTCACAAACACAGACCAGTCACCACGCGACAGCAGCAGAGCACGGCGCAGGTTTTCTTCCATCATTGGGCCCAAGATGAAGCCCAGCAACAGCGGCGCAGGTTCGGTGCCCAGCTTGTAGAACACATAGCCAATGAAACCGAAGATACCAACCATCCATACGTCGAACTCGGAGTTCTTCGTGCCATACACGCCCACTGCACAGAACAGCACAATGGCGGGGAACAACCAGCGGTAAGGTACCGACAGCAGCTTGATCCACATGCCAATCATGGGCAGGTTCAAGATGATCAGCATGGCGTTACCAATCCACATCGATGCGATCAGACCCCAGAACAGTTCTGGGTTGCTGGTCATCACCTGAGGACCAGGCTGGATGTTGTGGATGGTCATCGCGCCCACCATCAGTGCCATCACTGCATTTGGTGGAATGCCCAGTGTCAGCAAAGGAATGAACGATGTCTGTGAACCAGCATTGTTGGCCGACTCAGGAGCCGTCACACCACGGATATTGCCCTGACCGAAAGGAACTTCGCCGGGACGCAGCTTGGTCTTCTTTTCCAGTGTGTAGGAGGCAAAAGCAGACAGCATGGCGCCACCACCGGGCAAGATACCCAGCGCAGAACCCAGCAACGTACCGCGCACCATGGCAGGGAACATCAGCTTGAAGTCTTCCTTGGTGGGCATCAGGCCCGTGACCTTGGCCGTGAACACTTCACGCTCATCGTCAGGCTTGGACAGATTGGCAATGATTTCACCGTAACCGAACACACCCATGGCGATCACGACGAAGTCGATACCGTCGGTCAACTCAGGAATATCAAAGCTGTAACGTGCCACACCGGAGTTCACGTCCGTACCGATCATGCCAAACAGCAGACCCAGCACGATCATGCCCACAGCCTTCAGCAAGGAGCCAGAAGCCAGCACCACAGCGCCGATCAGGCCCAAGATCATCAGCGAAAAGTATTCCGCAGGACCGAACATGAAGGCGACTTCTGTCAGCGGAGGTGCAAAGGCGGCCAAGATGATCGTGCCCACGCAACCTGCAAAGAAAGAGCCAATACCCGCAGCGGCCAGCGCAGGACCAGCCCGCCCCTTACGCGCCATCTGGTAGCCGTCAATCATGGTCACAACGGACGATGATTCACCAGGCAAGTTCACCAAAATAGCGGTGGTCGAACCACCGTATTGCGCGCCGTAATAAATACCGGCCAGCATGATCAGCGCAGCCACAGGTGGCAGCGAGTAAGTGGCTGGCAGCAACATGGCGATGGTCGCCACTGGGCCCAGGCCAGGCAAGATACCAATCAACGTGCCCAAGACACAGCCGATCAGGCAGTACATGAGGTTTTGCGCGGTAAACGCAACGCCAAACCCCAGCGACAAATGTTCAATCAATTCCACGATGCAAGTCTCCTGGGGGGATTAGCCAACGATGAAGGTAGGCCAGACGGGGAACTGCAGGTTCAAAGCCCACACGAACACCGCATAGCTGCCAGCTGCCAAGATCAAGGAGAGCACAAGCACTTCCTTGTAGTTGACGTTGCTACCTGCAGTGCTGGCAATAAACACCAAAGCAATGATGGCAACCATCAGACCCAGGCCAGGAATACCCAGAGCAGGTACACCCACCAGCAACAGACCAAAAGCGAAGTTGGCAGCCAAGACAAAGAACACTTGTTTCCAAGCCCACTTGCCCACTGGATCACCATCGCCAGGGCCATTGACCGTTGCCTTGAATGCGATCATCAGACCGATCAGCGACAAGATCACACCCAGAATCAACGGGAAGTAACCAGGGCCCATACGTGCTGCAGTGCCGACGTTGTAGTCAATAGCACCAATAGCAAAAGCAAGGCCGACAACCAGATACATCAATCCGGCAAAGAAGTCTTTTTGACTTTTAATTTTCACGAAACGTCTCCCATCAGAGGATTTGCGACTGATGGAATTTTGTAAGCAAAGTGAAGGCAAATTCATGTGGATTCCACCTACAGAGATGTCTTTTGCACATCAAATCCGCAGGATTACCAAGCGTTTACCCTCGAGTGGAGCCCCATGCAACGACATCACCCATGCTCAGTGGGTGCGCACCTGACCCGGGCTGCGCAGCGTGGATTGCACTGGAGAACACGCCTCAACGCAGTGGGGGTGTTGCCGCCATCACTTCGGCCAAAGTGGTCAGCCCTTCTGCCACGCGCAGGGCACCTGCCAGCCGTAGTGGTCGCATGCCGTCTTGCACTGCTTGGCGACGCAGCACGTCCATAGATGGACTTTGGTTAATGTGCTGCTGCAGACTCTCGCTGCCAACCAGCAGCTCATACAGACCCATGCGCCCCTTGTAGCCCGTCATGCGGCAAGCCTCACACCCTACGGGCTGATAGGGCTTGAAGCTGCCACTGAATTTCCAGGGGCTCATCACCTCGGCCAAAGTCTCTGGCGTCAACTGCGCATCCGGCTGTTTGCAAAGAGGGCACAACACACGCACCAGCCGCTGCGCCAGCACCCCCAGCAACGTTGCATTCAACAAATAAGATGGCACACCCAGCTCCATCAACCGGCTCACAGCACTGGGTGCGTCATTGGTATGCAGGGTAGAAAACACCAGGTGCCCGGTCAGTGCGGCCTGCACGGCCATCTCTGCCGTGGCCGTATCGCGGATCTCACCGACCATGATGATGTCCGGGTCCTGCCGCATCAGTGCACGCAGGCCTTCGGTAAAACCAAAGTCCAGCAACGGCTGCACCTGGGTTTGATTGAAGGCGGGCTCAATCATTTCGATGGGATCTTCCACCGTGCTGACGTTCACCTCCTCCGTGGCCACGCGCTTGAGGGTGGAGTACAGCGTGGTGGTCTTGCCTGAGCCCGTGGGGCCTGTCACCAAAATAATGCCGTGGGGGCGCTGCACCAACGCCTCCCAGCGCTGGGCATCGTGCGGCAAAAAGCCCAGTTGGTCCAACTGCTTGATGGTGTTGTCGGGATCAAAAATACGCATCACCATCTTTTCGCCAAAGGCCGTGGGCAAGGTGGACAGGCGCATTTCAATTTCTTCACCACGGGGGTTGCGCGTTTTGATACGGCCATCCAAAGGGCGCCGTTTTTCCACGACATCCATGCGCCCCAGCAGTTTGATGCGCGCAATCATGGCGTTGAGCACGCCCATGGGCATTCGGTAGACAGAGTGCAGCACACCATCGATGCGAAAGCGGATCACACCCTGCTCGCGCCGTGGCTCCAGATGGATGTCGCTGGCGCGCTGGTCAAAGGCGTATTGCCACAGCCAATCGACCACACGAATCACACCAGTGTCGTTCGCATCCAGCTGCTTGTTGTTGCGCCCCAGCTCTACCAGTTGCTCAAAACTGGCCGCTGTCGATGTCCCGCCCGACTTTTGCGCTGAACGCACAGAATTTGCGAGTGCAAAAAATTCACTGGTGTAGCGCTGAATGTCCTGCGGATTGGCCAGCACGCAGCGCACGGTGCGGCGTGTCTGGCGCTCCACTTCGCCCACCCATTGCGTGATGAATGGCTCAGCAGTGGCCACCACAATGTCACTGCTGCTGACCTTTACCGGCAACACTTTATGGCGCTGTGCGTACTGAACGCTCATGGCATCGCCCACCCGAGCCACATCGACCTTGAGCGGATCAATGCGCAGGTAGGACAAGCCCGTGCACTCTGCAACAAAGGCGGTCAATGCTTCGATATCCAGCGTTACGCCATCCGCCAAACGGGTAACGCCCACGCTGGCCAGCCTGATCAGCGGGTGCTGAGTGCTGTGTGCGGTAGAGCAGCGTGCGCGAATGCGTGCACATTCCGCAGCATCAACAACGCCTTTCGCCTGCAGCCATTGCAGCACCTGCACCCAGTCCAGAGGGTGGTCGATCGAAGCCCCGGCAGGGGAGGAAAACGGCGCAGTGATTTCTGAAGACATAACAGGCAAAAAGGTCAACAAGGCCTGTGCATTGTGCCGCTTTGCCAAAACGCTGCGCGTGCGCTCAATCAGGCATAGGTGTCCACTTGGCTACCCAATGTGCTCAAAGTGCTGCGGCGCGCAGCCGTAGTCTCTTCACTGCTCTGCACTGCCTTGTTCTGTGCACCGTCTTTACTCTGGATTTGCTGCTGGCTTTGCTGCTGTTGCAAGGCCTGAATCTGCGACTGAATGGCTGCAATCTGGGCCTGCAGCATTTGCACCATCTGGGCCTTCGCTTCCGCCTCCATATCGGAATCACTCGTTTCTTTGAGCTTTTGCGTCAAGTCCTTGAGCTGGCCCTGCAGCTGCGAGATCTGGCCCGAGACGTTGGGTTTGGAGGCGCTAGCAGCGCCTGTGCTGCTGGAAACGGCAGAAATAGACATACAAGTAGAGTGTGTTCATTTTCAGAAGAACTCCAGTGTATGCCTGCTTAATCCCGCCGGCTTGCATTAATTTCCGGGTGTAGCTTCTACCTGCTTGAACACCTTGAGCCACTTGCTGGCGGGCAAATCCCAGCGGGCTTGCACAGCCTCAGCGCGCACCACCAGTTCATCGCGTGTCAGTGGTGTGGCCACACGCTGCGCCAGCACAATCGTGTTGCCTTCTCGCGTTGGTTTAAAGGCCCAGACATGCCCTTGGCCAAAGGCTTGGGTGATCTTGTCCAGGCTGCGCTGATAGCTGGAGGCCCGGCCAAACAGGTTCACAGTCATCGCACCTTCCGGCGTGAGCATGTTGCGGCAATCGGTATAAAACTCCACACTGTCCAGCACAGGTGCTGCAGCATTGTGGTCATACAGGTCTACCTGCAAAGCATCAACTGCGCCCTGCCAGCGGGGTTTGAGAATTTCCATGGATGCATCACCCAGCACCACCTCCAGCATGTCGTTATCAGGGGGCAGCTTGAACCAGTTGCGGCAGATGTTGACCACCAGCGGATTGATCTCAATTGCAGTGGTGTGCATCTTGAGTTTCTTGTAGTGAAACTTGGTCAGCGCCGCAGCTCCCAAACCAAGCTGCACGGCACGCCGCTCGGTCACGCTGTCTGGCTCAGCAAACAACAGCCACGCCATCATGCGCTGCACATATTCCAGATCAATCTCAAACGGTGCTTTAAGCTTCATCGAGCCTTGCACCCACGGTGTGCCCAGATGCAGATAGCGCGAGACGCCATCGTCCGAAACACTCACCTGGGGCATCTCTTCTTCGGTGAAAGCGCTGGAGTTTTTCTTGCGTGCAGCCACGGTTCAATCTTCTTTCTTCAAAAGGCCTGCGGCCTGCATCACATCACGCCAAGCGGTGAGCTTGCGCTGGAAGCTCCACCCTGCATTGGCTGGACTGGTCGAGGGCAGCTTGTAAGCCTGCAGGCCCAGACCTTGCAGCCTGCTTGCGTGCTTGTAGCTTTCTGCGCCGTTGTGCGCAACTGCCCGCAGTTGCTGGCAACGCGCTTTCAACGCTTCAAAATTATTGACCTGCGGTGTGCGAATGGCACTGTCCAGGCTACCCTGGCGCTCGCAGCTGTCATACACATCCCACAGCCCCAGTCCACGTGCCAGCAACCATTCGCAGCGCGCCGCATAGTCGCTGTGCGCGGGCTGTGGGTGCTGCGGCCACAGTGCCGCCAAGATGGGCCACAACTTGTTTTGCGGATGTGCGTAGTACTGCTTCGCCTGCAGCGAAGCTACACCGGGAAAGCTGCCCAAGATGATCAAACGGGTGCGCGCATCAGCCACAGGCGGCAAGCCTTGCAAACGCAGTGATTCATCCAAAGTAGGCGCAGACATGGCTGGGCATTGTGCGTGCAAACCTGTGCCGCTTGCCGCAGGTGGAGTTTTAAGAACCATAGCTTTGGCCGCAGTACGGCTGCGCCCTGACAGCTTAAAACGTTTGAAATGCAGGCAGCCCGCGCAGCGCAGCGCGTGCATTGCGGGCCGTTTCTTTTGCCAGCTGCACAGGGGCAATACCACGCAAAACGGCTATCTCAGTGGCAATGCGTGGCAGCTCGGCTGGGCTGTTTCGCCCCTGCGCTACACCTGCAGCACGCGCCTGTGCTGTGGTGTAAAGCCAATGCGGTTGAATATCTGGTGCATCAGTTTCCACGACGATGCTCTCCAGAGGTAGCGTCGCCGCCAGTTCTCGCAATTTGAGTGCGCGGTCATAGGTTACGGCGCCGCCAAAACCCAATTTAAAGCCTAGATCTATGAATGCCTGGGCCTGCTGCGCGCTGCCATTGAAGGCATGGGCAATGCCCCCCACAACAGGTAATGCACGCAAGGTTTTCAATAGACGATCACTGCTTTTTCGGACATGCAAGATCACAGGCAGCTTGAATTCACGCGCCAGTTTGATTTGCTGCTCGTAGAACCAGATTTGCTGGTCCGCATCCAAATCTGGCACAAAAAAATCCAGGCCAATCTCCCCCACGGCAACCAGATGCGGATCGTGCTGAACTTCAAGCAACAACTCCCGCAGCGCCGCGATGTCTGCTTTCTGCGCACGCGGGGTGTACAGCGGATGGATGCCCAGCGCATAGCTGTCTCCATGGCGGTGCGCCAGCGCGATCACCTCACGCCAATGCGCCCGCTCCACAGCGGGGATGACGATGTGCCCCACACCGGCAGCGCTGGCTGCTGAACGCACGGCTTCGCGATCCGCGTTGAACTCAGCGGCATCCAGGTGGCAGTGGGTATCAATCCAGCAAGTCATGCAGGCAATCATGCCACCGACTGCGCATGAACTGACCAACGGTCTTAGCCCCTTTCAGCCAATCTCCCGCGCTTGCGACGACGTTCTTCCTACAAACAATTACTCACACTTAATCACAATTTGTAGAAATCTTCAACCCGGCTGCAAGGAGTTTCCTATGCCGCGCTTCAATTGGTCATGGTTACGAGGAAGTGGCGGTCAACGTCAAGCAGAAGAGCTGGAAGGGCAACTGGCAGCCATCCAAAAATCACATGCCGTGATCGAATTTGACCTGCAAGGCAACATCCTCACAGCCAACCAAAATTTCCTGGACACCATGGGGTATGAGCTGCAAGAAATTCAGGGCCAGCACCACCGCCTGTTTGTGGATGAGGAAACAGCAGCTTCTGCGCAATACGCAGATTTTTGGCAACGCCTGGGACAGGGCTTGCACGATGCAGGCCGCTACAAGCGCATCACCCATGACGGCACTGAGGTGTGGCTGCAGGCCAGCTACAACCCCATTTTTGATCGCCACCACCGCCCCTGCAAAGTCGTGAAGTACGCCACCGACATTACAGAGCAGCAACGCCGCAATGCCGATGCGCAAGGCCAGCTGGCAGCGATTGCCAAGGTTCAGGCCATCATTGAATTTGACCTCAAGGGCTACATCCTGGCTGCCAATGATTTGTTCCTCAACGCCATGGGCTACCGCATTGATGAAATTTTGGGCAAGCACCACAGCATGTTTGTCTTGCCACAAGAGCGGCAAACCGCCGCCTACGCGCAGTTTTGGCAAGCGCTGGGCCGGGGCATCAACGATTCCGGGCAGTACCTGCGCATTGGCAAGAATGGTCGCCAAGTCTGGATTGAAGCCAGCTACAACCCCATCCTGGATGCCAACGGGCAGCCCTTCAAGGTTGTGAAGTTCGCCACAGACATCACACGCCGCTTCACCGCGGCCCAAACCCTGCGCGTCACCGTGCAAGGGCTCACGGAAAGCGCAGAGCGTGCTGGCCACGCCAACCAACTGGCACAAAACGCCTGCCGTGTGGCTGAAACCGGTGGCGACACCGTGCGCGAAGTCATTCACACCATGGAGAGCATCAGCAGCAGTTCGCGCAAGATCAGCGAAATCATTGGTGTGATGGACACCATTGCGTTTCAGACCAATATTTTGGCCCTCAACGCTGCGGTGGAAGCGGCCCGCGCAGGCGAGCAAGGCCGGGGTTTTGCAGTGGTGGCAGGCGAGGTCCGCACGCTGGCACAAAACAGCGCATCGGCGGCCAAAGAAATCAAACAGCTGATTCAGGCATCCGTCAATCAGGTCTCGCAAGGTGCAGAACAGGTGCGCAAGGCGGGCACGACCATGGAAGACATTGTCAATTCGTCCCACCAGGTGACCACCATCATGTCCGAGGTGGTTCAGTCTTCACTGACACAGTCGGCTGAGCTTCAAGCCGTTACCCAAGACCTGACCGCACAGGATGTTGCCGCACCGCCTGCTGGCCAGCAGCACATCACACGCACTGCCCGCCCTACACCTTCTCGCTCAATCCCTTCAGTGCGCAGTTCGCAAGCCGTTGCATAGCTGCTGCACGAGAAACAACGGGGCTGTAGGGGTGCGGGTGGGGTTTGGCCCTCTATCTGCTCAAACACTGAGGTGGCGCTGCTGCATTCATCGAAGTGCAACGAGATTTCTACTCACCACAAGCGCAGCTACCGTAGCTTCAACTGCAAGCGATACATTGCATCGATCCAAGCACGAGGATCAGTGAAGACCATATGAGCAATGCTTCAGTGCAGCCAGATTGAACACAGCTGTTGCCCGAGGATGAAACACTTGAGAGCGTGACGGGCGATGGAGCGTTGTGCCGCCTCCATCGCTCCTCCTCGCAGGGCTGCGCGAATACGCAAAGACAATGCCTTTGAGCGCCCAGTCACTGCGCTGCATATCAGAGCAGCTACCTGCAATTGCTTGACTGAATGGGTCCGTTCTCAGACGACAGCCATGGCATAGCAGCGGCAGGGGTTTGAGGCAGCTCGCCTCAAACTGGATTTATCCAGCAACGCCGGGACTGCACATTGAAAGACGTCGTTAAACTCACCGTCTACATGGCAGACCTGAGCGGTTTCGCCACCGTCAATGATGTGATGGCTGCCACCTTCACCGCCCCTTACCCTGCTCGTGCCACCGTTGAAGTTGCCGCTTTACCCAAAGCAGCAGGCATTGAAATTGAGGCAGTTTTAGCCCTTGCAGTCTGCCTAGGATAACCATGCATCACCCTAACTCCTGGACCTCTGGCGCTGTTAAGCGCATCTCTCGTGACTTTCATCGCTCAGCCGATACGCACATGATTCCGCTGGAGCTGCCGGGCTTTGAAGACATTCCGATGTACATCAAAGACGAGTCCACCCACCCCACGGGCAGTCTCAAGCACCGCCTGGCACGTTCGCTGTTTTTGTACGCGCTGTGCAACGGCTGGGTGCATGAAGGCTCCACCATCATTGAAGCGTCTTCAGGCAGCACCGCGGTTTCAGAGGCCTACTTCGCGCGCATGCTCGGTTTGCCTTTTATCGCAGTCATGCCGCGTTCCACCTCCCCGGCCAAGGTAGATTTGATCAAGTTTTATGGCGGCCAGTGCCACTTTGTAGATCGTGGCGACCAGGTGTACGAAGAGGCTGCCAAGCTGGCCGTTCAAACCGGCGGCCACTATATGGACCAGTTCACCTACGCAGAACGGGCCACCGACTGGCGTGGCAACAACAATATTGCGGAATCCATCTTCAGCCAGCTGCAAGCAGAGCAGCACGCTGTGCCGCGCTGGATTGTGACGGGCGCTGGCACGGGCGGCACATCGGCCACGATTGGCCGCTACATCCGCTACCACGGCCATGCTACGCAGCTGTGCGTGGTCGACCCTGAGAACTCCGTTTTCCTGGATTACCACCAGTGCCGCGACCGCTCACTGTGCAATGCGCACTCGTCAGGCGTGGAAGGTATTGGTCGCCCCCGGGTAGAGCCGTCTTTCATCCCCGATGTGATTGATCGCATGCTGCGCGTGCCAACGGTGGACTCGTACGCCGCAATGCGCTATCTGGCCGAACTCACCGGCAAACGCTTTGGCGGCTCCACGGGCACCGACTTTTACGGTGCACTGCACCTGGCCAGCGAGATGAAGGCCGCTGGCGAGAAAGGCTCGATCGTGTTTCTGGCCTGCGATGGCGGTGACCGCTATCTGGACACCTACTACGACGACGCCTGGGTGGCTGCGCAGGGACATGATCTGCAGCCGCATATCGCCAAAATTCAGCACCTGTGCACCACAGGCCAGTGAATCCTAGAAGTGCCACGCTCAGCAGCCAACGCTGATTGCTTCAGGCGTGCACCCGAGTGCATGCGCCTGAATGCTGCCAACCCGGACAAGGCCCAGCATGCCAACTGCGGTCTTGTGGATGGACTTGGAGACGGTCCAGCAATGAGGCAATAAAAAGAGCATCTAGCGCTTTACACGCAAGGCTTTCCAATAGTTTTCACTTTGAAATGCTTTGTGGACAAACGATAGATGCTCTTGTTTTTAAAACCGCTGCGCGGTTAAGTCAGCTGCCCTTTGACCAGACGCACCATGCGGTCGCACTTGGCGGCCAGCGATTCATCGTGCGTCACCATCACAAAAGCGGTGCCGTGGTTGCGCGCCAACTCCAGCATCAAGGCGAACACGCTGTCGGCGGTGGAGCGGTCCAGATTGCCGGTTGGCTCATCGGCCAGCACACACGCCGGGTGCGTGACCAGCGCACGCGCAATGGCTACGCGCTGGCGCTCGCCGCCCGACAGCTCCGCAGGGCGGTGCGCCATGCGCTCTTTCAGCCCTACGGACTGCAGCATCTGTGCGGCCTGCTCCAGTGCCTGCTCTTTGCGGTCACGGCGAATACGCAGCGGCATGGCCACATTGTCTTGCGCGCTGAACTCGGGCAAAAGGTGGTGAAACTGGTAGATGAAGCCCAGGTGCTGGTTACGCAACTCGCCCTGGCGTTTGGGGCTGAGCGTGTGCATGGGCTCGCCCTTCAAGTGCACGCTGCCTTGTGTGGGGGCATCCAGCCCTCCCAGCAAATGCAGCAAAGTGCTTTTTCCAGAGCCCGAGGCGCCCACAATGGCCAGCGTTTCACCGGCATGCACCTGCAAATCAACATCGTGCAGCACCTGGACATTCAAGTGCCCATCTTCAAAGCGCTTGGAGATACCGCGCGCCTCCAAAACTACTGGATTACTCATAACGCAGCGCCTCCGCAGGATTCACGCGGCTGGCACGCCAGCTGGGGTAAATGGTGGCCACAAAAGCCAGAACCAAAGAGATGATGGCAATGGGCATGATGTCGCTGTACTGCGGCTCGCTGGGCATCTTGCTGATCAGATAAATATCCTTGGGCAAGAAGGTGGCCCCCAGAGCGTGCTCGATGGCAGGCACGATGACGTCGATATTCAGCGCCACACCCAGACCCAGCAGCAACCCGGCGAACGTGCCAATCACGCCCACCATGGCACCTTGCACCATGAAGATGCCCATGATGGAAGCGGGTGATGCGCCCAGCGTGCGCAAAATGGCAATGTCAGCACGCTTGTCTGTCACAGTCATCACCAGCGTTGAGACCAGATTGAAAGCCGCAACGGCCACGATCAGCGTGAGGATGATGAACATCATGCGTTTTTCCAGCTGCACGGCCGCAAACCACGTCTTGTTTTGCTGTGTCCAGTCACGCAGGTACAAAAACTCGGTGATCATGCCCGCAAGCTCTTTGGCCACGCGGGGGGCCTCGTGCAGGTCTTTGAGCTTGAGACGAATGCCCGTAGGGCCTTCCAGACGGAAGATGCGCTGCGCATCCTCAAAATGCAGCATGACCATGGCCGAGTCGTACTCGTAGTGGCCCGAGTCAAACGTTCCGGCCACCGTCATCTGCTTAAGACGCGGCACCACCCCGGCGGGTGTGACCTGCCCACTGGGTGCAATCAGCGTGACCACATCGCCCACGCCCACACCCAGCTGCCGTGCCAGCTCTTGGCCCAGCACAATGTTGAAAGTGCCCGGTGTCAGCCGTTTGAGCACATCGGCATTCGCCGCAGCCAAATCGGTCACTTCGCCCTCGCGCGCAGGATCAATGCCGCGCACCAGAGCACCCTTCATGTCTTCACCGCGCGCAATCAGGCCCTGCGCAGCCACAAAGGGCGCAGCGCCAATCACTTCAGGGTGCTGCTTGGCCTGCAGCATGGTGGTGTCCACGTCCTGCATGGCCTGGCCATTGGGTGCAAAAATTTCAATATGCGAGACCACACTGAGCATGCGGTCGCGCACTTCCTTCTGGAAGCCATTCATCACGCTGAGCACGATGATGAGCGCGGCCACGCCCAAGGCAATGCCCAGCATGGACACTCCAGAAATGAATGAAATAAAGCCATTGCGCCTTGTGGCGCGGCCTGCGCGCGTATAGCGCCAGCCGAGAGCGAGTTCGTAAGGAATTTGCATACTTGGGTGCCATTGTGGCACTGGCCGCAGCACTGCCATGTCATACAAGGCTGACGCGGTGCAGCGGTTTAGGGACAATACGCGCTTATGCCCACTTCTCTGCCTGCCCTGCCTTTGCCTTTTACGGCCTCGCCGATTGCGGCAGCACCCCACCACCACCTCGTCTTGCCTTACGCTGCCATGCAGGACGCCAGCTGTCAGCACGTGCTGCAAAACCTGCCGCTACCGCATCTGGAGCAATTGCTTCAGGCGCTCAGCCCCGCGCAAGCCGATGAAGGGCATGAAGACCACCCCATTCCACCGCACGAACGCGCAGTCGCCACCGCCTGGGGATTGCCCCCCCAGCAGCCTGCCTGGGCTGCGCTGGCACAGGGCATGACGGACGCTGCCTGCGCCTGGCTCACGCCCTGCCACTGGACAGCAGGCCCTGACCAGGTGCGCATGGATGACCCCGCCGCTTTGCAGCTGGACATGGACGATGGCCAGGCCCTGCACGCCCTGCTGCAACCGTGGTTTGCCGAAGATGGACTGACGCTGGAGATCGTGCAGCCGCATCTGTGGTGCGTCAGCGGCGCTGCTTTGGCGCAGCTGCAAACTACCTCTATGGACCGTGTCTTGTTGCGTGACGTCACGCCCTGGATGCCCTCTGCACAAACAGCACGCAGCCTGCACCGCCTGCACAGCGAAGTGCAGATGCTGCTGTACACCAACCGTTTTAACGAGCACCGCGCCGAGCGTGGCTTGCCGCCCATCAACGCCTTCTGGCTGCACGGTGCAGGGCTGCTTGCCCCCGCTGCACTGGCGCATGCCCGCCAGTGCCAGTCGCACATGCAGCTGCAACTGTGCGACGATTTGCGCCAAACCGCCTTGCGCCAAGACTGGCCGGCCTGGAAGCTGGCGTGGCTGGCCGCCGATGCAGGCCCTGTGGCTGCCCTGGTGCAGCACATCGCCCAAGGTGGCAAAGCCACGCTCACGCTGTGTGGCGAGCACCATGCCCGCAGTTTTGACACCACACCGCGCAGCCTGCGCGACAAGATCAAGAACATTTTCAGCCCCCAGCGCTTTGCGGGACTGCACCAGGCGCTATGAAAATTATTGAAAGAAACATTCCCGAAACCTCGGTGCAAGCCCTGGTGCAGTCGGGCATCAGCCCACTGCTGGCACGCCTGTATGTGGCGCGCGGCGTGCAATCCTGTGAAGAGCTGGACACGGGGCTGGGAAAATTGCTGCCGCCCTCGGGGCTGATGGGCATTCAAACCGCCGCCCGCGTGCTGGCCGATGCCATTGCTGCGCAAAAGCGCATCTGCATCGTGGCCGACTACGACTGCGACGGTGCCACCGCCTGCGCCGTGGGCGTGCGTGGTCTGCGCATGCTGGGCGCGCAGCATGTCACGTACGAAGTGCCTGACCGCATCACCGACGGCTACGGCCTGTCTGCCCCCATCGCCCGCCGTGTGCACGACAAAGGGCACGAGCTGCTGCTGACCGTAGACAACGGCATTGGCAGCGTAGAGGGCGTAGCCGAGGCCAAGCGCCTGGGCATGACTGTGGTGGTGACCGACCACCACCTGCCCGGCGACCAGCTGCCCACCCCCGATGCCATGGTCAACCCCAACCAGCCCGGCTGCAGCTTTGCCAGCAAGCACATGGCTGGCGTAGGTGTGATGTTTTACGTACTGCTCATGCTGCGTGCCGAGCTGCGTACGCGCGGCGTGTTTGAGGCGGGCAACCAGCCCAAGCTCGATACGCTGCTGCCCCTGGTGGCACTGGGCACCGTGGCCGATGTGGTCAAGCTCGATGCCAACAACCGCCGTCTGGTAGCGCAAGGGCTGCAGCGCATTCGCAAAGGCAACATGCAGGCGGGCATTCGCGGTCTGTATGAGGCGGCAGGCCGCTCTTACAGCCAGGCAGCCACCTCAGACTTTGGCTTTGCACTGGGCCCGCGCATCAACGCCGCCGGACGACTGGCCGACATGACCATTGGCATTGAGTGCCTGCTGACCGACAACGACGCCCTGGCGCTGGAGCTGGCGCGCACGCTCAACAGCATCAACCGTGAGCGCCAGGAGATTGAAGGAGGCATGCGCCTGCAAGCCTTTGCATTGGCCGATGAGCTGTTTGAAGACGGCGTCACGCCGCCGGCAGCCATTAGCGTGTTTGACCCCGACTTTCACGAAGGCGTGGTCGGCATCGTTGCCTCGCGCGTCAAAGACCGGCTGCACCGTCCCACCTTTGTGTTTGCCTCCAGTCAGGCAGAGGGCAAAGCACACGAGCTCAAAGGTTCGGGCCGCTCTATCCCCGGCTTTCACCTGCGCGATGCGCTGGATTTGGTGGCCAAGCGCCACCCCGGCGTGCTGCTACGCTTTGGTGGCCACGCCATGGCCGCAGGCTGCACGATGGTGGAAGAGCACTTTCACACCTTTGAGCAAGCCTTTGCCCAAGTGGCGCAAGAGTGGCTGGATGCAAAAACGCTGACCCGCTGCGTAGAAACCGATGGCCCTCTGGACCCGGCTTTTCGCCAGTCTGAAGTGGTCGAGCAACTGAATCTGGAAGTGTGGGGCCAGGGCTTTGCCTACCCCACCTTCAGTGAAGATGTGGAAATCCTCTCGCAGCGTCTGGTGGGTGAAAAACACCTGAAGCTGCAACTGCGCCACCGCGGCGATGTGGTGGATGGCATCTGGTTTGGCCGCACCGAGCCGCTGCCCGAGTGGGTGCACATGGCGTTTCGCCTGGACATCAACGAATTCCGTGGCGAGCGCAAGGTGCAGTTTCTGGTCGAAGGCACCGAAGGCTGAACAGCAACAATCATTAAAAAAGTAGCTACCAGCGCTTAATACACAACCACTTCAGCATGTTTTTACATTGAAGTCGTTGATGGGCAAGCGCTAGCAGCTATCAAAAATCAAAGGCCTGCAATGCAGGCCTTTGATTCATGGAAATACCTCACGCGGCGTAAGCGCCGCGCCTGGAGCCACCCCACACCCCGCCTGTCAATCTCAGGCTTGTGCTGAAAAAAACGCGCAGCAGGCACGCAATCAAGGGCGGTTTCAGCGGTTTCTTAAAAGCTCTCCCAGTCGTCTTCTGCGCCCTGTGCGACGGCTTTAGGGGCTGCGGCTGCAGGCTTGGCTGGGACCATCAACTTGGCTGCCGCTGCAGGTTTTTCAGCCTGCACGGCCTGCCCTTTCGCGCGACCTAGCGACGCGGGGCTGGCCGACGGCTGTTGCGCAGGGGCTGGCTTGGCCGCTGCATAGGCATGGGCCACCACTGGCGCTTTGACGGCTGCGGCCTTGAACGCCGTAGTGCCCACGTTAAACACGGCCACCACTTCTGCTAGACGCTGTGCCTGCTCATTCATGGCCATGGCGGCCGCGCTGGATTCCTCAACCAGGGCCGCGTTTTGCTGCGTCATCTGGTCCAGATTGCTGACCGCCTGGTTCACCTGCGCAAAGCCATCGTGCTGCTCGCCCGAAGCGGCGCTCAACTCACCAATCAGATCGGTCACGCGGCGCACACTGCTCACAATCTCCTGCATGCTCTCGCCGGCCTGCGTGACCTGTGCCGAGCCAGCATCCACGTTGAGGACGCTGGCGGTGATCAAGGTCTTGATTTCTTTGGCCGCCTCAGCACTGCGCCCGGCCAGACTGCGCACTTCCCCGGCCACCACGGCAAAACCACGGCCTTGTTCGCCTGCGCGGGCGGCTTCTACCGCCGCGTTCAGCGCCAGAATGTTGGTCTGGAAAGCGATGCCGTCAATCACGCCAATGATGTCGCTGATCTTGCGGCTGGAGCTGTTGATTTGCGCCATGCTCTGCACCACTTGCTGCACCACCGCGCCACCGCGTTCTGCCGCCTGTACAGCCGTGCCTGCCAGCTGATTGGCTTGCCGCGAGGTGTCTGCAGACTGGGTGACGGTGGACGTCAACTCTTCCAGGCTGGCAGCGGTTTCTTCCAGATTGGCCGCCGTTTGCTCGGTACGTGCCGACAAGTCATGGTTGCCCGTGGCAATCTGGCTGGCCGCCGCAGATACAGATTCAACACCGCTGCGCACTTCGCCCACCACGGTGCGCAGTTTGTGGGTCATGGCACTCAGGCTGCGCAGCAAATGGCCCAGCTCGTCTTTGCGGTCGTCATGCACATCGACCGTCAAATCACCCGCCGCGATGGTGTCTGCCAGATCCACGGCACGGTCCAGAGGGCGCGTAATTGAGCGCACGATCATGCCCGCCAGCCCCAGCCCCATCATCACCAGCAACAGGCTGATAGCACCCACCCACCAATACGCTTGCTGGCGTTGCACCATGGCCTGTTCGCGCATTTCATTGCGCATGCGCTCTTGCAACTGCAGCAAATCTTCTTGCGACTGCACATAGACTGCCACAGCCGGACGCAGTTGATTGGTGGCAACGTCCATGGCCTTCAGGATGTCACCTGCCTCACGCGCCTGATTAATCTTGGCCACAGCCGCCAAAGCCAGCGCCCGGTTGGCACCCACTTTGGTCAGCTGTGCTTTTTCCTGATCGGTTTCGGCCATCGCCTCTACCTGCTTTTGCAGCTCTGTCACACCGGCAATGCCTTTGCTGCCCAATTGCGACATCTCGTTGACCAGCGCAGCCTCTGAAGACATCGCACTGACCACAATGCGCTCCACCGTCAGCTCCGTCAGCGCTTTCCAGCGCATCGTGGTGGCAATTCGTTGATCGGCTTGCTCTGTCTTTTGGTTCACAGCGGTCGCACGCTGCTCAGCCAGCACGGTCAAAATGACCGCCAGCGTCAGCATGGAGGCCATAGAGCCCAGCACCACACCCCAGAGCTTGAAAGCGACTGGCAGGTTGTTCAAACGCATGATTGCTCCCTATTCCTTATTGTTCTTGCTGGCCTCAGCAAGTGAATTCGCTACACGGTTTTGCGGAACACGAAGATGCAAAACACCCTCTTGGTGCACTGCAACCAAGAGGGTGATTGATTTTTTCACTGCTGTTGGGCGACAGTTGCTCTCGCAAACCCTTGGTCGGCAAGGGTGGCTTAAAAACGCTCCCAGTCATCTTGTGCCGCGGCTGTGGTTTTTTTTGTAACAGCGCTCTCTAACTTGGCTGATACCGGCCTGGGGGCTGCCGCTTCAGGCCGGGCCACCTGCCTGGCTGCTGCCTTCGTTGCCGTGTTAGCTGTCGCCTTGGGCTGCACATGTCTCTGCATGGACCGCACCGGCTGCATGGCAGCCATCTGCCCGACCTTGAACACAGACACCACCTGGGCCAGACGCTGCGCCTGCTCGTTCATAGACGTGGCTGCCGCACTGGACTCTTCCACCAAGGCCGCGTTCTGCTGGGTCATCTGGTCCAGGTTGCTCACCGCCTGATTGACTTGTGCAAAACCATCTTGCTGCTCATGGGTTGCGGCACTGATTTCGCCGATCAAATCCGTCACCCGGCGCACGCTGGCAACAATTTCGTGCATGCTTTCACCAGCCTGCGCCACCTGAGAAGAGCCGGCGTCCACATTGCTCACGCTGGTGGAGATCAGCGCTTTGATCTCTTTGGCAGCTTCTGCGCTGCGCCAAAGAGCGCACCTCTGCTGCCACCACCGCAAAACCGCGGCCTTGTTCACCTGCACGGGCGGCCTCCACCGCGGCATTGAGCGCCAAGATGTTGGTCTGAAAAGCAATGCCATCAATAACGCCAATGATGTCGGCAATCTTGTGACTGCTGCTGGTAATTTGCTGCATGCTGCTGACCACCTGCTGCACAACGTTACCGCCACGCTCGGCCGCTTGCACGGCCGTGCTGGCCAGCTGGTTGGCCTGGCGCGCCGTATCCGCAGACTGGGACACCGTAGCGGTCAGCTCCTCAATGCTGGCGGCGGTCTCTTGCAGATTCGCGGCGGTTTGCTCGGTGCGCCCTGACAGGTCATGGTTGCCCGTGGCAATCTGCGATGCAGCCGAAGACACGGAATCCACGCCATTGCGTACCTCAGAGACCACATCGCGCAAGCGCTGTGCCATGGCACCCAGACTGCGCAGTAGATTGCCCAGCTCATCTTTGCGGTCGTCTTGTACATCCACCGTCAAATCGCCTGAGGCAATCGTGTCAGCCACAGCAACGGCGCGTGCTAAAGGAAGGGTGATCTGGCGCACCACAAGGATCGACAGCAAAAGCCCCACCAGCACCACCCCAGCCAATGCCACACTGCCCCACAGCATGGCGGTAGCCCGTGTCTCAACACCCTCTTGCTGAGCCAGGTCTCGCATGCGTTCTTGCAGCGTTACCAAATCAGTCTGTGCCTGGTTAAAAAGCGCAACACTTGGCAGCATCTGGCTGTCCAAAAGCGCACGTGCACCATCAAGGTCAGAATCTGCGCGCAGCTTGTTGATGCTGCCAATAATGCCCAGCACCTTGGAGCGTGCCTGCGCAATCTTCTCTAATTGCTGCCGCCCCTCTGAATCAGTCAAGGAACGCTCTAGCTGCTCTTGCAACGCGGTCGCAGCCTGAATGCCTTCTTTGGTTTTTTCCTGTGCATACCGGCTCAGCCCATCTTCGGTAGACATCGCGCCCATCACCACGTGAGCCACCGAATAATCAGTCACGCCACGCCATTGCACCGCCAGGCGAATGCGCTTTTCATAGTCCTGTAACGCCACCCGCTCACGGTCTTCTACGCTGCTGATGTAATTGGTCATGCCAAAGCCTGCCATCAGGGTCAGCACCAGCACCCCCAGCAGCAAGGCCCATATCTTTTTAGACACCGACAGGTTCTTTAATTGCATATAACTCCCTTTATCCTTCATATTTTTAATACTTCCCCCCAGTGGCAAGACGTGGTGCACACGCGCGCTCGCAAAGTATCGATAAGTGTCAAAAAATGCGAATGACAGACCCACCGAAACTTGCGGAAACTCAAACAGGGTTAAAAAGGCCCTCTGCCTCATTGACTTTTAACGCCTGCTGCCCATGCCCTTTGCGGCAGCAGCACTTGGCTCTATTTCTTTTCTATGTCTGACACTTTTTGCGCTGATCTTCATTGCCATTCCACGTTCTCTGACGGCACGCTCTCGCCCACCGCATTGGCACAACGCGCCCAGCGCAACGGGGTCACGCTGTGGGCATTGACCGATCACGACGAAACGGCCGGCCTGCCTGAAGCCCAGATGGCGGCCAGTGCACAGGGGCTGGATTTTTTAACGGGCGTAGAAATCTCTGTCAGCTTTGCCAACACCACGGTACATATCGTGGGCCTGGGGTTTGATGCACAAGACCGCCAGTTGCTCGAAGGCCTGGGCAGCCTGCGCAACAGCCGTGGCCCACGCGCACAAGAGATGGGGCGGCAGCTGGAAGCTGCCGGCATTGCCCGCGCCTATGAAGGGGCCCTGAAATACGTCGGCAACCCCGCCTTGATTTCACGCACCCACTTTGCACGCCACCTGGTTGAAGCGGGTATCTGCAAAGACACCTATGAAGTGTTTCGCAATTACTTGGTTGAAGGCAAGCCGGGCTTCGTTGCCCAGCGCTGGGCTACGCTGGAGGAGGCCGTGCGCTGGATCAGCGCCGCCCAGGGCGTTGCCGTCATTGCCCACCCCGCGCGCTACGGGTTCACGGCCAATGAGGAGTACGCTTTCTTCAGCAGCTTCAAAGCCTATGGAGGGCAGGCTATCGAAGCCGTTACTGGCAGCCATGCACCGCACGAGTACCTGCACTACGCGGATTTGGCCAAAGAGTTTGGTTTTGCCATCTCGCGCGGCAGCGATTTTCACAGCCCCCAAGAATCCAAGATGGACTTAGGCGCCCTGCCCAGCGACCCTGCCGGCTACGTCTGCGTCCACGAGCTGCTGGCGCAGCGCATCCACAAAGCGCCTAGCCGCTGTGCATAAATTCAGCCAGCGGCTGCGTTGCGCAGCACAATGCAAGCACAACGCAAAACAAAGGACACCCCATGGCACAGTACTTTGAAGTTCACCCTGACAACCCGCAGCCTCGCTTGCTCAAGCAGGCGGTGGCCATCTTGCAAAAAGGCGGTGTGCTGGCCATTCCAACGGACTCCAGCTACGCCCTGGTTTGCCAGCTAGATGATAAAAACGCCGTAGACCGCCTGCGCCGCATTCGTCAGGTCAATGACAAGCACCACCTCACACTGCTGTGCCGTGATTTGTCGGAGCTGGCCAACTACGCTGTGGTTGACAACAAACAGTACCGGCTGATGAAACTGGCCACCCCCGGCCCCTACACCTTCATCTTGGATGCCACCAAGGAAGTGCCGCGCAGGGTGAGCCACCCGTCACGCAAAACCATTGGCCTGCGCGTGCCTGACCGCAAAGGCACCCAGTTGCTGCTGCAGCTGCATGGCGCACCGTTGCTGGCAACCACCTTGATCGCCCCGGGGGAAGAGACCCCCATGAATGACCCGCAAGAAATCAGAGAGCGGTTTGAGCACGAGATAGACGCAGTGGTCGATGCGGGCGCCTGCCCCCTGGAGCCCACGACCGTGCTTGACCTCACGCCCATGGCAACGGGCGGCGAGCCCAGCTTGCTGCGCCAAGGTGCGGGCAGCTTGCCCGCCATTGGTTTGTAGCAACTTCCCACTAGTACAAGGACAGTTGCACTGATGTTTGCGACAATCACCGGGTGAACGAACTCATACAAACTGTCCTCATCTACGCCCTGCCCGTGCTTTTTGCCATCACGGTGCATGAGGCCGCGCACGGCTACGCTGCGCGCTACTTTGGCGATCACACGGCCTCCATGCTAGGGCGCATCACGCTCAACCCCCTCAAGCACATTGACCCCATCGGCACAATCTTGATGCCGTTGTTGCTGTACTTCTCAACCTCTGGCACCTTCTTGTTTGGCTATGCCAAGCCCGTGCCCGTGAACTTTGGCAATCTGCGCCATCCCAAGCGCGACATGATCTGGGTGGCGCTAGCGGGCCCTGCGTCCAACTTCATTCAAGCCATTGTGTGGGCTGTCGTGCTGGTGGTTTTGGTAGCCACCCGTACCGATGAACGCTTTTTTCTCGAAATGGCGCGCGCCGGCATTCTGGTCAATCTGGTCATGTGGGCCTTCAACCTGTTTCCGCTGCCACCTCTGGATGGTGGGCGCATCTTGGTCGGCCTGCTGCCGACCAAAGCAGCCATGACCGTCTCACGCATTGAGCCTTATGGCTTCTTTATCGTTTTGGCGCTGGTACTGCTGGGCATTGTGGGCACCATCTGGCTACGCCCTCTGATGGACCTGGGCTACGCCGCCATCAATTTCATCATCACGCCACTGATGGCTGTGCTGAGATAAAGAAAAAAACACACATTCAGGCTGCGCCAAGACGCAGCCTACCCCCTTAGAACTTGGTTTGAGATATGAGCACCACCCGCTTTCTGACAGGCATTACCCCCTCCGGCACACCCCATCTGGGCAACTATGCGGGCTCCATCCGCCCAGCGGTCGCTGCCAGCCAGACATCCAACGTGGAAAGTTTTTACTTTCTTGCTGACTACCACGCACTGATCAAGTGCCAGGACCCAGCACGCATACAGCGCTCCACCCTCGAAATTGCTGCCAGCTGGCTGGCTTGCGGACTGGAGCCAGAGAAGGTGGTCTTCTATCGCCAGTCAGATATCCCAGAGATTCCTGAACTCAACTGGTTTCTGACCTGCGTGACCGGCAAGGGCGTTCTCAATCGCGCACACGCCTACAAAGCCTCGCAAGACAAGAACGCAGAAGCTGGCCGTGAACTGGACGACGGCGTAACGGCCGGCCTGTTCATGTACCCCGTGCTGATGGCTGCCGACATCTTGATGTTCAACGCCAATAAAGTGCCTGTGGGCCGCGACCAGATCCAGCACATTGAGATGGCGCGCGACATGGCCTCCAGCTTCAACCATCTGTATGGCGAGCACTTTGTGCTGCCTGAAGCCGCGATTGAAGAGAGCGTTGCCACCTTGCCCGGCCTGGATGGCCGCAAGATGAGCAAGAGCTACGACAACACCATTCCCCTGTTCTCTACGCGAGAGCAGCTCAAGAAGCTGATTGGTGGCATCGTCACTGACTCCCGTGCGCCTGGTGAGCCCAAGGACACCGAAGGCTCCGCCCTGTTCCAGCTCTACCAAGCCTTCTCCTCCATTGAAGAGACTGAGGCAATGCGCCAAGCCTTTGCCAACGGCATTGGCTGGGGCGATGCCAAGCACATGCTGTTTGAGCGCATTGATGCAGAACTGGCCCCCAAGCGTGCGCGCTATGAAGACCTGATGGCACACCCTGAAAAGGTAGAGGCCGCGCTGCAACTGGGTGCCGAGCGTGCACGTGCACTGACTCGCCCGTTCATCACCTCCTTGCGTGCAGCCGTGGGCTTGCGCAGTCTGGCCAGCCAGGACAGTGGTGCCAAAAAGTCCAAATCCGCTAAAGTCGTGCTGCCCAGCTTTAAGCAGTACCGCGAGGCCGACGGCAAGTTCTACTTCAAGTTCATGGCTGCGGATGGCCGCTTGCTGCTACAAAGCACCGCCTTTGACCAGCCCAAACTGGCCGGACAAAGCATTGCCCAGCTGCAGCAGCAAGGTGCTGATGCCCTGACCGCCCTGGCAGCCGTGGTGCAGCCCGCCGATGGTGTGACGCAAGAAGACATCGTGCAAGCACTGCATGTGCTGCAAGAGGCCGCCAAGGCCTAGCATCCGAAACTAATAAATAGAGGGAGTCTGCTGAATGCGTATTGCCGTCTTGGATGATGATCGACTGCAGCTGGAGCTGATGGAGCGTATTGCCCATGAAATGGGCCACACGTGCAGCCTGCACACTACGGGCCAATCTTTTCAGCAAGAGCTGCGTCGTGAAACTTTCGACATGCTCGTTGTGGACTGGGTATTGCCCGACACCAGCGGCCCCGAGGTGATCCAATGGGCTCGCACCAACTTGGAGCATGCCCCTCCTATTTTGTTTATCACGCATCGCAGCGAAGAGAGCGACATTGTCGAAGGCCTGCAGTGCGGTGCAGATGACTTCATGGTCAAGCCACTGCGCCTGGCAGAACTCAAAGCCCGCATCCACGCGCTGCTGCGCCGCGCCTACCCGCTGTGCACTGACGATGTGCAGCGCTTTGGCCCCTACACATTCACTCGCTCAGCCCTGACCGTGGCGTTTGAGGGCCAAGAGGTCCTGCTCACCCACCGTGAATTTGCGCTGGCTTTGTTGCTGTTCCAGAACGCAGGCCGCCTGATGTCTCGCGATCATTTGCGTGAATCGGTATGGGGACAAAACCCAGATGTCCTGTCCCGCTCGCTGGACACCCATGTCTCGCGCTTGCGTCAGGTTTTGCAATTGCGCCCGGGCAATCACTACTCGATTGCAGCGGTGTACGGTCTAGGCTATCGCCTGGATGCGCACGAAAACTAGCTTTTCCTCACTACTTTTTTGTGTATGCGCCCTATCGCTGCGAACCATCTCCCATTGCCCAGCTTGCACGTCGCGGCCATCCCGCTGGTAGCACTGGTTTGCGCCATGGCCGCCACGCCTGCGGCGGCACAGAAAAATCCTTTGCACACTACGGCAGTCACCCACCGCATCACCTCAGGCGATACGCTGGAGCAACTGGCGCAGCGCTATCTGGGCGATGCAGCTTTGTGGCCCGCATTGCAAAGCC
The DNA here is from genome assembly GCA_963520865.1 of uncultured Comamonas sp. Classification (GTDB taxonomy): domain Bacteria; phylum Pseudomonadota; class Gammaproteobacteria; order Burkholderiales; family Burkholderiaceae_C; genus Comamonas. The sequence goes on from CAUQST010000005.1 coordinate 52,137, forward strand.
ACAACAGTGTAGGCAGCCCTTACCGCTTGCAGCCGGGTTCCGTGCTGGAGATCCCCCTGCAGCTCATGCGTGCCGCCACCGCCTCGGTGGACTATGTGCATGGCACTGCCCACGTCAGCCGCAGTGGTGTTGCAGCCCCCGCTGCACGCGGTATGCCTTTGCAAGAAGGCGATCAGATCAAGCTGGACCCCAACGCTTTTGTCGCCGTGCGCCTGGCCGATGGCAGCACCGTGCGCGTGCAAGCCACCTCACAAGTGGAGCTGAGCCAGCTGCGCCGTCGCGGCCGTTCGGGCAGTTTGCAATCGATGCTGCAGGTCCAGCAAGGCGGTGTGCAAGTGCAAGTGCCCGGAAAACCGGATGCACAGCGTCGCCTGGACATCGTCACGCCCGTGGCCTCTACCAGCGTGCGCGGTACAGAGTTTGATATGCAATTGCTGGCCGATGGGCGCACCACCTCGGCAGTCTTGAAAGGCCGCACGACTGTGCAGTCGCTGGCGGATGCAGAGAAAACCTCGCCAACCGCTGTCTTGCTGGCCCGCACGGGCATTGCCGTGAGCGCCGACGGCCATGCCGGGCCTGTGACCCCCTTGTTGCCTGCCCCTGCGGCTGGCGAGCTGCCCTCCCTCAACGAAGACGCGCAGTGGCTCAACCTGCCACTGCCGCAATGGGACAAGGCACAGGGCTGGCGCGTCAGCGTCAGTGAAGATGCGCAGGGCAGCCATGTGCTGCGCAATGGCCAGTTTTCTGGCAGCGATGCGCGCTTTTCCGCCCTGCCAGATGGCGCGTATTTTCTGCACGTGCGCGCCATGGATGCCCAAGGCATCAGTGGCATGCCTGCCGTGACACCTTTGCGCATCAAAGCCCACCCCGTACCGCCCCTGGTCCAGAACCCGGCACCCGGCGGCGTACTGGCACAAGGCGAAGCGCAGCTGCAGTGCACCCCGGTGGATGGAGCAAGCAGCTATCGCCATCAGGTCATCGCACTGGAAAGCGTGGAATCCGCCGCCCCGGCCGCAGCTTTTGCACAGGCCCTGCTGCAAAGCACCAGCCAAGCGCAGTGCGCACTGGACTTGAACACGTTGCCAATGGGCACGTATGCCTGGCGCGCAGCCAGCGTGCGCATGGTGAAGGGGCAAGCAGACCAAGGTCCATTTGCAGCAGCGCAAACGTTCCGGATTGCACCCAAGCCAGCAGCGCCATCGCTGGATGATTTAAAAGTGCAAACGCAAGCTGGCTTGTCCACCATCCACTGGCCTGCCGAATCCGGTCAACGCTTTCGCTTGCAGGCTTTCGCCACCCCAGCGGGCACCGAGCCCACGCTGGATACCGTGCTGGATGCCCCACGCTGGACTGCCGCAGGTTTGCCTGCAGGTACGTGGCACGTTCGCATTCAGGTGCAAGACCCCTCAGGCCTGAGCAGTGCGTTCTCTCCGCCCCGCAGCGTACAAGTGCTGGCTTTGCTGCACGACAGCGCTGGCAACCCGGTCAGCTCGGGAACAGGCTTGGGTATTGAGCATCGCTAACGTATTCATATACAAAAGTGAGCATCTAACGATGGTCAATCAAAGACTTCAGATGCTATTCATGCTGAAATCATTGAAGAGCAAGCGCAAGAAGCTCACCTTTTATAAAAACAAGCTGGCATGAAGCGCTCACTCTCGCTGGAATGGCTGCTCATGTCGCTGGGCCTGCTGGCCGTGGTGTTCTGGCTCTCCGGCCCCCAGCAGCTGTCGCGCGCCAACCTGTGGCTGCAAGATCTGACGCTGCCACTGCAACGCCACCAGCCATCGCCCGACGTGGTGCTGGTACTGGCTGACGAACGCAGCCTGAGCAGCATTGGCCGCTGGCCCTGGCGGCGCGCCCTGCACGCCCACCTGATCAACCACATCAGCAGCGGCCAGCCCCAATCCATCGGCCTGGATTTTTTACTTTCCGAGCCTGACCTTGATTACCCCGAAGACGACGTTGTGCTTGCGCAAAGCATGGCCCGCAGCGGCCGCGTCGTGCTGCCCGTTGTGCGTGGGTTTGGCGATCAGCCCGCCAGCTTGCCTCTGCCCATGTTCACACAAGCTGCCGCACGCCTGGGCCACGTGCACCTGCCGATGGACGACGATGGTGGCGTGCGCAGCTTTTACGCCCGCGAGGGTGTCAGCGATCAGCTGTGGCTGCACCTGGGCCTTTCCATGCTGTGCATCAGCCAGCCAGATCGCCCCACCTGCGCAGACACCAACACCAAACAAATCCCCAGCTTCGGCACGTGGCAGCGCGAAGACCACACCCACATTGCCTTTGCTCAAGGCCATCCGCCCTTCGCCGTGTACTCCTACATCGATGTGCTGCAAGACCGCATTCCAGCACAGGCGTTTCGCAACAAGCATGTGCTGATCGGCACGGCAGCCACGGGTCTTGGCACAACCTTGGCCACCCCCAGCGGGGCCAGCCAAGGGGCCACCTACAGTGTGGAGCTGGTTGCTCACATCGCCAGTGGTGCTTTGCTCAATCAGCATGCGGTCAGTGCCAGCCCCTGGGCCAATCGTGCCTTTAACCTGATGCCTGCCGCCTTGGGCCTGGCAGCACTGTCGGTGCTGGGCCCCTCCGCTGCTTTGCTCGCCTGCATTGGGCTGGCCCTGCTCACCCTTATTGCCAGTGCCGTGGCCCCAGGATGGGCGCACACGGTTTTCAGTCCTGCCGCGGCCTTGCTGATATTGACACTGGCCTATCCGCTGTGGAGCTGGCGACGCCTGAATGCGGCTGCACGTTTTTTGAATCAGGAAATGCAGGGGCTGCGTATTCAGGGGCTGCAGACCAACACGCAGACCTCTCACAAGCGTGGCGACTTTTTGCAGCACCGCATTGATGCGGTCGAGCAAGCCTCGCACCAGTTGCGCCAGTTGCACCAGTTTGTGACGGAAACACTGCTGCAACTGCCATCCCCCACACTGGCATGCAACCGCCATGGCCACATCTTGCTGGCCAACAGTGCAGCCCACCGCTATGCACACAGTCTGGGCCGCACACTTCAGCCACAACAACCCGTGGCAGACTTGCTGGACGGCGCCATGGAGCGCGGCAGCTTGCAGCCGCTATGGGACATCAACCAGCCGCCACCGCTAGATTGCACCATCCAGCGCGAAGGCATTGATCTGCAAAAGAACAATCTTTTAATGCTCAGCCAGCCCTTTACCGTTGCGGGTGAAATCGGCTGGCTGGTCACTCTGGTGGACATCAGCGACCTGCGCCAAGCCATGGCACAGCGCGATCAGGCGATGCATTTCATCTCGCACGACATCCGCGCCCCCATTGGCGCCATCCTGACGGTGATTGAGATGGAGCAGCACTTTGGCTCAGAGCCCGTCTCGCCACTGCTGATTGAGCGTATTCAGCGCTACGCCCGCACGGGTCTGGCTCTGGCCGATGACTTTGTGCACCTGGCACGTGCTCAAAATGCGGTGGCACAACGCGCACCCGTGGAGCTTGGAGCCGTGATTGACCAGGCTCTGGATGACACTTGGGCAGCCGCACACGCACGCTTTGTCAAGCTGGACTGGATGCCGCAGGAGGAAGAAGCCTGGGTGCTGGGTGACGCCAGCATGCTGCGCCGCGCCTGCGGCAACCTGATCGGCAACGCCATCAAGTACGGCCCGGTAGAGGGCACTGTGTTTTGCAGCCTGGCATTGCAAGACGGCCACTGGTGCATCAGTGTGCGCGATGAGGGCGATGGCATCAGTCCTCAAGAGCAGGCGCGCCTGTTTGCGCCATTCACACGCCAGCACCAGCATGCGGGCAGCGCCATCCAAGGCATTGGCCTGGGACTGGCCTATGTGCATTCGGTGGCACAGCAGCACGGCGGCAGCATTGAAGTGCAAAGCGAAGTGGGCCAAGGGGCCTGTTTTACGCTGCGGCTGCCGCAAGCTGCGCCACCAGCCATGCAATAGCAATGCGCTAGCAGTCACAGCTAGCAGCCACGCCACGCACGTTCAGAGAAAAGTAGCACCAACGAAAAAGCCTCAGAACTTTTCAGTTCTGAGGCTTGTCGTTTGGTGCGGCTGGCAGGAATTGAACCCACGACCCCTTGGTTCGTAGCCAAGTACTCTATCCAACTGAGCTACAGCCGCTAAGCCACGATTATATGCACAGTTTTGGATCACTTTTTCCGAATCGCGCAAATTCCCGGAATATTTACGCTCAACCCCAAGGCACTGTAATTGCATACAGTTTAATGCAATAAAAAACTCAATATCGCCTTAGAATTCGTGCCTTGCATGCTATCAGCGCACTAGCAGACAGCGGCTGACCTGCATGTTCCATGGCTACGCGTAAAAAAAACAAATCCCTTCCCCCTGTCACCTGGTTTCGCCGGCTGCGCCAGCGCCTGACCAGCCGCATGGCCTGCTTTGTCTGGGGAGCCATTTTTGGCAACGCAGTGTTGAGCCAGCCCATCAACCCGCTGAACCTGATTCTGCAGCCCCCAGAGAGCATGCTCAGCGCGGCCTCCAAGCAGTGGCTGCAAGAGTTTCGCAGCGTGGTGCGCGGCATCAGCGCCCACTTTACGGGCAGCGCGCTGGATGTGCTGCGCAATCAGGCAGCAGATCTGGTTCCAGCTCCGGTCGCAGCTCCTGCGCCACCGGTTCAGACTGGCGGCGGCGCATTCGCCACTTGCAGCGACCAATTTCCACAGCAGCGTCCCTTGCAAGTTACTACCATCAGCACGCAATGGGCACCTCTGGCCCTGTGCTCAGACGCATTTGCGGTGCTGTACTCGGGGCTGACCAAAACGCCCATGGTGGTGGTGGAAAAGCTCAATCGCCAGCGCATGCAAAAAGCGGCGGGGCTGGAGCGCACGGATAAATTCTTTGCAGACACGCGCGTGCCCGAACAATGGCGCGCAGCTCTGACAGACTACCAAGACAGTGGCTTTGACCGTGGGCACCTGGCTGCAGCAGCCAATCAGCCCAGCGCACAAGCGATGGCCCAATCCTTTGCGCTGACCAACATGGTGCCGCAAAACCCTACGCACAACCGCAAGCTGTGGTCCAAGCTGGAGGCCGATACCCGCAAGTACGCACAGCGCGCTACAGGCAATGTGTATGTGTTTTCTGGCGCACTGCACGAAGGGCAAACGCAAACTCTGGGGCGCAATGCGGTCTGGATACCCAGCCACCTGTTCAAGCTGGTGTATGACGAATCCCAGCAGCGTGCATGGGCCTATGTACTGCCTAACCGTGCCGATGCATCCATCACCCGCCCCATGGATTACGCCAGCTTTGTGCAGCGAACGCAGTGGCCGCTGCTGGAGGGCTCTCCGGTTCAAGGCACGATCCGCTAAGCCTCAAAAGCCAAGCCATCAAATACCGAACATCAAGCATGAAAAAAGCACCACTGGGGTGCTTTTAAAAAACTGTGCATGCCTGCCGCAGTGTCAGTGCTGCTCAGACAGCTCATCTTCAGAGCGAATGCGCACATGCATCCAGAAACCACGGGGTTCGCCTTGCTTGACCAAACGGGTCTCCAGCTTCACGCGGTTGAGCAGTGGTGTGGGAATCTCGTAGAGAGATGGGGTGCGCAAAATAGCTTCTTGCGAAGGCATTTTCCAATACTGGTCGTAGCCTGCGTGGTACGCAATCTCTTCGCACCAGCCCAGTCGATGCAGGTCTGCCGTCATCTTGGCGGTCAGCTCCTCGCCCGCGGCCACGCCCAAATCAGGTACCAGCAGCAAGTGCTGGGTAGTGGGCTGCACATGCAGCCAAATGTGGGAAGGCCCGCCAACCAGGCCCTTCTCCACCACAGGCTCAGGCTGGGATTCCGCACCTGAACGGCCCATGAAACGCTGACGCTTCTCGTCACCCTCAGGGGTTGGTGTCTTAGCAGGTGGCTGGGCTGGGGAGCCGTCGCCACCCGTCAATGTCGAAATCAACCGGTCAAAAATGCTCACTGCGTTTTTCTTTCAGATCAGCCTGCGGCTGCAAGCCATCACCACTCCATCAAAGTCGTTATTGTGGCAAAAAGCTGGGCGCTATGACTTTTTTGAAGCCTTGATAACCCTGGGTTGCCCACCCTTCTTTTTGCAATTGGACACTATGACCGCCAATCATCCAGCAAGGCTTGAGCTTGATCAATAGCGTAGGGCCTTATGCCAGCAATGCCAACACCAAGGCAGATTCAGGAATGTGTACGCTGACTTTTCGCCCAGCACGCAAGCCGCTGCCAGCCTGCGCAAATCCCACCCATTGCACGCCAGTGGCCATTTGCATGGCCACTTCATCGCCCATGGCTCCCTGAGTCACTCGCGTGGCTTTGCCCGGCCATGTATTGGCAGCGGGCACCTGGCTCCACACCCGCACATCCACCGCAGTGGCTTTGCACATGGCCAGCACCGGCATGCCAGCCTGCAACCCCAGCAGTTGCGCACTTTCCGCCGTAATGCGGGCCGTCAGCTGCAAATCTCCGTGCTGGCTTTGGACATGCACCAGTGCCAGCGCCCCAGCAATGTCAACGCGCTGCACCTCGCACGGCCACTGATTGCGCATGCTGGTCTGAATTCCCAGGCGCTGCAGCGCAGCAGGTGACTGCAGTTGCTGCATGACCACACCTTTCGCTTGCGCCATGGCCTGGGCGGCACGCAGCAGCTCCTGGCCAGCAGCCGTCAGCTTGGCACCGCCGCCACCAGCGCCACCTACGGTTTTTTCCACCACCGGCACACCCGCCAGATTTCCCAGCGTATCAATGGCCTGCCATGCGGCCTTGTAGCTCACACCCACCTCGCGGGCAGCTTGGGAGATGGAGCCGCATTCGCCCAAGGCGCGCAGCACTTGCAAACGGCGGTCAGACAGCGGGTGCCCCAACGCCTGCATCAGAGTGGGGGCAGGCGTGGGCACAGCAGCTAAAGCAGCTTGGGTGGCTGCGGCAATGGAGACAGAGCGAGACTGGGGCATCTGCCTATCATGCCGCCAACTGCACCAAGGTTTGAGCCAGTGTGGCTATACTTTCGTTATTCACAAAAGGAATAGCGTTTATGTTCACCTCTCCCTCCGTGCGTGCCTCCGTCCTCATCGCCGCCTTGTTTACAGGTGCTGCCCACGCGGAAACCATTTCGGTCGCCGTCGCCTCCAACTTCACGGCCCCCATGCAAAAGATTGCGGCGCAGTTTGAAAAGGACACGGGCCACAAGGCTGAACTTTCGTTTGGTGCCACGGGTAAGTTCTACGCTCAGATCAGCAACGGTGCACCTTTCGGCATCTTGCTGGCAGCTGATGACAAGACCCCGGCCAAAATTGCGCAAGAGGGTAAAGGCGACGCGGCTTCCCGCTTTACGTACTCGATTGGCAAGCTGGTGCTGTGGAGCAAACAGGACGGCTATGTAGATGCCAACGGCGAAGTACTCAAGACCGGCAAGTTCCAGCACGTAGCCATTGCCAATCCCAAGCTGGCCCCCTACGGTCTGGCGGCTGAGCAAACGCTGACTAAGCTGAACCTGCTGGATGCCATCAAACCCAAGTTTGTGCAAGGTGAAAACATTGGCCAGACCTACCAGTTCGCAGCAACTGGCAATGCAGAACTGGGCTTTGTGGCGCTGTCGCAAGTGATGGAAGACGGCAAGATCAAGGCCGGCTCCGCCTGGGTAGTACCCGCCGAGATGCATGAACCCATCCGCCAGGACGCTATTGTGCTGAACAATGCCAAGGACAATGTGGCGGCCAAAGCGCTGATGGATTACCTCAAAGGTGACAAGGCCCGCGCAATCATTTCTGCCTATGGCTATGCTTTTTAAAGCACCTAACGCTTAACCAATAAGCACTTCAGCATCATTTGATGCTGAAGTGGCCGTTTCACCTGCGCAAGCAGCTCACTCTTTCTTAGACCTTGTCCATCCTTTCTACTGAAGACTGGGCCGCCATTGCCCTGACGCTGGAGCTGGCAGCAGTCACCACCGTACTGCTGCTGATTCTGTGCACGCCACTGGCATGGTGGCTGGCACACACCCACTCGCGCTGGAAAGGGCCGATTGGTGCTGTTGTGGCGCTGCCTCTGGTGCTGCCACCCACCGTGATTGGCTTTTACCTGCTGGTCACCATGGGCCCCAACGGCCCTGTGGGGCAATTTACGCAGTGGCTGGGTCTAGGCCGCCTGCCCTTTACCTTTCCCGGTCTGGTCATCGGCTCACTGATTTACTCCATGCCGTTTGCCGTGCAGCCGCTGCAGCGCGCGTTCGAGAGTCTGGGCAGCCGCCCGCTGGAGGTGGCCGCCTCTTTGGGTGCCAGCCAGCTGGATCGATTTTTTACCGTCGCCCTGCCCATGGCACGCCCCGGCTTCATCACCGCTGCGGTACTCAGCTTTGCGCATACGGTGGGTGAATTTGGCGTGGTGCTGATGATTGGCGGCAACATCCCAGGCGTAACGCGCGTGGTATCGGTACAGATTTACGACCACGTAGAAGCCATGGAATACGCCAACGCCCACCTGCTGGCCGGCGGCATGGTGGTGTTTAGCTTTATCGTGCTGATGCTCTTGCACTGGCTGCAACCCAAGGAGCCACGCGCATGATCGAAGCCCAACTGCATGTCAAGCGAGCGGACTTCACTCTGGATGTCCACCTGCAACTGGCTGGCCACGGCATTACGGCACTGTTCGGGCCGTCAGGCTGCGGCAAGACCACCTGCCTGCGCGCCATTGCCGGTCTGGAGCGTGCCCAAGGCCGCGTCATGGTCAACGGCCAAGTGTGGCAGGACGACGCCACAAAGCAATGGCTGCCCACGCACCAGCGCGCACTGGGCTATGTGTTTCAGGAGGCCAGCCTGTTCCCCCACCTGGGCACACGCGCCAATCTGGAATACGGCCTCAAGCGCACGCCTGCGGCACGCCGCAAAGTGGCACTGGAGCAGGCGGTTGAGCTGCTGGGCCTGTCTGCCCTGATGGATCGCCGCGTGCAAACCCTGTCGGGGGGTGAATGCCAGCGCGTGGCCATTGCCCGCGCCCTGGCCACCAGCCCACAGCTGCTGCTGATGGATGAGCCCCTGTCAGCGCTGGATGCCGCACGCAAAGCAGAAGTGCTGCCCTATCTGGAGCGCCTGCAGCGCAGCCTGGACATTCCCGTGCTTTACGTCAGCCACTCGCAAGATGAAGTGGCTCGCCTGGCCCACCATGTGGTACTGCTGCAAGCTGGCAGCGTAGTCACTCAGGGCACTACCGCCAGCACCATGGCGCAGCGCGATCACCCCATGGGCCCTGCCGCAGATGCCGCCAGTCTGGTGCAAGGCTATATCACCGCCTATGACGCACAGGACCACCTGAGCACCGTGACCTTTGAGGGCGGCGAGCTTTTCATCTCTGGCGCTGCGCAGCGCATAACGGGCGATACCGTGCGTCTGCGCGTGCTCGCCCGTGATGTCAGCGTTGCGCTGCAAGCGCCCACCTGCAGCAGCATTTTGAACCGCCTGCCTGCACGCATTACTGCGCTGCGCGAAGACAGCCCTGGCCACGCCATGCTGACCCTGCAAGCAGGCACCACCACGCTGCTCGCCCGTGTCTCTGCCCGGTCTGTGCGCGAGCTGAACTTGCACCAGGGCTTGAGCGTGATTGCCCAAATCAAAAGCGTGGCACTGCTGGATTAACGCCACAGCCCTATCATGGCGCGCTATGACTGACGCCAGCGCTTGCTCCATGCATCCCTCAACCCCAAACGCCCTCACCACGTGCGAGGTGCGCTTTCACCACGCTGAGCGCGGTGTGGTTGCTCAATCACGCGTGCTGGCCAATGAAGTACCCATTGCGCTGGTCTTCAACGGTATCTCTCACGCCGTGATGATGGGCACGCCGCTGAATCTGGAGGATTTCGCCATCGGCTTTGCGCTGAGCGAAGGCATCATCGACCACGCCAGCGATTGCTATGGCGTAGAAGTGCACCCTGTCGATGCCGCTGCGGCTGGCTTGCCCGCTGGCATGAACGGCATGGAAGTGCAGATTGAAATTGCCTCACGCTGCTTTGCGCGCCTCAAAGACCACCGCCGCAGCATCAGCGGCCGCACTGGTTGCGGCGTGTGCGGTGTGGAGAGCTTTGCCGCGCTTGATTTATCGTTTGATGCATTGCCTGCACGCGACTGGGTATCGCAAGTGAATTTGCCCACCGTGCTGACCGCCATCAACAACCTGCCCGCCCTGCAAACCCTGAACGCCCAGGCTGGTGCCATCCATGCTGCGGGCTGGGCTACGCTCAATGGGCAAGTGCACGAGGTCATTGAAGACGTGGGCCGCCACAACGCACTGGACAAATTGCTAGGGCGACTGGCCCGCACAGATCGATTGGGGCAACCCGGCTTTGTCGTGCTCTCCAGCCGAGGCAGCCATGAACTGGTACGTAAATGCGCCAAGCTGGGCATTGGCGCACTTGCCACCATCTCTGCACCCACCGCCATGGGCGTACAAATGGCCCAGCTGACGGGTTTGCGCTTCTGGGGTCTTTGCCGCCCCCCCCAAGCCACCCTCTACGCAGCAGGCACAGGCTTGCCACTGGCTTAATGCAGGTCTAACTTGAGCGCAACGCCGCACCACCCGCACTTTCGTAGAATGCTGCATCTGTCAGCCCCTGGATGAACACCATGAATCGCTGCGTGCTTGCTTCTTTGATTGCTGCGCCCCTGCTGGCCACCGCAATCCCCAGTGCAGCCCAAAACACATCGCCATCGACGCCAACCACGTTGCCGTCGGTGCAAACCGTGCTACCTGTTGCACAGCCTGGTCACCGCAATTTTCCGCACACCGCCCAGCTGGGTGTGCTGCGCATTGACCAAATCCCCAATGCGCAAATCAATGGCCAAGCCATTCGCACTGCGCCCGGTTTTCGCCTTTTCAGCGCAGACAACCGGCTGATATTTGCCCACACCGTTCAAAGCAAAGAATTGCGTGTGGCCTATCTCAAAGAAGCCAGCACCCAATGGCTGCTGACAGCATGGGTCCTCACCCCTGAGGAACTCGCCAGCTTGACTGCCAAACGCTAGAACCACTGCGCCACAACACGACCACTGCGCCCCAAACGCTCTGTTCTTCTTTCCCACAACGACCGTCCAACTTGGCTTGGCAGGCGTTTTATTGAAAGCGACCGCAACTTCAAAGCTGCGGCGCTGCGACCACGATGAGCAAAAAAGTATTTATCAAAACCTTCGGCTGCCAGATGAACGAGTACGACTCGGACAAAATGGCCGATGTGCTGGGCGCAGCCCAAGGTTACGAGCCCACCCAGAACATGGAAGAGGCCGACCTGATCCTGTTCAACACCTGCTCAGTGCGCGAAAAAGCCCAGGAGAAAGTGTTCTCTGACCTTGGCCGCGTCAAGCACCTCAAAGAAAAGGGCGTTTTGATCGGCGTAGGCGGCTGCGTGGCCAGCCAAGAGGGTGATGAAATCATCAAGCGCGCCCCCTATGTGGACGTGGTGTTTGGCCCCCAGACCTTGCACCGCCTGCCCGAGCTGCTGAACGCCCGCGCCGCCAAGGCCAAGCCCCAGGTGGACATCTCTTTTCCTGAAATCGAAAAATTTGACCACCTGCCCCCTGCACGCGTAGACGGTGCTTCGGCTTTCGTCTCGATCATGGAAGGCTGTTCCAAATACTGCAGCTATTGCGTGGTGCCCTACACCCGGGGCGAAGAAGTCAGCCGCCCGTTTGAAGACGTGCTGGTAGAAGTGGCCGGTCTGGCTGACCAGGGCGTCAAAGAAGTCACGCTGCTGGGCCAGAACGTGAACGCCTACCAAGGCAAGATGGGCGAGACAGCCGAGATTGCCGACTTTGCCCTGCTGCTCGAGTACGTGGCCGAAATCCCCGGCATTGAACGCATTCGCTACACCACCAGCCACCCCAACGAGTTCACACCGCGCCTGATCGAGGCCTACGCCAAGATCCCCAAGCTGGTCTCGCACCTGCACCTGCCTGTGCAGCATGGCTCCGACAAAATCTTGATGGCCATGAAGCGCGGCTACACCGCTATGGAATACAAGAGCACCGTGCGCAAGCTGCGCGCCATTCGCCCCGATATGGCGATGAGCTCGGACTTTATCGTGGGCTTCCCCGGCGAGACCGAGGAAGATTTCCAGAAAATGATGAAGCTCATCCACGATGTGCGCTTTGACAATTCTTTCAGCTTCATCTTCAGCCCCCGCCCCGGCACCCCGGCAGCCAACCTGCACGACGACACCCCGCACGAAGTCAAGCTGCGCCGTCTGCAAGAGCTGCAAGCGGTGATCAACCAAAACATCAAAGACATCAGCATGGAACGCATGGGCACCGTGCAGCGCCTGCTGGTAGAAGGTTTCAGCAAACGCGACAACGGTGAGCTGATGGGCCGCACCGAATGCAACCGCGTGGTCAACTTTCCGGGCCACGAACGCTTGCTGGGCCAACTGGTTGATGTCAAGATCACCGAAGCAATGACCTACACCCTGCGCGGTGAAGTCATCATCCAGAGCTGAGTTTTTACGCCCCACAAAAAAGCCTGCCGTTGTTAACAACGGCAGGCTTTTTAAATGGCTTCAATAAGCGGTAGGACTACCTACGAAACGCTGGTCGATTCTGTTGACGCAGAAAAACCTCAGTTCGCCTCTGCCCCCGAGATCTTCACGACCTTGGCCCACTTCTCGTTCTCTGACTTCACATACGCCAGAAACTCATCGGGCTGCGATGTCTTGATGGTCACTCCGCGCTCCTCCAGCTTGGCGCGAACCTGCGGGTTATCCAGACTCTTGGTGAGTGCGTTGTGCAGCGTGTCCACAATGGGTTTGGGCAGATTCGCCGGAGCCATCATGCCCACCCACGCATCCACCACCATATCGGGCAGACCGGCTTCGATGGCGGTAGGCACGTCGGGCAATTGGCTGATGCGTTCGCGGGAAGTAATTGCCAAGGCACGTAGTTTGCCGCCCTTGACCAGCCCAAGTGCGGAGGGCAGATTGTCAAACATGACGTCGATTTGGCCACCTGCCAGATCAGTGAGTGCCGGGCCACTGCCCTTGTAAGGCACGTGGGTGAGATTCACGCCGGTCAGTATCTTGAAATACTCACCCGTCAAGTGCGGTGAGGTGCCTGTGCCTGGTGAGCCAAAGTTCATCGGACGCCGGGTTTCCTTGGCATAGGCAATCCACTCGGCCAAGGTCTTCACCGGTGTGCCGGGGCTCACCAGCACCAGATTGGTGTAGTAACCAATCTGGCTGATCATGGTGAAGTCCTTGATGTGGTTAAACGGCAGCTTTTTCTGCAGCACAGGGTTGATGCCATGCGTTGCCAGCGTTCCCAGATAGATGGTGTAACCGTCTGGGAGTGAGCCCGCAACAAGCTGCGATGCAATGTTGCCGCCCGCACCTGGTTTGTTCTCCACAATGACGGGCTGCTTGAGCTCTTCAGCCATTTGCGCGGCAACAATGCGTGTCACCAAATCCGTGGAACCGCCAGGCGGGAAGCCCACAACGAATTTGATGGGACGGCTTGGATAGTTGTCCGCCATGGCTGCAGGGGCGAAGCTACAAGCCAATGTGCCAGTGGCTATGGCTGTGAGCGCGAATCGGATCAGCGTGCGTTTTTTCATGACCATGTTGTCTCCTGAGTATTGTGCTGGTTGATTGCCTAGGGGTCGAAAAACAGAGAGCGCCGGTTTCAGCTCCTTGCAAACTTGCTGACGAGTTCGTCTCGCAACTGGCGCTTTTGAACTTTGCCCAGCGAATTGCGAGGCAGATCGGTGATCAGGTGAATGGCTTTGGGTGTGCGCACAGCGCCCAGCATCTCTCGGATATGAAGGCGTAATGCTTCGGGTGTGATGCTGCGCCCGCGCTTGAGCTCCACCACCGCTTCAACGCGCTCACCCCAATGCGCGTCGGGGATGCCAAACACTACGCTTTCGGCCACGTCATCGTGTTTGGCCAGGGCATCTTCCACGTCTGAGGGATAGATATTGAACCCCCCGCTGATGATCACATCCTTGGAGCGCCCTTTGATGTACAGGTAGCCACGCTCATCAAGATAGCCCACGTCGCCGGTCCTGAGCCAGCCTTGGGTCATCACCTGTGCGGTCTCCGCCGGCATGTCCAGGTAGCCACTCATCAGCAAGTCACCACGGGCCACTACTTCGCCAAGCTCGTTGGGTGGGCATAGCATGCCCCCTGCCCCCATGATGCTTAGGCGAGTCAGCGGGCCGCAGCGGCCCGCGCTACCCAGATTGACATCGTGTGCACTGTCGCTGCCGGGCATGCCAGCAATGATCACTGGAGCCTCAGTCAACCCATAGGTCACGCCAATCACAGGGCCAAGCAGGGCACGCGCCTGCAGCAGGCGCTCCATGGTGGAGCCTGCGCCGCCATACAGCAGGTTGCGCAAGCGGGGCAGAGCACGAGGTTTAGCCTCCTGCGCATCCAGCATCTGGTACATCAAAGTTGGGGGCACCCATATGCCCGTTACTTCCTGGGCAGACATCGCGTCCAGCAGTGGCTCGGCCCGCACACCGTCCATGATGACCAACGTTCCGCCGCTGGCAAGAACCGGCAACACAAACGCGCCAGCACCGTGAGTCATGGGTGGGTTCAGCAAAAAGCGGTCACTGCCAGAGAACGCATAGACCTGCTGAATGGAGGAGACCATCGTGTTCAGGCAGCGCACGGATTGCAGTACAGCCTTGGGACGCCCAGAAGAGCCACCCGTGAATTTGAGCGCAATGATGTCTTCACCCTGCGCCTCTGGCACCTGAGGCATTGCATCAGCAAAGCGCGTGAGCAAGGCCTCGAAAGAGTCAAATCCTGCCTGCGTTGCGCCAATCTGGATGACAGGCACTGAATGCCCGCTGCTCAGGCTTTGCACCGTATCGTCGATGACGATCACATCCGGCTTGGCCACGCCAATTTGCTCACGCAGTTCCGCTTCAGGGTTGTTGGGCGTGAGCGGAATGAGCACGCCACGGCACAGATAGGTTGCCAAAATGGCCGTGAGCATAGCCATGCTGTTGTGGCAGACCAGCACCATCCGCGGCCGTTGCTGGCCAGTCAGGCCTTGCAGCGCAGCTGCAAAACTCAGCACCTTGCGCTCTAGCTCTTTGAAGCTGGTGCGCTCAAGCACCTCGCAGTTGCCTGATAGCACCACGGCAGCCTCAGCATCTGGGGAGCGTAGTACCGCGCTATGAAAGAAATCGAAAGGAGTCATTCCAAGCTTCCCTTCAAGCCCTGTCCAGCACCGTAACCACGGCGGCGGCATCTTCAATGCGGATGAAGCCACCCCCGTTTTCTGCCACAGCAATGCGTGCTCCTTTCACCTGACGCGCGCCCGCTTCGCCGCGCAATTGGGTGACCAGCTCATGCATCTGAATCAGTCCGGTTGCAGCAATGGGGTGCCCTTTGGACACCAGGCCGCCGGACACGTTGACCGGGCATTGCCCCCCCAACGAAGTGGAACCGCTGGCGGTGAAGGGGCCGCCTTCTCCGCGAGCGCATAGCCCTAAATTTTCGATCTGCAAAATTTCAGCAAAGCTGGATGCGTCATGCACTTCCACTAAGTTGATCTCTTTGGCCGAAATTCCTGCTGCCGAATAGGCTCGGCTAGCCGCCAGCGCGACGCAATGCGATTCCAGCGCTTCTGCAGCACGGTGCACGGTGCTCGATACCCCCATGCCGCGAATGCGCACAGCGCGTGCACGATTGAGCTGTTTCAGTCCATTTTCATTGCACAGCACGGCAGCAGCAGCGCCATCTGAAATGGGCGCGCACATAGCTCGCGTGAGTGGCCAGGCAATGGTGGGGGTCTGCAATACCTCTTGCACCGTCATCGGCGTGTTGTACTGAGCCAGTGGATTGAGCGCAGAGTGCGTATGGTTCTTGGCAGCTGCAAAGGCAATCTGCTCTTGCGTGGTGCCGTAGAGCTTCATATGCATGCGCGCCAGTGAGGCGTATACGTCCATGAAAAAGCTCTGCTGCTTCCAGTCACCGCCAATTTCCTGCTCCGGCCCGATGCCCGCACCAATGCTCTGCAGACCATTCCAGGTGTTCTGCATCTCATGAATATCGGTGCCGCCAAAGAAGGCTTCCATCATGGCCTGGCGCTTTTCCGGATAGAACATCTTCTCTGTACCCGCCACCAGCACAACATCAAACAACCCGGCCTTAAGGGCTGCGTAGGCCTGATACACCCCCGAGCTGCTGCTGGCACAGGCGTTTTCCACGTTGAAAATGGGCAGTCCGCCAAACCCCATGGCCGTCAGAGCACATTGACCTCGAATGGAGTTCTGCGCCTCCATTTGCCCCTGTCGAACATTGGAGAACCAGGCAGCGCCCACAGCATCTTGCGCAACACCTGCATCCAGCAGCGCGCCTGTGACGGCCTCGCGGGTAAGGTCCTTGACGGATTGCTGCACATGGCGACCGAGCTTGGTATGGGAAATACCGGCGATGAAGACATCCATTTTTAATTCCCGAATCAATGCGTATTAGTTTTTCCGAAATATGGAAACAATTCATAAGGCTGAATAGTTTTCCCCTTTGCTTTCAGCATAGAACTTAGAATCAGCTTCACAATTAATTTCCATATATCGGAAAAATGGCACAAGGATCGCAAACTCTGGAACGCGGAGTGGAGCTGTTGAAGCTGGTGGCAGCACACCATCCGGAAGGGCTTCGACTCACAGATCTGGTACAGCTGTCGGGGCTGGAATTTCCCACTGCGCACCGTTTGCTTGCAAGCCTCTTGCGCGAAGGTCTGGTTGCGCAGCAGGAAACTGGCAAACGCTATGTGTTGGGCCAGTACTGCCAGCAACTGTCGCTAGCCGCGCACAACAAAGCGCCAGTACAAAACATCTACGCTCCACTGCTCGAGGACATCGCTAGCACCACGAGCGACGCCACGTTTCTCGTCATTCAAAGCGGCTTGGACACCCTGTGCATCGCACGCGCCTTAGGTACCTATGTGATCCAGGCGCTGGCCGTGAGCGTGGGGCATCGCCAACCGATTGGCGTAGGCGCGGGCGGTCTCGCCATGCTCGCGGCCATGCCGCACAAAGATGCCGATGCGCTCATCCGCACCAACGGTGATCGGCTTCCGTACTACCGCAATCTGTCAACGACAGAGCTGAAAAAAATGGTTTCGCAAGCCCGTGCTGATGGCTATGCAGTCATCGGAAACTACGCAGTTTCGGGCGTGGTGGGCGTTGGTGTTGCACTGCATGACGCCATGGGCAACATCATCGGCGGCGTGAGCGTTGCATCCATCAAGTCACGCATGAACAAGGAGCGCCAGCAACAGGTAGCTGAGCAGATCAAGCGGAGTATGAGTTTGTTTTTGGAGAGAGGCTGATTGGTGCGCTGGCTGTGCGTGGATCAGTTAATCAGGCACATAAAAAATGCCGTTGCCCGCTGAAAAGCGGAGCTCTTAGTGTTGTTCAAAACACAGACTTGAAGCTAAGAAATGGTGGCGAAGCAAGAACGAGCTGCTGCCTGCGCAAGGTGCTGAAGT
This sequence comes from uncultured Comamonas sp., assembly GCA_963520865.1. Lineage (GTDB taxonomy): Bacteria > Pseudomonadota > Gammaproteobacteria > Burkholderiales > Burkholderiaceae_C > Comamonas. The sequence continues at coordinate 69,599 of CAUQST010000005.1, forward strand.
CCGGAGCAGGCCAAGCAAGGCTGCAAAGATGTAATACGGCGTTCACCAAACCCGCCGTTTGTCGCAGTGGACTTTCCCTGCTCGGTGTTACTGCAGCATGACTGGTTGGCAATTCGACTGGTAATGACACCGCATGGCTGCAAAAGGACGACCTGCGCCATTCAAGCGCGGACCATGACTGCGTACTGAGATGTGAGGCAGAAGTCGGTTTTTTCGGAGAATCCTAAACGCCTGAATCACTGTTTTTTTGACTGCATTTTTTCATATTTTTTGATTGCTTGTTGATTTCCTAGAGAGGCTGTTGCGTGAATCTCGTGGAGATATATGGTTCTGAGAATATTTCCTATTACTCAGAAATGATCTATCCAATAGAGCGCTCCGGTTTCATCTTCAGGAAGGTCACCAGAAATATGTACGATAAATCAATAAGCAGGATGCATATACTTTTCTCCTGAAATTAATCATCAATAATTACTTCCAAGGACCTGAGGTATCGTGCAGGCGCTAAGCAGGTTATGGATATGCAAAGCCGAATCAATATTATTCATGAGTGGCAATATTTTCCGTTTCAGTAAAAAGCAGGCACACCTGCCTGGTTTTTCAGATGCTGAAGATTACTGCCATAGGATTGATTGAATGGTTATTCATCCTTGCAAGAGAAGCGATTTATTGGGTGCTTGTGAGGACTGAATGGGAGTGATCTTCTAGCTTTGGAAATTTCTGTTCTCCTTTGTTTTTTTGGCTGGCATGTGCAGTTAACGCAATGGCTTATCACTGATCAAGAAATTGCATCAAAGTGAATGTCGCTTGACTGAAATTCGCATATTTCTCATTTTCAGCATGCTGAGGATGGCATGTATTCATTTATTTTATTTTGTGCAGTTGTTTCAGTATTTAAGTTAATGCGGTTTTAGCCCGTTATGGATTGACCGCTGTACTCATTAAGTATGGTTTTTTTATTTTTGTTGCTGCGGTCGGTTTTGGCAAAAATTCGCAGAAATAAAAAAATAATAGAGCAGCGTGTCAATGACAAAAATATCAACTTAAATAGTCCGAAGCAATCGAGAGTACTCGCCAGTAAGAATATTCATGAATTTCTACAAGAATTTTCTTGTTTTGAGATTTTGCTATGGGGTTCTTCTGGCTTTCCGCCTAAATTCGCACCCTGAATTCAATAAAAACCAAGTATCAATATGCATAAGAGTGAGTGTGAGAGAGGCTTCACACTGATCGAACTTCTGATCGTCATAGCCATGATGGGCATCCTGATGGCAATCGCCCTGCCTAGCTATAGCGACTACCTCAAGCGTGGCCGCATCGTCGATGGCCTGGTGCCTCTTGCGGACATGGGGGCCAAGCTGGAGCAGTATTTCCAGGACCACCGCACGTACACCGGTGCCTGCTCGGCGGACTCGATCGCGCCCTTGCCTGCGCAAACCAGCCACTTTAAGTACACCTGCGCCCTGGACGAAATACCCTCGAAGGTCACCGCCACAGGCAAGGGCAGCATGAGCGGCTTTGTCTTCACCCTTGACACACAGGGCGTGCGCAAGACCACCCAAACGCCTGCTGGCTGGACGAAGCCTGAAGCCAATTGCTGGTCTTCACGCAGGGATGGCAGTTGCTGATGCGCCGTGCCGTACAGGGCTTCACCCTTGTCGAGATGCTCGTGGGCCTGGGTCTCACAGTCTTCTTCATGCTAATGACGCTGCCCAGCGCCAGCGCCTACCTTACCGACGCTCGCATTCGCGCAGCGGCGCAGACCTATTACAGCGGCGCGCAACTTGCGCGCGCCGAGGCCGTACGTCGCAATGCCGAGGTACGGCTCCTGCTGACCGATGATCCCCGCGCTTCACCGCCCACTGCCAGCGTGAATGCCCTCGGCTGGGTAATGCTGGCAGGTGGTTTGCAGGGCGTCGACTGGAGCACGCTCGAGGGAGCGCAATGGGTTGACAGCAAAGATCCTGAGGAAGCACGAACAACGGGACTGCGCGTGGCGGCCAATGAGGCCGTCGTGCAGTTCGACGGCCAGGGTGCGGCCTCCGTCAACCAGATCGTCAAATTTCTGGGCCCCGTAGCGGACGCCTGCTATCCGCAGGGTCCACGCTGCCTGCATGTCGTCATATCGCGTGGCGGACAGGTTCGTTTGTGCGATCCAGGCATTTCAAATAACGGAGATAACCGCAAATGCTGACCTCACCCGCCAGTAGTACAGGCGCAAGACAGGGCAGCAACCAGCACGGCATTGTGCTGCTCGAGTCACTCGTGTCCATCATCATCGTCATGACTGGCATCCTCGGAATTGCCGGGCTGACCATGAAGTCCGCGACCTGGGCCGGCCATGCGCAGTACCGCACGGAGGCAGGCATGTTCGCTTCGCAGATCGTGCGACTGATCGAACTCAAAGTGAGTCGCAGCTCGCCAGACAATCTGGCGAACTCGCTCACCGCGTTCCAGCACCAGCCCGATGGCGAGATGTGCAACTTCAGCGGCGATAGCGCAGGAGACACCACGTTCAAAGGCGTGCTCAAAGCCGCACGGGGCGAGCAAACCAATGTACATGGCCTGCCTGGCGCCACGGCTGCCATGCAGCAAGTCAGGGTTGATACGGCGGACGACAACCGGATAACGGTCACGCTGTGCTGGCAAGGGCCCAATGACCCGGCCGTGCGCAACTACCAGATCCAGGCTTTCGTGCACTAAGGCATGCCAATGCACAAACGCAAGCTCACATGCGCAACGCCACCGGCGATGCGTCGGTCCCTCGGTTTTTCCCTGATCGAAATCATGGTGGGGTTGGCCCTAGGTCTGGCCAGCATGCTGGCCATCTACCAGTTGTATGCAACGTCCGAAGGGCGGCGGCGCACCATCGCCTCGATCAGTGAAGCGCAGACGGCCGGCTCCATGGCGTTGTTTCTCATTGAACGCGACATTCGCTCGGCAGGGCTGGGGTTTGCAGGCATCGACGCCAGCCATCTCAACTGCTCAGTGAAAGCGTACAACAGCGGACGCAGCACGGCCGCTTTCGACTTTCCGCTGCTACCTGTGCGCATAGCAGACGGGAGAATCTGGGTGCTGACTGGCTCTTCCAGCAATATGTTTGCTGGCGCCCGCTATGTGGCCAGCAGTGGCGGTGAATTCAAGATGGAGAGATCCAATGCGGGCTTTCAGGCCGGCGATGTGATCCTGGGCACCAGCGACAGCTTCACCGACAGCTGCCTGCTGATGGAAGTGACCGCCGGCGCCGACCCGACATCCGCAACGGCAGCCGCAAACAAGAACCAGGTCCACCGAAAGACCGGCTCCTACCAGGATTTTTACCAAGGCAAGGAGGTCGAGGCCACGCGCAATGATGGCGCTCACATCAGCCTCCTGGATTCGAGCAAAAGCAGTCTGGGCGAAGGCATGCTCTACAGCCTGGGGCCGGAGCCCACCCTCACCGTCTGGGGTTTGGACGACAAGAGGCAACTGACCCGCTACAACCATCTCGACGAAACCGAGACGGGCAAGGTCGCCGTGGCCCAGGACATATTTCAACTTCAGGCCGAATACGGCTATGACGCCAACGCCAATGGCGCGATCGATGAAGAAGCCGAATGGACCGCCTCACTTCCCCCCGATACAACCCGTTGGGAGCAGGTTCTTGCCGTGCGTATCGCCGTACTTATGCGTATTCCGCACTACGAAAAAGACAAAGTCACCAACTCCGCACCCCGCTGGGCCAACGGCACCAAGCAATTCAGCATGGGAGACGGGGATGAATGGATGCACTACCGCTACCGGGTCTACGAAAGCATTGTCCCGCTGCGCAACACGCTATGGGGTCAGCAGTTATGAAAGCCGTGCATTCACCCACACGTCATCGCCCCAGGCCCCGCAGGCAGGCCCGGCAACGCGGTGTCGTACTTCTGGTCGCACTGATCGTGCTGCTGGTGATGACGCTCACCGGCCTGGCCGTGGTGCGCACCTCCACTCAGGGCGCCAGCATGGCGGGCAGCCTTGCGCTCAAGCAAGGGGCCACATCGGGTGCGGACTTGGGGCTGGAGAGAGGCATGACCCAGCTCGATGCGCTGTATTCCGCTGGCAGTGCAACGCTGGAGGCCGACGCCGACGGTGGCTACTTCGCCAGCCATGACCCCAAGGCGCCGCTGGACTGGAGCCAGGCCAAGCTGGTCACCGAAGACGATGGCCTGGGCAACAGGGTGGAATTTCTCATTCACCGCCTGTGCAGGGATGCCGGCCGCTGGGATGCATCCGGCCAAAGCTGCGTGCTGCCGCACGAGCTGGAGTGCCCAGGCTCCTCAGAGACGGCGGGGAGTGTTTCCTCTTGCAACGCCCGCCCCATGTACCGCATCACGGCACGAGCCATAGGCCCACGCAGCACTCTGAGCAGTGTGCAGATGACCGTGTATTGACCGTGGAAGCCATGGATGGCGGCAAACCGCAGGCCGTGGGCAGCTCGGCATGCATGCAGACCAGCAGACAGACAGGCACTCGGGCTACCCGAGATTGGAAAAGGGAGACTTGAGATGCACCAGAAACTGACATATAGGCTGCGGCCATTCGTAGTGGCGTCGCTGGCAGGGGTCATCAGCTTGGGCATGCTGGTCTTCGCTGGCCGCATGGCCGTGGCCGACGCTCCGGCTCAGGATGTCGTGCAGATATCGGACATACCGCTGGGCATCATGGCCGAGCAGAACAAGCCCAACGTGATGCTGCTTCTGGACACCTCTGACTCCATGAAGTGGACTCACATGCCCGACGACTGGGAGCAGGACAGCACCACCTACTTTCCCGTCGGCTACAAAAGCGCGCTATGCAATACGCTGTACTACAACCCGCAAACTACTTATGAGCTGCCCAAGCGACCTGATGGCCGGGATATGGACGCGCCTGCGTTTGAGAATGCCTGGAAGGATGGCTATGACCAGTCTCTGGGGACGGTAGACCTGTCCAAGAATTTTCAGGCCTACGACAACGGCACCCGCCGCAGGGCGCTTTATGAAGACCCCGCCCAACCAGCCTATTTCTTTGAATGGCGTAATCGCTACGCCGCAGGCACAAGGCCGGAGCCTCATTTTGAGGAGCCGTCCGAAACCTACGGTGTTTGCAACAAGATCTACAGCGGGAATACGTTATGGATATCAGCGCGCGCGGACAACGGCACACTGCTTTCCAGCATCAACATCCATAGCTATGGGGTGGGTCCAGATGGATATTGGACACGCCGAGCCATACCTGCCGACCAGAGGCAAAATTTCGCCAATTGGTATAGCTATTACCGCACGCGCATCAATATGGCCAAGTCGTCGGTCAGCCTGGCTTTTTCCACACTGAACGACAATTTCCGCATCGGCTTTCTGACCGTGGCCAAGCCCGGTGTCGGGCCTCAAAGCAAGTTTCTACCGGTAGCTGACTTCAACACAGAGGGCAAGCAGCAGTGGCTCGAGGCCATACAGACGATCAAGACTGGCGGCTCCTCACCCGCCCGCGAGGCACTGGCTCGCGTCGGTCGCTACTATGCAGGCCAAAGCGACAGCATCAATGCCAGCATGACGCCCTTCGTCGACCCCGTGGTCTCGGCCTGCCAGCGCCATTACGCCATTGTTACCACTGATGGGTACTGGAACATCGCGCAAGAGAGCGCAGGGCCTGTGAAGATTGATGGCAAAACCCTGGTAGGCCAGCAGGACGGCCCGCCAGCATCGCTGACCGATGCCGATGGACTGCGCCCGCGGCCTATTTTCGACGGCTCGGTCGGCGGCACCAAAGACGTACACGATGCCAGCGTCAGCTATCAGTGGGCACAGTGCGAACTGGGCTGGAAGGTGACAACGCCAGGCGGCGGCACCAAGACCGAGACCACCTACAAAAAGATCGTCAAGAAAGACGTGCTCAAGAAACAGTGGAGCACCGCCACTCTTCAATGGGCGAAGAAAAGCACGAGGACGCTGCGAGAGCACTTCGTAAAAATCGGTGACATGACGGAGCAACTGAAATGGCCCGAGCGCGTCCGCTCCTACTGGAATTCGCAAAGGAAAGACACGGTCACCAGCAAGCGCTACAGGCAATTGCTTACCTGGGACTATGTCACCAAGACGCAATACCGCTACAAGGCTACAACTACCTGGAGTACGGAAACACAGACGCCCTGGGCTTCGGCCCTGGCCATACAGACCCGGCAAAAACGCTATTTTTACTGGTACAAGAACCCTGCCGTGAGCGAGCAGGACCTCAAGACCACCGACAAAACGGTGTGCAATCAATTTGCGGGCGGCTGCAGGCTGGAGGGCAACGACCAGTGGAGCGTGGTGCCGTCCTGCTCTGGCGGCACAGACGGATTCTTCAAGGTCGAGTGCGAGACCGTGCCCATACAAATCAGCGCAAAGGATTTTTGTGGCAGAAATGGCCAGTATGTGCAGGGACTGGGGCTCATCCAATGTGACGGTACCTGGGTCGCAGCTTATTCCGGACCTGTTGCCTCTTGCGGTGCCATTCACCCGGACCTGCAGGACAAAATCCTGGATGCATCGCAAGGCCATGGCGGCAATCCTCTTTCAATGGTGCAGTTCTCCAACTGCAACAGGGGGCACAGGGAAGAGAAATTCGTCACAGCCGACGAATGCAAATCGGTTCCGCCCACCAAGGACAACGGATTCAAGACGACCAGTTGCATGAAAGTGCCGGCCGGATCGGTCACGGACAATAGCTGCCAGATTACGACGGCCCCCGTGCTGGATGCATCCAGCAACAACCTGTATTCGGAATGCACAAAGTCTTCTGGCCAGGAGTGGACTGCAGTCTGTACCCCGGGCCCCATTGCCGACACCCCGCTGCGCATGAATACCCAGTGCGGCAGCCGTGGAGACCCTGTGGTCGCGACTGTCGCTCCGAACTCTTGCACACCCGGCGCCAATGCGAACGGATATTTCTATGAATGCACGCCCTTGCCCAGCACTTGGAGCGGCCCGGTTGCGCCGGGCTACTCCACCTGCCGGACAGATGCTTCGGCGGGCCTGCGCTGCGAGCAAAGAAACAGTGAATGGTGGCCTGCGCAGACCTGTCAGGCTGAGGCTCCCTCGGCAAGCAATGGCTGGATCGGCCGCGAGTGCAAAAAAAAAGGCGAAGTCCCTGACCCGCAATCGTGCACGCCGGCGCCAGGCAAGGAGGGCATTGTGCCCCCGGCGGGTGGCCCCAAGGCTCCAGGCACCTGCACGCCACAGGCTGCCACGGCAGAAAATGGCTGTATTGTCAGCAGTTGCACTGTTGATGCCCCCGATCCGATTGACGTTGCAACGAATCAGTGCACGCCCAGCACCCCTTCGGCGGCCAATGGCTGGACGCAGACCACATGCACCAATGTCTCCGAGCCAGGCAAATCGGTGCCTTCCTGCTCGCAATCAACGATAGGTTTCAAGAGCGTTTCAGGCTGTAAAAGCAATTTCGATGCCACGGACATGGCCTTCGGCACCTGCGACTCTTCGCTGCTTGGGGATGGGGGCGGGAATCCAACGCAAGCCAATGGCTGGACCACCAGCAGTTGTCTCAAGGTCGATGAAGGGGCGGGCGGACTGAGCTACTTGCAGTCCGAAGCGGACTTTGTGGCTTGCGAGGCCGGCAAGGGAACGGCTGAAAATGGTGTCGAAATTCAGTGCATCAAGGACGGCCCCCACACAGTCACAGTGGTTCAGGGAGAAGCCTGTATCCCAGGCTACAACGCGAGCACGCAAAAGGTGACGGACTGCGCAGGCGTGGACCAGCCCACCACCGAAATCGTGACCGATAAACCCGCCAATTGCCCTGCGGCGACCTGCGAGGAAGCTTTTGGCAGGAAGAAGACCTACGAGGGCAGGTATTGGTCCGACAAGAAGGCGATGACCGGCACGATCGAGACGGGGACAGTGTCGACGGGTAGCCGCTTTTACTTAGGCGGTGACTTGGAGTCCCCTCCAAGATGCTATGCACCTGAGGAATGGGTTGCACTGGATCCGCTTGAGCAACCCCCGAACGGGCGGCCGCAGCCAGGAACGCCCCCATGGGCACAGCTTCCCGCGACCCACACGGCCTGTGGCAAGCTGCCCTGCGAAGAATTGAATATGCAAGACGCCAAAGGGGGAAGCACCAACTCGCTGGCCGACGTGGCCCAGTACTACTATGCGACCGACCTTCGCCCTGACAGCGACAACGTGGTAAAGCCCGCAGGTAACGGTGCTGAGGATGACAAGGCTACATGGCAGCACATGAGCACCTATGTCATTGGCATGGGCGTTTCGGGGACGCTCAAGTACGACAAGAATTACAAGAATGGCGCGGGCGATTTCGCCGACCTGCGCACGGGCAAAAAGACCTGGCCGATCTGGCCCACTGAGGGCACGTCAAACTACGAGCAGCGGCAATCCATCGATGATTTCTGGCATACCGCCGTGAATGGCCGAGGCCTGTACTTCAGCGCCAATGATCCCAAAGCCATCGAGGCCGGCCTGAGCGAGGTGTTTACAGACATTCGCGCCGTCATGGGTTCGGGGGCCGGCGTGACGGTTTCCTCTGCGCTGGTCAGTGCCGACAGCCACTACGCCTACGGCGCCACTTACAAGAGCGGTCGATGGTCTGGCGACCTGCTGGCCTACAGTATCGATCCGCAATCTGGCCAGCGCACACCGATTGATGGTTGGTCGGCACGGGCCAAGCTCGATGCCCGTGATCAGACCAACGACCCCCGTACGATTTACTTCATGGACGGCAAGACGCGAAAGCCTTTCACATGGAGCGAACTGGGCAGCCTGCAAAGCAACTTTAACGGCACCAATGCCTCAAGCCGTCTGGCGCAGTACGACCAGATGTCGACAGCGCAACAGCAGGAGGCGCTGGGACAGAATCTGGTGAACTTCATCCGTGGCGACCAGAGCAAGGAAGGCTTCACCAAGGACCAGATTGGCAGGCTGTACCGTACGCGCGAGAGCAGGCTGGGCGACATCATCGGCTCCCAGCCGCTGTATGTGGGGGAGTCAGTGCGCAAGTACCGAGATGCTGGCCATAGCGCCTTTCGGCTGGCCCAGCGCGGCCGCACGCCAATGGTGTATGTGGGCGGCAACGATGGCATGCTGCATGCCTTCTATGCCGAGGTGGACCCGAGTGCTTCTGGCACCGAAGGCCGCAAGCAGGTGAAGACAGCTGCACGCGAGGCCTGGGCCTTTGTGCCCACGACCGTGATGCCAGAGCTGCCCAGACTGGCAAGTGTCAGCTATGAAGGCGGTCACCGCTACTTTGTGGACGGCTCTCCGGTGATGGCCGACATTCAGGCCGGCAGCACCTGGAAAACCATCCTGGTGGGCGGTTTCAACAAGGGCGGCAAGGGCTACTATGCGCTGGATATCACCAACCCGCAGGACCCCAAGCCGCTATGGGAAGTCAACAGCACGAGCATATCCACCATGGGTCATAGCTTTGGGCGGCCACTGGTGTCCAAGTTGCCTGACGGCCGCTGGGCAGTGTTCCTGACCTCGGGCTACAACAACATTGACAACAAGGGGTATCTCTATGTGCTTGATGCCAACGACGGCAGCATCATCCACACGATTGCCACGGCAGGCAGCGGCCTGAGGGAGATCAACAACTACGTGCGCAACCCAGCCACCGACAACACTACGCAGCTTCTGTATGGCGGCGATCTGCAAGGCAATGTCTGGCGCTTCGAGTTCAAAAAGGACGGCTCAGCCAAGGACGCGAAGAAGGTCGTTCAACTCGTGGACGAACGCAGCAATCCCCAGCCTATTACCACGCGCATGGAACTGGTGCCCACTTCTGCGGCCACCGGGAGGCCGCGCATCCTGGTGGGAACCGGCAGGCTGTATGGTGCATCCGATCTTGCAGACAAGAGTACGCAAAGCGTCTATGGCTTCGATGACAAGATGGATAACATTTCGGGGGAATCGCTGCGCAGCCGGCTCAATCAGATGCGGCTGGAGCCCAGTACTGGAGCGGGCGGCCAGCGCACGCGTACGATCGAGTGCCTGGGCAGTTTGACTGACTGCCAGGATGATGCCAAAGGTTGGTACGTAGATTTGCCCGACTCAGGTGAACGCGTGAATATCGACATGCGGTTGGCCAACTCAACCCTGGTCATCGCCAGCAACGTGCCTTCACCCGATGTATGCCTTGCAGGCGGCTATGGCTGGATCAATTACCTGAACTTCAACACTGGTCAGGCCGTCATCGGAGGGCCGGATGGCAAGGGCGATGTATCGACCATAGTGGATGGCTCAACGATCTCGGGCCATGCCACCACGACCACCGGCGATGGCAAGGCGACCGATCACATATCGACGACGGGCGTCGGAGACAAGCCTCTGGACATTGACATTCCCTATGCTTCACCCAAGCCGCTGGGTAGACGCATTAGCTGGCGTGAACTGGTGAAATAAGCATGAGGGGGCCTTCTGCATAACTCCCACACGCATGTGCTTGCACATGCGTGCCGGGTGCGGCTGCATCGCGGCGCATGCAGCAATCTGATCTCGGCCTGAACCTTTCCACCAAGAGGACCCGCAAGCGTGGATTCCTTGAGCAGATGCAGCAGGTCGTCCCCTTAAAGGACTTGGTCGCCCTGATCACCCCGTGTGCGCCAGAAGGTCGCAAGGGCCGCCCTACGCTTCCTGTCGAGATGCTGCTGCGCATTCATTTCATGCAGCAGTGGTTCACGCTCAACGATCCCGCCATGCAGGAGGCGCTGCACGATATGCCACTGTTTCGAGACTTCTGGATCTGCTCAAACCGATCCCAGCCTGGCAAGAGCAACTCGAGCAGGTCAAGTCCAGCATCAGGGCCAAGGTCGAGCCCCCCATTCAGAGTCATCAAACGCCTGTTCGGTCATGTCAAGACACGCTACCGAGGCTTGAAGAAGAACATCCAGCAACTGCAAACCTTTTGTTTGCCCTGCCGAACTTGTGAATGGCCCGTGGGCGCTTGCTAGGATCCATGGCCTTGAAGGCTGTGGTGAAGGTCTGAAAGACAAGTTGCCCGCGAAACGCGGGCAACTTGAGCAGTCAAGCAAGCTGTGAAATTCGTGTGGGCAGCTCAGGTTGTCGTTACCACGGTTGAAACCGCTTTATGCAGAGCCTCCTTAGTGCTCCTTTTATATTGCGGATAAACAGTTTTTAATTTTTCCAACTTTAGCTGTGCAACGATTGCAGTAGTTCATATCTGCAAGTTATGAATCGGCCAGCTATCTATGAAAAGTTGGTCGATTCATGCTCATGAATGGCGCTTTCAGGCGTAAAGCTGGAATTGGTTGTTGTCGCGGCTGAGCAGTTGCATCAGCTTGGGGTGTATGAAGAGCTTCTCTTTGCCAAACGGCATTTCGCGCAGCACGCCCAGGGCGGCCAGGTCGTGCAGGTAGCGCGAAGCGGCCTGGCGCTGGACAATGCCTTTGTCCACCAGGTTGCCAATGCGGCAATAGGGCTGCTCAAAGATCACGTCTACTAGCTCGCGGCTGTAGATCTTGGGTAAGCGCGCGCGCACATGTTCGGTGGTGTGTTCGGCCAGCGCGCGGATGGCTGCGATCTTGCCGGTGGTCCATTTGGACGTCTCGGCCACGGCCTGCAGCATGAAGATCAGCCATGGTTCCCAGGCTTGATCCCGCGTGACGCCGAGCAGCAGGCGATAGTAATCGGCCTTGTACGCAATGACATGGCGGCTCAGATACAGGATGGGCAGGTTCAACAGCTCTTCCTGGATGAGGTAGAGGATGTTGAGCACCCGGCCGGTGCGGCCGTTGCCGTCGGTGAACGGATGGATGGCTTCGAATTGGTAGTGGCCCACGGCCATACGGATCAGGGGGTCCAGGTCGGTCTGGTTGTGCAGAAAGCGCTCCCAATTGGCCAGCATGTCACGCAAGTGGGCTTCCCCTTCGGGCGGGGTGTAGACCACCTCGCCAGTGCGGTCGTTCGCGAGCTGTGTGCCCGGGGTGCGGCGGATGTCGATGTCCACGCCTTTGAGCGTGCGGCAGACATCCACAGCTGTGGCGGTACACAATGGCCGCGCTTTGAGCGACTGAAAGCCTTGGTGCAGCGCGGTGCGGTAGCGCAGGGCCTCTTTGGTGGCAGGGTCGGCGTTGTCGTGGCCCTGCGCGTACTGGAAAAGCTGGTCGGTGGTGGTGACAATGTTTTCAATTTCCGAGCTGTCCTTGGCTTCCAGCAGCGGAATGGTGTTGATCAACATCGCCTGATTGGGAATTAGCTCGGCCGCCTGCTTGAGCTCAGCCAATGCTGCGCGGGCCTCGATGCAGGCCTTGAGCACTGCTCTATTTTCGAGCTCGTGTGTTGGTGGTAGAGCAGGCAGCCGGTTGTAGGGGTGCTCGGGGTGCCAGGCAAGGGCGTCGTCAGTCATGGTTTAAAAATCCTGTTTCATCGACATGTTGTGAGCTTATGTCGCACCCGACGACACGTCAATGAGACATGTTCCAATTCTCAAGAAACAGCGACACGTTTTAGTGCTTATATCGTTGGGAACGACATGTTGAAGCTAACGCGTCACAAAATTCTAATTTCAAGAACATTAGACTACGCTCCAGCGCACCACAAACAGGCTTTGGTTGCGGCTGGCACGGTGTAATCGCTTTTGCAAAGTGGCGATGAGCGCATCGCGTCGGGCTTCGATTTCGTCTCCCACGGCGAAAATATCTTGCCGCTGGCGGCGCTGATCGGTTTCTGTTCTGCGAATGTCTTGCTGCAGGCGCTGAGCATCCTCCATGCTGAAGGCCATTCGTGCCTGACGTTTAAGTCCTTTGAGCTTGAGTTTGGTGTCTTTGCACGGCGCGTATGGCATGACGTGCTGGCATGGGGGAGCACTGTGCGGCCTGCACCGCATTGAGCGGCTGATGCGTGAACAGGCGCTATACGCGCACGGCCTCGTCGCCGAGGCCTGCCCAAAGACCTTGGCGAGCGCAGCGCTATCGACGACAACGTGCTTGACCGCCAGTTCCAGGCCGATGCGCCGAACCGCAAGTGGGTGGCCGACTTTACCTACATCTGGACGGCTGAAGGCTGGCTGTATGTTGCGGTGGTGCTGGACCTGTCCTCGCGACGCATTTTGGGTTGGTCTATGTAGTCCGGCATGACCAGCCAACTCGTGGCTGATGCGCTGATGATGGCCGTCTGGCGTCGTGGGCGGCCGCAGGAACTGAGGCATCCCTCTGACCATGGCAGCCTATACACCAGCGAATACTTCCAGCGTCTGCTGACTGAGCAAGGCATCGTGTGCAGCATGAGCCGTGCTGGCGAAGTCTGGGACAACTCGGCAAGGGAGAGCTTCTTCAGTAGCCTGAAGACGGAGCGCACGGCACCCAGGGTCTACCTCTCGCGCAAGCAAGGTCAGATGTGTTCGATTACATCAAGCGGTTCTACAACCCGAGGCGTCGGCGCTCGACGCTTGGGTACATCAGTCCGATAAAGTTTGAGAAAGCTCGAGAAGCTTAGGTCGGTGTCTACAAGACCGGCAGCAGCCCGCACCTCCCGAAGGAGGCGGTAGGCTTTGTAATGACTCAAGGCAACCAACATGATTGCCGTGATCTCTCATGAGGTTTGGATCACCACTTGTCATCCTTCTCAGGAGAAACCTCGACAGCAACAGCCTTAGCTGCTGAAGTCTTTTTGGCATTCAAAGCAGCACCTGTACCTGCAGCAGATGGAGAAAGCACTGGGACATTTGCAGGAACTACAGCGGGGCTGCTTTTAAGCTCGTTACGAACCTGCAGGCCACCTTCAGGAATGCCTTCAAGATCGGCTCGCATGTTTTCCAAGTGTCCGTAAGACAGGTTGGGAGTCACGCGATCAATCACCAGCTCACAACAAGGCGACTCCATACGGCCCAAACTTTGGCCGGTCTGTGGATCCTTCATTTCCTTGCCCATCACGGCCATGGCATAGCGCGTGCCCTCGCGAACCGACTGGCCACCCTGGCTCAGCACCACGTTCGTGCCATCGCGCGCCACCACCATCACAGGGAAGGTGCGTTGCAGGATGGAGCCGACGATAGCCTTGGCAGCATCGTCTGTCATGTCAGCCAGGATCTTGTCGCCATCCACGCCGGAGCCCAGCGTAGTCGCGGCACGATCCGGTGCGGCACCGCGCAACGAATCCGCCACGGTTACCTGGCGCGTGGCTACATTCACCATCTTTTGCGACAGAGCCCAACCGCCGGAATAACTCACCAGCTCACGCTCACTGGTGCGCAGCTGGCGTGCATGGCGGTTGTAGGCGAAGTTGTTGATGCGGGCGCTCCACACCAAGTCAGCGCTTGCCGCCTGCGAGAGCTTAGCCAGCTCAGCGCTGGGCGCTTGACCGCTGCCAATCAGGTCCAACTCCTGCTCAATCTCCGGGCTGAACTCGCGGTCCAGCACGGCAAAGCGGCCGGTTTGCACCAGGGCGTCGCTGACACGCTGACGCAGCGCCGCCGCTACAGCTGCGGCCGGCACGGAACGGTCGCCCATGGCCAGGTTCTGCTCGCCAAAGGCGACCGGACCAATCACAACCTTGAGCTTTTGCATGTCCGCCGAAGGCTTGAATTGGGCGATCTGTGCTTCGATCGTGGCTTTGAAATTTTTGGGGGGCAACAGTCCAGGCTCTTCCAGGCTGATTACCTTTAGGTTCTGGATCACACCACCGGACTTTTGCTTCACCAACTCGGCAAAGGCATTGGCGCGCAGCGAAGCGCTGTCCTGGTTCAGGCTGACATCAAGCCCGTACTTGGCTGTGACGCTTTCGGTTTGGACCACGGCGCCATTGACTTGCAGCAGCGCCAGCTTCATGGCTTCGGCCATGGCTTCGCCCGCAGTCTTACCCAGGCCCGTGGCCGTGGTGTGGACGCTTTCGAGTTTGCCAACCTCAGGGGGCGGAGGAGCCACCGAGTTGTTGGTGGGAGCAGAAGCGGTGCTAGTCTCTTCAGACTTGGGGCCGCAGCCTGCAACCACCATCAGGGCGGCAAGTGCCCCGATGAGGTAGTAACGCATAAATGCTTTCAGTTCGCTTCTTTGTCCGTCGCTGCCTTACAGCAGGCTGGTGGCTTCGGCCGGCACTTCAATACCATTGCTCTTGGCAAAGTCCACTGCGTTCTTCAAGGCCTTCACGACTTCGGTGGTCGAAGTGGGGAACTTGGAGACCACATAGGTTGCGCCACCCAGTGAAGGCAATTGGGTCATCGGAGCGCTCTTGAGGCCGTCGCCCATCGCGGTCACGTCTTTGCCCAGGCCGGTGTACTTAGCCACGCCTTTGGCTAGGCTCAGCAGGCCTTGTGCGTACATGGACTTAGCTGCCGCGTCCAACTGGGGTTTTTCGGCCAGCTTGGCAGCGATGGCACCACCGGTGTCACCCACGGCGGTGACAGCCTTGGACGCGCTTTCCTTTTCAGAAGTGGAGCCCGAAGACAGTTGCTGTACTACGGCTTCAGCGTCTGCGGCTGTGGCCTTCAGACCCAAGGCTTCACTCATCTTGGCATTGGCCTTGAGCACGTCCACATTTGCGGCCACAAAGTTCTTAACCAGGGTGGTTTGCTGGCCACCCAGATCAGCTGCTGAGGCGCTGGGCTTGCTGCCACCAAAGCTGGGGATATTGAACTGTGCAAAAGCGGTATAGGGTGTGGCCATGGCAGCGCACACGACGGCAACAGAGGTCAAAATCTTCTTCATCAATAGCTCCTGAATAAACAATTAAATCAAACGAAAAGGAGGGGAAACCTGCTCAGCGCACACCCAGATTGGTGATCTGGCTGGTGAGTTCGCGAGCAGCGTTGTTGGCAGCCAGCTTCAAGGCATTGCCGCGCGCCTCTTCTTCGGTGGGACCAACACCGGCGTACTGCACGGGACCCACGGAAGCGATGGTGTCGGGAATGGTCTGGCTGATATCCAGCAACTTGGCGTTGACTGTGACGGCAACGCGCATCAGGCCGGTGTTTGCATCGGTGTCGGCCAGCCCCACATCCAGGGTGCCCAGGGCCACATAGGGAATTTGCGCCACGCGCATGCCGCTGACCAGCGAGGCCAACGTCGCGGGCTTAAGATCCATGCCGGACTTGTAGTCGTTTTCGACCGTGGCCACCTTGAACTGGCCGCCTGTGTAGGGCTCGACCATGGCAGCTTCAGAAACCTTGAAGCCAGCGCGTGTGAAGTTGGAAGTGAACACCTGGCCCAAATTGGCACTGGGCAGCAGGCGGAACGTCGACTCGCTGGCACGGCGGGTGGTGCTACCGCCGGTCTCGCTGGACGCGGAGCGCTGCACCGAGCCCGAAGCCTTGGTCGAGGTAGAGGCATTGGTGTTGATCTGGCTACGACCAAAGGATTCGCCTTCCGAGCCTTTTTCTGACACCTGCGCCTCACCCTTGAAGTCTGCCTTCTGGTCCACGCGCTTGTAGACACGGTCGTCAAAGCTGCGAGTGCTCTCCACCTGACGCGAGACGAACATGAACGCCAGCGGCGAGCGCGCAGCCGCGCCACCCTTAACCACTGCGGAATTGGACTTCACCGCATTGCGCAGATTGGCCACATTCAACGCCACGCGCACCGTCACCGTGTACTGTTTCTTGTCCTTGACCTCTTCCTCGGCCAGCACAGTCGAGTCGAGAATGTAGCGATCAGGCGAGGCCACTATCTTCTCGCGGATGGCGTCGAAATTCTCCGACTCAGACTGGCCGGCTTCGGCGTAGTAGAACTCCACGGCCTTAAGTTGCGCAGCCAAGGTAGCTCGGGCCTTGTCGTCGGCCGAAGCTGACCAGCCTTGGTAACTGACTGTGGCTTTTCCCTTGGCCTGCTGCACCTGCGCCAGAGCGCTGCCCGCAAACAAAGCGATGGAAGACCAGACTAGAAATTTCTTGATTATTTGCATAGGTTCATCAATTTGTTGGTTTTGGTGATTTGCGACTCAATATCCGAAGCAGAAGCGGCTTTTTTGATCCAGCTACTTTCTTTTCCTGCAATGGTTTCGGAGAGTTTGACAAACATGCCATTAACCGAATCGTAATAAGCTGGAAAATCATCCACATAAGTCTGGGATGCGGGGATTATTTTGGTTTCGCCATTTTTCAGTGATGTATTCAGATACTGTGTACCTGACATCGGTTCGTGAATTTTTATATCGGCATAGGTGCCATAGACAAACGATGCACCGCCTGCGCTTTCGCTAAATTTTATTTTCTTGACGTTTTTGAAATCTACTTCGATTTCATAATCAGGCGCGGGCAAAGTCAAATTAAATACATCGCCATCCATAACTTGCACGGACATTACATTGCCCACGGCGTACCCCTTGGAATACGGCACAATAGGGACACCCACCCGGGTCGAAATAGCTTCGCCCACCAGGTCGGCAGCCCAAGTCTCGGCAGTGCCAGGGCTGGTCTTCAGATAATCAGGCAGCACTGCCAGCATCTCGGGCGCCAGCGTGGCTTTGGTCACTTGCACATAACGCGGGACTTGCGTGGGCAACGTAGCCTCGGCCAGTGCACTGGCATAGCGACTGTACAGACCTGGCTTGTTGTCGCTGCCCTCGTATACAAGGCGCACGCGCTCCAGAATTTCATGCGGACTGGGATCGTGCTGAAAGTTGTCCACGTAGCCAAAGCTCACCGGATAGTTGCGCACTACGCTCATCGACTTGAAATCAAAGAACAGCGCCTGACCACGTAGCAGCACAAAAAGCTTACGGATATTACCGAAACGTTCGACCGAAACGGTTTCCGAACTGATAACCAGCGAAGCCACCAGAACTTGGTCAGAACCCTTCAATTCATTAATAGGCGCAGTTGATAAATTGAAGTTTTTTGGATTATTGGCAGCTACATATTCATAGGTTCGTTTGAACAAGCTGCTTTTGACAGATTTAAGCTGCTTATCGTATTGCAGCGAATAGGGAAACCGCTCTGAAAGCCCGGCTGCATCTCCAGAAAATGCCACACCAGCAAATGCAACATCTCTGGTTTGCCCCTGTGAGGCCTGCACCGTCAACACCAAACCACAAACCATTATCAGACGCTTCAGCGCCACCAAAGCGTCCATTTCCACTCCATTTCAACACTTTCTTTTCGGAGTATACATAGACAAAACCTATAACGTTTTTCTCGAAATAACAAAATGTCTCAGATAAACGTCATAATAAACATAGTTTGCTAGTATTTACTCTCCTTCTAATACATGTTTGGCAAGCCGCTGTTGCATAACTGTCGGGTCCCGGACGATTGGATACTTAAAAACAAGCGTCCCTTGCTCCATGGCCGAGAGGTGCTCCAAGCAGTTCTGGCAACATGGCAAGCCTCTGCAAAGGAGCGGCCATGTTGATTGCTCTGCACAAGAACGCTACGACCACACCTGCTACACGCCTGGCATTGCAACAAGCCAGTGGCACTGGCCGTGAGCTGGCCCAGCAATACAGTATTGGTGCGGACACTGTCCGCAAGTGGCGCCACCGCACCACGGTGCATGACGCCAGCCATACGGCGCACCGCCTGCAAGCCACGCTCAATACAGCGCAGGAGGAATTGGTCATCTATCTGCACACCCAATTGTTGCTGCCGCTTGATGACTTGCTGGCAGTGGTGCGGGAGTTCATCGAGCCGGCCATGAGCCGCTCTGCGCTGGACCGCCTGCTGCGCAGACGAGGTCACGCCAGACTGCCAGTACCAGTCAAGCCGGATAACGAGCACAAGCCCTTCAAGGCTTATGAGCCAGGCTACGTCCATGTGGATGTGAAGTACCTGCCCCAGATGCAGGATGAGAGTCAGCGCCGCTATGTGTTTGTGGCCATCGACAGGGCGACACGCTGGGTGTTCATTGCCATCAAGCAGCACAAGACGCCAGCGTCGGCAAAAACCTTCCTGGCAGCCGTGCGCAGGGCTGCTTCGTTCAAGACTCGCACCATCCTCACGGATAACGGCAAAGAGTTCACAGACCGATTGTTTGGCAGTCGCAGCTGCCAGCCCACAGGCGGGCATGAGTTCGACCTGCTGTGCCAGGCGCTGGGGATCGAACACCGGCTGACCAAGCCCAAGACGCCACAGACCAACGGCATGGTTGAACGCTTCAATGGGCGATTGAGCCAGGTATCAACAGCGCTGAGGACTTGGAGAAGACGCTGCACCGGTTTGTCTGGCTGCACTACCATCACTTGCCGCAAAAGGCACTGGGGCATGAAGCCCCAGTGCAAGCGCTCAAAAGCTGGAAGATGAAAGTCCCTGATTTATTCGTCAAGAATGTGCGCAATCATCCGGGACCTGACAGCGGATCGATCCGCATGATCCTAATGATCCGTCTTAGCGACGAATCACGGCCCGGTAAGTGAACTTGTCGGGTCGAAAATACATCTGCGCATATATCAGCGGCTGGTTTTCTATGTCATGCGGCACAAAGCTCACATACAAGAGCGGCGTATCAGGTGCCACGTTCAAAATTTTGCCGCGCTCCACCCCTGCGGCCACAGCGCTGGCTTCGATGTGCGTGCTTTCCAGCCTATACCCCAAATTGGCTTCCAGCACACTCATGGTGTCCGCTGTCTCCAAGTCGTGAGCCAGCAGTGCCTCTGCCATGGCGGGAGGGGCAAATAGCTTGCCGCACACGATCGCCTCGCCGTCAACAAGGCGCACATGAGAAATGCAGGTCAGCGGTGCTCCTACCGCCAGTTTCAGACTCTGTGCGACACGTACCGACGCTTTCACCGTGCGCACCGAAAGCGTTTTACCCTGCGCATGATGGCCCTTGGAGCGCATGTGCTCATAAAAGCCGGTGAGCATTCCAAGCTGCGGCGCATTCGAGGGACGGGTGACAAAACTCCCTTTGCCATTAAAGGTTTCCACCAAACCTTCCGCCTGAAGCGCCGATAACGCCTGCCGCACCGTGATGCGGCTAACGCCAAACTGCGCTTGCAGCTTGGATTCGGAAGGAAGCTTTTGCCCTGGCGCGAGTTGCTTTTCCAAAATGCTTTGGCGCAGGCTTTGCTGCACCTGTGCAAACAGTGGCAGATCGGTTTGAATTTTTTGTTCTTGCTGCGCCGCTGATGCGCTGGCGACAGATTTTTCGGTCTTGGTTTTAGGCATGTCTGACGTGCACTATATCCGTTAGATATTGGGTTGGCAGGCAGAACTTGATCACCCTTGCAACCATGCGCTGTCATAACAGGTATTGCTAGATCTTTGCATGCAACCTATTATGACAGGTGTGTGCAATGGAGATTTTTCCATTGCATATAAAAATGGAGACAAGACATGCAACGCAGAAAAATCATGAGCGCGCTGCTAAGCGGCGCGGCTGCCTTGGGTGCCAGCACCTTTACGTGTAATGCACTGGCCGCGCCGGGTGGCGACTATCCAAAACGCCCTATCCACGTCATCGTGCCCTATGCTGCCGGTGGCGTGGTTGATGTGCAGACTAGGGCGCTCACTCAAACGCTGCAAGGCATCCTCAAACAACCTATCGTGGTGGAAGCTAAGCCCGGCGCGAGCGGCAGCATTGCCGCTGAAACGGTGGCACGTGCAGCGCCAGACGGCTATACCTTGCTTGTGTCGGCCTCGTTTCTGATCAACACGCCGCTCATGGAAAGCAATCTGCGTTGGAAAATGCAGGATTTCACGCCAATTGGCCGCTTCTCGCTTTCGACCAGCTACTTCACCGTACCGATGACATCGCCCGCCAAGACTGTGCGCGAATTCGTCGACATGGCAAAGAAGGCTTCACCGCCGCTGCAATACGCGGATGGTGGCATCGGCACGCCGCAGTCCATGTCCACAATGATGTTCCGCACGGCTGCGGGCATTCCGCTGGAGATGGTGATGTACAAGGGTGCGCCGCCCGCGATTCCGGATCTCATCAATAACCGCGTGTCGATGTCGATCCTTCCGTCAGCCGTGGCAATTCCGCAGATCAACGGCAAGAAGCTGCGTGTGCTGGCCAACATTAGTGACACGCGCTCCAATGAATTGCCGGACGTGCCAACGTTCGCGGAAGCCGGTTTTCCTGAAGCAACTGCTGTGTCTTGGTACGGCTTACACGCGCCCGCAGGCACGCCGCAAGTCATCATTCAAAAGCTCGAAGCCGCAATGCGCGAGGCCACGGCCACAGAAGAAGTAAAAAAGCGCCTCATTGCCGCCGCTGGCGAAGAAGCCTTCATGGGCACCAAAGAATTCACCACATTCATCGAAAACGATGTCCAGCGCTGGACCAAAATGATGAAGGCGATTCAGCAATGAGAACGCGCCCCGAACACGAGTTTCAAACCCTGATCGGCGAGTTGCGCGAGTTCATCGCCAGCGAAGTCGTTCCGCAAGAGCATTTGCTTCAAGCTGGTGATGCCAAAGCCTTGCAAGAAACCACACGCGCGTTGCAACGCAAGGCCGTGGCGCGCGGCTTTGGCGCCGCACGCACAGCGCGTGAATATGGTGGCCTCGCGCTGAGCTGGGAGGAATGCTGCAGCTATCTGGAAGAAGCGGGCCGCAGCTTTTTGGGCCCTGCGGTTTTGCAATGCGCTCCGCCAACTCAGCCAGACATATACGCACTGGAAAAGTTGGGCTCACCCGAGCAGCAACAGCGCTATCTGGAGCCGCTGCGCACGGGCGATCTGCATTCCTGCTTTGCAATGACCGAACCCGCGCCTGGCGTAGGCTCTGACCCGCGCATGCTCAGCGCCACGGCCAAGCGTCTGCCCGAAGGGGACTGGGAAATCAATGCCCACAAATGGTTTATCACCGGCGCAGTGCGGGCCGACGTAGCGATTGTTGTGGCACGCACCGAGGGCGGTGTCTCCTGGTTTCTGGTGGACACAGACACCCCGGGTTATCGCCTGGTGCGCGACGTGCCGACGATGGAGCCGTTTGATGCCGGTGGCCACGGCGAGATCACGCTCACCAATTGCCGCGTGCCTGCGAGCGCATTGATCGGCGAAGAAGGCCGTGGCCTCGAATACGCACAGCTACGCCTTGAAGGCGCACGCCTGTTTCACTGCATGCGCTTTATCGGCATGGCGTCTCGTGCGATGGATATCGCGCAAGAGTACGCATTACACCGCGAATCTTATGGAGTGAAGCTGGGCGAGCACCAGATGGTGCAGGCCATGATTGCCGATGCGCATATCGAGCTGTACGCCGCACGCCTGATGACGCGCGATGTGGCGCGAATGCTGGATGCGGGTGAATCGATTCGCCATCACTCCTCAATGGCCAAGGTGTTTGTCTCCGAAGTGGTCTGCAAAGTGGCGGACTCAGCGGTGCAAATTTGCGGCGCACTTGGCATCTCCGAGGACACGCCGGTGTCGATGATTTATCGCCAGATGCGGCCCTTCCGGATTTATGACGGCGCGTCCGAAGTCCACCGATCGGCGATTGCCAAACGTGCGCTGCGTCATCGCATTTGCGCCTGATGCAGGCAGATCCCGCTTGAATTTCACTCTAGGTTTTCCACCCATGCAAGAGACCACCGAACTTGCGGCATTCCGCAAAAAGATACGCCAATTTGTCGGAGAACGCCTTCCCCAGGACGTTCGCGAAACCACGCAGCGCGGCCAGCAGCACACGCGTGAGCAAATGGTGCGTTGGCACAAAATCCTTACCGCCGATGGCCTCCTCGTGCCGCATTGGTTCAAGCGCTGGGGCGGTCAGGAATGGAGCGTCGAACAGCAAATGGTGTTTGACGAAGAAATGGCGCAAGGCCACGCGCCGGAGCTCAACAGCGTGACATTCGACATGCTCGGCCCGGTGATCATGCACTACGGCAGTGAGGCGCAAAAAGAGCGCTTTTTGCCTGCGATTGCCGCTGGCGATCAATGGTGGTGCCAGGGCTATTCGGAGCCCAACGCGGGCTCGGATCTCGCATCGCTCGCCACCCAGGCCAAGCGTGATGGCGATCACTACGTGGTCAACGGCTCGAAGATCTGGACTTCGTATGCACAGTACTCCGACTGGATGTTCTGCCTCGTTCGCACAGCCCAGGGTGGCAAGCCGCAAGAGGGCATTTCCTTTTTGCTGATCGATATGAAATCGCCCGGCATCACTGTGCGCCCCATCGTCGGCATTCACGGTTGGGTGGTCTTCAATGAAGTGTTTCTCGACAATGTGCGCGTGCCCGTGGATCAAATCGTAGGCGAGGAAAACAAGGGCTGGACGGTGGCCAAGTCGCTGCTGGAATTTGAGCGGTTGAAGCTTGCGCGCATCGGTGAGAACAAGCGCCGCATGACACGTGCGCGAGAGATTGGGCTCACGCACATGCATCTGGGCAAACCCGTTGGCGAGCAGCACTGGTTTCGGGAACGCTTTGCCGACCTGCAATCGCGCTTGTTGGCGCTCGAAGCCAACGCGGGCCGCTTCATCCAACGCCAGCAAGCGGGCGAGTTGCTTGGCGCGGAAGTCTCCATGCTCAAGATGCGTGGCAGCCGCTTGATTCAGCTGTGGGAAGAACTCATCGTCGACGGCCTCGGCGCCGATGCTTTTGCACTCAGCCCCGCCTGGCTTGCAGGCAAAAGCGATGCCCCGCAGATGGGGCGCATTGCAGGCACCGCATCCTCGCGCCGCTTTCTTGCACGGGGCTACACCATCGCCGGTGGCTCCAGTGAAATTCAACACAATATTCTCGCCAAACAGGTACTCGGACTATGAGTGACACCCAGCAACAAGAGCAGCAAATGATTGCCGACAGTGTTCGGCGTTGGGCCACGCAAACCAGCTCGCCTGCACAACGCGAAGCCTCGGCCGCACACAACGACGGCTGCCCGCCAGAGCGCTGGGGCGAAATCGCCGAAATGGGATGGCTGGCCTTCCCCATTCCCGCCGAAGACGAGGGTCTTGGCGGCAGTCTGGAAGATCTGTGCGTGCTCGCCGAAGAGTTGGGCCGTGCGCTACTGATCGAGCCCTTTGTCGCCAACGCCATCGTCGCCAGTCATTTGATGGTGCAGACCGCCGAAGGTGCGCTGCGCAGCCAATGGCTTGGCGATCTTGCAAGTGGTCAAAAACGTATGGCCTTTGCGATGTGGGAGCCGCAATGCGAGGGCATCGTGATGCCTGCAAACGCCACGGCTCAACAGACGCCTGACGGTTTTGCAATCAGCGGCGCTAAAGGACTTTCGCCCGGACTTTCAGGTGCGGATGCATTGCTGCTTGTTGCACGCATTGCCGACGACGACTACGGCCTATTTTTCGTCAACGCCGATGCGGCTGGCCTCACGCTCGGCAACCAGCGCCTGTACGACGGTCGCCACGCTGCCTCTTTGCAGTTAGAGAAATCACCGGCAACGCTGCTGCGCAAGGCCCCTTGGGCGCAAATGCAAGTGTTGGTGCAATCGGCTATTGATCGCGGCATCATCGCGCATTGTGCGGAAACGACTGGCGCGGCCAGCGTGGCGCTGGCCACCACCATTGAGTATGTGAAGACCCGCAAGCAGTTTGGGCGCAGCATTAGCAGCAACCAAGTGGTGCAACACCGGCTGGTTGATCTTTATGTAGAAGTGCAAGAGCTCAAAGCCTTGTGGCGCTACGTCGCCAACGAGCCATCGCCAGGCAATGTGTCAGCGCTTGCCATTCGCTGCATCGACGTGGCCCGTCACGTGTGGGAAGAAACCCTGCAGTTGCACGGCGCGATCGGCATGACTGAGGAGTACGAACTCGGCGAATACCTGCGCCGCCTGGCGCTGGCTACATCGCTGTATGGCGGCGCAGCCGTGCATCACGAGCGCCTTGCCGCGCTTTCTTTTAAGGCAGGCTACGCATGACAAATACGCAAGAGCATCCATCGCTCATCACCACACGTGAAACGGGCGTGCTGTGCATGACCATCAATGCGCCGCAAGTGCGCAATTCTTTGCAAGCGCCCGGTGTGCTGGACGGTTTGCTAAACGCACTCGAAGAGCTGGAGCAAGACCCCACGCTGCGCGCTGCCGTGCTGACGGGCGCGGGTGGCGCGTTCTGTTCGGGCGGCGATCTGCGCCAGCTCTCGGAAAAAAGCGAGGCCGAAGTGCGTCGCAATATGACGAGGAATGCTTGGCTGTATCGACGCCTTGCGCTCAGCGACAAGCTCATCATCGCTGCGGTCGATGGCCCGGCCTATGGTGCGGGGCTGGGTCTGGCGCTGGCCTGCGATTTGGTGGTGGCGGGAAAAGACGCAATGTTTTGCAGCGCCTTCACCCGCGTCGGTGCGATGCCGGATGCCGCGCTGTTTTGGTCGCTGCCGTCACGCGTCGGTACTACGCAAGCCCGCCGCATGATGCTGCTGGCCACCGAAGTGAACGCCGAACGCGCCTTGCAAACCGGCCTTGCCGATGAGCATGTGGCGGATGGCAGTGCGCTGCCCACAGCGCTTGCGTTGGCGCACAAGATTGCACGTGGGCCGCAGCGCCCGTTTGGCCGCATCAAGGCCGGCTTGCGCCGCGCGCCAATGTCGCTGGAAGATGCGCTCGCGTTCCAGCTCGACAATGCGCCCGGACTCTTTGCGGGAGCGGATTTCAAGGAAGGTGCGAATGCTTTCTTTGAAAAGCGTCGCCCCGTTTTTGGACAGCAGGATCAGTAAGCGCCATGACATCTGCCATCAACTCTGTACCAAACGACGCGCCGCTGGCAGGCGTGCGCGTGATCGAGTTCGGCCAATACATTGCCGTGCCCGCCGCAGCCCAATCGCTCGCGGACTTGGGCGCGGAGGTCATCAAGATCGAACCTTCAGCAGGCGATGCAGCCCGTCAGCTCGGCTGGACCGATGACGACTGTGGCCCCATGTTCACCGCCTACAACCGCGGCAAACGCTCAGTGGTGCTCGACTTACGCAGCGATGCGGGGCGCGCCGCTGCGCTCAAGCTGGTTGCCAGTGCCGACATCGTCTTGCAGAACATGCGCCCCGGTGCCATGCACAAGCTCGGCCTGAGCGCCGAACAACTGATGTCGCAGTTCCCACGCCTGATCTATGGACAAGTCAGCGGCTTCGGCCAACGCGGTCCTGCCAGCTTGCGGGCAGGCCTTGACATCGCTGCCCAGGCCGAAAGCGGCATGATGAGCCTGAACGGCGAGGCCGGGCGCGATCCCGTTCGTGTTGGCTTCACCGCTGTCGACATACTCACCGCGCAATCGCTCACCAGTGGCGTGCTGGCAGCGCTGTTTCGCCGTAGCGTGAACGGGCGCGGTGCGCTCATTAATCTCTCGTTGATCGATATTGCCGTGGCGTCGCTCGCCAACGCTTGGGCAGAGTACCGCATGTTCAACAAAGTGCCCCTGCGCCGCGGTAACGGCCAGCCAACCGTGGCACCCGCGGCCGAGGTGGTGGCGACGAGCGACGGCATGGTGGTGGTTTCTGCCTATACCGAGGAGCATTTCCCGCGTCTGTGCAACGCCATCGGCAGCCCGGAACTCGCTCAAGACGCACGTTTTGCTACCAATCGCGCACGCGTGGAAAACCGAGCGGCATTGCTTGCGGCGCTCAACGCTGCCTTCAACCACCACAGCACCCATGCGGTTTGCGAGCTGCTGAGCAACGCTGGCGTTGTAGTCGGAGCCATCCGCACCATGGACCAGATTCGCGCCGGGCAGGAAGGTGTTTCCAAGGACTTGTTCGTTGGAACCCAGGCCGGTGAACGCGCGCCTGCAGATATTCCAGGAGTCGTCTTAATCGACGACTACAAACACCGCCCGGGCCGCGTGCCATCGCTCGGCGAGCACACTCGCCAAGTGCTTTCCGAACTGAACCAAGCCAACTGATCAAGAGACATGAAAACCCGAATCACAGAACTCTTCAACATCGAACGCCCCATCATTCAAGGCGGCATGCACCACGTTGGCATGGCCGAGCTGGCGGCTGCGGTCTCCAATGCCGGCGGCCTTGGCGTCATCACCGCACTCACCCAGCCATCGGCTGAGGCCCTGTCCAGGGAAATTGCACGCTGCCGCGAGATGACGGACAAGCCTTTTGGTGTGAATCTCACCTTTCTGCCTGTAGTCAATGCCCCAGACTATCCCGGCTATGTGCGCGCCATCATCGAAGGCGGCGTGAAGATTGTGGAGACCGCTGGCAACAATCCACAGCAATGGCTACCGGCGCTGCATGAGGCTGGCATCAAGGTCATCCACAAATGCACCTCGGTGCGCCACGCGCTGAAGGCACAAAGCATTGGCTGCGATGCGGTCAGCGTAGACGGTTTTGAATGCGCGGGCCACCCCGGCGAAGACGACATCCCCAACTTCATCCTGCTGCCGCGCGCGGCGGAAGAATTGAAGGTGCCTTTTGTGGCGTCTGGCGGCATGGCCGATGGCCGCTCACTGGTCGCAGCGCTGGCGCTGGGCGCTGACGGCATCAACATGGGCACACGTTTTGTCGCCACCAAGGAGGCCCCCGTTCACGACAACGTCAAGCAGGCAATTGTGCGGGCTACCGAACTCGATACGCGCCTTGTGATGCGCCCACTGCGCAACACCGAACGCGTGCTGAACAACCCCGCCGTCGAGCGCCTGATTGCAAAGGAGCGTGAGCTGGGCGAAAAGATCAAGTTCGCAGACATCGCCGCCGAGGTCGCGGGTGTTTACCCGCGCGTGATGAAGCAAGGCGATGTCGATTGCGGCGCCTGGTCCTGCGGCCAGGTGGCCGGACTGATTCATGACGTTCCGAGTGTGCAAGAGCTGCTGGACCGCATCATGGGCGAAGCGCATGAGATCGTGAATGAGCGCCTGCTCAAGCGCTTCGGGATCTAACGACTGAGTCCAAGCCAACACACACAGAGCCTTGCCAGCCGCCTTGTTCACCCCCGAACCTGTGCTGTCACGTGTGACCTTGCCCCTCAAAAGTGGAGTTCTTAGCTTTGTCCAAAATGTAGACAAGGAGCTAAGAATGCTCTGCATAAAGCGGTTTCAGCCGTGGTAACGACAACCTGAGCTGCTCACACGAATTTCACAGCTCGCTTGGCTGCTCAAGATGCCCGCGTCTCGCGGGCATCTTGTCTTTCAGGCCTTCACCACAGCCGTCAAGGCCGTGAATCCTAGCAAGCGCCCACGGACCATCCATAAGTTCGCCGGCAAACAAAGTGTGCAATTGCTGGGTGTTCTTCTTCGAGCCTCGGTAGCGTGTCTTGACATGACCGAACTGGCGTTTGATGACTCTGAATGGGTGTTCGACCTTGGCCCTGATGCTGGACTTGACCTGCTCGAATCGCTCTTGCAAAGCTGCAATCGGTTTGAGCAACTCCAGAGCCTTGCGCTTGCTGAGCTTCATGGTGGTATGCCACTTCACGTCTTTGGGCACATCGGCTCGCGTGTCTACGCCCTAGTAACCCGCATCGCCGTAGCCATCGGCTTCCTGTCTGTGCAGCAAACTATGGCCACCACGACATCGCTGACATTGGCGGCTGTGCCGCGCACGGTGTGTACCAAACCTGAATCTGCGTCCACTCCCGCATAGTCCGCGTGTACATGGGGACTCCAAACAAGGAGGAGGAGGAGGAGGCTCCCTAATGCATCCCAGCGCTGACTAACTAATTATTTTTTAGGTTGAATGCCAGCTTACGACCCGTTGCTGTCGTTCGTGATTTTCCAGCGGGTGCCTGCTTTGCAGCGATTGGAGTCGGTCGCCGCATCGGGCGAACTCACGGTAAGCGTCCTGAAGTGGACCTTCGGTTTGGCAGGCCAGCGCGTAGATGAACGCCATCACTCTGCTAGACAGCCGATGCTCAAGTTGTTGCCTGCCCCAAAGATTAAACGGCTGTTCTGCCTTGTGTCGCGATCTTAAGTCGACCATCCGTAGCAATTGGTGTACGCAAATTCGATTATTCGAAACGGTTGCCCATTGGCAACTTGGCGTACTGACTACTCATGCGAGCGGAATTCCTCCTCTAGGACTTGGCGAATCCTGTCTTCTGTGATCTCGGTGATGATCCTTCTGTTTACAGTGATGCGCTCGACTGGCCGGGACTTGACCTTCTCATAGAGCCATGTCGCCAGTAGCGCGAGGTCAATGTTTACTGAGCCGTCGACGATAAACTGCAGTACCTCCGGTATCCCAACAGCCTTGCGTACTAGAGTGCCCTCATATCGCAGGTTCGCACCGCCCGGAACGACTACGACCGTGCCTGACTTGAGGGTGTTGCTTACAGCCGCTAGGTCAAAGCCTAAGGTGCGGTCATGCGTTTCAATTTGGAGCTGAATTTTCATAGGGCGCCGAAAGCTTTATGAGATGTAGGAACGATGGTCAGACTACCCGGCCGCTGAAAATACTGCACTTCGGCGGTATGGCCTGCCCATACCCTTCAGGTGCAGGTGGGTTGACAAGTACACAGCTTTGCTCAAAATTTCGTTAGCTGCTGGTGCTTCGGGAAGTCTTCCCTTGCCGCAGCCACGAGCGAATCAATGCTGATGTTTCTGCCCCCTCCGCCTTGTTTAAGGGTCCGTAGTGCGGAGTGCCAGGTCGCTTGACCCGATCCATACAGCTGGATCCGGGACAGGTCACCGCTGGCACGGGTCCACAGTTCTTGGTCGCGAGGACCAGCGGGATAGAGCTCAACTAGGCAGCGCTCTAGTTCGCTCCAACGATCTGCGTCGCTGGCTGTCGATGGCGCAGGGTCACCGGAGGGGGACTTCCTTCCACCGCGGCTAAGTGCGACCGGAAAGTTCTTCTCGAGATTGTCAGCTTTGAAGATGGGATGCTGATCGTCCGCGACCGACTTGGGGACCTCATCTGCGACATACTCGAACAGGTCAAACACCTTGATGACGCCGCTGCCGCCCTTCTCTGCGGCGCCTCGAAGGCCGGCCAGCAAGACCGTGGTGAATACGCTGTTCCTGGCGCCCCGGATGACGCCCGACTCCTCGTCGGCGCGGCACGATGCCATCAAGGCGCGGCCTCGGCCGACCGCGAGCTTTGCGAAGGCGGTCTCGCTGTAGCCAGACTTGAATTCGTGTTCCTGGTCGTACGTCAGGCCCTTCGCGATCCTGGTGCCGCCTGCATGACACGAGTCAATGAAGACGAGGACCCGCTCAGCCTTGATCTGGCCTAGAGCAGTCGCCAAGTCGCCTGAGCTGATAGCCGTGCCGGCCACATCGGAAAGGTCGCTGTCCACCGTCAGCAACGCACTATCGTCGCCGCCTAGGCCTGCGAAGACCGTGCCGTGGCCGGAGAAGTAGACGCAGACAGTGTCATCCTCGGCGGCTCGCGCTGCCAGATCGCTCAAACCTTCGAGCACAGCATTGCGCGTGGCATCAGCGTTGAGCAAAGAAACGACGTTCTCCTGCGCGTAGCCACAGTAGGTTGGCGACGACAGCGTCGCCGCGACGTCCTTCACATCGTTCAGTATGGCATCAGGAAGGCTCGAGATGCATTGGTACTCGGACACGCCGATAAGCAGCGCGCGTCCTTGTGGGTAGCCAGGAGTGATCATAGTAGGGGAATCTGGGCTTGGCCTCAACGGCGACCGACGATATCTGAGTCGTTTGCGTACAGGCGCAGCTGTTCGTTACGGGGGTAGTCCTTGCACATCTGGGTCAGGAGGTTGCGAGGATGCGGGCGACCGCCGAAGCGGATGAAGTACAACGCCTTGCGCCAACGTGCTGCGCCGCTCTGATTTGCGCTCGGCAGTTCGGAAAGCTTTCCTCCGGCACTAGACCACACAAGCTCTAGGTCTGGGCCGCTTGGGTACAGGTCGCAAGCCGCTTCCTCGAGTGCGGCCCACTTTTCCGAAATGGTAGGAACCGAAATCCCAAGCAACCATCGAGTGATTGGTCCAAGCAAATCGGCGCATTTCTGCAGCGCGGGAAGAAGGTCCTGGCGATGCTCGCGCAGCCGGTCGCCCAGGTAGTAGGCAGCCCGTTCCCAACGACGCATTGCGATGAGCATCCCGATTTGCTCCGACGTCGCGGCCGGCAGCCTCGAAGAGCTTCGAAGCATATTGCCTAACCAGGCGACGAACATTTCCTCCGTAAAAGAGGCAAGCGCACCGACTATCGCAAGTCGCGTGTCCACTGCCACGGTTGCACGCGCAAGCACCGGCTCCAGCTGAGTGCTAGTGATGATTGCTCGTTCGAGTTGCGTCTCAGGCGCGGCCACCTTGCCGCGCTTGACCGCTTCGTCCAGCCAACCGACAGCAGTGGCGCGAAGATAGGCATCACGCTGCGGCAACTGAAGCCAAAGTTCGGCGCGCCGCGGGAATATCGAGACGTCTGCAAGTGGTGTCTGCGCCAGAACGTCGAGCAGACTGGACTCGACCGGCTGGTCTTCAAGAAGTTGCGTCAGAACCGTATCGCGGACCTGCGCGGGCTTATTGGGAGCATCCCAGATGGACGGCCTCTTCTTGATCGCGGCGCTCCAAACCTGCTGCTCAATGATCTCCTGGCCCCTGATGCCGGAGAGCACGCGAGGGTCCGACACTGCTGCGTCCGCAGCCATCGCCACAAGGCGAGAGTCCTTCTCGGCGACTGCACACTCCAGCAACTGTGCCGGGCTAGCGTGGCTCAGCGCGGACTTCAGTCCATCCAAACTGCCGATGGCCTTGTCGACCTTCAGTTGTTGACGCGCAGCATCGCGGGGCGACAGCGTCGCAGCCAGCACTACACCGTGGGCAACCAACCAGCGCTTCTTCAACAGCGGCGCGAGCAGCGAATCGAGCTTGGCGACATGCAGCTTCTTGGGCGCGGCATCGGCCAGCCGTCGCTCGAATGCGGGCTCGGCCGGCAAAATGCCCAAGACAGCAGAGAAGGCGGGCGGACTTGTCTCCGCCCAACGCCAGGCGGCCTTGAAGATGGGCGCACCGTCCTTCCGTCCGGCAGTGAGTAGGCCGGCAGCTACAGCGCCGCGCCAAGGTGCGAACGCCAGGTCAGCGTCGACAGCTGCCTGTGCGATGTCGCCCAATTCAGCGTCCTCAGCAGACTCAAACTTGAATGTGTTCACCGCGTGCTCGACGGCCGACCAGAGCTGCTCTACCTTGGCGAACCCGGCCAAAAGCAGGTTCCTCATGACGAGAATATGCTTGACGCTCGCGCCGGCAGCGAGTACCACGAGCTTGTCCAAGAGCACGCTCTTGGTAGCTGTACCGACCTTTGGATCTGCGGAAAGCCCATCAACCAGCCGAACTGCCCAGACGAGGTCATCGAACTCGCCCTTGCCGGCAAGGAGGTCGTGCAATCGCGTGATGCGACTCAGGTCCTTCACTGTTGTGAGTGCCACGCCAATGTCGCCGGCAAGCGCAAGTAGCGGAGCGAGCGGACGTTGGCCGCAAAGAACTTCAGCAGCTTCGGACACGGGCGTGGCATCGTCCGGCTTCACTAAGGCATGTTTCGTCCACCGAGCACGCAGTTGCTCGGGAGTGCAGACGATTGTGGGCAACGGCTGCTCAACCAAGTCGCTCGGGCCAAAGCTCAGCCGAAACGCGAACGAGCGTCGCATTTGAGGCGAGAGGTTCTGCCACAGCGCATCGACCAGGTTCTCAAAACCAGACACACCCACGCTAACGATTGGCAGTTGCTGCTGCGTCGTTAGCGCGTTGGCTGCGCCTACCAGCTCTGGTGCGTATGTGTCCTTGCCGCCAGCAAGCCCATGGTCGAGCGTCGTGATCAAATTCGGAAACTCGTCTACCGCCGTTGCCAGAAGCCCGAACAGCGTGGCTAGGCTGTCCACGCCGCAGACATCATCCAGGTTCACGATGAGCGCATGAGACAGGACCATGCCTCCGCGAGACGCGGTAGGGTCCAGGAAGGTCTTAGCAATCACATAGCGGTCAGCAATGGGAAAGCCTCGAACAAACGGGGACCATCCCTGAACGCCGCTGGGTACACCGTCGGGGAGGTCCAACCGACCATAGATTTCCGCCGCGAGCTGAGACTTGTCGCTCGACTGCCGTAGCCCATGCCCGCGCTCGCCAACCTGGCCGTAGATCGCCTGTTCAATTCGCATTTGCGCTCAGGCCGATGTATTCATCAGCCGCTGGATAGGCAGCGTGATGTCGTTGTCCTTCTTGCCATCGGGCAAGATGACATAGCCGA
Organism: uncultured Comamonas sp.; assembly: GCA_963520865.1. Taxonomy (GTDB): domain Bacteria; phylum Pseudomonadota; class Gammaproteobacteria; order Burkholderiales; family Burkholderiaceae_C; genus Comamonas. The sequence continues at coordinate 102,551 of CAUQST010000005.1, forward strand.
ACTCCTCGGGGCCGCGAATCGCGTAGTCCGGATCCGATTCAGTCATGCTGAGTGCCTTCTCCAGGGCAGACAACCCCATGACCGTTGGCGACTCCCAGTTGCTCTGGATGAACTCCCAGAACATCGGCAGAGTTACTGCGAGCAGACTCTCCGGCAGCTCACTGGTCTCAAGTTCGTCCCAACAGCTCAGCAGCACGGTCAGGCGAGGTTTACGCAGCTTACGGTCAAGGTTGAACTGGGCTAGGTGCAGCAGCATCTGCAGCAGTTCGATGGTCCTTGCTTGGTCGGACGGCTGGTACTCGGTTATTTCTTTGGTCTCAGCGTTGGCGAACGAATGTAACGGCCGGGAGAAGAGGTCATCTTCCGCACGCAGCGAGTGCAGTCGAAGCAGTACCACCCAGTCTGTAGCCTGCAAAACTCGCTCCCGCCAGGGAGCGGGGATGCGGCGCTGGGTCACGAGGTTGCGAACCTGTTCGCCGCCGTAGTCCGGCCAGACGAGCTCGGCGGTGCGGCCTGCATCGTCCTTTATGGGCCAGATGCTCTCGACGTAGGTACTCGCAGGCGTATGGTCAGTTGCTTTGCCGTCAGCGAGGCAACTGAGCGCAGTGGTGAAGGCTTCCAGATTCGTTGCGGCACCATTGCGTTTGAGCGCACACGCTTCGACCATCAGTCGCTTCAAAAACTGCGCGCCGTAGTGCGTTTTGCCGACGTTCGACTCACCGAGCAGAAGGATGCTGTGTTGGGCGGACACTGGTTATTTCCTACCGAAGCGAAACATCGGGTCGTGGCTGGCGACCTCGGATGTGGGTAACTGCACGCCAGGGCGCTTTGTCCCGAGAATCCAGCTGAACAGTTTCTGGAAGCCCAAGGCCGCGTCGACCTCGCCACGCTTGAAAACACTGACGGTGAACTCTGGGACGCTGAAATCAACGGAACCCACGGCCTTCCGGATTTGGGCTTCCATCGCCGGCGCCACTTCGATGTCCCCCTTAGTCCATACGAGCGCCAGCCGCCGACCTTGCGATTCGGCGACAGCGCGTTGAGCCAGCAACTGAAACTCGTTTCGTGCGGTGCCCATCTTGGGTCCTGCGAGTGCCTGGCGGTCGGCGACGAGCAGTGTGACGTCCCCATGCCTGGCAATCCAGCGGGCGCCTTCGGCGTCCGCGGCCTGCTGGTTGACCGCCCACTTCTGGAACCATTCACCCGGGGCATCAGCGAAGAGCAGATCGCGAAGCGACCCATCATTTCGGCGGAAGGCCAGATGGAGCATCCCTGGAGCTCGCGCAGCCCGGCTAGGCGTGTGTGGAGGGAAGTGCGGAGCTTGGCCTGGCTTCCAGCGAAGACAATTCGCGACCGCCTCCCACCCGGCAAGCGTGTACGAGTGGCTGAACTTGCTCTCGTCAGGCGTCAGATTGCCTCTTCCGAGTAGAAGATAGAGCGCGCCGAGCACGGTGGTCTTACCAGAGCTTTCCGGCCCCACGATGCCGACAGTAACGGGTTTGCCCCTGCCGCTCACAAAATTCAGGTCGGATTCGCCCATAGCGGAACCGCTCCACGGCAAAGCCAGTTCGTCCGAAGCTGGCTGCGCTGTGGTTGGCGTCTTGACGACCTTCTTCCACTCAGGACACTGCTCCAACTTGATATGGCCAAGCGAGCAGGTGATGTTGTCGTCAGCGGAGCATCTGGGATGGGGACATTGGTCCATGCCAGCCTACTTCTTCTTGGGACGCTTGGCGTTGGTCGCCCGTGCGCTCTGGAGTTCGCGGAACAGGTAGGTGCCCCATTCAGAGGGCGTCATCTTGGTAGATGCGTCGAGACCGGCCAACGCACGAAGCGCCGCAACGTCGAAAGCGGTGGGGCTTTGGGGATGCCCAATCACTGACAGCAAGGGGCCGCGGCCCGCTGCCGCCTGCACATACTGCGCGGCGAGATTGCGGAACGGCTGCATGAACTCCGTGGTCCTCGCGTCGCTAACCAACTGGGCGATTTCCTGTTTGCCGCCATCGGCGCCGCCTGGATCTACTGGCAAACAGCGGATAGCTTCTTTGAGGAACGCTGACACGCTGGCAGGCGAGTACGTTGGGACCTGCTCGTGCAGGTCCAGCGCCATTAGGGCGGCTGCCTCGAATGCCGGCAGGTCGAGATAACTCTCGTGCACGCTAGGCGAATACAGAGCTTCCTTCCACCAAAGCAAGTTCGTGCGACGTTGCAAGCCAGCGGTAGCGCCACTGAAGCTGGCGAGCGCCCTCTCAACATGAGCGGTGACTGCGGTTGCCAGAGTCGTTAACGGCCCTGACAGGTCAATGGGAGCTGGGGCGAGACCGTTGGCCAACGTATCCAGTTGCCCACCTATGACCCCAGTCATGTGTTCCGCAAAAGAAGCTGCCCACGACCGAGGATCGTTGCCCGGCGAGTACTGGTTCGACGGGTTCCCGTTCCAAGGCCCTGCTGAGCGATGAATGGATGTCTGGAGCGCGTCACGATCGACGGTTGGCACCTTGTATTTCAGCGCAACCGCAGCGGGTGGCGTGTACTTCAGCGCATCAACAGTAATCATTTCCGGCGTCGCCCACTCCTGCTCGGCACAGGCATCCACCTTGGCTTCAATCTCGCCGACTGCTTCGCGCCAAACCACGGCCTCATCGGCAGTCTCGGCATGTGCAAGAGCGTTGCGCGCGGTGTTGACGAAAGCAACTGAAATGGATTCGTCCGCGCGGGCTGCCTGGACGATGGCGTCGAGGAGGACGGCCCGCAGGATGGCCACGGGAGGGCTAGAGAATGCGTTAGATACGGTTTCCCATTGTTTGCGCAGCGCCGCCATCGCTTCTTGGATGGTCGGATCGTCAGATGCAACGTCCGGGTCTGCTGCGACCATCGTGAAGCTGACGGTCTTGGCCGGAGCTTTCTTGAGAACCGCTGACAGGTCTTTCGCAGTTGCTCGCAGCTTCTCGAGCCTGGAGTCATCGCCCTTGAGATCGATAGCCCCAATGTCGAGGAATCTCATCAGATATTCGCCGCTCATCCATGGCCTCCCTGCCAACATTGATTTCGAACTGATGGTAGTTTATCGCGGCTTGCAACCCACTCACGATGACAGCGAGATTCGCTGTTCGGCATTGAATGACCGGTGTCCGTGGAAGCAGCCGCTCAGGCGGATGTGGCGAACGACTCTAATCAGCCTAAACGTGCCGCCGGCGGTTTTGACCCGAAGGACTGCTTGAGCCGAAAGCAGAGATAGCTACTTGTAAAAAATAAACCGTGAGCCTTCCAAACTAGCTCGGCGCACTATCCACGAAACACCAGAACCACGTGCAAGAATTCACGTGAAAAAGTCTCCAAAGGCATGAAAAACAAAAAGCCCGCTATGCAAAACATAGCGGGCTTTTCTTTATCTGAATGGTAGGGCGTGACAGACTTGAACTGTCGACCAAAGGATTATGAGTCCCATGAAACCATCGTTTGCCTTTGTTGATTAATATTCTTAAAATTCAATAAAATCAACATGATAAAAATTTCAAAGCTGCATTCAGCCTCTTTCATTGTTGATCTAGATTCGCCTTTTTTCACCTAAAAGTCTTACATCCGCCCTTACATACTTGGACGATGTAAGACGAAGCATAAAGCGGAGCCTATGGCTAAGGTTGCATTCACAGTTCCTCGGATCAACGCTTTCAAATGTCCTGCGGATAAGCACCAGTGCTTTATGTGGGATGCAACTGCACCCGGCCTTGGCCTTCGTGCCACTCCAAGCGGCAAACCGTCCTTTGTATTCCAAGGTGTTTATCAAGGCAAAGATGTACGCATCACCATCGGCAAGACTGAAGCTTGGCGAATCCCTGATGCTCAAGCCAAGGCTCGTGAACTGCAGCGCTTGATTGATGAGGGCAAAGATCCAAGACAGCTCAAGCGTGATGCACTTGCTGCCCAGGCAGCAACAGCACACATTGAGAGAATCGAATCAATTACCGTCGCTCAGGCATGGCAAACCTACATTCAAGAGCGAACACCCTATTGGGGACATCACCACATTAATGACCATGAACGCTTGGCACGAAGTGGAGGAAAGCAATCCTTTCGAGGCACTAGAGGTGCAGGCGTTACCAACGCTGGGCCACTCTTTTCATTGATGCATCTGCCTTTACGTGAACTAAGCTCACCCACGATTGAAGCGTGGGCAATTCAAGAAGGCAAAACTCGCCCAGCTGTTGCTCGGCTGGCATGGCGCTTACTGCGCACATTTCTCACTTGGTGTTCAGAGCACTCGGAATACTGCAACATCGTCCCGGACAAGAACCCAGCTAAAACCCGTAAGTCACGTGAAGCACTAGGAAAACCCAAAGTAAAGCAAGACTCATTATTAAAAGAGCAATTGCCTGCCTGGTTCACAGCAGTGCGCGGCATCGGCAACTCAGTTGTCTCTGCTTATTTACAGACACTACTCTTGACAGGCGCCCGCCCCGGCGAGGTTTTAGGGCTGCAGTGGGAAGACCTAGATATACATTGGCGCGGCATGAAGATACGCGACAAGGTTGAAGGCGAGCGAATCATTCCGCTGACACCTTATGTACAACACCTTATTACTCAGTTACCACGCCGCAACGCGTATGTTTTTGCCAGTGACCGCAAGGCTGGCAGTCCAATCACAGAGCCTAACCACGCACATGACCGTGCCTGCGAGTGTGCTGGAATTTCAGTACTGACACTTCACGGCCTGCGCCGCAGCTTCAAAAGCTTGACTGAATGGCTAGATGTTCCTGCTGGGATTGTGGCTCAACTCCAAGGGCACAAGCCCAGCGCCACCGCCGAGAAACACTACACCGTACGACCGCTTGACTTATTACGCGTCCACCACGAGCGCATTGAAAGGTGGGTGCTAGAAAATGCGCAGGTTGCATTGGCCACTGACATTCAACAGCCTCATTCTGAATGAGGCTCCCTAGCCCCCGGTTTTTCCATCTCAATCTGACCCACGCATTAACTCTAGCCTGCTTCTTTGCTGTACAAAAAACCCCGATTAAGTCCGAACCCCCATGGCTTTGAGTACACGCAGCAATACGAAAAACGCGCTTTGCATGGTGGCCTCTTCGGTCGCGGCGTAGCCCAAGAGCAAGCCCCGTTCCACAGAGCAGGTACGGTAGTATTTGGACAAGGGCCGCGCTAGAACGCCCTGCGCCTGCAGCCGCTGAACCAGTTCAACATCATCCACGTCGCTCGGCAAGCGTAGCACCAGATGCAATCCTGCCTGGCTGTCCGGCTCGCACAGAAAGTCTGGCCCTAGATAACGTTGGATCAATGATTGCAGCCATTCACGGCGCCGCCCATAGAGTACCCGCATTCGCCTGATGTGCTTGGCATACTGACCGTCCCGGATCAACTCCGCCAGCGCCAACTGAGTCACCACATGCCCCTGGCGGTACAGCTCCGCGTGTATGCGCTGCATTGGCGCCACCAGTGCACGCGGGAGCACCATGTAACCCACGCGCAGTCCGGGAAACAGCGTTTTGCTGAAGGTACCAATGTAGATCACCGGTGCATCGGCCTCCAGCCCTTGCATGGCCGGTATTGGTCGACTGGAGAAACGGAACTCGCTGTCATAGTCATCCTCGACAATCCAGGCCCTATGGGCACGTGCGTAGGCCAGCAGGCTTTTACGTCGCGCTAAGCTCATCACTGTGCCTAGCGGATACTGGTGAGACGGCGTCACGCAGATCAGCCGGGGCACTTGTGCTTCCATGTCCAGTGTCAGACCCTCGCTGTCAAGCGGACGACCCACCAGTTGAATGTCTTGGCTCATGCGCAGCACATTGGCAATGCCCCAGTAGCCTGGATCCTCCATCCATACCGTTTCTTTGGGATTGACTAAGGAGCGTACCGTCAGGTCGATGGCTTGGTGCACGCCCTCCGTGATCAGTAACTGCTCGGGCTGGCACTGCACGCCACGCGCCACATGCAGATAGTCGGCCAGCGCTTCCTTGAGGGCTTGGGCGCCGCCATTGGTGCCATAGGTCAGCATCTCAGGCTGCGCATGGCGCCATAACCGGTTAAGGATTCGGGCATAGGTGGCCCGAGGAAACGCACCGACATCCGGCACACCGGGCATAAATGCCCCCCATTGTCTATCCGCAGCACTCGCATGCTGCAGGATGAACTGAGCGCGCTCGGACAGCTCTACTCCTTGTTGAGCATCGAGCGAAGCAGACATTCCTCGGCGCTGCGTACGCGGTGCCTTGAGCAGCACTTCGGGAGTAAGGCTAGCAACAAAGGTACCGCTGCCCACCTGACTCACCACATAGCCTTCCATGCGCAATTGCTCATATGCATGCATGACCGTATTCCGCGAGACACCCAACCCCGCCATCAGATCACGGGTAGCCGGCAGTCGCTCTCCAGGACGCAATGCTTGGGTTGCTATGGCCTGACGAAGAAGCTGACACAGGTGCTCTCCCAGACGGCGTGACTGCCTTTCTCCCCGCTCTTGCCATCCATTCTGCAACAACCAGTCCACACACACAGAACGCATCTCAACCCCTTTTTATCCCCACCCAATTGGCACCATATTTTCTTTCAAAAGTGGAACTATTGAAGGAGCTAATTTGGCTTGAAATAGGAACCCGTAAGCAACCTAGCAGATATCCCCGAGGAAGCCATGACTACCAATACCGAACTCAAGCAACGCCGTCTTGCCGCCGCACCCCGTGGTGTGGGCGTGATGTGTGACTTCCACGCTGCTCAGGCCGACAACGCCCTGATCACCGACGTCGAAGGCAACCAGTACATCGACTTCGCCGCCGGCATTGCGGTGCTCAACACCGGCCACCGCCACCCCCGCATCGTGGCTGCCGTGCAAGAGCAGCTGACGCACTTCACGCACACCGCCTACCAAATCGTGCCCTACGAAAGCGCGATTTCGCTGGCTGAACGCATCAACGCACTGGCCCCTATTGATGGCCCTGCCAAGACTGCCTTCTTCACCACCGGCGTCGAAGCGGTGGAGAACGCCGTCAAGATTGCACGCTTTGCGACTGGCCGCTCGGGCGTCATCGCCTTCCAAGGCGCCTTCCACGGCCGCACGCTGATGGGCCTGACGCTGACTGGCAAAGTGCTGCCTTACAAGGCTGGCTTCGGCGCCATGGTGCCCGACGTCTACCACGTGCCATTCCCGGCCAAGGACGTGACGGTGGAAGACAGCCTAGCCGCCATCCACATGCTGTTCAAGACCGATGTGGCCCCCCAGCGCGTGGCTGCCATCATCTTGGAGCCTGTGCAAGGCGAAGGCGGCTTCAACCCCGTGCCCACCGCCCTGTTTGAAGGCCTGCGCAAGATCTGCGACGAACACGGCATCTTGCTGATTGCCGACGAAGTGCAAACCGGCTTTGCCCGCACCGGCAAGCTGTTCGCCATGGAGCACCACACCGTCAAGGCCGACCTGATCACCATGGCCAAGAGCCTGGGTGGCGGCATGCCCATCTCCGGCGTGGTCGGCCTCGCCGCCGTGATGGATGCGCCCAACCCCGGCGGTCTGGGTGGCACTTATGCTGCCAACCCGCTGGCCGTGGCCGCTGCCCACGCTGTGCTGGACGTGATTGAAGACGAAAAGCTGTGCGCCCGCGCTGTAGAGCTGGGTGACCGCCTGCAAACCCGCCTGAAGGCCATCCAGCAAAAAGACGCTGGCATTGCCGATGTGCGCGGTCTGGGCTCCATGGTGGCCGTGGAATTCAAGAACGCCACCACCGGCGCTCCCGATGCCGCCCGCGTCAACGCCATCGTGCAAGCTGCCATGTCCAAGGGCCTGCTGCTGCTGACCTGCGGCCTGTACGGCAACGTGATCCGCTTCCTGCACCCCCTGACGATTGAAGACGCGCAATTCGACAAGGCGCTGGACCTGATCGAAGCCGCCATCGCCGGCTAAGCCGCAAGGCCTGCCGCCCTAGTCTCACCTGTGCCATGCCGGGTTCGCCACACGACGCACCTTGCATGGCTTTTTTGCGAGTACTTTATGAGCTTGAACCTGCAACGCCCTGACCTGTTTCGCCAAGCCTGCCTGCTGGCCACCGGCTGGCACGCCGCCGAAGGCGCCGATGTGCTGCCCGTGCACAACCCCGCCACTGGCGAGTTGATTGGCCACATCCCCAAGCTGGGCTACGACGCCACCGTTGCCGCCATTGCGGCCGCCGAACAAGCACAACCCGCATGGGCCGCACTGACCGCCGCCGAGCGAGCGCGCATTCTGCGCCGCTGGCACGGCCTGATGCTGGAGCACGCCGAAGACTTGGCACGCCTGATGACCATCGAACAAGGCAAGCCCTTGGCAGAGTCGCGCGGCGAAATTGGCTACGCCGCTTCCTTCATCGAATGGTTTGCCGAAGAAGGCAAGCGCATTGATGGCGAAATTTTGCAAGCCCCCAAGGCCGGCCAGCAGCTGCTGGTCACGCGCCAGCCAATTGGCGTGTGCGCGGCCATCACACCGTGGAACTTCCCTGCTGCAATGATCACTCGCAAGGCTGGCCCTGCCCTGGCCGCTGGCTGCACCATGGTACTCAAGCCGGCTGAGAACACCCCATTTAGCGCCATGGCGTTAGGTGTACTTGCCTTGGAAGCAGGTCTTCCTGCTGGAGTGCTTCAAATTCTGACAGGTGACGCTCCCGCTATTGGCCGTGCGTTGACCGAGAGTCCCACCGTGCGCAAATTGAGCTTTACTGGATCCACCCAAACCGGCCGCCTATTGATGCGCCAAAGCAGCGAGAGCATCAAAAAGCTGTCGCTGGAACTTGGTGGCAACGCTCCGCTGATCGTGTTTGACGATGCCGACATTGACCGCGCCGTGGCCGGCATCTTGGCCTCCAAGTTCCGTAATGTGGGCCAGACCTGCGTTTGCGCCAACCGCATCTACGTGCATGACAGCATTTATGAAGAAGTGGCTCGCCGCGTAGTGGCTGCAGTGGAGCAGTTCAACGTAGGCAATGGCTTGGACACTGGTGTCACACACGGCCCCATGATTAATGCGGCAGCGGTGGAGAAGGTGGAGCGCCATATTGCTGATGCGCTGGCCAAAGGTGCCACGCTGCTGGCCGGTGGTGAACCCCATCCCTTGGGCGGCAACTTCTTTACCCCCACGGTACTGGCCAACGTGAACGACAGCATGCTGGTGTGCAGCGAAGAAACCTTTGGCCCTATCGCCCCGCTGTTTCGCTTTACCGAAGAAAGCGAGGTGCTTGCTCGCGCCAATGACACTGTATATGGCTTGGCCGCGTACATCTTCACCGAAGACCAACGCCGCATCTGGCGTGTGTCGCAGTCACTGGAATATGGCATGGTGGGCGTGAACACTGGCCTAATCTCCAACGAAGTGGCACCTTTTGGAGGAGTCAAGCAATCGGGCCTGGGCCGCGAAGGCTCACGCCATGGCATGGACGATTATTTGGAACTTAAGTACGTGTGCCTGCAGCTCGATTAAGAGTTGGAGGCGATACAAAAAAGGGGCCATTGGCCCTTTTTTTGTTTGATATACAACACCCAAGCGCTGTCAATCCAACCATCCTGGGTTATTGCGAATGCGCTCGGTCACCGCCAATAGGTGGTAAGCCATGCCATTGCGGGCGCGTACCATGTCGCCATTGACAATCGCATCCACCATGACCCCGTGTTCGCGCCACGATGTTTGCCAATATTGGGCGCTGATGGGCTGCGCATCAAGTCGCTGCAGCATGGGGGAATGATCACTCAAATCCCAGAGATGCAGCACTGCCGACTCCAGCGCGGCATTGCTACACGCTTGCGCAATAGTGGCGTGCAATACCCGGTCGTACTGCGCGCAGCTGCCTTGGCGGTTCACCTCGGCGCCATGCACCAGTTCCATTGCAGCATGCAAGTTGCGCAGCATGCTGCGTTGCTGCGTGGTGGCGTGCACCGCCGCCAAGGCCGCGCATTCGGGTTCGAGCAGAAGACGTGTTTCAAGGATCTGGAAGGGCCCCATGTCGGCCGCTTTGCTCAGGGCCGGGCTGGCACTGGCTGGCTTGGGCAGCTGTGCACACACATATACGCCGCTGCCGCCTTTGATGTCCACATAGCCATGCACCTCAAGAACGATCAACGCTTCGCGGACCGAAGAGCGACTGACATCGAACAGCTCAGACAGTTCGCGCTCTGCCGGCAGTCGTGCCTCCAGCGGGAAAGCGCCCTCTTCAATCTTGCTGCGGATTTGCTCGGCAATCTCGCGGTACAGGCGCCGCTGCCCGGGCAAAGCGGCCATCAGTGGCTTGGGACTGGACAAGGGCATGGTGTGCCTTTAGCGCAAAGGTTGAGCAATCAACATGAAAAAGCGAAGTTGGCGCCCCACCCAGCAAGGGTGGAGAGACTTGCAACGTCTAACGGCGCGACCAGGCCAGATACACCCCCGCAGCCGCAATCAACGCGGTGCCAGCCAAAGTGAGGGCGTCTGGTACCAAGCCAAACCACCAGGCGCTGATGGCAACTGCCAACATTAGCTGCAGATAGTTCAGCGGGGCCAGTGTGCTGGCCGCTACGCGTTTATAGGCTGCCAAAATCAGCAACTGACCACCACAGCTGGCTAGCGCTCCCAGTATCAATATGCCCCATTCAACCGCATTGGGCCACCGTTGTGGCCAGACCACGACTGTTGCCACCGCCGTCACAGCCAAACACACGCCGGCCATGTGCGCATACTGCACCGGTGCTGGAATCTGGCCGGCCAACTGGCGTGTGAGCAGCTGGAACACGGCGTAGCACAAGGCGGAGATTGCCATCAGCACAGTACCCCAAAGTGGCAGACTGCCACCCGGACGAACAATCAGCAGCATGCCGGCAAAACCCAGCCACACTGCGACCCACTGCGCTCGGTTGACAGACTCCCCCAACCAGCGGCTCGACAGTGCAACCATCAACAGCGGTGCTGTGAAGTAAATGGCCGTGGCCTCGGCCAGCGGCATGGTCACCAAGGCGCCCATAAAACAGGTGCCCACGGTGGCAATGCTGGCACTGCGCAACCACAGCGCCGGTTGCCGCACCGCCTGCAGCAGCGCAGCCTTGGAAGTTCCGCCGCCCCAGAGCAGTTGTACCAGCCAAAAGCCAGCCAAACCGCACATCAGGACATAGCGCGATAGATTGACCACCACCGGGCTGTGCACTGCGACCATGGTTTTGGCAAAGGCGTCGTAAAACGCAAACACCATCAGCGTACCTACAAACAAAGCCATGCCCTGCGTGCGCACCGAAAGCCTAGTAAAGGGCTGCATAGAACGTCTGGAGGTTTAAGCGGCAGTCACCACACCGGCTTGGGCCAGCATCACATCGCACAGCACTTGGCAGCCAGCCGCCAAGTGAACGGGATCAGCATCCTCAATCTCGTTGTGACTAATGCCGTCTTTGCAGGGCACAAAGATCATTGCGGTGGAAAACTTGCGTGCCATGTAGACCGCGTCGTGCCCAGCACCGGTCAAGATGGGCATGTGCGAGTAACCATGTTGCTGGGCAGAAGCGGCCACGGCGCTGACCAGTTCATCGGCAAACGGCGTAGCTGGGAACTCTTGCACATCCACCACCTGCACCTGCACGCGGCCTTCGACCTGCAGCGCGGCGGCGGCGCTGCGGAAGGCCGCTTCCATGGCGTTCAACTGGTCCATCTTGGGGTGGCGCAAATCGACGGTGAAACGCACTTGGCCGGGAATGACGTTCCGCGAGTTGGGGTGCACATGCACCTCACCCACGGTGCCGCGGCCGTCGGGGGAGAAGGCGTCGGCATTCGCAATGTCCACCACCGTGCGCATCAGGCTGGCGGCGGCGTACAGCGCGTCTTGGCGCAGCTCCATCGGCGTGGGGCCGGCGTGCGCTTCCATACCGGTCACGGTCACGTCGTACCAGCGCAGGCCCAGCGAGCCGGTGACCACGCCAATCACGGTGTCCTTGGCTTCAAGAATAGGGCCTTGTTCAATGTGCGCTTCGATGTAGCTGGCAGGGTGCAACTGGCCCGCAGGCAGCGTGCCCGCGTAACCAATGGCTTGCAGCGATTCGGCCACGCTGATGCCGGCATGGTCACGCGCTTGCAGCGCCACGTCTTTGCCAAACACGCCGCAGTGCACGCCCGAGCCCATCATCACGGGAACAAAGCGCGAGCCTTCTTCGTTGGTCCAAATCGCCAGTGCCAGCGGTGCCTTGGTTTGCACGTTGTGCTGCTGCAGCGTGCGCATCACTTCCAGGCCAGCCATCACGCCATAGCAGCCGTCAAACTTGCCGCCTGTGGGTTGGGTGTCGATGTGGCTGCCGGTCATCACGGGAGGCAGGCTGTTGTCTTGACCGGGGCGAATACCAAAAATGTTGCCCACTTCGTCGATCTGCACGGTCAGGCCGGCATCACGCATCCAGCCACACACCAAATCGCGGCCGGCGCCGTCTTCGGCGGTCAGGGCCAAGCGGCAGTTACCGCCTTTGGGGGTGGCGCCAATTTGGGCCAAATCCATCAGCGCACCCCACAGGCGATCGCCGTTGATGGGGGTAGTGGCGACAGGGGCAGTCAATGTGGTGGTGGTCATGTACAAACTTTCCAGTGCAATGCCTGCACGCTGCGGGGCCACCGAGGGCCAAAAAAAGCAGAGCGGCAGGTCTTAGAGATATCTATGTTTCCAATACTTTTACTAGTGAAAGACATGTTTCACTAGGGCATACCGCTACTTAAACCACAGCAACTGCCGAGGCAGCAGGCACGGCCTGCAGGCCTTCCAGCAGCGCTTGCAGGCCGGGGTCCAGCGCCTCAACCATGTAGCCGCCCTCTTGCACCAGCACCACGGGCAGGCCCAGCTGGCGCAGGCGCTCGCCCACGTGGCGGTAGGCATCAAAGTCAAACTGCAACACGCTGATGGGGTCGTCGCGGTAGGTATCAAAACCAATCGACAGCACCAGCGCTTGGGCGCCGAACTGGGCAATCGCTTCCACCCCGCGGTCCAGCGCGGGCAAGAACTGGTCGGTGGTGCAGCCGTGCGCCAGCGGCAGGTTCAGGTTGCAGCCGGCGCCTTCGCCCGCGCCGGTTTCGTGCGCGTAGCCGGTGTAGAAGGGGAAGTAGTCGCTGGTCTCGGCGTGGGTCGAGACGGTCAGCACATCGCCGCGGCCGTAGAAGATGTTTTGCGTACCATCACCGTGATGCGCATCCACATCCAGCACGGCCACTTTGCCGAACTGCTGTGACAGCATTTGCGCAGCCAGCGCGGCATTGTTCACGTAGCAAAAGCCACTGGCGCGGTTGTAGTGCGCGTGGTGACCCGAGGGGCGGCACAGCGCATAGGCCAGCGGTGCGCCATCGATCACGGCCTGCGCGGCCGAGGCGGCGGTGTGGGCCGAGCGCAAGATGGCCTGCCAGCTGCCGTTGCCCAGCGGGCACGACAGGTCGCCCAGGTAGTAGCCAGTCTGCGCCACCAGCGAGGGCGAGGGGCACTCCACACGCGGTATGCCCGGCGTGCCGCTGTAAAACGGCGACAGGTTGGGCAGCACTTCCACACCGGGGTTTTTGCCTTCGGCTCGCTGTGCTTCCCAGCGCTCGTACGAGGTGGCCAGGTACTGGATGTAGGCGGGGCTGTGCACCAGGTGCAGCTGCTCCACACCCCAATCCTTGGGCACGCTGACTTGGGCGCCATTGCGCTCCAGGCAGCCAATCAGCGCCTGAGCGCGTGCGGGCACATCGGTGGGTTTGGCCAAGCGGCCCAAGCGCATGAACTGCTGCGGGTCGTGCTGAAACTGGGTGCTGTCAAAAAATGCTTGCATAGCCATGCTTTCCAAAATTATCAATAGCCTTGGGACACATCCACGGCGCTGTCGGGCACAGCACCCGCCAGTACCTGCACCCAGTGGTGGGCGGTTTGCGTGGCAATCACGGCGGCGGCCGTGCGCGTGGCAATGTGGGGGGTGACACGCACCTGCGGGTGGTGCCACAGCGGGTCGGTCGGGGGCAATGGCTCGGTCACAAACGTATCGAGCGTGGCGCGGCCCAGCACGCCGGCATCCAGCGCGGTGATCAGGTCCGCCTCCACCAAGTGGGCGCCGCGCCCCACGTTGACGATGTGCGCGCCCGGTGCCAGCTGCGCAAACAGGTTGCGGTTCATCACACCGCGCGTGCTGTCGGTAAGCGGCAGCAGGCAGACCAGCGCGTGCAGGCCGTTCAAAAATGCACCGCGCTCGCCGTCTCCGGCAAAGTGCTGCACGCCTTCGATCGGCGCGCTGCTGGGGCTGCGGCTCCAGCCGCGCACGTCGTAGCCAATAGCGGCCAGCACACGGGCGCAGTGCGCGCCCAGCGTGCCCATGCCAGCAATGCCCACGCGGTAATGCGTGGCGGGCACCACCACCGGCTTGCTCCACACGGTCTTGGCTTGCTCTTGCAGGTAGCCATCCATCTGGCGGTGCTCACTGGTCACCGCCCACGCCACATAAGCGGCCATGGCGCTGGCCATGTGCGGGTCGCGAATGCGCGCCATGGGCACGTGCCGCGGCAACGTTGCGTCTTCCAAAATATGGTCCACGCCTGCCGCCAGCGACTGCACCAAGCGCACGTTGGGCATCTGCCCCCACAGGCCGTGGTGCGGCTCCCAACACAGGGCCACGTCCACCTCGGCGCCGTTACCCAAAGCGGCGGGGCCGCCATCGGCATCGGCCTGGCGCAGCTCGACAGTCTGGCCAGCTTGGCCAAAGGCACTGTGCAGGGCATCGACCAGGTAGTCCATGTTCAGCGTGCGGCTGAGCAGGGCGACGACGGTGTGACCTGCGGCATTCATGCGGGCACCTCTTCGCTGGCAACGTCGTCGAGCACCGGTGCAGCCGCCAGCTTGGGGATGGCATCAATCAGCTTGCGGGTGTATTCGTGCTGCGGGTTGTGCAGCACTTGGCGGCTGGTGCCGTACTCCACAATTTGGCCGCGCTGCATCACGGCAATGTGGTCGCACAGCTCACCGGCGACGCGCAAGTCGTGCGTGATGAAGACCATCGACAGGCCAAACTCTTCACGCACCTGCGCAAACAGCTTGAGCACTTGTTCCTGCACCGACACGTCGAGCGCGGAAACGGGCTCGTCGGCCACCAGCAGTTCGGGGTCCAGCGCCAGGGCGCGGGCAATGCCAATGCGCTGTCGCTGACCGCCCGAGAACTCGTGCGGGAAGCGGTCGTAGGCTTCTTCTTTCAGGCCCACCAGCTTGAGCAGCTCCAACGCGCGGGCCTTGGCCTTGTCTGGCGACACGCCTTGGGCAATGGGGCCCGAGGCAATGGCCGCGCCAATGCGGTGGCGGGGATTGAGCGACGCGTAGGGGTCTTGGAAGACCATTTGGATGCGGCTCTTTGCCACAGCTTGGAAGTTGGAGCCGGGGTACAGGCTCTTGCCGTTGAACAAGATGCGCCCGTCATCAAATCCTTGCAGGCCCACCAAACACTTGCCCACGGTGGACTTGCCGGAACCCGACTCGCCCACGATGCCCAGTGTTTCACCGCGGCGCAGGTTGAAGTTGATTTGGTTGGCAGCATGCACGCGGCGGCCCTTGGTGAACAGGCCACCGCCGGTGTTGTAGATCTTGTTGAGGTCTTGCACCTGCAGCACAAAGTGGTCGTCACGCTCGGTTTGCACATCGCGCACCACCCCTTTGGGGATCGCCGCCAACAGCTTTTTGGTGTACGCATGCTGGGGGCGGCCCAGGACGGCGCTGGCGGCACCCTCTTCCACGCACTGGCCCATTTGCATCACGACCACGTGGTCGGCAATCTCCGAGACCACACCAAAGTCGTGCGTAATGAACAGCACGGCGGTGCCCTTGCGCTGCTGCAGCTCACGAATCAGCTGCAGGATCTGCGCTTGCGTGGTCACATCAAGCGCCGTGGTGGGCTCGTCAGCGATCAGCAGCTGGGGTTCCAGCAACAGGGCGCAGGCAATCATCACGCGCTGGCGCTGGCCTCCGGACAGGCGGAAGGGGTAGCTGTTGATGATCAGCTCAGGATCGGGCAGGCCCACATCGGTCAGCGCAGCAATGATACGTTTGCGCTTTTCCGCGCCGCTGAGCGACATGTGGGCATCAAACACTTCGGCCAGCTGGTCGCCAATGCGCATGACGGGATTCAACGCCGTCATAGGTTCTTGAAAAATCATACCGATGCGCTGGCCGCGCAGGCTGCGCAGCTGCTCTTCGGTCAGCTTGAGCAGGTCTTTGCCACCAAACTGGATCTGGCCGGCCACGGGTTCCACATGCGGGCGGGGCAACAGGCCCATGACGGCGTTGGCGATCATGGATTTGCCCGAGCCCGATTCGCCCACCACACACAAGGTTTGGCCGGGCAGCAGATCGAACGAGACGTTGGAGACGGCCAGCTGGCGGTCTCCACCGGCGGGCAGGCGCACGCTCAGGCCTTGCACTTGCAGCACAGGGGGGGGGCTCACGATGGCGTTCACCGCAGCATCAATGGGGGTAGTCGTCATTTGCAGGTCCTCCAAGACTTAGCGTTTGCCGTCGGCACGGGCGTTCATGCCGTCGTTCAGGCCTTCACCGACCAAGTTCAAGGCCAGCACGGTCAGCACGATCGAGACACCGGGGAACACGGCCATCCACCAGGCTTGGCGCATCACGGTGCGGGCGGTGCCGACCATGTAGCCCCAGCTCATTTGGTTGGGGTCGCCCAGGCCCAAAAAGCTCAGACTGGACTCCAGCAAGATCGCGCTGGCCACCATCAGCGAAGCCATGACCACGATGGGCGAGACGGCGTTGGGCAGGATTTGCGTGAGGATCACGCGGGGCGTGGACTGGCCGGCCAGCAGCGCGGCCGAGACAAAGTCACGCTGGCGCAGGGCCATGAATTCCCCGCGCACCAAGCGCGCCACGGGCGGCCAAGAGACCACGGCAATGGCAGTGACCATGGAGGCAACGGAAGGCTCAAAAATCGCCACCAGCACGATGGCCAGCGCAAAGCTGGGCACCGACTGGAACAGCTCGGTAAAGCGCATCAGCACCGCATCGACCCAGCCACCGAAGTAGCCCGCAATGGCGCCCAAGCTCACACCGATGAGCAGCGACACGACGGTGGAGACAAAGCCAATCAGCAGCGAGACGCGCGCGCCGTGCACCAGGCCGGCCCAGATGTCGCGGCCCATGGTGTCAGTGCCCAGCCAGCGGCCATCGGGGCTCAGCGGTTCCAGGAATGGTGCATCGACCATGTCCCACGGGCCATAGTCCAGAAACAGCGGACCCAGCAGCGCCACCAGCGCCACCCAGACCAAGACGCCCAAGCCAATCACGGCGCCCTTGTTGCGGCAAAAGCGCCGCCAAAATGCGTTTTTCATAGTGTGCTTTCTGCGTGTGTGGTGGCGCTCAGGCCATCTCGATGCGGGGGTCAACCAGCGTGTAGATGAAGTCGGTGATCAGGTTGAACAGCACCGCCATGGCGGATGTCACCAAGAAGCAACCCATCAGCAGGTTGTAGTCACGCTGCATCAGCGCATCGAACATCAGGCGACCAATGCCGGGCCAGCTGAACACAGTCTCGGTCAGCACCGCGCCACCGATCATTCCGCCCGCTTGAATGCCGGCCAGCGTGACCACTGGCAGCAGCGCGTTGCGCAGGATGTGGTTGCGGTGAATGCGTCGGGGGTGCACACCCTTGGCCTGGGCGGTCTTCACAAAGTCCATCTGCGCGACTTCCAGCATGGAAGCGCGCGTCATGCGGGCATAGACCGCCATGTAGAACAGCGCAAGGCTCACCGAGGGCATCAGCAGGTGCAAGAACACGTCCCACGCCAGCGCAAAACCGGTCAGGCCGGAACCCACGGTGAAGTAGCCAAAGCCGGGCAACCAGCCCAGTTGCACGGTAAACAGCAGCACGGCCATCATGGCCAGCCAGTACAGCGGCGTGGCGTAGAACACCAGAGCGACAGTGGTGATGGCACTGTCGACCCAGGTGCCAACTTTGCGGCTGGACCAGGCGCCCAGCAACACACCCAACACCAACGACATGACGAACGCACTACCGGTCAGCAGCAGCGTGGCCGGCAGGCGCTCCAAAATCAAATCCAGCACGGGTTGCTGCTGGCGGTAGCTAAAGCCCAAATCCAGCTGCACCACATTGCTCAGGTAGTGCCACAACTGCACGGACAGTGGCTGGTCCAAACCAAACTGGGCACGCAGCTGCGCCACGAATTGCTCGTCGGATGCGCCCGCCTCACCGGCCAGCACGGCCACGGGGTCGCCGGGCGCTGCGCGGATGAGCAGGAAGTTCACCACGGCAATGGCCAAGATGGCCACACCGCCTTGGAACAGGCGTTTGAGCATTAATTGCAATCGGTTCATGCGGATCTTTCTCTCTCAAAGGTCCCCGCCATGGCTGGGGCCTGCGGGGCACCACCGGCCCCGCACGGAGGCATGTAGACCGCTGCGGTCCGCATGCCCTTGGCGTTACTTCAACTTGGCGTAGCCCATACCATCGTTCAGACCGATACCGGAAGAGATGAGGTTCTCAATCTTGGTGCGGTAGATCGTGGGCATCTGCAGCTCGTGCAGCCAAGCCACTGGCACGTCGTCAACCAGCAGCTTTTGCACTTCCGCGTAAATGGCGGTGCGCTTGGCGGCATCGGTTTCCTTCATGCCGAGGTCGAACAGCTCGTCCACCTTGGGGTTGCTGTAGCCTTCCACGTTGTTCCATGGCGAGCCCTTGGCGATCTGGCTGGAGATGTAATTGCGCGCCACGCCCAGTGCCGGGTCCCCGTACTGGAAGACGTAGGTGGTGGACATGTCGAAGTCCCAGTCGTTCAGGCGCGAATTCCAGCCTGCCACGTCGGTAGACACCATTTCCACCTTGACGCCGGCTTGCATCAGGTTCTGGCGAATCATTTCGGCCACGCGCATCCACGTTTCGCCGTAGGGCATGGGCAGCAGGCGCAGGGTTTCGCCCTTGTAGGCGGTTTCCTTGATCAGGGCCTTGGCCTTGTTCAGGTCGCGCTTGTACGGGGTGACCTTGTCGCTGTAGAACTTGACCGAGCTGTTGACCGGACCGGACGCCACCTTGGCAAAACCAAAGAAGGCCACCTTGGCGATGGCTTCGCGGTCGATCGCGTACATGATGGCCTGGCGGAACTTCACATCGTCAAACGGCTTGCGGCGGTTGTTCAGCCACAGCCACGAGTGCGGCGCAAAGAATTCCCAGCCCTTGGTGGTCACAGCCGCACCCGGAAGCGAGGCCAAACGCTTCACGTCAAAGAATTCGACTGAACCACCAGGCAGGATATCGACCTTGCCAGATTCAAACGCAGCCGCACGCGAGGCTGCGTCGGGGATGACGTGGTAGTACACATCCTTGACGCCTGGAACACCCTTGACGTGGTAGTCCTCATTGGCGGTAAGTTGGATGTAGGAACCCTTGACCCATTCCTTGAACTTGAAGGGGCCAGTACCGATCGGCTTGTTGTTGGCGGGGTGGCTCAGGAAGTCGGCAGCACCTTCATAGATGTGCTTGGCCACCATGGGCATCGAGCCGGTTTCGAAGAAGTTCAAGAACGCGCCCACGGGGTGCTTGAGCTTGAACACCACGGTGTGTGCATCGGGTGCCGAGATCGACTCCACCGCGCCCAAATTGCCACGGGCACGTGCCATGGTCTTGCGCACAAACACGTCGACCGAGAACACCACGTCCGCCGAGGTGAAAGGCTTGCCGTCGTGCCACTTCACGCCCTTCTTGAGCTTGAAGGTGTAGGTCAGCCCATCGTCGCTCATCAGCCACGATTCGGCCAGCGCAGGCACTGGTTCGAGCTTTTCGGTCAGGCGCACCAGGCCTTCAAAGATGTTGCCGGCCACCAGCTGTGTGGGGCCGTTGGAATAAATCGCAGACATCAGCCCGGGTGGCTCGGGCTGCACGATCGTGTTGATCACCCCATTGGGCTTGGCCTGGGCCAACACGTGCAGGGGCACCCCTGCGATGCTCAGCCCCAAGCTGGAGGCGGCGAGCTGAATCATTTGACGGCGTTTCATGGGGTCACTCCTTTGGAAAAACAGGCACACGAAGTCCCCTGCCAGCCCCAAGGCGGCACGCGGGAGGTTTCGGTGAAGGGCAACGGGCAGTGATCACACCGCCCGCAGACGCGGGACGCGGATCAGCTGTCGAAGCGGCCGGCGGTGCTTGGGTGCAAGCGCTGCTTCATCGCATTCCATTCGCGGGCATGCGGATCGGCGGCGCCAGGCAGGCGGTTGCTGGCGCCCGACTCGTACTGGCGGGCGGTCAACTCGCACACCTCGGTGGGTACGGGGTAGACAATTTGGCCGCTGGATTGGATGGCCACTTGCACACGGCACGCGCGCTCGAGGTTGACCATCAAGATGAAGGCATCGGCCACGCTGTCGCCCACGGTCAGCAGGCCGTGGTTGCGCAAGATCAGCGCTTTGTGTTGGGTGCCCAGGTCGCGCACCAAGCGCTCACGCTCGGCGTGGTTCAGGGCAATGCCCTCGAAGTCGTGGTAGGCCACGCGGTTGTGAAACTGCAACGCCCACTGGTTGCACGGCTGCAGGCCACAGGCCATCGACGCCACTGCCACGCCGCCCACGGTGTGGGTGTGAACGATGCACTGCGCATCTTCGCGGGCCATGTGGATGGCGCTGTGGATGGTGAAACCGGCGGGGTTGACGTCGTATATCGAAGGCTCCACCAACTTGCCATCGGTGCCCACCTTTACCAACGACGACGCGGTGATGTCGCGAAACAGCATGCCGTATGGATTGATCAAAAATTGGTCATGCCGCCCGGGCACGCGCACGGAAATGTGGGTGTAGATGCTGTCATCCAACTCGAACAAAGCCATCAAACGGTACGCGGCCGCCAGGTCTTTGCGCAGGGCCCATTCTTCATCGCTCCATCCCTGCGATGCATGGCTTGTTTCTGCGCCTATGTCTTGGTTCTGATTGCTTGTCATGCTCTTATTTCCTTGAATACCGGATCGTCAATACGAATCCTTTATGCAAAGGGCATGCCACCTTCGCTGCCAGACTGCAGCACAGTACAAAGTTTCTCATGCAACCGCACCCAAGCACCAATTTGGTCAGACCAATAAACCGAACTGGTGCATGTACTGCGTCAACCCAGGGCAAACCCGAGCATCGCAGGGCCTGGCACACATCTTGCCGCGTAGCAGGCATGCATACCATCACACCCTCGACTTCGCACATGCTGTCTACCAACACCATTGCCACCGCTGTCACAGCCCAACGCAGCTACCTGCTGGACACCTTGTCGCAACTGGTGGCTGCACCCAGCCCCAGCGGAAATGAAACACCGGCTTGCACCACCATGGAAGGTCTGTTGCAAGAACTTGGCCTCACCACCGAGCGCATTCCTATGGACACCGATGCGCTGTCGGGCCATCCACTGTTCTCTTGCCCCTGCAGCCCCGACGGCAACCGCTTTAACCTTTTGGCAGAAATCAACCCACCCGGCAACGCCACACCTGTCGGTCTTAACGTGCTGTTCAATGGCCACTTGGACGTGGTGCCTACGGGCCCTGAGCATCTGTGGGCCAAAGATCCCTACCAACCTTACGAGCAAGACGGTTGGTTGTACGGCCGCGGTGCAGGCGATATGAAGGGCGGCATCGCCTGCGTGCTGACGGCAATTCGCACGCTGCAGTCACTGGGCTTGCAACCCGCGTCACGCATTGGCATCAACACTGTGGTGGACGAGGAAGACACTGGCAACGGCACGCTGGCATCTCTGGGCGTGCTGCAACGCGCGCGCAGCAAGGCACGCTACAGCGGCTATGACGCGGTGATCATTCCCGAGCCATTTGGCGAAACACTGATGGCTGCCCAAATTGGCGTGTGCTGGTTAACCGTGACGCTGACCGGCCGCCCCGCGCACGTGGCCTACATGAACCAAGGCCTGAACCCGATTAGTGCCGGCATCCAGATCATGCAAGCCCTCAAGCAGGTGCAAGACGAATGGAACCTGCCGAAAAACCGCCACCCCGCATTCGCCCACGTCAACAACCCCATCAATATCAACTTGGGCACGATTGAGGGGGGCGAGTGGAAGTCGTCAGTGCCCTGCACCTGCACCATGGGCATTCGCGCCAGCTTCTACCCCGGCCGCGATGCGCAAGAAGCGATTGCATGGTTCTCCCGCTTCATCGAAGAAACTGCACGCCGCCTGAATCCCGATTTGGAAGTGGAGATAGCACACAACGGCTTTGCCGCACCCGGGTGCGTGTATGACTTGCAGCACCCCGCTATGCAAGCGCTGTCACAGTCGCACGCCGCGCTGCATGGAGCCCCTCCCACCCACCTCGCCTGTACAGCCACCACCGACGGCCGCCACTTCCGCCTAGCCACCGACTGGGCCGTCACTAACTACGGTCCAACCGCCCGCAACATCCACGGCATTGACGAATGCGTGAGCATTGACAGCATGCTGCGCGTGACCCAAACCTTGGTGCACTACATCGTTACGCAATGCGGCGTTGTGCCGATCGCTTCGAGCAACGTTACCTAATCTCCGTATCTGACCCACACATGGAGGCTGGTGTTGCAAATGCGCCTCCATGCTTGTCCGCTTTTTGCTTACTGCAGGGTTTAGAAGTGGCACCGGTTTTTTGAACAAGTAGCTAAGCGAGATTTCTTCCCATAAAAATGGCCAGGCTGAATCAACCAGGGCCTGTATTACCTGGACTGGTTGATGGACCACCAGACTGACTTCAAATGGTTGGTCATGGAAAAGTTGGGGGCAGACGTGGCGGCCGCCATTGACTGGAGCACCCCACGCCTGCTGTGCGTAGCAGCGGACTTCACCAAGTACGACCGCCACGCGGTGCAGCAAATCCAGCGCCACATTGAGTTGCTGCGCTACCGCCGCTTTGGCGAAGACTTGCTGTTACTAGAGCTGGCCTACGCCAACAACTGATTGCTGGAAAAGCGCACGCCCAAGTCTGCCGACGGCGTGGCGCTGGCCGTTAGCAGCGGTACCACCAACTACAGCGGCCAAGCCCATACCGCCACGCCCAAGCCACAGGGACCAGACAAGAGCTTTGCAGAAGTCAAAGCAAGCTTCCCAGAGTCACTGCTGCAAACCTTGTCCGCATTGGAAGATCTGGTGCAGTCTTTTGGTGATGACATGCAATACAAAGAGCTGCGCCTGTACAGCGCGTTCAAGAAGCTGCGCAACTTTGCCACGGGGTGCTGCAGCGCTCTCGCCTGCTGGTGTATGTGCACCTCGATGCGTCCGTATATGTGCCCCAAATCCAGCAGCACACCCCTGCAGCGCGTGATGTGTCTGCCATTGGCCACTGGGGCACGGGAGATATTGAGGTGCCCATCAGCCAGTTGGCGCAGCTGCAAGCCCTAGAGCCTTAACTGCGCATGGCCTACGAAGCATAGTTTTGCAACTACTGCAATGTCAGGTTTTGACGGCGCTTCATGGGGTTGGTGCGGCAAATGCCCAATGTGCTCATCACTCATCACCCCTCACCTAGCGTCGGTCGCAATTCCCGCTTCCTCGGCCACGCAAATTGCCAACAACATAATTCGCATCTCTTCTGGATTACAGCCCATCAAGCTTATCGATCCCATTAGAGGGTATTAAAAAAGTGTGCCCTTGTTCCTAAAAATTGGAATTCTTAGGCTTCCTAGACAGCATTGAGCCTCAAGGAATTGCGTCTCCCGAACTCTACTGGAGACAGGCCATCCGCTGCGTGCACGTCGTGTGCAAACCGCTTTGCCAGAAATCATCTTGATTAGTAAGTACCCCCTCTGGTTTGCGGTAAACCTGCAAACTAGATTACAGGAGGAGGTAAGTGCCTAAAGCATCACCGAAAACAGGTGCTCATCAGCTGATTGCCAAGCTTCTATCTATCCGAGAAAAGCACGCTGTACTGATTACTCACCGCTGTTCATCATTTCAACGCGACTGATGTAAACAAATGACAACAGGCTGCAGCATGGCAAAAGCACCAATCCCACTGTGTTTGCCTTGGTCGTGAAAAGCGGTAAAGCACCGCGTTGTCTCAACAGCCGCACGCTCAAATGCCACATCAGACACCCCGATAGCAACCGATCTTCCTGGCCCGTTATGCCGTCAGTTGTAACAAAGTCATAATGCCCTGAACCAAAGACATTCAGGAGCGCAGAAGGTGAGCAATTTTGAGTTTCTAAAAGCACATTCCAGCGCCTTAGCGACACTGGGTGCCACAGCAGAAAAAATCTTCCCTCACGATCCTGTCAGTTGCGTGGCCAAGCTGCGCTTGTTGGCGGAAGCACTCTCCAAAGATATTGCGAATCGGCTCGGCATTTATCTGCAGCAACCCACACAGGCAGAGCTGCTACGAGCCATTGATAACCGCCTGGGGTTGGACCCACAAATTCGCCAGATGTTCCACTTGCTGCGCATGCGTGGCAATGAAGCAGCGCACGAAGTGGACGCTACCCTGGGCTATCGGGAAGCACTGGAAAGCCTGAAGGTCGCGCGCGAGGTGGCGCTGTGGTTTCACCGCACCTTTGGCAAGGACGCAAACTTCAAGCCTGGTCCTTTCAAGTTGCCGGACGATCCCAGCCAAAAGCTTTACGCCCTGCAAAAGCAAATTGATGAATTGCAGGCCAAGCTCAGCAGTACCGAGGCGGCCAGCAGTGATACGGCAGCCATGGCCGATCTGCTGCGCCAGCAGGCCGAGCAAGAAAAGACACTGGCTCAGCAGGCCCAGCAAGAGCGCAATGTTTACGAGCAACTGGCCGAAGAAGCCAGCCAGACCATTGATGTGCTGAAGGCTGAGCTACAAAAGGCCCATGCGCTGGCACAAGTCGCGCAACAAGTCCCGAATGCACAGTCAGTGCGCAACTGGAGTGAGCGATCACGCAAGGCCGCCAGCTTGGTCAGCATGGATGAAGCCAGCACGCGCCTCATCATTGACCAAATGCTGCGCGACGCTGGCTGGGAAGCTGACACCGCACATCTGACACACGCCAAAGGTGCTCGTCCTGCACGCGGTAAAAACCAAGCCATTGCCGAATGGCCCATGCAAGGCATGCAAAGTGCCGACTACGTGCTGTTTGCAGGCTTAGTGCCAGTCGCCGTGGTGGAGGCCAAGCGGCTCAACCAGAACGTGGCAGGGAAGATCGGTCAGGCAGAGCGCTATGCCCGTGCCTTTTTGCCTGTCGATGGAACGCAGGCCGCCTGGCAGTTAGCCCAACGCGTCAAACCCTGGGAAGACGGGCAGGGTGCACACTTCACCATTCCCTTTGCCTATTCCTGCAATGGGCGCCCCTATGTGAAGCAGCATGAAGAAGCCAGTGGCACGTGGTTCAGAGACCTGCGCCACACCGCCAACCTGTCCAAGCCACTGCAAAATTTTCACTCTCCGGCAGGCTTACTGGACTTGCTGCAGCGCGACATAGCTAAAGCGCAAGAGGTGCTGGCTGCCGAAGGTCACGCTTACCTCGGGCTGCGTGACTACCAAGTCAACGCCATTAGCGCTGTGGAATCCGCTTTGGCACAAGACGCGCGCAGCTGCCTGCTGGCCATGGCCACGGGCACCGGTAAAACGCGCACCATCATTGGGTTGATTTATCGCTTGCTCAAAGCAGAGCGCTTCAAGCGCATTTTGTTCTTGGTAGATCGCACTGCATTGGGCGACCAAGCCTTGGAAGCGTTTGATGACATGCTGCTGGAGCAAAACCTGCCTCTGTCCAAGCTGTACAACGTCGCTGATCTGGGCGATATGGCGGTAGAGGCCGAGGAACGTGTGCAAGTAGCCACCGTGCAAGCCATGGTCAAACGTGTGTTTGCCAGCGATGCTCCTCCGCCTGTGGATCAGTTTGACTGCATCATCGTGGACGAGGCCCACCGCGGCTACACGCTCGACCAAGAAATGACCGAAGGCGAGATGGAACTGCGCGACCAAGCGCAATACCTCTCTACCTACCGCCGCGTGCTGGACTACTTTGATGCGGTGAAGGTAGGCCTCACAGCCACTCCCGCTAAACATACCAGCGATATTTTTGGCAAACCCATCTACACCTACAGTTACCGTGAAGCGGTGGCCGATGACTGGCTCATCGACTATGAGCCACCCATTCGCTACACCACACTGCTCACGCAAAACGGTATTCACTTTGGCAAGGGCGATGCAGTGGAAAGCATCAACTTGCAAACGGGTGAGGTCGAGCAAGCCGAGATTGATGACGAGCTGCACTTTGACGTGGCCAGCTTTAACAAAGGTGTGCTCAACGACAACTTCAACCGTGTCATCTGCAACCAGCTGGCACAGGAGCTAGATCCTTTTAGCGATGAGAAGACGATGATCTTCTGCGCCACCGATGCGCACGCCGACAAAGTGGTGCGCATGCTGGGTGAGGCATTCAAAGACCTGCATGGCGATGCCTACAACCAAGCCACCGTCGTCAAAATCACCGGTGCCAGCGACAAGGTGGACCAGCTCATTCGCCGCTACAAGAATGAAGCTTTCCCCAAAGTGGCCGTCACCGTAGATTTGCTCACCACTGGCATTGATGTGCCAGCCATCTGCAACCTCGTGTTTATGCGCCGTGTGCGATCGCGCATCTTGTATGAGCAAATGATTGGCCGCGCTACGCGCCGCTGCAATGACATCGGCAAAACCGTCTTCCGCATTTATGACCCGGTAGATTTGTATGCCACGCTGCAAGACGTCAATACCATGCAGCCGCTGGTCAAAGACCCAAAAGTCAGCATTGACCAATTGCTCGATGAGCTGGACAACCCCGCATCCTATGCCACCGCAGGCAGCGCGCCCGAGCGCAGCCATGCTGATGACGTCCTAGACCAACTGAATCAAAAACTCATGCGCGTGCTGCGCAAAGCCGAGCACCAAGCCGAAAAGAAACCAGCGCTCAAAGCACAACTACAGCAGCTTGAACAAAACTGGGGCGTTCCACCTGCCCAGTTGCACCAGCACCTGCATGCCGTAGCCAAAAAAGACGGTGTGCAGGCCGCTGCCAACTTTTTGAAAGCCAACACCCGCTTGCTGGCGCAGTTGGGTGAGGTGCAGCAACTCATGGGCACCGCGTACAAGCCTGTCATCTCCACCCACCATGATGAGCTGGTAGCGCGGGAACAAAGCTGGGGCACATACGCCAAGCCAGCAGACTACCTCGACAGTTTCGCCCGCTTTGTGCGCGAGCAGGTCAACCAGTCCGTGGCGCTGTCTGTCGTGGTCAACCGCCCCAAAGACCTCACACGCGAGCAACTGCGTGAAGTGCGCTTGCTGCTCGATGGTGCAGGCTACTCCGAAGCCGCCCTCAAATCTGCGTGGCGCAACCAAAGCAACCAAGACATTGCCGCAGGCATCGTCGCCTATATCCGCCAAGCAGCGCTGGGTGAAGCCTTGCTACCCTTTGAAGAACGCGTCAACCACGCCATGCAGCGCATATACGCCATGCACGCTTGGATGCCCGTGCAGCGCAGCTGGCTGGACCGTATTGCCCAGCAGCTCAAGCACGAAACCGTGGTGGACCACAGCTTCCTCAACGAAGCCTTCCGCCAAAAAGGCGGCATCAAGCAGGTAGACAAAGTGCTGGGCGGTCAGCTCGACACCGTCGTCACCACCTTGGCTGAAAGCCTCTGGCAAAAAGCGGCCTAGCGCAATGTCACCCACCCTGCAGCCCAATGCCAGCACAGCGTATGGCTTGGCCGTTATGCTGCAATGCAATACCTGAATCCATCTTAAAAATAAGAGCTGCTAGCGCTTATTTAAAGACAGTTTCAGACATAAAACTATCTGAAATGCTTTAAACACAAGCGCTAGCAGCTATCAAAACTAAAACACACCCTTATGACCACCTCCGACATCGTCCAGAAACTCTGGAACCTTTGTAACGTCCTCAAAGATGACGGCGTGAACTACAGCGACTACGTCACCGAGTTGGTGCTGCTGCTCTTCATCAAAATGGAGCATGAAAACCTAGAGTCTGGCGTCATCGCCGCCCCCTTACTGCCAGACTACGCCCGCTGGGAGCAGCTGCGCAGCAAGTCTGGCCTGAACTTGCTCAACAGCTATAAAGAAACGCTACTCAAGCTCTCGCAATCCACCGATGTGCGCATTGCCGCCATCTATGCCAATGCACAAACCAGCTTGCGCGAACCGCGCCACCTGGAGCAGCTCATCCGCAGCCTCGATCAAATCGACTGGTTTGACACCGACAAAGACGGCCTGGGCGACCTGTACGAAGGCCTGCTGGAAAAGAATGCATCCGAAACCAAGAGTGGCGCTGGCCAGTACTTCACGCCCCGGCCCTTGATTGACGCCATGATGGCCGTTATGCGCCCCGAAGTGGGCGAAACCGTGCAAGACCCCGCCGCAGGCACCGCCGGTTTCTTAATTGCCGCAGACCGCTACATCCGCGCACAGACCGATGACCTGCTCAAGCTCACCGAAGCCCAGCGCGCCTTTCAGATTGTGGACGCCTATGTGGGCATGGAGCTGGTGCCCAACACCCGCCGCCTGGCGCTGATGAACTGCCTGCTGCACGGCATTGAAGGCCGTGGCGAAGGCGCGATTCGCTTAGGCAACACGCTGGGCAGCGCGGGCAGCAACCTGCCCAAGAGCGACATCATCTTGAGCAACCCACCCTTTGGCACGGCCAAGGGCGGCGGCGGCCCCACACGCGATGACCTCACCTTTGCCACCAGCAACAAGCAGCTGGCCTTTGTGCAGCATATCGTGCGCCACCTCAAAGACGGTGGCCGCGCCGCCGTGGTGCTGCCCGACAACGTGCTGTTTGAAGCAGGTGTGGGCACGGACATACGCCGCATGCTCATGGACAAATGCCGCCTGCACACGGTGCTAAGACTGCCCACCGGCATCTTCTATGCGCAGGGCGTCAAAACCAATGTGCTGTTCTTTGAAAAGGTGAGCGAATCCGCCACGGGCAGCACAGACAGCGTCTGGGTCTATGACATGCGCGCCAACGCGCCCAAGTTTGGCAAACGCACCCCGCTGACCGAAGCGCACTTCGCTGATTTTGTGAAAGCGTATGGTGACGAACCCAATGGCCGCAGCCCCCGCGCCGATCAGGGCGAGCAGGGCCGCTGGCGCTGCTTTAGCCGCGAATGGATTCGCGATGAAAAGCAAGACAGCTTGGACATTGCATGGCTCAAAGATGACAGCGTGGAAGATGCAGCCGATTTGCCCGAGCCTTCTGTTTTGGCGCGTGAGATTACCGATGAATTAACGGCGGCGCTGGAGGAGTTGGAGGGGATTTTGGTGGAGTTGGGGGAGGTTTCCGAATGATCACTTCCAATTCCGTATATCCAATAGGTTGGTCAATCGCCTCGATATCAGAATTAAGTGGTAATGAAGGTATTTTTTTAGACGGGGATTGGGTTGAAAGTAAAGACCAAGATCCGGATGGAAAAATACGGCTACTCCAGCTGGCTGATATTGGCGATGGTAAATTTTCAAATAAATCCAATCGCTGGATTAATGAGGATGCATTTTTAAAGCTGCGATGTACAGAAGTTCTTGAAGGCGATGTTTTGATTGCTCGTATGCCTGATCCATTAGGGCGATCGTGCATAATGCCATCTTTGCCGAACAGGTCTATTACTGTCGTTGATGTTGCTATATTAAGGTGTTCGCCGTTTTATTTTTATAATCATTGGTTGATGCATTGGATAAACTCTCCGAATTTTCGTAGAGTTATCGAGAGTAATGCATCAGGAACCACTAGAAAAAGAATAGCTCGCGGACGGTTGGGGGAGTTAGAAATACCTATTCCCCCTCTGGCAGAACAACGCCGCATTGCCGACAAACTCGACACCACACTGGCGCGCGTCGATGCCCTGAACGACCGACTGGCGCGCATCACCCCCTTGCTCAAACGCTTTCGCCAGTCTGTGCTGGCTGCTGCAACTTCGGGAAGGTTGACGGAGGATTGGCGTGAGGTGAAAAGAATTGCAAAAGGGCGATTAGGTTTTTTGGGTGAATTAGGTAATGTGCTCGCAGGTCAATCACCAAGTGTGAGCGAAGTTAACTACGAAGGTCGTGGAACACCATATGTTACTGGCCCAGAACAATGGGATGGCAGTAAATTATTAACACATAAGTGGACAGAGTTTCCGAAGCGAATTGCCCCGGAAGGTTCGATATTTATAACTGTTAAAGGTGCAGGAGTAGGTAAAACTTTCCCTGGCTGTTATGCTGCTATTGGTCGTGATGTATATGCATTTGTAGTTAATGAATATCACGAAGTAAAGTATGTTCTTTTTTCAATTCAAGCTTCAGCTGAAGAAGTGATACTTAATGCAAAAGGATTAATTCCAGGATTAACAAAAAAAGATATTTGTGAACATGTGATTTATATACCTCATGTTAATGAACAAACCGAAATCGTCCGCCGTGTCGAAATCCTTTTTGCCTTTGCCGACCGCCTTGAAGCCCGGTTACACGCCGCCCAGACCGCTGCCGAGCGCCTGACTCCAGCGCTGCTGGCCAAGGCCTTTCGCGGTGAGCTGGTGCCGCAAGACCCCAACGACGAACCAGCAAGTGCCTTGCTAGCTCGACTTGTCAATCAGCGCGCTTTATCGGGCAATCAAAAAAAAACGAAAAGACCTCGTCAACCGTCTACAACCAGAGTTCCTACAACGACCAGTACTATGACCAAAAGCCGACAAGATAAAGATGTGAAAGGTCAACCCTATCTAGCAGGTCACTTGCGCAGCATGGGTGAACCCAGCACCGTTGAATCTTTATTCAAGGCAGCACAACTATCTGCAGCCGATTTTTACAAGCAACTGGCTTGGGAGATCGAAAAAAAACACGTGAAGGATAACCAAATCACGTTGGAGCCAGGCAATGCGGCTGGATAAGGTATACATAGACGGCTTTAAGAATTTAAAGCAACTGGAGGTCGACTTTGATGAAAGCCAGCTCACGTCGGTGATCATTGGCCAAAATGGAGCTGGCAAGTCTAATCTTCTGGAAGCGATCACACAGATTTTCCAGTGGGTTGACTTGCGTCGCAATGAGCCCCGCTTTCAGTACCGGATCGATTACAGGATTCAACCTTCAGGGCTAACTGTCTCAGATCCACCCAGGGTGTGCTTGAGCAACATACCCGGTGAGCCCGCAATCCAAGTAAACGGTAAAGAAGTTAAGCGAGCCAACTTTGAGAAGCACAAGCGGGACTGGTTTCCTGACCTTGTGTTTGGCTACTACTCTGGAGGGAGCCGCCGTCTGGAAGCTTTGTTCGATAGCCACCAACGTCGTTACTACGATGCAATAAAGCTTGAAAATGATGCTATGAAGGTGGTTCAGGCGCAAGCTGATCGACGATTGTTTTACTGTCGTCCCATCCATGGGGTCCTTGCGTTGATATCGCTTTTCGCATTTCCTGATCCCAAGGTCATGCAAGAGCTTTCCAGCAAACTAGGCATCACCGGTTTCCATTCCTTGCTCGGACTTTTGCGTGAGCCTTGGTTCGCAAAGGGGAAGAAGGCGCGTGCAGAAGATTTGTGGGAGGCAGGAGGTCCTGCTGGTCGGTTTGCACGCAAGCTCAAAGATGTCGCGCTTCACCCTATGGCACTGGAAGGCAATGCGATCGACGACTACCGCGACAAAAAGCAATCTGAATCGCAGTTTGCAACATTCCTCCCATCGGAAGTTCACTTGAAAGAGCTTGCACAAGAATTCGCCAGCGAGCGTGAAATGTTCTATGCCTTGGAGGCGATGGACATCTCAGACCTGATTCGAGAAATTCTGGTGTGGGTTACTCGAACAAACGATTCGAGTGGAGATGTGGGGTTTGCTGATCTCTCGGACGGTGAGCGACAGCTATTGATGGTATTAGGCCTGATTCGTGTGTCACGGGGCAAGCGTGCGCTATTTCTGCTGGATGAGCCAGATACACACCTCAATCCTCATTGGCAACACAGCTATCTGCAACTAATCCAAGAGTGGACAGGCATAGCAGCGGATAAAGACAAATGCCATATCGTTTTGACGTCACATAACCCGCTGACGATTGCTGGGCTTACCCGCAATGAAGTTCGCGTTATGTACACATCTGAATCCTCCGATGTTGTGATGGTTGAGCCACCGTTTATTGACCCAAGGGGATTGGGGATTGGTGGGGTTCTCATCGATATCTTTGGCATGCCTTCTACGCTTGACCGTCCGACCCAAGAATTGATTGATGCACGGAACAAGTTAGCGCACCTTCCGGACCTTGACGAGGTGCAGAACAAAGCGCTGGACGCGATCAACGATCAGCTTCGTGAGCTTGGGTTTATGTACGAAGAAAGAGATGAGCTATATCGTCAGTTTTTGCGCAAGATCGATGATATTGAACTGGCAGATAACAAGCCGCGTACTCCTGAGCAGCTAAGGCAGCGTGACGAGACCATGCAGACAATCCTTGAACTGCTTTTGCATAAGAAATGATTTATATCCATCGTGACTGGTCTCAAGTGCCTGATGAGATCAAGGAAGCTCTGAAAAAAGCAGCAGATGTTCTAGAGACGATCGAGGATCCGGAAGCTCGAAAAGCATACATTAAGGCTAACTCGAACGCTTGGACTGCGGTGCGTAGCTACCTAGCAGCCATGTCTGCTCAAAAGTGCTGGTACTCCGAAGCGAAGGAAAGCGTCTCGCGATACCAAGTTGATCATTTTCGACCTCATGGTCGTGCGAAGCAGGAAGATAGAACCTATGAGGATGGGTATTCTTGGTTAGCCTTTGAGCTGGACAACTTTCGCTTGGCAGGTATGTTATGCAATACGGTTAATAAAGAATATTCAGAGGAGTCTGTCGGTAAGGGGGACTGGTTTCCGCTGTTAAACCCAGTACATCGAGCGACTCTTCAGAATAGGTGTTTTGGTAGCGAAACGCCCGTATTGTTAGATCCTACAGAGAAGGAAGATCCAGCCAAGTTATGGTTCAACGACGATGGGGAAGTACTACCATCCCCTGAGCTGGAGCCTGAGATGCAGAAAGTCGTTTCCAAGGCCATACGCTACCTTGGCATAAGCCAGTCCTTGCTAAATGAAAGGCGCAGAAGCATGTTGCGCAGGGTGGCAAGAATCATAGCCCGGTACAAAGCTGTGGCCAAAATTCCCAAGGGGGATAGGTCAGACAACGATCGTCAAAATATCGAGGTAGCCACGGCAGAACTTTTAGCAATGTCATCTCCTTCTGGCGAATTCACCGCCGCCGTTCGTTGCTATCTCATTGCGAATGGACTTCGTCACTTGGTTGTGCAGGATGAGTTGAAGGCTATGGCTCTCGAAGAGGCCTAGGGCGTGTTCACGTTACCTCAGGTGTTCAAGAATCAACGCCATAGATACGAAGGCGGCATACACCACATCGAGTTTGTCATAGCGCGGAAGACGCGCCGATAAGCCTTAATCCGCCGGAACAACCGCTCGACTTCATTGCGCTGGCGGTATCGTTGTTTGTCTAACGGCCAGGGCAGCTTGCGCTGTGGGTGGGCAGGAACTGACGGCCTTCGGGGCCATCACCAGCCTGCCCGGGTGTCAGGCTCCATACCAATGCATCCTGGCAACTGACGGCGACCATATGAATCTTGCTGGTCCAGCCACCCCTGCTCCTGCCTATGGCTTGCGGGCCGTTTTTTTGCGAGCCCCGCAGCCATCAGGATGCACTTTGATGATGGTGGAATCCAAACTCAACGCCTGGACACACCATTGACTCAATCTGTCTTGCTGCAAATGTGCAAGTACCTCAGTCAAGACACCGCTGTGTGCCCAACGATACAGGCGCATATATACCGTGTGCCAAGGACCAAAGCGAGTTGGCAGGGCACGCCATTTGCAGCCATTGCTGGCCATGTACGCCAGCGCATTGAGCAGCCGATAGTGGCTGATGCGACGACTGCCTCGAGGCTTGGGCAGAAGATGACGAATGCGTTTGAATTGAGTGCTAGAGATATGCATGCAGGCACTCGATTGTCAGCGCCTGCATGAGTAGTCAACTATTAACGTGAACACGCCCTAGTCCTATCTATATTAAATATAGATAAGTGTGTTTTTCCATCCAAATTTGGCCCACCGGAGGTAGTGAGTCACCTCGAGATGGAAATCACGCCAACGCTACTGCAACATCCGCTGCAACAACTCATAAAAAGCTACTAGGCATTTGCTTTCTGGCCACCGAGTTCAGTACCGGCAAAGTGCATGGTGGGCGCATTGACACGTTGGGACTGGACGAAAACAACAGCCCAGTCATCATTGAGTACAAGCGTTCCGTGGGCGAGAACGTCATCAACCAGGGCCTGTATTACCTGGACTGGTTGATGGCGCACCTGGCGGACTTCAAATGGCTGGTCATGGAAAAGCTTGGCGTAGACGTAGCGCAGCCATTGACTGGAGCACCCCACGCCTGCTGTGCGTGGCAGCGGACTTCACGAAGTACGACCGCCACGCCGTACAGCAAATCCAGCGCCACATTGAGCTGCTGCGCTATTGCCGCTTTGGTGATGACTTGCTGCTGCTAGAGCAGACCTACGCCATCAACGGCACACTAGAAAAGCGCACGCCCAAGCCCACTGAGCCTGTGGCGCTGGCTGATAGCAGCGCCACCACCCATGCGCCGATGCCCAAACCACAGGGGCCAGAAAAAAGCTTTGCAGAAATCAAAGCCAGCTTGCCAGAGCCCCTGCTGCAAACCTTGGCAGCACTGGAAGACCTGGTGCAGTCCTTCGGTGATGATGTGCAATGCAAAGAGCTGCGCTTGTACACCACCTTCAAGACGCTGCGCAACTTCGCCTCGGTGGTGCTGCAGCGCTCGCACCTGTTGGTGTATTTACACCTCGATGCAGCCATCTATACAGCGCAGATTCAGCACCACATCGCTGCAACCCGTGATGTCTCTGCCATTGGCCACTGGGGGACTGGTGACATTGAAGTCTCCATCACCCAACTGGCAGAGCTCCAAGCCCTGGAGCCTTACCTGCGCATGGCTTATGAGGCGTAATTTTGCTGCGCCTGCAATGTCAGGTTATGTCCAGTTCTCATGGGGTTAGGTTTTACTGAGCCCCAAAAGCAGCTTTTTGTCGGTTCATTGCAGCTCTTGTCGGTTCTGTTTTGGCCGCCCTCCTTTCTTGCCATTGCGACGACTGGCCGCCTTACCTTTTTTAGTTTTGGGTCCTGTAGACAAGCCACCATGTAGCTTGCAACGGCCATTTTTGTAGATGACCTTGATTTGACATGGCGTGCCCTTACGCGTTTTGGCATTGCAGCAACCATTGACAGGCTGCGCAACGGGGCGCTCAGTTTTCTGCATAGGAACTCTCGATGTGGTTTAGTGGAAGGGGCGGCTATCACTCTCTACGTCAACCACCCCGCGCCTTCAACAACCACCAATGCAGTAGCTTGGCCTGCAGCGCCAACATGCCGCGCAGCATGGCAAATTGCCATACGGGTTGACTGCCGTAGCGAATACGGCTGCGACCACTTTGCTTGGTGTGCCTTGCTCCTACACTTGATCCATCGCCCTGAGCTACCCAACTGGCTATGTTGGTATGAATCGAAATAAGCGCCGTAGCGAACCCTACAGAGCATAGGGTTCGGGTTGGTTGGCGTGGCATGAGCAGTTGTGGCAAAACTGGCCGATGGCCAATTGCTTGTGTCGATTCCTTTGACTGTGTCTGCGCTGCATCGCCGTTTAGCGTGGGTACATCGCTGGTGATAGCTTCGGAAGCCTTTCTTGGCGGTGCCACGAAGTGGGCACGCAGATATTCCTCGCTTTGGCGATAGCGCTCAGCCTTTGCCCCATTCATGCCTTTAATCGGGCTCGTAAATATTTGCGCCATGGTGCGCTGCTTGCGTGTTTTGGTACGTCTTCTTGGCTTGGCAGGGCAAGCAGCGCCCCTGTGTGAAAGGCCCAGCGTGAGGTAGAAAGGTTCTGGGTTGCTTTCGATGCAATCCCGAATCACCTGCGCCACGCGGCTTTTCCACATGGGGTCATCGGTATGCTTCAGATAGGAAAGCACCTCCTCAGTCAT
The DNA here is from genome assembly GCA_963520865.1 of uncultured Comamonas sp. Classification (GTDB taxonomy): domain Bacteria; phylum Pseudomonadota; class Gammaproteobacteria; order Burkholderiales; family Burkholderiaceae_C; genus Comamonas. The sequence goes on from CAUQST010000005.1 coordinate 138,538, forward strand.
CGCCGCTTTGCGCTGTCGAGGTGATGACTGGAGCGTCACGCCAAGCTGCGCCCACGGCTGCTGCATGCTGACCACAAATCTTGCGTGCCTGTCTCGCACAATCCCCGGCCCGCCCATCAAATCAGCGCCACGCATGCGCCCTTCGATCAATGGGATGATCAGCACATGCATGTGCTGCGCAGCTTCATCTTTATGGATCACTGCGCTCAGGATGTTGGCATTGCCAAACTCAGTAGCCAGCCATTTCAGCGCCACTTCAAAATATTGATGGGTGGGGTCATCCACACCCACAGGTAAGCTGACAAGTGCTTCAATCAACCGCACGGCGTCTTTGCGAAGCTTGGTTATTCCGTGCTTTGCTAGCACTGATTCATACTGGGCTTGCACTGCTGCAGCGCTATTTGGCCCTTGCAGTACGTAATTCAGTGATTGTTTGCCTGCGACGATATTCGGGGTCAAAGGCAGTTCACGCAAATTGTGGCGCGCAGCCATCAATGCAGACTCTGCCCCCTTCGTAATCTTCCCCAAGCGCAAAAATGCTTGGTGTCGCTGAAGCTGCTGCACCACTACGCCGCCTCTGAAAGCAGTTCAGCCGTGCAATGCACGGCTGATGCTGAAAAGAGCAGGCTTGGCATGCGAACCAAGTGAGCTTCAGATACCGAGAATCTTACGGATATCCGCTACGGCCCAAGCCAAGCGGCTATTGATACGAACAGGGCGCAGTGGGCCGTTGTCCAGGCAGGCCCACAGGCGCAAAGTCTGTTCAGCGCGGTTCAGGTGAAAAGCGGCTTCTGCCGTTGTCAGATGCGAACGAGTTTCTTCGCTCAGGTGTAGGGGTTGGAGTTTGATCGCCATCTTCGTATTCCTCCGTATTGAAGAAGATTGATGGCGTGACTTTTATTGGCATGACGAATATGAACCCCCTTCATATTCGTCTTTTTGAGCATGAAGCGAGGCCGAGGTCCCTGTTACTTAGGAAACCGTACGGCCTGCTGCCTCATGCTTGACGTCGTTTGAGTCGGATAGATTGCGCCGACACACCGAACTTTCTGGACAAGATTCCCGCGGTTTCAAACTCCTCTTTACCACTAGCGAGGAGCTTTATGGTTTCCAGCCGCAGCACTTCAGCAGAAGGAATTTTGGTTTGGCGTTTGCGCCTCAGCGCTGACTTCAGTCCTCCAGTACTCGCACCTTTACGAATTCGCACCTGCTTTGCCTTCATAGGTTGAACTTCAGCACTAACCTCCTTGATGATCATCTTGATCACAGCGCGATGAAGGAAAAATTGCTCCAAATGCGGCAGATGCTCATAGGGGCAGATGGACAAGACAAACGACTTCAGCTCATCCTCACTACACCCTGCTACTTGGCAAATTTTGGCCAAACAATCTTTGTCCATCGTGAGCAATGCAGGCCAGGCAAGAAAATTGGCACGGACTTCAGGTTTGGCTGTTGGATGAAACCCCCTAGGCGGCAAATAAACTGGAGCGCCCCAAACCTCATCCGCTTTCAAACGACATCGAACTTGCTCTGTGACTTCATAAACGACCTGAGCAATGCGCAATAGTTTTTCATCCGTGAGGTCGCTCGCATGGGGCGCGCAAGCCAATGGAGGCTCACCGACTGTTTGCTGATAGCTGTGCAAAAAACTTTTCACGAGACCGACATCCTTTCAGCTATGACTCCTAGAAAGCTAGGAAATTACCCAAAATCGTCTTACATCCACCCTTACATACCTTGAAAAAACAAAAAGCCCGCTATGCAAAACATAGCAGGCTTTCCTTTATTCATATGGTAGGGCGTGACAGACTTGAACTGTCGACCAAAGGATTATGAGTCATGATAG
>CAUQST010000006.1:0-127884 GCA_963520865.1 uncultured Comamonas sp.
CACTCCAGCCCGTGCCGCTGGCTGTTAAATCGCCCAGATCCTGCATGCCTCCATCACTGGTCCAGCGGTAGGCGTGCGACCACCAGCCAGAGCCGTAGCTAGCCTCCCCCACCACCACGCTGCCATCAGCACTGATCGCAATGGCATTACTGCTCCCCGTACCACTGGCAGTTAAATCACCCAGGTCCTGCATGCCACCAGCGCTGGTCCAGCGAAAGGCATGCGCATTTGCACCGGTGCCGTAATCTGCACCACCCACCACAGCACTACCATCGGCACTGATCGCATTGGTATAACTTGTCCCTGTGCCGCTGGCTGTTAAATCACCCAGGTCCTGCATGCCCCCCTCACTGGTCCAGCGAAAGGCGTGATACTTCCCGTAAAGGACGTAGTCAGCCTGCCCCGCCACAACGCGGCCATCGGCGCTGACCGCCCTGGCCGCACTGGAGCCCGTGCCGCTGGCTGTTAAATCGCCCAGATCTTGCATGCCGCCATCAATGGTCCAGCGAAAAGCGTGCAAACCATAGGCAGCGTAGCTAGCGTGCCCCACTACGGCGCTGCCATCGGCGCTGGCCGAATAGGCAACGCTCCAGCCCGTGCCATTGGCTGTTAAATCGCCCAGGTCTTGCATGCCGCCATCACTGGTCCAGCGAAAGGCATGGTACTTTCCACCAGAGCCGTAGTCCACCTGCCCCACCACCACGCTGCCATCGGCACTCACTGCATTGGCATCACTCCCCATGCTGCTAGATGTGAGGCCACCCAAATCTTGCATGCGGTTTAAACCTGCGGCATATACCTGCGCATGGGCAGTTGCCGCCAGCAGCGGTAAAAGCAGGTTGGATAAAGTTAGCTTTTTCATAAGAAAGAAACCTTCGCTCAATGAGCGCTGTATTTATGAAAACCTCTCTCGAATGTGTATTGCCACTAAGGCAACCATTAGCAGGAGAGAAAAAATAAAAATTCAAAGAGGCAACAGGGCATCAATCAAATTTGAGGTGACCGCCCTAAAAAAAACCAGCGGTTGCTATGCAACGGCTGGGGTCTGGGTGACGGGGTCAATCACTGAATGGATTCAATATGACTGCTCCAGCAGCAGCTGGCGATGCGTGCCATAACGCCATCAATGCCCACGCAGCGATTGGCGCGCCGCAATAGTCGTCAATGCCTTACTGAATTAGGACGATGTAGCTATTCGCTTTTATCAGAGAGCCAAAATTCTACGAACATGAAGAAAACTAATAAACAAGAAATTTCTTGATAACTAGCGAGATTCTTCTTGAATGCAAAAAAATAAATATTGATTTTAAATATTCACTTTTCAAAACTGCTGTTGCACCAACCTGCAGATAATTGCAAATTATTCAACTCATAAAAATACATGTTTATCAAAGATAAAACACCGAATGATTTTTAGCTTAAATAACCTCAAGCAACAAAAGATAAAAGATAAAAATATCTGATATGCATGCAACATGCATTGAAATGCAGGGTAGCAAGTAGCAAAATCAATCAAATGTTTTGGCTTTTACGAAGCATCAGCGGCATCTCAAATGCTCTCCAGAAATTTTCAGAAGTAAGGTACCCATGCTCTCCCACCTTCTCCTTGGCACCAATAACCCCCAAGCCAGCCGCCAGTTCTATGACGCCATGCTGGGCGTTTTGGGCGCAGCCCCCAGCATTCACTTGAATGTGAATGGTTTTGAACGCTATGTATGGGACCACGATGGCACGCGCCTGATGGTTGCTACGCCGCGTGATGGCGAGGCTTGCACCCACTACAACGGCTTTACGCTCGGGTTCAAAGCCACGTCGATTGCGCAGTTGCACCAGGCGCTCGACGCCGCACTGGCCCACGGCGGCGTCGCAGTGGAAGATGCCCCGGGCTGGCGCAAAGCGCCGGGCAATGACCGCTATCTGGCCTATGTGCGCGACCCGGCAGGCCACAAGCTGTGCCTGATGTTCCGTGAGGCATGGGCAAAGTCTGCATAAAGCACAGCTGCTAGCGCTTGCTGCATAAGGGCTAAGGGCCAATTTCGCTTTGCATCCAAAACTCTGCAGCAAGTCTTGACAACAGCAGGCAGCAAACCCCACCCCACCGGCGCGCGCCAGCGTCGCGCAGGTCACGGGCAGTTCTTCATTTCTCCGGCAGCTGTTTGAACGTAGCGGCCAAGCCGCGCAGTGAGTTTTGCCGGACAGCCGTCAGCAGACGCGCTTTTTAGTTCCTTTTTGTCGCGCACAAAAAGGAACTCGCCCGCCGGTGCGACCAACCAGCTCCTGTCTGCAGCACAGGCGTGAGGCTGTTCAGAGACCCATCGCCAAATCAACCTCCAGCACAGTAACAGCCATCGCTGCTAGCTATGAAATCAGCATCCATCCATCACCTGCGCGACGCAGTTACGCCAATTGCGCCACTAGCATGTCGCGCGGGCAGCAGCCTTTTAAAAAACCAAAGGAGACAGACACCATGTTCAGCCACATCATGCTCGGCGCCAATGACCTTGATGCATCCGTGAAGTTCTACAACGCGCTGCTGGGCGCAGTGGGCGGCAAGCCCGGCGTGCAAGACCGCCACCGCTATTTCTGGCGCCATGCAGGCAGCACCTTTAGCGTGACCACGCCCATCAACGGTGAGCCCGCTACGGTATCCAACGGCTTTACGCTGGGCTTTGCCGCAGATTCCATCGAGCAAGCAACAAAAGCCTATGAAGCAGCACTGGCCGCTGGCGGCACCGCCATTGAAGACGCCCCCGGCTGGCGTGGCGATGAGCGCATGAAGCTGTATCTGGCTTATCTGCGCGACCCATCGGGCAACAAGGTGTGCCTGATGCACCGCCCACCCAAACCCCAATAAATTCAAACGCCCATGCACCAGCCGCACCACGCAGCTTGTGCCCCAAGGCCACTGCCCAGCAGTGGCCTTTTTTGACTGTGCAACCAATGCAAGGCACTTCGTACCTGGCCGCAGGCAGCGGTATGCCACCGCACGACAACCTTCAGGCATATGGCGCGTAGCAAGTACTGCGCATATGCATACACGCCAGATGCCCTATTGGCCGTGGTTGTGCCGCAGTGGGGCAACTTCACCTTTGCGCATTCAGAATAAATGACAAAAATATTTATAAATAAACCAGTCATTTTTTAAAAACTATCGACATAGCATTTCTATCTGCCATCACAGATATTTATCTGAAGCTATGGCTTTGCTGAGTTTTTGCAATTTATAAATGAACATTTTGTTTTTTTGATTGCAAAATGTGCAAGTTCGGCACCGCACGCCGAGCACTGTCACAGCGTTGAGAGGCTTGCGTGGATTGGCGCCATCCACGGCATTTCATTAATCGCAATCCCTTGGGTGGGCATTTATGAATGAAATCGTAGTCACCGCTTACAACCCCTTCTATGTAGCGCTCTCTTTCTTTTGCGCATTCATGGGGGCCTATACCGCCTTGGCCTGTGTGTACAAATTGCTGGCCTACCAGAAAGCACACATCAACCACCGCTTAGATCAGCTGACCGGCAAGCGCACGCAGCAAGCAGCAGTGCCTACACCCAAGATGTACTTTGCCACATTGCTGGTGGCGGGCATTGCGTTTGGTGGGCTGGGGGTGTGGTCGATGCACTTTATTGGCACGCTGGCTTTGCGCATGCCGATTGCAATCGATTACTCGATCGGTATCACCTTGCTGTCGTTGCTGGCCGCCGTGGCAGCGGCCACGTGGGGGCTGGGCATTGTGGCCGAGAACCCGCACAGCAAAACCCGGTTGGTACTTGCCGGTGCAATTTTGGGGCTAGGGGTGAGCGCCATGCACTACTTGGGCATGTACAGCATGAACTTTGATGGGTTCTTTTTATGGAATCTGGGCACGGTGGCCCTGTCGTGCCTGATTGCGTTTGTAGCCGCCACGGCAGCTTTGTGGATGGCGTTTGCCGCTTCATCCAACTACGCCCGGCTGTTTGCGGCGGTGTTGATGGGGGTGGCCGTGTGCGCCATGCACTACACGGGTATGGCTGCAGCCGATGTGGTGTGTACCACCAGCACACCGCTGCTGCCACTGAACAGCGCCCGCGCTATCAGCGTGCCGCAACTGCCTGTGCTGCTGGTGATGCTGATTGTGGTGATTACCTTTATCGTTGCGCTGAACCGCATGTATACACGCCAGTTCAAGACTTAGACCTGCACACGCAGACTGACAGCCACGCTCAGACAAAAAAAGCCCGCTACATAAGCAGCGGGCTTTTTTGTTTGGAATTGGACGGCGATTCTTACGCGATCACCGTGTTACGGCAGAACGTCTCTGCAGCTGTCACTTTTATTTTTTTCGTCGAAGTGCACGACGTACTGGCGTGAGATACAGCATTGTTTGCGCAAACAACCTCGAAATTATAACTTAATTCTCAAAATCAAGCAATCGTACTAACTTTCAGTGTTAAAGAGTGCTGCTTGTTACGCAAAGGCAGGGCATGGAAACTGGCTCAGCCTTCAGCCTTAAAGCCTGTACTTTTCACGACCGGGCCCCACTTTTCAATATCAGCTTTAAGCATTTGGGCAAATGCATCACGCGAAGATGGGGTGACACCGAATGCCATTTCGGCCAAAGCTTTCTGCACTTTGGCACCCGAAAAGCTTCGGTTGGCCGCCGTATGCAGGCGAGCCAACACTTCAGGTTTGGTGCCCTTGGGGGCTAGCAAACCAAACCACTCCTGCGACGTCATGTCACCCATGCCCAGCTCTGAAAAGGTGGGCACATTGGGAAGCTGGGCAATGCGCTTGGCACTGCTGACTGCCAGCGTGCGTACCTTGGGGCTGTCTGCGTAGGGAATGGCTTCACTCACGACATTAAAGCTAGAGGAAAGCTGCCCACTCATGACATCTTGCAGGGCCAAGGCACCGCCTTTATAAGGTGCATGCACATAGTTAGCACCCACTCTTGAAGCGAACATAGCCCCCAGAAAGTGTGGTGTGGTACCCGCGCCTGGTGAGCCATACGAGGCTTGCTGCGGATTGGCCACCAGCCACGCGCCAAACTCTTTGAGTGAGCGAACACTCTGCGGCACCAGAGAGCCCACATTCACGCTATAGGGCAAAGCACACAACGAGGCAATGGGAGCCAAATCGGTCAGCGGGTTGTAGCTGAGCTTGTCGTACACATGAGGGTAGATGGTAAGGATGGAGCCGGGGGTGAGCAGCAAGGTCAGCCCATCGGGTTTGGCGTTCTTGACCGTATCTACAGCAATACGCCCGCCTGCGCCGGGGCGGTTGTCCACCAGTACAGGCTGGTCAATTTCATCGGCAAGGTATTGCGCCAGCTGGCGCGCCACGTAATCGGCAGAGCCGCCAGCAGCAAAGCCCACCACCAGACGAACCGCTTGTTTGGCATGGCTGGTGTTGAGCATCCAGGGAGAAACGCTGAGCGCTGCGGCAGAGGCAGCAAGAAAATGGCGGCGCGAAGTCATGGTGAATGCTTTGTCTGGAATTATTCAAAATGCAATGAGAATTAAATGCAGAGAAATGGCATCGGACTGATGGCATTGCATCGGTGGCAGAAAAACATGCCCGGTGAAGCCCCCCATCACCGCCCTGCCCCATTTTTAGCTTCTCATTGTGATTGGGCGCGATTTTAGAAAGCGTTCTCGCACGTTCTTGCTCAATGAGGTCCAAGAGCAGCTAGGGATTACCAGCTTGCGGCATTGACATGAATAGATTAGGGTTAACCATTAATGCGCCATTAATACTGCATTCAGTTAAAACCTGCACCAGCCTCTGTCCGCGCAACGATTTCATGCTTCTCAGGGCCCAGCCGTTGCGCAGGAAAAGTGCACAAAATTCATTAAACACCCTTGAATTAGTCAAATATTGCGCAGGATTTTGCACGTAGTCCAAATAAAAACAATAGAAACGTGCTCATATCGCTTATCCACAAATAGATTAAAGCTATATTTTCAGGAGCAAGCAACTACGCCATCACCCTGCTGTGATCACCCGCACACGCTGGGTAGTGCTATGCCGCACTGCTGCATGCCGAAAAAGGCTGTGCCCCATACTCGGCGGTCTTTCAACCCTCGCCTGCCCTGTGGAGCAGGTGACGCACACAGGAGAATGCGTGCAATCAGCAAGCGATCAATGGTTCGACGAGGCGTACTACCAGCGCTTTTACTTTGACAAAAAGACCAGCGTGGTGGACCCCGAGCACATTGAGCGTCTGGGCACTTTTGTGTGCAGCTATTTGAAATATTTGCGCGTTCCCGTTGCGCGTGTACTGGATGTGGGCTGTGGCATTGGCCTGTGGAAAGATGTAGTGCAAAAGCAGTTTCCCGGCTGCAGCTACCAGGGGGTGGAGTTCAGCGAGTACCTGTGTGGCCGCTTTGGCTGGGAGCGTGGATCTGTGGTCAATTACCAAGCCAGTGAGCCATTCGATCTGGTCATTTGCCAAGGCGTGCTGCCTTACCTGAGCCCTGCCGATCTCAAGCTGGCACTGCACAACCTGGGCCAACTCTCGCGGGGGGCACTGTATCTGGAAGCGGTGGCACGCGAGGACTATGAGCGCGACATCATTGATGAAGACCTGACGGACCCCCGCCTCTTTCGCCACCGTGCAGCGCTGTACCGTCAGGGGCTGGCGCAAAACTTCAATGAACTGGGCGGTGGCCTGTGGCTAAGCCGCAAGGCGGCAGTACCCGTGTTCGAGCTGGAGTGCGCAGGCGGCGGGCACTAAGACCCGCGAACACTACCCTGAATACGTCGTTGCTTGGCCTTGCCGTACGCCTGTGCTGCCTGCGGCTTCGCACCTTGTCTCCAACTCAAAGATTGGCTCGATGGTGTGAGCGGCTCTAAAAGCTGCGCCCCCCCACCCAGCAAGCTGCTGGCTGGGGTTTGAGGCAAAGCAGCAATGCATCAGCTCCAAGCAGGGCAAGTACCTTGGGCTGCACCCCTATGGGTAAGCAGCGACAATCCATCGCTTGCCCATGTCTGCTTTACCCCCACCACCCTTTCCCCATGCAGTTGCGCGTTTGCGTGCCGCCCGCCTTGCGCTAAGCACACGGCCATTTTTGGCCCGTGGCGGCCCCAAAGGTGAGCGCTGTGACGGCTGCCGCCTGCGCCCCAGCCACTGTCTGTGTGCCCTGCGCCCTGACTTGAACACCCACGCAGGCATGTGCCTGCTGATGCACGATGCCGAGCCCATGAAGCCCAGCAACACGGGCTGGTTGATTGCCGACGTTGTGCGCAGCACCTTTGCCTTTGGCTGGAGCCGCACCGAAGTCAGCGAAGACTTGATGGCTTTACTGCAAGACCCGCAATGGCAGCCGTATGTGGTCTTTCCCGCAGAATTTGTAGAGCCCCCAGAGCGCGTAATGCACGCACTGCCTGCTGCGTCTGTGGCGTCTGTGCCGTCTTCGGGCCACGCCCGGCGCCCGCTGTTTATCTTGCTGGACGGCACATGGTCTGAGGCACGCAAGATGTTCCGCAAGAGCCCATATCTGGACGGTCTTCCGGTGCTGAGCCTGAAACCGGAACAAATCTCGCGCTACCGGCTACGCCGCTCCAAACGCGAAGACCACTTTTGCACCAGCGAAGTGGCCGCACTGTGCCTGGAGCTAACCGAGCACCCACAGGATATGCATGCAGGCCATGTGCTGGAGCAGTACCTTGAGGTGTACACCCACCACTATCTGCAAGCCAAAAATCAGCAGCTGCCAGACACCAACGGTGTGGCACACACGGCTTTTCGCGCAGCACAGCAGCCATCGTGAATACAGCGGGCGGGCATGCCCGTGAGCATAATTTGCATAACACCGGGATGTCTTAAGCCAGTGGGACAATTTGCAGTAACGGCTGCTGGATGTGCATGGCAGCCCATGTGATTGCGAACCCCCATGAAGTCTGTTGCGAAGTTCTCCCTGACATCGGCGGCTGTTTCTGCCGCCTTTTTTGCGTCTGCTTTAACTGCTGTGGCTGCCGCGCCTGACTCCCCCACGCTGCAGCGCTGGCAAGCCGGTGGCACCGTAGTGCTGGGGGTGCGTGAAAGTGCAGCGCCCATGTCTTATGCGCTGGGGGCCAATGAAAAGTTTGTGGGCTATCACACGGAGCTGTGCGAAAAAGTGGTGCATGCCATTGCGCCCAAAGCCAAGCTGAAATACATGGTGCTGACGGCACAGAACACCATGCCCTTGATCAACAACGGCACGGCAGACTTCAACTGCGCCAGCATGACCAACAGCCTCAAACGCCAGGACCAAGTAGCGTTTGGGCTGACCACTTATGTCAGCGAAGTGCGCATGGCTGCGGCCAAGAGCAACCCCATCACGAGCTTCAAGCAACTGGATGGCAAAAAGGTAGCGGCAATCACCGGCACTACGGCCGTACAGATTTTGCGCCGTTATGCGGCGGACAACGGCATTCAGTTTCAGACTTTGATGGCCAAAGACCACTTTGAAGCTTTCTTGCTGCTTGAGTCTGGCCGCGTAGACGCTTTTGTGCTGGACGACAACATGCTGGCAGGCGTGATTGCACAAAGCAAAAACCCGCAAGACTACAAAATTGTGGGTGAAGTTATTGGCGCAGAGCCGATTGCCATTCAGTTCAGCAAGAGCGAGCCGGCTATCAAGCAGGCAGTGGACGATGTGATCCGCCAGCTGATTGCCAGCGGCGAGATAGAGCGCCTGTACGCCAAATGGTTTACGCAGCCTATCGCTCCCAAGAACATGAACTTAAACCTGCCTATGGGCGCTACGCTCAAGAAAATGCTGGCTCAACCCAATGATGTGCCAGTGGAGCAATTTGACAGCGTGCGATAAGCCTCGCAGTGGCCCGCAGTGGGTGTACTGTAGGCTCACAGTGCCTCAACAAAAAACCGCCTTGCAGGCGGTTTTTTGTTGCTTATTGCGCAGCCTTACAGTGACTTGCCACTGCCTCTTCGGCGCGCCAGCCAGGCAATGATTTCACCCATCACACCACGGCGGAATGCCAGCACACAGACGACAAAGATAAAGCCGGTGACGATGGTTACAGACTCGCCCAGCGTGCTGAACCACTCCACACCAGTGAGCTTGGACAGGAAGCTGCCAAAGTCGCCAATCTTGTTTTCCAGCGCCACCACAATGGCAGAACCCACGATGGGACCCGACAAGGTGCCCATACCGCCCATCAACGTCATCAAGACGACGTGACCTGACGATGTCCAGTGCACATCCGACAGCGTGGCAAAGCCCAGAACCACAGTTTTGAGCGAACCCGCCAAGCCAGTGATGGCTGCAGACAGCACAAACACCAGCAGCTTGAAACGGTTCACGTCATAGCCCAAAGAGATAGCTCGTGGCTCGTTTTCTTTGATGGCTTTGAGCACCTGACCAAATGGTGAGTGCACGGTGCGCACGATGACCAAAAAGCCCAGCACGCAGATGACGAGCGCCACGTAGTACATGGTGAGGTCGCTGCTCAAGTCAATCACGCCAAACAGCTTGCCACGCGGCACACCCTGCAGGCCATCTTCACCGCCTGTAAACGGTGCCTGCAGCGCCACAAAGAACAGCATCTGCGCCAATGCCAGCGTGATCATGGAAAAGTAAATGCCCTGGCGGCGAATGGCTAGCCAGCCTGCGAGCAAGCCCAAGGCTGCACCACCCAAGGTGCCAAAAAGCATGCCCAGCTCGGGCGTAAAGCTCCACACTTTGATGGTATGGCCTGCCATGTAGGCCGCACCACCCAGAAAGGCGGCATGGCCAAAAGACAGCAAACCGGTGTAGCCCAGCAGCAGGTTAAAGGCAGAAGCAAACAGTGCAAAGCACATGAGCTTCATGACGAACACAGGATAAGCGCCAAAGAAGGGGGCGAAAATCAAAGCCAGCAGCAACAAGCCGTAGCCAAAGAATGCAAGTTTCTTGGAAGTCATGGTGTGTGCCCCTTCTTATTTCTCTTTGCCGAACAAGCCGGCGGGGCGAATCAGGAGAACGATGACCATGATGACAAACACCACGGTGGAAGAAGCTTCAGGGTAGAAAACCTTGGTCAGGCCTTCAATCACACCCAGGCCGAGGCCCGTGAGGATGGAGCCCATGATGGAGCCCATGCCGCCAATCACCACCACGGCAAACACCACGATGATCAGGTTCTGCCCCATGAGCGGTGTCACTTGGTACACCGGCGCTGCCAGCACGCCAGCAAAAGCGGCCAGCGCCACGCCAAACGCGTAGGTCAGGGTGACCATGAGCGGCACGTTGATACCGAAGGCTTCAACCAGACGCGGGTTCTCGGTGCCTGCGCGCAGGTAAGCACCCAGACGGGTTTTCTCAATCACGTACCAGGTGGCAAAACACACCACCAGCGATGCCACCACAACCCATGCGCGGTAGTTGGGAAGGATCATGAAACCAAGGTTGGTTGCACCCTCGAGCAACTCCGGGGTGTCATACCCCAGGCCCGAAACACCGTAGATCGAGCGAAACACACCTTCAATCAGCAGCGACAGCCCGAGCGTAAGCAGCAGACCGTACAAGTGGTCGAGTTTGTATATCCAGCGCAGCAAGAACCGCTCAATCAAAACCCCAAATGCACCGACAACGAGCGGAGCCAATATCAGCATGGCCCAGTAGTTGATACCCAAATAGCTCAAGCCCATCCAGGTGACCATGGCCCCCAGCATGAACAGTGCGCCATGCGCAAAGTTGATGACGTTGAGCAAGCCGAAGATGACGGCCAGCCCAAGACTCAATATTGCATAAAACGAGCCATTGACCAGCCCCAGCAATAGCTGGCTGAGCAGGCCCGGCAATGAGACACCGAAGATTTCCATGAGAGAGACGCTAGTGATTGGACAGGTGTGCCCTGGTAGATGTGGAGCGCACGCCTGCATTGCGCAGGCGTGCCACTGTTACATCACTTCCAGAGCGCGCATTTGGTGTCGGCCTTGGTCGTCCAGACGGTGTCTGCAGGCAAGGTCTGCAGCACCTTCAGGTAGTCCCAAGGTTTTTTGGATTCGGCAGGTGACTTGGCTTCCACCAGGTACATGTCGTGGGCGTAAGTGCCATCAGGGCGAATAACACCCTTTCCGTAAAAATCGGACAGCGGCGTGCTCTTGAGGTAGGCCATGACCTTCTCTGAGTCAGTGCTCTTTACGGCATCTACGGCCTTGAGGTACTGCATGACAGCGGAGTAATCCGCAGCCTGTACATCTGTTGGCATACGCTTGGTTTTGGCAAAGAACTTGTCAGCAAATTTGCGTGACTCGTCATTCATGTCCCAATACCAGCTGGTGGTGTGCAGCAGGCCTGCCGTGTTCTTGAGACCCAGCGAGTGAATATCTGTCAGGAACACGAGCAGACCTGCGGTCTTCATGCTCTTGTCGATACCGAACTCTTTGGCCGCCTTGATGGCATTGATGGTGTCACCACCGGCATTGGCCAGCCCCAGAATGTGCGCTTTGGAGCTTTGTGCCTGCAGCAAGAAGCTGGAAAAATCCGACGCATTGAGCGGATGGCGCACGCTGCCCTTGACGGTACCGCCCTTGGCCTTGATGACGGCAGTGGTGTCGGTTTCAAGTGCCTGACCAAATGCATAGTCCGCAGTCAGAAAGAACCAGTCTTTACCACCACGGTCCACCACTGCGCCACCCGTACCCTTGGCCAGCGCCACAGTGTCATACGCATAGTGAATGGTGTAGGGGTTGCACTGCTCATTGGTCAATGCAGAGCTGCCGGCACCATTGTTGATGTGCAGGCGCTTTTTCTCATTGGCCACCTGCGAGACCGCCAGCGCGGTGCCGGAGTTGGTACCACTGAAGATCAGGCTGATGCCCTGGGTATCAATCCACTCACGCGCCTTGCTGGCAGCAATGTCAGCCTTGTTCTGGTGATCGGCAGACAGCAGCTCAATGGGCTTGCCCAGCACCTTGCCGCCAAAATCATCAATCGCCATCTGCATGGCCACTGCGCCGTTTTTTCCCTCTACGTCTGCGTACAGACTGGACATGTCCGTCACAAACCCGATGCGCACCTTGTCTTGGGGCTGCGCATGTGCCGTTGCTGCCATCAGGCCTGCGGCCCCCAGCATCAAAGCCAGTTGGGTGAAATTGCGTTGCTTGCTCATTGCCTTGTCTCCTTGGTGGATGTAGTGGCTTACGCCTTATGAAACCCATGTGCCCTGACACACTGCGTGTCCGGGCGGCAAACACTTGAGAACGCGAAACACATGCGGCAAGGTACAGATCCAGTCAGATCAGCACCCCACCCGCATTCAGAGGGTCACTTACTTGCTTACTTCCACAGAGCGCACTTGCTCTCTTCCTTGGTGGTCCATACCTGGTCGGCAGACAGCTTGCTGACCACCTTGTAGTAGTCCCATGCTTCCTTGGATTCGGCAGGCGCTTTCACTTGCATGAGGTACATGTCGTGGGCGAAGCGGCCATCCGGGCGAATCACGCCCTGGGCATAGAAATCTTTGATGGGCGTGCTCTTGAGTACGGCCATTACCTTGTCAGCATCGGTGGTTCCAGCCTTTTGAATGGCTTTGAGATACTGCGTTGTGGCCGAGTAGTTGGCGGCTTGAATGTCCGTAGGCATGCGCTTGGTCTTGGCCTGGAACTTGCGGCCAAAGGCGCGCGTTTCGTCATTCAGATTCCAGTCCCAACTGGTGGTCAGCAGCAAGCCTTCGGTGTTCTTGAGGCCCAGGCTGTGCACGTCGGTGATGAACACCAGCAAACCAGCCATCTTCATGGTCTTGTTGATACCGAATTCACGCGCTGCCTTGATGGCGTTGATGGTGTCGCCACCAGCATTGGCCAGACCCAAAATTTGCGCTTTGGAGCTTTGTGCCTGTAGCAAGAAGCTGGAGAAATCCGATGCGTTGAGCGGATGGCGCACGCTGCCCTTGACGGTGCCGCCCTTGGCTTTGACGACCTTGGCGGTATCTGCTTCCAAGGCGTGACCAAAAGCGTAGTCTGCTGTCAGGAAGAACCAGTCTTTGCCACCGTTTTCCACCACCGCTGTGCCTGTGCCCTTGGCCAGTGCCACGGTGTCATAGGCGTAGTGCACGGTATAGGGGCTGCATTGCTCATTGGTCAGCTGCGATGCACCGGCACCGTTGACAAAGTACACGCGCTTTTTCTCTTGCGCAACCTTGGCAAGTGCCAGACCCACGCCAGAGTTGGTGCCACCAAACAGCATGGTGAGGTTTTGCGTATCGATCCATTCACGCGCTTTGGTTGCTGCAATATCAGGCTTGTGCTGGTGATCTTGTGTCAGCAATTCAATGGGCTTGCCCAGCACCTTGCCACCAAAGTCGTCAATCGCCATCTGAATGGCCAGTGCACCGTTCTTGCCGTCCACATCCGCGTAGTTGCTGGACATGTCAGTGATGAAGCCAATCTTGACCTTATCTGGCTCTTGCGCATGGGCCATACCGGCCACAGCCAAAGACAGGGCCAAGGCGGTCAAAGGGGAAGTGATTGCGTGCATGTTGTCTCTTTATCTTTATGAATGGGAACAGGAAAAGCGAGCGTCTTTGTGCGGTCACACACCCAAGAGTTCATTGAGCACAGGCATCTTGGCGTCGAGCTGGGCTGCGGCAAAAGTCTCGACAATGCGGCCGTGTTCCATGACGTAGAAACGGTCGGCCAAGGGCGCTGCAAACCGAAAGTTCTGCTCCACCATGACGATGGTGTAACCCTTGGCACGCAGTGTGTGAATCATGCGAGCCAGCGCTTGCACGATCACAGGGGCCAGACCTTCCGAGATTTCATCGAGCAACAGCAAACGCGCCCCGGTGCGCAAAATGCGCGCCACGGCCAGCATTTGCTGCTCACCGCCGGACAAGCGTGTGCCCTGACTGTGGCGACGTTCAGCCAGGTTAGGGAACATGGCGTAAATCTCTTCAACACTCATGCCTTCATGGCCCGTCTTCAGTTGCGGGGGCAGCAGCAGGTTTTCTTCACACGAAAGGCTGGAGAAAATGCCACGTTCTTCAGGGCAGTAGCCCACGCCAAAATGTGCGATCTTGTGGGTGGGCAAGCCGATGGTCTCTTGACCATGAAACTTGACCGAGCCTTTACGCGAGCCCGTCAAGCCCATGACCGCACGCATGGTGGAAGTGCGCCCTGCGCCATTGCGCCCCAACAGCGTCACGACTTCACCCGGCTGCACCACCATGTCTACGCCGTGCAGTACGTGCGATTCACCGTACCAGGCCTCGAGATTGCGAATTTCCAGCGCAGGGGCTGTGTTGTTCTGTGCCGCCATGGTTAGTGCGCTCCCTGCAGTTGGCCGTCGGTGGTGCCCATATAGGCTTCCATCACTTGCGGATTGCTGGAGACTTCAGCGTAATTTCCCTCTGCCAGCACCGCACCGCGTTGCAGCACGGTGATGCGGTCAGCAATGGTGGAGATGACTTTCATGTTGTGCTCGACCATCAATATGGTGCGGCCTGCCGAGACTTTTTTGATCAGCTGAGTGACACGGTCCACGTCCTCGTGGCCCATGCCTTGTGTGGGCTCGTCCAGCAGCATCAGCTCTGGCTCCATCGCCAGTGTGGTGGCAATTTCCAGCGCACGCTTGCGGCCATAAGGCAGGTTGACGGTGACTTCATCGGCCATATCAGCAAGGCCCACTTCTTCCAGCAACTCCATGGCACGGCCATTGAGCTGGTTGAGCGTGCTCTCGCTTTTCCAGAAATGGAACGCGGTACCCAGCTTGCGCTGCAGACCCACGCGTACGTTCTCCATCAAGGTCAGGTGCGGGAATACGGCAGAAATCTGGAACGAACGAATCACACCACGGCGGGCGATCTGGGCCGGTGCCTCACGGGTGATGTCATGGCCGTTAAAGCGAATCTCGCCGGAAGTTGGCTCCAGAAACTTGGTCAGCAAATTGAAACAGGTGGTTTTGCCCGCGCCGTTTGGGCCGATGAGCGCGTGGATGCTGCCGCGCTGCACCGAAAGATTCACATGGCTCACTGCCGTGAACCCTTTGAACTCTTTGGTGAGATTGGTGGTTTGAAGAATAACGTCGCTCATTGCGCCCAAGCTGCTCCGTGGTGGAGGTGCGGCGCTGGCAGGCTTTTGGCCTGTTCCAAGCATGCACCGAGTTCTATGTTGCGGTGCATCGTATGTGTGAGGTTTCAGGCTACGCACTAGGAGTTGTGCCTAAGCCTTACAACCTAAGCACTTACCCTATTGGACTCACATCAAGCATTAAATTCTTTTGAATCAACAACATAAGAAAGAGACACACCTGCGACCCAGGCTTGACATGCTGTCGCCCTAAGACCGTCTCGGCAGCTTTTTGTCAGCTTCAGCAGCGCCGATGTGACTTGCATCAATCATTATTCAATAACAGTAGCTATTAACGCTTGCTAGCAAACGTTTTCAGATACAAAACTATTTTAAACGCTTGCTACACAAGCGATAAGCGCTCATTATTTTTCATAACTTATTGCAATGTCTCTTTGCTGCCTTGGGGCAAGGCCAAAGGCATGACAGGCACGCCTTCTTCCAGCAGCTCCATCGCTTGCCTGGGTGTTGCTTGACCACGGATGGGCCGCTGCGGCTCTTCACCCTTGTGCATGCGCAGGGCTTCGTCGGCAAAACGCTCGCCCACATCTTCGGTCTTTTGCGCAATCTCGCGCGAGGCCTGCAGCCATGCAGCTTGCAAGGCTTGCTGCTTGCTGCGGTCTTCAGCGCTGGTAACAGGTGCTGGTGGAGCAGTCCCCGCTGCCGCTGTCGCGGCCAATGCGCGGGCAGGTGCTTGGGCCCCAAAATTCAAACGCGGAGCACTCAGCCCTTTGCGCAGTTGCTGGCTGCCGCACATCGGGCATTGCACCAAGCCCTTCTCCATCTGGTTGCGAAAATCAGCTTCCGAGCCAAACCAGCCTTCAAATACGTGGTCCAGCGGGCAGTGCAGGTCAAACACCTTCATGGCATCAAATCAAAAGGAGACGTTCAAAAGAAGACATAAAAAAAGCAGAGGCTAGGCTCTGCTTGATAGAGATGCCGCTAAGTTTAGCGGCCGCGGCGCTTGGTAAGGTAGCGCCAGACAAAGCCCGGAAAGGCCAACGTCACAAACAGCGTTGCTGTAATGGCGTAGAACTCCCAGCCTTGCGGATAGATCTGCCCCAGCCGGCGCTCCAGCGCCAAAGCCAGCAGGCCGACCAGAAAGTACAACAGCACCAGCTCAGCCAGTCTGCCCCACATGGACTTCTCTTTAGAAGATGCCATGGGGCCAACAGCGAGCCAGCGTTCATTCATAAAAGGCAAATTGGCGGCCACGAGGGCCGCCAAAATTACAAGCCAGATGGAAGCGGTTTGAGTCACGCTTCACATTATGGGTCAGGATGCCAGCGCACGGACGATGGCATCCGCACACAGCGACATCAAACCACCAGGAACAATGCCCAAGATCAAAACCAGTGCACCATTGACCGTCAGCACAGCGCGCACATCCCAGGGGGCAGACACGGTGGCAGTGCTCACAGGCTTGTCAAAGTACATGACTTTGACCACGCGCAGGTAGTAGAAGGCACCGATCAGCGACATCACCACGGCAAAGATAGCCAAGCCAATGTAGAAGGCCTCACCCGAAGCCACCAGCGCTTGCAGCACAGACAGCTTGGCGTAGAAACCAACCAGCGGTGGAATACCAGCCATGGAGAACAGGCACGCTGCCATGATGCCGGCGTACAGCGGGCTGCGCTGGTTCAAGCCAGCCAGGTCAGAGATTTCTTCGCTCTCAAAACCTTCACGTGCCAGCAGCAGCACTACACCGAACGATGCCAGCGTTGTCAGCACGTAAGTGACCACGTAGAACATGGAAGAGCTGTACGCATTGGCAGCGCGTGCGGGGTCAATCTCGCCATCAATCACGCCCGACAGCAGGCCCAGCAGCACAAAGCCCATTTGCGCGATGGTGGAGTAAGCCAGCATGCGCTTGAGGTTGGTCTGCGCAATGGCGGCAAAGTTACCCACCAGCAAGGAAGCAATCGCCAGCACAGCCAGCATTTGCTGCCAGTCAAAGGCCAGCGGCAGCATGCCGTCCACCAGCAGACGAATCACGATGGCAAACGCTGCCAGCTTGGGCGCGCCACCAATGAGCAGCGTCACGGCAGTTGGAGCGCCGTGGTAGACGTCTGGAATCCACATGTGAAACGGTGCAGCGCCGAGCTTGAACGCCAGACCTGCCACCACGAAGACCAGGCCAAATACCAGGATCTGGTGCTTGATTTCGCCGGAGCTGATGGCCTTGAAGATTTCACCGATGTCCAGCGAGCCGGTTGCACCGTAAACCATGGACAAGCCGTACAGCAAGAACCCGGACGCCATTGAGCCGAGCACAAAGTACTTCATGGCAGCTTCTGTGGCCAGCGTATGGTCACGGCGCAGTGCCACCAGTGCATAGCTCGACAAGGTCAGCAGCTCCAGGCCCAGGTAGATCAGCAGCAGGTTGTTGGCACTGATCATGATGAACATGCCCAGCAACGCAAAAGTGGACAGGCTGAACAGCTCACCGCCGCGCAGCATGTCACGGTCAGCCGCATAAGGGCGGGCGTAAACCAGCGTCACCATCATGGCCACGGTGGCAAAGCACTTGAGCCAGTTGCCCATGGCGTCAGAGACAACCATGTTGCCCCAGCCATAGAAGGTATTGCCGCTGAGCGCATAGTTGGCCTGCAAAACAGCCACCACTGCCAGTGTCAACATGGTCAGCACATAGGTGCCGGTGCGGCGGGCGCTTTTCACGCCCAGGTCCACCAAGGTAATCACGCATCCCATGACCAGGAGCACGATCTCAGGGTAGATCGAAAGCCAGCTGATGTTGTCAATCATCTCAATCTCTCAGTTCAGTCTGGTCAAGGAAGCTTGGATTGGGCGACGTGCTTGAGCAGCTCTGTCACCGAAGGATCCATCACATCCGTGAACGGCTTGGGATAGATACCCATGGCCAGCACGGCAATCGCCAAAATGCCCAACACCAAAAACTCACGGCAACCGATGTCGTCCAGGTTCTTCACGTTGTCGTTGCCGATGGGGCCCAGATACACGCGCTTGTACATCCACAGGGTGTAAGCCGCGCCAAAGATCAGCGCAGTTGCAGCCAGCAGGCCCACCCAGAAGTTGAATTGCACGGCACCCAAAATCACCATCCACTCGCCCACGAAACCAGCGGTAGCAGGCAGGCCGCAATTGGCCATGGCAAACAGCAGCGCAAACGCAGCAAACTTGGGCATGGTGTTGACCACACCGCCGTAAGCGGCGATTTCACGAGAGTGCACACGGTCATACAGCACGCCAATGCACAGGAACATCGCACCTGAGACAAAGCCGTGGGCAATCATTTGCACAATGCCGCCCGAAACACCCAGATCGTTGAAGATGAAGAAGCCCAGTGTGACAAAGCCCATGTGCGCTACCGACGAGTACGCCACCAGCTTTTTCATGTCCTTTTGCACCAAGGCCACCATGCCCACATAGACCACAGCGATCAGTGACAGGGCAATCATCAGCCATGCGTATTCACGCGCAGCATCCGGAGCGATAGGCATGGAAAAACGCAGGAAACCGTAAGCGCCCAGCTTGAGCATGATGGCCGCCAGCACTGCCGAGCCGCCTGTAGGCGCTTCCACGTGCACATCGGGCAACCATGTATGGAATGGGAACATGGGTACCTTCACTGCAAACGCAGCAAAGAACGCAAAGAACACCAAGGTCTGAGGCAGCATGCCCAGTGGCAGCTTGTGCCATGTCAGGATGTCAAAGCTGCCACCCGACTGGTTGTACAAGTAGATGATGGCCACCAAGGTGAGCAGCGAGCCCATCAAGGTGTACAGGAAAAACTTGAACGCAGCGTAGATCTTGTTGGGGCCGCCCCAGATACCAATGATCAGGTACATGGGGATCAGGGTGGCTTCAAAGAACACGTAGAACAGCAAGCCGTCCAGTGCGCAGAAGACACCAATCATCAGACCCGACAGCACCAGGAACGCACCCATGTACTGGTTGACGCGCTCGGTGATGTTTTCCCACGATGCCAGCACCACGATCACCGTGATGAAAGCTGTCAGGGGCACGAACCACATGGACAAACCGTCCAGGCCCAGGTGGTACTGAATGCTGAAGCGCTCAATCCACATGAACTTCTCTACGAACTGCATGTTCGCGGAGGTGGTATCAAAACCCGTAATCAACGGTACCGTGACCAGCAAACCCAAGATGGAGCCAATCAACGCTACCCAGCGCACGCCACGTGCGCAGCTGTCCTTGCCAAAGGCCAGCAGGAGGACACCAAAGATGATGGGTGTCCAAATGGCAAGACTCAACAAACCCATTTTTGTTCTTCCTTACTTGTTGAGCCACACGAAGTAGGTCATGAGCAAGAAGATGCCCAAAATCATGACCAACGCATAGTGGTAGATGTAGCCCGTCTGGAACCAGCGGATCACCGATGCGATCTTGCCTACCAGCTTCCAGGAACCGTTCACAACGAGACCGTCGATCACAGCTTGGTCACCGGCCTTCCAGAACACCGTGCCCAAGACACGCGAACCACGGGCAAAGATGTTTTCATACACCCAGTCCACGCCGTACTTGCCTTCCAGCACTTGGTACAGACCAATCTTCTTGGACAACGCCATGATGGCAGCAGGAATCTGTGGCTTGACCATGTAAAACACATAGGACACCACCACACCCGCCAGCGCCAGCCAGAACGGAGCAGTCTGGAAACCGTGCAACGCCATAGGCAACCAGCCGTGAATCTTCCCAGCCAGCTCAGTCATTGCACCGTGCTTGGCATGGTCAATAAAGATCACGCCGTTAAAGAAGTCTCCGAACAGCATGGGCATCAGCGCAATCGCGCCAATCACCACCGAAGGAATGGCCAGCAGCACCAGCGGTGCAGTCACCACCCAAGGCGACTCATGCGGCTTGGCATCGTGGCCATGACCGTGGTCGTCGTGACCGTGGTGGTCATCGTGGTGCGCATCCGGATTTTGGTCGTAGCGCTCTTTACCGTGGAATACGAGGAAGTACAGACGGAAAGAATAGAACGCCGTAATGAACACACCCGCCAGCACTGCAAAATTTGCAAAGCCAGACGCAGGCAAGTTCGATGCGTGAACCGCTTCGATGATGGCGTCCTTGGAGTAAAAACCCGAGAAGAACGGTGTACCGATCAGCGCCAGGTTACCCAGCAAGAACGTGATCCAGGTGATGGGCATGTACTTGCGCACGCCACCCATCCAGCGGATGTCCTGGTTGTGGTGCATGCCCATGATGACGGAGCCGGCACCCAGGAACAGCAGCGCCTTGAAGAACGCGTGCGTCATCAGGTGGAACGTGGCCACCGAGTAGGCCGACACGCCCAGGGCGATGGTCATGTAACCCAGCTGCGACAGCGTGGAGTACGCAATCACGCGCTTGATGTCGTTTTGGATGATGCCCAAGATGCCCATGAACAAGGCAGTAATGGAGCCGATCACCAAGATGAAGTTCAACGCTACATCCGACAGCTCATACAGCGGAGACATGCGCGAGACCATGAAGATACCGGCCGTCACCATCGTTGCCGCGTGAATCAGCGCAGAAATAGGTGTGGGGCCTTCCATGGAGTCTGGCAACCAGGCGTGCAGCGGAAACTGCGCCGACTTGCCCATCGCACCGATGAACAAGCAAATGGCAGTCACAGTGACCAGCAACCAGTCAGTTCCAGGCAATGTTGTCGCTTGAATCTCTGGCAGCTTGGCAAAGATTTCGCTGTAGTTCAGCGTGCCTGTGTAAGCAGCAATCAAGCCAATGCCCAAGATGAAACCGAAGTCACCCACACGGTTGACCAAGAAGGCCTTCATGTTGGCGAACGTGGCAGAGGGTTTCTTGTAATAGAAGCCGATCAGCAGGTACGACACCAGGCCCACTGCTTCCCAGCCGAAGAACAGCTGCAGCAGGTTGTTACTCATCACCAGCATCAGCATGGAGAAAGTGAACAGCGAGATGTACGAGAAGAAACGGTTGTAGCCGTCATCTTCTTCCATGTAACCCATGGTGTAGATGTGCACCATCAGCGACACAAAGGTCACCACGCACATCATCATGGCGGTGATGGAATCGATCAGAAAACCGATCTCCATCTTCAGGCTGCCCACAGTCATCCACTCATAGATAGTGGCATTGAAGGTTGCACCTTCAAAGACCACTGCCTGGAATGTCAACGCCGACAAAATGAAAGAAACCACCACGCCCAGAATGGTGAGCGAATGGCTCACCCCACGGCCGAATTTGTTGCCACCAAAAGCGGTGCCAAATATGCCCGCCAAAACAGAACCCGCCAGCGGAGCCAGAGGTACTGCCAGGAGCATGGATGCAGAAAGTGTTTGACTCATTCTTCAGAACCTTGCAAATACCGGCGACTCAACCCTTGAGGGTATTGAGATCTTCCGCATTGATACTGGACTTGTTACGGAACAGCAGCACCAGAATGGCCAAGCCAATCGCTGATTCTGCGGCCGCAACCGTCAGGATGAAGAACACAAACACTTGACCATGCATATCTCCCAGATAGTGAGAGAAAGCGACAAAGTTGGTGTTAACCGCCAAAAGCATCAGTTCAATGCACATCAACAGAACGATCAGATTTTTCCGGTTCAGAAAAATACCAATCACCGAGATGGCGAACAGCATGGCTCCCAGCGTTAGGAAGTGCCCGAGTGTGAGCGTCATTTTTTCTCCTCCACGGCAACCTCACCCTCAGCTGCTGGTGCAACTGCTGTTTGTGTAGGCGCCATCTTGACCAAACTCACGCGGTCTTTAGCACGCACACGAACCTGAATGGCTGGGTTGATTGCCTTTGTGTCTTTGCGTTTGCGCATCGTCAGCGCAATGGCTGTGATCATCGCTACCAGCAACAAGATGGCTGCGATTTCAACGGGGTACAAATACTCTGTGTACAGCAGGCGCCCCAAAGCCAGGGTGTTGGAATAAGGAATGACTTCACCGTGCTTATTCAACAACTCGGCCACCGGCCGCGCTTCGTCCACCGAGCCAAAGCCTGCCATCAGCACCAGCGCCATCTCCAGTGCAACAACAGCACCTACGAAGGCGGCAACTGGAAAATGCTTCCAAAAACCTTGGCGAACGCGGTCAATGCGGATGTCCAACATCATGACCACGAACATAAAGAGCACCATCACAGCACCCAAATACACCACCACCAAGGCTATGCCCAGGAACTCGGCTTTGAGCAGCAACCAAATACCTGCGGCTTGTGAGAACGCAAGAATCAGGTTCAACACTGCGTGCACGGGGTTACGCGATGTGATGACTCGGAAGGCTGCGAACAGCATCACCGCCGAGAAAAGATAAAAGAAACCAGTTTTGGCATCCATGATTCGAATCTTTCTGGATCAGGAGCCGCTTTAGCGGTACTTGGCATCCGCAGCCTTGGCTGCAGCGATGTCGGTTTCGTAGCGGTCACCCACAGCCAGCAACATGTCCTTGGTGAAGTACAAGTCGCCACGCTTTTCGCCGTGGTACTCAAAGATGTGCGTTTCTACAATCGAATCGACCGGGCAGCTTTCTTCGCAGAAACCGCAAAAAATGCACTTGGTCAAGTCGATGTCATAGCGCGTCGTACGGCGTGAGCCGTCATCGCGCACATCTGACTCGATGGTGATGGCCATCGCAGGGCAAACGGCTTCACACAGCTTGCAAGCAATGCAACGCTCTTCGCCGTTTTCATACCGACGCAGCGCATGCAGACCACGAAAACGTGGAGACAGAGGTGTTTTTTCTTCAGGGAACTGAATCGTCACATGGGGCGCAAACGCCTTGCGACCTGTCAGGGCCATGCCCTTGAACAGTTCCACGAGCATGAAGCTCTTGAAGAAATCCTTGATCGAAAAAGGTGTAGCAGCAACAGCAGCCATTGGTGTCCCCGCTTAATTCCAAATGTTCCAAGGCGAGTGCAACCAAGCACCCACGATGACCAGCCACACCAAGGTGACAGGGATAAAGATCTTCCAGCCCAGACGCATGATTTGGTCATAGCGAAAGCGTGGGAAGGTCGCTCGAATCCAGATAAACAAGCTGACAACGAAAGCCGTCTTTGCTGCCAGCCAGATCCAGCCAGGAATAAAGGACAAGGCCTCTACCGGTGGCAACCAGCCGCCCAAGAACATGGTGACGGCCAAAATGGACACCAGCCACATGCTGGCGTATTCAGCCAAGAAGAAGATCGCAAAGCCCATGCCCGAATACTCGACCATGTGACCCGCCACAATTTCCGACTCACCTTCCACCACGTCAAACGGGTGACGGTTGGTTTCTGCAACGCCCGAGATCAGGTACACAAAGAAAATCGGCAACAGTGGCAACCAGTTCCAAGACAGGAAGCTCAGGCCCAAATCAGCAAACTGCCCTTGACCTTGGCTCAGCACAATCTGCGTCAGATTCATGCTGCCAGTCACCATGATGACTACCAAGAAGCAAAAGCCCATGGCAATTTCATAGCTGATCATTTGTGCCGAAGCACGCAGTGCACCCAAAAAGGCGTACTTGGAGTTGGAAGCCCAGCCTGCAATGATCACGCCATACACTTCAATCGAAGTGATCGCCATAACCAGCAGCAAACCTGCGTTCACGTTGGCCAATGCGACCTCAGGACCAAAAGGCACAGCCACCCATGCAGCCAGTGCCGGCATGATCGCCATCACAGGGCCGACATAAAACAGCCCCTTAGATGCCACCGTGGGCATGATCAACTCTTTGGTCAGCAGCTTCAAGCCATCAGCCATAGGTTGCAGCAAGCCCCATGGCCCCACACGATTGGGACCTGGACGCACTTGCATCCAGCCAAGGAACTTACGCTCCCACAGCGTGAGGTAAGCCACCGCAATCATCAGCGGAGCAACAATCGCGATGATGCCCAGCAGCACCCAGATAACTGGCCAAGCTGCTTGCGTCCACCAAGCAGCATCCACCAGGCCTGCGCCTGCAATTTTGAGTGCATCAATCATGCTGCACCTCCCACTTGTGCCTGGCGCGCATCTGCCGTCAGTTGCAGCGAAGTTGCACGACGGACAAGGCTGTCCAATTGATAAATGCTAGCTACAGCAGGTTCAGCCACGGCTTGGCTCAGCACTTGCACCGCAACCTTGGTTGCATTGCTCAATGCCTGGGCTGGCACCGCTTGGGTGTCTGCACCAATCGCCATTGCCATCACGTCTTGTGAAGACTCGTAATCTACGCCTTGCACACCCAGCAAGTTGGCCAGTACACGCAGCACTTTCCAAGCTGGACGAGTTTCAGCCAAAGGCTTGACCACGGCATGGAAGCTTTGCACGCGACCTTCAGCGTTAACAAACGTACCCGAGGTCTCAGAGAAAGGCGCGATCGGCAGCAGCACGTCGCTGATTTCCATGTTGGCCTTGAAGGGACTGAGTGTCACAACCATCTCGGACTTGTTCAAACCCTGAAGTGCTTGCTGGCCAGCAGCCGAATCAAAAGCAGGCTCAGTGTTCAGCAAAATCGCAGCTTTCAGTCCGCCAGCAATCATCTGTGCAGCATTCAAACCGTTGGCTTGAGGCTGCGCCTTGACCCATTGCGCACCGACCGTGTTGGCAGCCTCGCTCAGATAGCCAATGCTGGCTCCTGTTTGCTCACCAATCCAGTTCGCCAGCGCCAAAAGCTCATCAGCGTGCGCATGGTGGGCTGCAGCATTACCCAGCAAAACTGCTTTACGCTCGCCAGCCAAAAGCGCATTTGCGATGGCATCCGCTTCCACGTTGCTCTGCGCTGCCACGGGCGCTTGCACACCCTTGATTTGCGCCACAGCGGCCGCAATGTCAGCCAAAGCTTGCGCCCAATCCTGGGCAGCCACCACAGACGCCTTAACAGGCATTGCCCAGTCATGGACCTTGCTGTTCAGTGCAAAGACTTGAGCACCCTTTTTCGCAGCTTGGCGAATACGTTGTGCAAACAGTGGGTGGTCTTTACGCAGATTGGAGCCGACAACCAAAACGGCCTGCAGATCAGACAGCGATGCAATCGATGTACCCAACCAGCGCACACCTTCTGCTGCGTTGAACTGCGCATTACGCAAACGCCAGTCAATGTTGTCACTGCCCATGCCGCGCAACAGTTGACCTGTCAAAAACAGCTCTTCCAGAGTGCTGTGCGGGCTCACCAAAGCACCAATGCTTTGCGCACCATGCTGGTCTTTCACTTGCTTGAGACCGTTGGCAACGTACTCCAGCGCAGTCTGCCAATCCACCGTTTTCCATTCGCCGCCCTGCTTGATCATGGGCTGCGTCAGGCGCTCTTCACTGTTGAGCGCTTCATATGAAAAACGATCACGGTCAGCAATCCAGCATTCGTTGATAGCTTCGTTCTCAAAAGGAACGACACGCATCACTTTGTGGTTCTTCACCTGAACAATCAGGTTCGCACCGGTCGAGTCATGCGGAGACACCGACTTGCGGCGTGACAGCTCCCAAGTACGAGCGCTGTAGCGGAAAGGCTTGCTGGTCAAAGCGCCCACAGGGCACAAATCGATCATGTTGCCCGACAGCTCGGAATCGACGGTGTCACCAATCACCGTTGTGATTTCGGAATGCTCTCCGCGGTTCACCATGCCCAGCTCCATCACCCCGGCCACCTCTTGGCCAAAGCGCACGCAGCGAGTGCAATGAATACAGCGGGTCATCTCCTCCATGGAGATCAGCGGCCCGATATCCTTGTGAGCAACAACACGTTTTTCCTCTTCATAGCGCGAGCCAGTCCCGCCATAACCCACGGCCAAATCTTGCAACTGGCACTCACCACCTTGATCACAGATAGGGCAATCTAATGGGTGGTTGATGAGCAAAAACTCCATGACCGACTGCTGCGCCTTGATAGCTTTTTCGCTCTTGGTGCGCACAATCATGCCTTGCGTCACAGGCGTGGCACAGGCAGGCATGGGTTTAGGGGCCTTTTCCACTTCTACCAAGCACATACGGCAATTGGCAGCGATGGAAAGTTTCTTGTGGTAACAGAAATGCGGAATGTAAGTGCCAGCCTTCTCCGCAGCATGCATCACCATGCTGCCAGGAGCGACCTCCACTTTCTTGCCGTCTAGTTCAATTTCAACCATATGTCTCTCGCGATCAGGCGACTGTGGAGTCGGTCTTTGTAGCCGCGGCAATCTTGGCTTCAAATTCGTGGCGGAAATGCTTGATCATGGCGCGCACAGGCATTGCTGCGGCATCACCCAGCGCACAAATCGTGCGCCCCATGATGTTGACGGACACGGAGTCCAGCAACTCGATGTCTTCGGGACGTCCTTCGCCTTCTTGGATGCGTTTAACCACGCGCCATAGCCAGCCCGTACCCTCACGGCAAGGCGTGCACTGGCCACATGACTCGTGCTGGTAGAAATACGACAGACGCAACAGACTCTCAACCATGTCACGCGAATCGTCCATCACGATCACAGCCCCAGAGCCGAGCATGGAGCCAGCCTTGGAGATAGAGTCGTAATCCATCGTGCATTCCATCATGACATCCGCTGGCAACACTGGCGAAGACGAGCCACCAGGGATCACGGCCTTAAGCTTGCGCCCAGTACGCACACCACCTGCCAGCTCCAGCAACGTGCTGAAAGGCGTCCCCATCGGAACTTCATAATTGCCGGGCAAGTTCACATCACCACTGACCGAATAGATCTTGGTGCCGCCATTGTTCGGTTTACCGCACGCCAGATACGCTGCGCCGCCATTGCGAATAATCCAAGGTACGGCTGCAAAAGTCTCGGTGTTGTTAATGGTTGTTGGCTTCCCATACAGACCAAAACTTGCGGGAAACGGTGGCTTGAAACGGGGCTGCCCCTTCTTGCCTTCCAAAGACTCCAGCAACGCAGTTTCTTCGCCACAGATGTAAGCGCCAAAACCATGGTGAGCATGCAGCTGAAAGCTAAAGTTGCTGCCCAATATGTTGTCACCCAAATAGCCTGCCGCGCGAGCCTCTTCCAAAGCCTCCTCAAAACGCTCATAGGCCTGGAAGATTTCACCGTGGATATAGTTGTAGCCCACATTGATGCCCATCGCGAAAGCGGCAATTGCCATGCCTTCAATCACGATATGGGGGTTATGTACCAAGATCTCACGGTCTTTGCACGTACCCGGTTCGCCCTCATCAGAATTACAGACCAAATACTTTTGGCCGGGGAACTGGCGAGGCATGAAGCTCCACTTCAGCCCCGTCGGAAAACCTGCGCCGCCACGGCCACGCAAACCCGACTCTTTCAGCGTAGCAATGACTTCATCTTGCGTCAGGCCATTGCCACCATCAGTACCCAGCAGCTTACGCAGCGCTTGGTATCCACCACGTGCTTCGTAGTCCTTGATCGACCAGTTGCTGCCATTAAGGCCTGCATAGATTTGAGGATCAATATGGCGGTCATGGAAACAAGTTTCATTGCCCGAGGCAACGAACTTGGCCAATACGTCTTGTGCTGAGATAGTCATGCTTGCCCCTCCGCAGCGCGCAAACCGTCAACCAGTTCGTCCAGCTTGTCGTTGCTCATCAAGCTGCACATGCATCGGTCATTGACCAGCATCACTGGGGAGTCAGCACAGGCGCCCAGGCATTCTGACTGCTGCAATGTAAACATCCCGTCCGCCGTGGTCTCGCCCATCTTGATGCCCAGCTTGGACTCGAGGTGATGCAAGGCTTTATAGCCATCACGCAACTGGCAAGGCAAATTGGTGCAGACGTTCAACTTGTACTTGCCCACAGGCTTTTGGTTGTACATGTTGTAGAACGTTGTGACTTCGTGCACTGCGATCTCAGGCATGTCCAACACGCCAGCGATCACTGCCTCGCTTTCAGGGCTTACCCAACCCAGTTCTTGCTGCACGATAGTCAAACACGCCATCACTGCAGATTGCTTCTGGTCAGCCGGGTACTTGGCCACTTCACGCGCAAAACGCGCTTTGGTCGCTTCAGTAATCATCGGTCAATCTCTCCGAACACGATATCCATGGTGCCAATGATGGCCACCACGTCGGACAACATGTGGCCACTGACCACCTCGTCCATCATCGCCAAGTGGGCGAACCCTGGGGCGCGAATTTTCAAGCGATAAGGCTTGTTCGCACCATCACTTACCATGTAAATACCGAATTCACCCTTGGGATGCTCAACCGCAGCGTACGCCTCACCTTCCGGTACACGGAAGCCTTCAGTGAACAGCTTAAAGTGGTGAATCAACGACTCCATGTTGGACTTCATGTCCTCGCGAGCCGGTGGCGCAATCTTGTGATTTTCAGTAATCACTGGCCCGGGGTTGGCACGGAGCCACTTGATACATTGCTTGATCAGCTCATTGGATTGGCGCATTTCCGCCACACGCACCAAATAGCGGTCATAGCAGTCACCGGTTTTACCCACTGGAATGTCAAAGTCCAGCTCGCTGTACACCTCATAAGGCTGCTTCTTACGCAGATCCCACGCAATGCCAGAACCACGCAGCATAGGACCTGTGAACCCCATGTTCAGGGCACGCTCAGGAGTCACTACCCCAATCCCAACCATACGCTGTTTCCAGATACGGTTTTCAGTCAGCAGTGACTCGTACTCATCCACGCAGGCGGGAAAGCGATTGGTAAAGTCTTCAATGAAGTCCAGCAACGAACCTTGGCGATTGGCATTGAGCTTTTCAATCCCCTTGGCATTGCGGACCTTGTTCGCCTTGAACTGCGGCATGGTGTCAGGCAAATCGCGATACACACCACCTGGACGGAAGTAAGCTGCGTGCATGCGTGCGCCAGAAACAGCTTCATACATGTCAAACAGGTCTTCGCGCTCACGGAATGTCCACATCAATACGGTGGATGCACCGCAGTCCATACCGTTCGAGCCCAACCACATGAGGTGATTGAGCAAACGTGTGATTTCGCTGAACATCACTCGGATGTACTGCGCACGCTTGGGCACTTCCAGGCCCAGCATTTTTTCGATGGCCAAGCAATACGCATGCTCATTGCACATCATGGACACATAGTCCAGTCGATCCATATAAGGCAGCGACTGGATATAGGTTTTGTGCTCAGCCAGTTTTTCAGTACCGCGGTGCAGCAGGCCCACGTGCGGATCCGCACGCTGCACCACTTCACCGTCGAGCTCCAGAACCAGACGCAGCACACCGTGGGCTGCCGGGTGCTGAGGACCGAAGTTGATGGAATAGTTTTTAATTTCAGCCATGATCGTCAACTAACAGGCGCAATGCGCTTGTTAGTGCAGTCCTCCGTAGTTCTCTTCACGGATGATGCGTGGCGTGATCTCGCGCGGCTCAATCGTGACAGGTTGGTAGACCACACGTCGCTGCACAGTGTCATACGTCATTTCAACGTGACCCGACAACGGGAAGTCCTTGCGAAATGGATGGCCGATGAAACCGTAGTCCGTCAAAATACGACGCAGATCCAAGTGGCCTTCGAAAATGATGCCAAAAAGGTCAAAAGCTTCACGCTCAAACCAGTTAGCACTGCTCCACAGATCGCACATAGAAGCAACCACAGGCATGTCATCGTCTGGACACATGACGCGCACTCGTACACGCTGATTCAAACTCACAGACAACAGGTGGCAGACCACGGCAAAACGCGCACCGTCACGACCTGTTTCTTGGTAAGCAGAGTAATCCACACCGCACAGATCAATCAGTTGCTCAAATTGGCAGCCAGGGGCATCACGCAATGTGCGCATGACATCTAAATAATTGGCTGCATTCACTTCGACAGTGACTTCACCCAAGGTGACAGCGACGCTGCGGACTTGGTCGCCCAACGCGGCAGCCAGCAAACCCCGAAGCTCTTCGGGCTGAATAGCAAAAGCGGACATCCTCTCGGCTCCTTAAACGCGGGCGATGGTGTTCGTGCGGCGGATTTTCTGCTGCAACTGAATGATGCCGTAGATCAACGCTTCCGCTGTGGGGGGGCAACCAGGCACATAAACATCCACCGGAACGATACGGTCACAACCACGCACCACCGAGTAGCTGTAGTGATAGTAGCCACCACCGTTGGCGCAAGAGCCCATGGACAGCACCCAACGAGGTTCTGACATCTGGTCATATACCTTGCGCAGCGCCGGAGCCATCTTGTTGCACAGCGTTCCCGCCACAATCATCAAGTCAGACTGACGGGGCGAGGGGCGAAACACCTCTGCCCCAAAACGCGCCAAATCATAACGAGCGGCCGCTGAATGCATCATCTCTACAGCACAACAGGCCAGACCAAAAGTCATGGGCCAAATCGAACCAGTTTTTGCCCAGTTCACCACAGCGTCATAGCTGGTGGTAACAAAGCCTTCTTTCATCACGCCTTCAATCATCGTGTGTCCTTATTTGAGGAGTGCGTGTACTTATTCCCAATCCAGGGCGCCCTTTTTCCATTCGTAAGCAAAACCTACGACAAGAACGGTCAGGAAAATGAGAACAGCGACGAAACCAGCCATGCCGACGTCTTGCAGCGCAACGGCCCAAGGCAACAGGAAAGCGATTTCCAAATCAAACAAGATAAACAGAATGGCGATGAGATAGAAGCGCACATCGAACTTCATGCGCGCATCTTCAAAGGCTTCAAAGCCGCATTCGTATGGGGAGTTTTTGGCGGCATCAGGGCGATTTGGGCCCAGCACATAGCCAAGAATGAGTGGAACGACTCCCACAGCGATGCCTACTAAGATGAAAAGCAGGACCGGGAGATATTGCTCGAGGTTCATGTGAGGTCGCGTTTTCCGCTTTTTGACCTTGCCCTCGACCACTGCCTGATCATGGGCAGGCTGTATTTTGATGGTGCCGTCGGCGAGACTCGAACTCGCACAGCTTTCGCCACTACCCCCTCAAGATAGCGTGTCTACCAATTCCACCACGACGGCATTTTTAAGTCTCAAGTTACTTGGATCGCATGAGGAGCCCCCTCTAACAGGGCTATCGCTTTCCGAGCAACCTTTGGATTCTAGCCTGAAAAATGCTGCGCTACAGCATTCCTCAGGCGTTTGATTCAATTATTTGACCGGAACCTGCTCCGCACCTTGCACAGGCGCGACAGGTATCGTGCTATCCACCGCAGGCGCTGCAGGAGCAGTCACTGCCGGAACAGGAACACTCTCCAGAACACTACCAGTGCTCACAGGGCGAGCGTTCCCCAGATAGGCCAGCGCAAGTGTTGCCACAAAGAACACCGTTGCCAAGACGCCCGTAGTGCGCGACAGGAAGTTAGCGCTACCACTGGCACCAAACAAGCTGCCCGATGTACCGCTACCAAACGCAGCACCCATATCCGCACCCTTACCGTGTTGAATCAAAATCAAGCCAATCATGGCCAGGGCCGTCAACATCTGCACGGCCAAAATCAATGTCGCAAACGCGCTCATTTTTACTCCTCAGTTAAACGCACTCAGCACGCCAATCAGTTGGCGGCCGCAATTATCTGCAAAAAGTCAGCAGCCTTCAGCGAGGCTCCCCCCACCAAACCACCATCAATATCCGCCTGCAAAAGCAGCTCTGCAGCATTGGCAGCATTCATGCTACCGCCGTAAAGCAATGGCATGCGCGCGGCATGCTCAGTAGCTGCAGCAAGCTGCGCACGCAACACAGCATGAACGGCCTGCGCCTGCTCTGGCGTTGCCGTCTTACCCGTACCAATCGCCCACACAGGCTCATACGCCACCACCAATTCACTGGTGCAGTGCCCCACATGGTGAATGACTGCAGCCAGTTGACGCTTGACCACTTGCTCGGTTTGCCCTGCCTCACGCTCTTGCAAAGTTTCACCCACGCAAACGATGGGCGTCACGCCCTTCGCTAGCGCAGCCTGAGCCTTGGCCGCAACAATGGCATCCGTCTCACCGTGGTATTGGCGTCGCTCAGAGTGACCTACCAAAGCGTAACGCACCCCCACATCTTGCAGCATGCTGGCCGACGTTTCACCCGTGTAGGCACCCTTTTCATGCTGCGAGACATCTTGCGCCGCCAACGCCACACCCGTGCCCTGAATCAGCGCGTGCACTTGCGCCAAATAGACCGCAGGCACAGCCACACCAACGCCGCAGCTCAAGGGCGAGGGCAACCCTTGGAGCACTGCCGAAACCAAGTCTGCATTAGCCTGCAGACTGCCATTCATTTTCCAATTGCCAACAATCAGTTTCTTCATGGAGTCACAACATCATCAAGATGGATTGATCACAGTATTTGACAGCGGGCTCATGCACTTTGCACAAAAAGGATTTAAGCCGAATACGGCTTAAATCCTTTTACAGAAAGTACTAGAGGCTCACTTTCCAATAGCGTTGCTACAGATTACAAACATTGCTTGCAACCATGTAGCAATTGCGCACTAAAGCCTAGACTTTATTGCTGCTGCTGTTGTTGCTGGTCAACTTCGTCACCACCGTTTTGCTCGGCACGCGGGGCGCGCTGCTCACGAGGCTGACGTGGCTCACGGAACTGACGCTCTGCAGGCGCAGGACGATCACCGCGCTGCTCGCCAGCTGGGCGCTCAATCAAAGCCTTCATGGACAGCTTGACACGACCCTTGTCGTCAGTCTCCAGCACCTTCACCTTGACCACTTGGCCTTCTTGCAGGTAGTCGGTAACTTTTTCCACGCGCTCGTGGGCAATCTGACTGATGTGCAGCAGACCATCTTTACCGGGCAGCAGATTCACCAGAGCACCGAATTCCAAGATCTTGACGATCGGACCTTCGTATATCTTGCCGATTTCCACTTCAGCAGTGATCTGCTCGATACGCAACTTGGCAGCTTCAGCCTTGGCACCGTCTGTCGCAGCAATGGTGATCGTGCCGTCTTCAGCGATA
The DNA here is from genome assembly GCA_963520865.1 of uncultured Comamonas sp. Classification (GTDB taxonomy): domain Bacteria; phylum Pseudomonadota; class Gammaproteobacteria; order Burkholderiales; family Burkholderiaceae_C; genus Comamonas. Next base: position 32,831 of record CAUQST010000006.1, read on the forward strand.
TTGATTTGTGTACCGGTTTCTTCGGTCAGCGCACGGATAGTGGCACCACCCTTACCGATCACATCACGAATCTTCTCGGGGTTGATCTTCATGGTGAACAGCTTAGGAGCGAAGTCAGAAACTTCGGTCTTGGCTTCACCCATAGCTTCTTGCATCTTGCCCAGGATGTGCATGCGCGCTTCCTTGGCCTGTGCCAGAGCCACTTGCATGATCTCCTTAGTGATACCTTGGATCTTGATGTCCATCTGCAGGGCAGTAATACCGTTGGTAGTACCCGCCACCTTGAAGTCCATATCACCCAGATGATCTTCGTCACCCAGAATGTCGGTCAGCACGGCAAAACGATTGCCATCCTTGATCAGACCCATGGCGATACCAGCCACGTGCGCCTTCATGGGCACACCCGCATCCATCATGGACAAGCAACCACCGCACACCGATGCCATCGACGACGAGCCGTTGGATTCAGTGATTTCCGACACCACGCGAATGGTGTAAGGAAACTCTTCTTTGCTAGGCAAGCAAGCGGCCAAAGCGCGTTTAGCCAGACGACCGTGGCCGATTTCACGGCGCTTGGTCGAACCCATGCGGCCCACTTCGCCGGTAGCAAAGGGAGGCATGTTGTAGTGGAACAAGAAGGTATCTTCAAACTCACCTGCCAGCGCATCAATACGCTGCGCATCGCGCTCGGTACCCAGCGTGGAGATCACCAGAGCCTGGGTTTCACCACGTGTAAACAGGGCCGAACCATGGGTACGGGGCAACACCGAGTTACGGATTTCGATAGGACGCACTGTGCGTGTATCGCGACCGTCAATACGAGGCTCACCAGCCAAAATCTGCGAACGCACGATATTGGCTTCAATGTCGAACAGCATGCTCTCGACCTTGACGCCATCAAATGCAACGCCTTGCTCAGTCAGGCCAGCCTTCACTTCAGCATAAGCCAGACGGCAAGCGTGCGTGCGCACTTGCTTGTTGCGCTCTTGGTAAGCGGCGCGCAGCTTGGCTTCACCCAGCTCAGCCACCTTGCCGATCAGTGCATCATCCTTGGCGGGGGCCGTCCACTCCCAAGCGGGCTTGCCGCCTTCACGCACCAGGTCGTGAATAGCGTTGATGGCAACCTGGCTTTGCTCGTGGCCATAAACCACAGCGCCCAGCATCACTTCTTCTGGCAACTGCTGCGCCTCGGACTCCACCATCAGCACAGCAGACTCGGTACCCGCAACAACCAGATCCATCAGCGAATCCTTGCGCTGGGTCTGACCGGGGTTCAGCACGTATTCACCGTTGATGTAACCCACGCGGGCTGCACCAATAGGGCCATTGAAAGGCAGACCCGACACAGACAGCGCAGCAGACACAGCAATCATTGCAGCAATGTCGGCATCCACTTCTGGGTTCAACGAAATGGTGTGGATGACCACATGCACGTCGTTATAGAAACCTTCGGGGAACAGAGGGCGAATAGGACGATCGATCAAACGCGAGGTCAGCGTCTCCAGCTCCGAAGGCTTAGCTTCGCGCTTGAAGAAGCTACCAGGAATCTTGCCGGCAGCGTATGTCTTCTCAATGTAGTCAACCGTCAGGGGGAAAAAGTCCTGGCCCGACTTGGCAATCTTGGAGCCCACCACAGTGGCCAGGACCACCGTGTCGTCAATATTGACCAACACAGCGCCGGAAGCTTGGCGAGCGATTTCACCCGTTTCCATCGTGACCGTGTGCTGGCCCCATTGGAACGTCTTTGTTACTTTATTGAACATTGTCATGTGTTTACTCCTAATGGAATAGCTGGCAGCGTATGTCCAGCAATGTTTTGGAAGTTAAACAGAACACGATGCCATTCCAGAAACGCGCGGATAGCTATAAATAACCTAGCAATCATATTTAAAAACGCTTTTGGAATGACACAGCTTCGCTCTGTTTTAACAAACTCCAAAGTAAAAAACGCCTGAGCTAGGTGTACTAACTCAGGCGTTTTGATCTTGCACCGTGCTTACTTACGCAGGCCCAGCTTAGCGATCAAAGCAGTGTAACGCTCTGCGTCCTTACCCTTCAGGTAGTCCAGCAGCTTGCGACGACGGCTCACCATGCGCAGCAGACCGCGACGACCGTGGTGGTCTTTAGCGTTAGCCTTGAAGTGGGGAGTCAGTTCGTTGATGCGGGCTGTCAGCAGTGCAACTTGCACTTCTGGGCTACCAGTGTCGTTTTCGGAACGAGCGTTGGCTTTAACAACTTCAGCCTTGATAGAGGCAGCGATCATTTTGATTTCCTTATCTGTGGTGGTGCCTGACCCTGTCAGAACCACCTAGGTGACTTGCGCCGTGGGCTGGAACGGCCTGCGGCGTGCGTCTTGCACCATGCAAAACATATGCATTATATCCAACACCGGCCCCAACACCGGCCAACCTGTGATTTTGACTTAGCGTCAACGGCAGCTATGCACCGATTAGCGGCTACCACTAGCCAGCGTCCCTGTCTAACATCTCTGTATGCGATTGCAAAAAAACTCTTACACCATACAAATTAACTCTGCACAACATGGATTCTCATTACTTGAAATTCTAGTTTCCATTGTGATTCTGAGTTTTGGAGTACTGGGAGCCGTTGGCTTGCAGGCAGCATCATTGCAGGCCAACCGCGAAGCGCGCATGCAATCGACCGGTGTACGTCTAGCAGATGAAGTTGCAGAGCTGCTGCAAGGCAACCACACGATTGCAAATCTCGCAGATACCTCACAAAACCCCTACTTAATTGATCGCAGCAGTGGAGACAGTGCTGATTTACCAACCTGTGGAATTCCCGAGGCAGATCCATGTACAACAAGTACGCAAATTGCACAGCGCGATATTGATGAATGGTGGGCTCGATTAAATTTCACCACCCAGAGCGGACTTTCTGGTGCACGAGCAGTCATCTGCTTTGATAGCACCCCATATGACGACAACGGCCTTCCACAATGGGAATGCAATAACACCGGCAACACCCTAGCTATAAAAATAGGCTGGACACGCACGAGCACCTTACGAGCCACCAGTGATGAGGACGCATCAAGCACTGCACACGCGAATACTGGTGCTTTTGACCACGCATTACGACCTTCAGTCGTGATTCCCGTCACCCCCGGCGCTCTTTAAAGAAGATGCATATGCGTACACCTTCCTCCTCTGCGCACGGTCTCACGCTCGTTGAGCTACTTGTTGCAATGGCCCTTGGGCTTTTGATTACGCTTGCAGCTGTTGCAGCTCTTCTCGTGGGTCAACAAGGGTTTCGATCCATCGATGCTGCATCGCAAGTTCGTGACAACACACGCTTCGCGTCAGACATCATGCGCCGCGTCATTTTGCAAGCCGGCTATCTGAGCCCTCAATTTGCAATAGATCGCGGACACGGTTTTGCACTCAACAACGCAACGCCCAGTGAGCCCAGCATCAAGGGCTTCAATAACGCCAGCTACAGCCAAAGCTTGGTTATAGGCACCACGAATACAGTGCCATCTTCCGCACGGGGAGTTAACAACAGCGACATGCTTGTTGTTCGCTATCAGGTAGGGCGGGCAATCACTGACGGAGTTTCTGATCGCAGCATGATCAACTGCCTCGGGAATACTGAAACAACCACTCCTGACACCCCTGATGAGCGTCTTTTCAGCGTTTTTCATGTCAGCAATACGCTCCGTGGTGAACCCGCTCTGATGTGCACTTGGCGTAATGAAACCAATGGGACTTGGCAAACCCAGCCATTGATTGAGGGCGTGGAACGTCTACAAATTTTGTATGGCACTCAAAATGTTATCGCAAACACAGCACCTGCCTCACTGAGTGATACAGCCGCGACCCCTCCTCCTGACCGGTATCTACGAGCCGATCAACTGGTCGTTGCAGGTGATGATGTAGCAACTAATGCCAATTGGGAGCGCGTGCGCGCCATTCGGATTGGCTTGGTTGTCAGAGGAGCCAGTGGGTCTGCACCAACAACCGCCAATGCCCCAGCCATTCATCCATTTGGCTCCGCATCACTGGGCTCAGCTAACGACCCAGGCACTCAGCCAGGCACACCGAACGATAACCGCTTGCGTCAAATCGCGAGCTTTACGGTACACCTGCGTAACGCTCAAAGCACACAATAAGAAGAATCAACATGCCTTCTCGAAAAAAAAATACCTCGGTCTCTCAAGAGCAAGGAATGTCATTGGTAATTGTGCTTATTTTGCTAGCAACCACCATGATATTAGGCATTGGTGCGGTGCAACTGTCCATGATGAGTGAACGCAGCGCCCGTAATGACCGTGATTTCCAAGTCGCTTGGCAAGCTTCAGAGTCGGCATTACGCGATGCCGAATTTGACCTTGATATTGGAAATACAGGCACATCAACACGAGCAGAACTTTTCACTACAGACAATGCCATGAGTTTCGCTGCAGGCTGCAGCAGCAGCGGCAACACCAAAGGGCTTTGCCTACCCAGCATAAGCGGCAAACCCGTTTGGCTGAACGTGGACTTTACGACGGAGGACACACCCAGCGTGGCGTTTGGCAGCTTTACAAACAGAACTTTTGATGCTGGCAGTACTGGACTCAAACCTCGGCAAGTCCCGCGCTATATCGTGGAACAGATTGACGACACTGCATCGCGCGGTGATGCCAGCATTGGACGCGAACAAAAATACGTGTATCGAATCACCAGCATGGGTTTTGGACCCCGCGATGACATCCAGGCCGTTACACAAAGCATCTATCGAAAGTAAGTGAGTCACCCATGTCATTCACAAACAAAATCCACGCACGCCTTCTGCAAGTTGGAGGGATCATCGTCATCTTTGCTCCCGGCCTTTTACTGAACGTTCAAAGCCAGACAGCAACACTTAACACTGCAGACATTGCCCCTGTTGCGCTCTCTGCCGACCCACTGTATTCGCAAGGTGCAGGACAAAAACCCACCCTCACACTAGCACTCTCCGTGGAATTTCCGACAGTAGGTGCTCAATACCGCGATGCATACACTGCAGCCAACACTTACCTCGGCTACTTTGATGCCAACAGCTGCTACAGCTATGTCAATTCAGCTGCTGAAGACCAACGATGGTTTGCGCGCAGCGGAGCTGCAACCAATCGCACTTGTGGCGGCACAGCTTTCAGTGGCAACTTCATGAATTGGGCCTCAAGTTCATCTATTGATTTATTGCGATACGGATTGACGGGCGGGGATCGAATTCAAGACACAGAAACCTTGACTGTTCTCCAACGCGCCGTAATCCCCAATGACTTCTGGAACAGCAGCTCATATTTTCCGCAGAAATCAATTTCTGCAACCAATGCCAACGGAGCACTGCCCACGTCATTACGCGGCAGTCACACTGGGACCATTTACATCAGCAATTGCTCCAACCGCATTTTCTTTTCAACAAGCACGAGCACTGGCAGTTGCGACAGTCCTACGTTCAACAATAGCCTTGGCGCACAGAAATCAGGCACTGGTAGTGGCCGTGGGCCAGCATCAGGCTCCACTGTACTGTCTACCAACATGTTTTTCAGTCGAGTCAAAGTGTGTGATTCAAGTGGCGGATCACTCACAGACCCTCGCACCGCTTTGTGCCAACGCTATCCAAACGGCAATTTCAAACCTGTTGGCAATATGCAGAAGTACAGCGACCGCATTCGTGTCGCTGCATTTGGCTATTTGATGGACAACACCAACGCAAGGTATGGCGGTGTGCTACGCGCTCCAATGACTTATGTTGGACCTCGTGCCTATGATGCAACAGGCGTGGCAATTACCGGCACCAATCCCAACCAAGAATGGGAAACGAATACTGGCATTTTCACCAACAATCCTAGACAAGATTCAACGTACACCAGAAGTGGTGTGATTAACTATCTCAACACGTTTGGTCGAATGCAGGGCTATTCAGGAGTCTATAAAACATTAGACCCCGTCGGCGAACTTTATTACGAAAGTCTTCGCTATTTGCAAGGCCTACCGCCCACAACTCAAGCCGTCTCAAACCTAAACGACAACAATCGTGCAGGTTTTCCTGCGTACTCCCAATGGACTGATCCATTCAGTGGAGGCTCCAGCACACAGAGCTATGCATGCTTGCGCAATAGCATTTTGCTAATTGGCGACGTCAACACCCACAACGACAAGTCACTACCCGGCAACACTCGCACTACAGGAGAAGACTTTAACCGCACAGGAGACGTAAATCTGGCCAATAACATTCCAAACTTCAAAGAATGGACCAAAGTAATTGGTGGCTTTGAAGCCAACCGCGCCGTCAATTACACCGATGGCAGCGGTGCAGCCAAAGTCACATCAAACCGATCTCCTAGCTCTGTCGGCTCAGCACTTTGGGGACTGGAAGACCAGGGGGCAGGTTCGGGCGGTTCCTCTGCATATTACATGGCGGGGGCTGCATATTGGGCACATACACATGACATTCGAGGCACCCAGTGGTCAGATGAAACCAAGCGTCGTCCAGGACTTCGGGTAACGACATATGTCATGGATGTCAATGAAGGTGGAGCACAAAGCACCGACAGCAATCGATGGAAAAGCCAATTCTTTCTGACCGCAAAATACGGCGGTTTTACAGATATTGATGGCGATGGCAATCCATTTACGCCATCTAGTACGGATGACCTCAATGGCACACGCCATTGGGCGAAAAGTACAGCCCGGACGGAAGCAAAAACCTACTTTCTTGCAAATGAAGCTGATGCTGTTCTCAAGGCATTGGATGATATTTTTATTGCTGCCACTCAAGTAAGTAGCTCTATTGCCAAGCCAGCACTATCGAGCAGCCGCCTCACGACTGTTGACAGCTTTGTGTATCAAGCTGACTTCGATCCTGAATATTGGTCTGGTGATGTCAAACGACGCAGCCTCAAACTTAATACCAACGGATCGATTAACTTGAGCAGTGAGACCACGGCACTTTCTGCGGCTAATGTATTGAATTCGCTTAATAGCAGTGGCATCAGCAATCGAAAAGTTGTAGTAGGAAAAACCGGCGCCGTTACAACCAGTTACGCCACCAACTTCACTTGGTCTGATATCGAATCAACGCTCAAAACCAACCTCAATCGCACAGCAGCGACCTCCACGTCTGATGGCTTAGCAGAGCAGCGCCTGAACTTCTTGCGCGGAGATCGCAGTCTTGAAGGAACCACATTTCGACTCCGTGGCTCTCGCTTGGGAGACATTGTCAACTCCGGCGTTGCTTATTCAGGAGTTCCGAGCACACGCTATACAGAAGCGGCATACCGCACGTTTTATACCGAAAACAAGACTCGTACCCCTGCTATTTTCGTAGGCGCCAATGACGGAATGCTGCATGCATTCAACGCAAGCACTATGGCAGAACTGTTTGCATACATCCCTAGCTGGATGGGGCCGAAGCTCTCTACACTAACTATCAGCGACTACAACTCAAGCCGCCACACCAGCTTTGTCGACGCAACACCGGTGGTAGCAGAGGCCAAACTTGGTGACAGCTGGAAAACAGTTCTCGTTTCAGGTACTGGCGGTGGAGGACAAGGTGTTTTTGCACTAGATGTCACAAACCCCAGTAACTTCGGCCCTGACAAAGTACTTTGGGAATTCACAGATGCCCATGATTCAAGCCTAGGCAACATCGTTGGACAACCACGAATTTTGAAGTTTAAAACCAGTGCCCCAGATGCAACCACTATCACATACAAATGGTTTGCGGTATTTGCCAGCGGCGTTAATAACTACGTGGAAGACGGCACCAACAGATTTAGCACCACTGGCGAACCCGCTATATTCTTGCTTGACCTGAGCAAACGAACCAGCGCTGAATGGTCTCTGGGCGAAAATTATTTCAAAATCAGCGTTCCAATTTTGCGTAGTGTCGATACAGGCACAAGAACTAGCGAAAATCCCACAGCCAAAGCCTCAGGAATTATCAATTTTGAGGCTACAGGCAATTCCGACGGATCCGTTCAATATCTTTATTTTGGAGATTTACACGGACAATTTTGGAAATTAGATATGGACCAAGCTAATCTGGGCTCTAGCAATTCTGAAAATTGGGATTTAAACAAACTTTCATATTTTAAAAGCAGTAGAAACGAAGCTCGTCCCTTGTTTATTGCCAAATCTTATAACGGTCATGTACAGCCGATTAGCATGATTCCCAGCATTGCATATGGACCCCTAGGATCTTACCTTATCGCTTTTGGAACAGGTAAATATCAAGAAGCCAGTGATAATGCAATCACCAGCGCCACGCAAGCACAATCATTTTATGTTTTATACGACTTACCAAACACAACTCTGGACACCGGTGGGGAGGCCCGCATCAATGGCCGCAACCGCTTGCAGCAAGCAAGTATTAGCGGACAAAGTATTACCGCAACGGGCTTTCAGTGGAGTGCTCCACGCGATGCAACGACCAGCGGAGTGATCAAAAAAAGTGGTTGGTTTATGGATTACCCCGCTGGAGGAAATTTAGGTGGGGAGCAGCAAGTAACAAACGCAGTGCTTTTTGGCACCGATATTATTTTCAATTCCTTACTTCCGCCAACCGCTTCAGGCAGCGCCTGTGGAGGCGGATCAAGCAGAACGTACACAGCGAACCTAGCATCAGGGCTAGGTACTATGTCCACACTATCTGCTGGGGCACTAGGCGCACCCATGCTAATCCAACTCTCATCAAGCTATGGCGCCAGTGGAGCTACTGGAGGTCGGTACAGGACGGATCGCGTTGGTGTTCTGAATCCTTCAGCTACGGGTCTTGGAGAGAGTGGCTCCTCCATCACTGACCGCAGTGCGAATTTTCCTGTTGGCCGCTTAAGCTGGAGACAGATCAATAACTATCAAGAACTGAAAAATAGATCATGGGACTAATGAAACAACACCAACACCCAAAATTCATTGAACAAGGTTTCACACTGATCGAACTAATGATCACAGTAGCCATTGTTGCGCTTTTGGGTGCCCTGGTTTATCCGTCGTACCAAGAATCTGTGCGCAAAGCCCGGCGAGCGGAAGGAAGAGTTGCACTGATGGAGATGTTGCAACAGCAAGAGCGTTACATGACCCAATACAACAGTTATTTGGGTTTCGACGCTGGCGCGGCGGATACCCCCTTTAAGAATTTCTCTGGTAATCAAAGAAACACAGCAGCTTATTTAATTGGAGCGCGGGCATGCACCAATCAAACACTGGCCAACTGCGTAGAAGTCTTTGCGGCCCCCACTTACAACGACCCTTTCGTCACTGAAATAAGTATTACAAGCACTGGCGTCAAAGCTTGCGAAAGCACCAAGCCTAGCGTTTGCTGGAACTAAACATGTACAGCTCTATGCACACGCTCGTCCGGTCGAAGCACCAATCGATTCGCATGCTTAATCAGGGGTTCACGCTGATTGAATTAATGGTGACCTTGGTCGTGCTTGGTGTACTTGCTGCGGTCGCAACCCCCAGTTTTGTAACATTTCAGCGAAATGCTGAACTCACTAGCATCACTAACCAATTAGTAGCGGCTTTAAACACAGCCCGCGGGGAAGGTATGAAACGTAATATGCCTTCCATGGTGACGCCAATCAACGGTGACGACGATTGGACCCAAGGTTGGCATGTTTTTGTAGACAGTAACTTTAACGGCAGCTACGACAGCACAGACATTCTCGTTTTGCAACAATCGCCTCCTCCTGGATATCTTCAAATTTCAGGAACAGGAACAAGCGGGGAAAGCACAAGCTACATCTTGTACGATGGTTCTGGATTTTCTAAAACCAAAGCTGGAGGGTTCGGCGCTAGTACACTACAAATTCATCGTATTGATGACGATACACCCCGGCAAACGCGAAGAATAAAAATTGCGTCATCAGGCCGCCTTCGCGTATGCACGCCGGTATCGACTAGCGATGCAAGCTGTTCTTCCACCGCCAGCAACGACTAGCTACATATTCTCTGGATTATTTTGCACTCTCAAGACTATATGCAACAAGCGCTTGACCTGGCCCGTCAGGCGCTTTTTATTTCCAATCCCAACCCTCGTGTGGGCTGCGTTCTGGTGTCGGCCAGTGGGCACATTATTGGAGAAGGTTTCACCCAGCAAGCGGGTGGCCCGCATGCGGAAGTCATGGCGCTGCGTGATGCCGCCGCCCGTGGCAACAGCACCCAAGGCACGACGGCCTATGTGACGCTGGAACCCTGCTCCCACACTGGCCGCACCGGCCCTTGCTGCAACGCATTGATTGAAGCGGGCATTACCAAGGTGGTCGGCGCCACGACCGACCCCAACCCTCAAGTTGCCGGACAAGGTTTTGCCAAGCTGCGTGCGGCCGGCATTGAGGTGCAAGTGGGTGAAGGGGCCAGCGCTTCAAGGGAGCTGAATATCGGCTTCTTCAGCCGCATGGTGCGTGGTACACCCTGGGTACGCATGAAGGCAGCCACATCGCTGGACGGTGCCACAGCCCTGCACAATGGGGAAAGCCAATGGATTACAGGGCCTGCGGCCCGTGCCGACGGACATGCATGGCGTGCACAGGCATGCGCTGTCCTCACAGGGATTGGTACGGTGCTGCAAGACAATCCCCGACTGAATGTCCGAGATGTTGAAACGCCACGCCAGCCCAAGGTTGTGGTGATCGACAGCAAGCTGGACACACCACTGAATGCTCATGTTTTAAAAGCACCAAGCGGCTGCACCATATACACCTCAAGCACAAATGTATCTAAAACAGAGGCATTGCAAGCGCTAGGCGCTACAGTTATTGCTATTCCCAACGCATACGGCAAGGTTGATCTGCCGGCCATGCTGCGCGACTTGGGGACACGGGGGACCAACGAACTGCATGTCGAAGCGGGGTTCAAACTCAATGGTTCTTTCCTGCGTGAAGGCTTGGTAGATGAGCTGCTGCTTTATATGGCTCCCAGACTCCTGGGTACAGGCAGCATGGGTCTGGCCAGTTTTGGGCCGTTAGAGCAACTGTCCCAAGCCATCTCTTTGCAGATGCACGATGTCAGCCGCGTTGGTGAGGATGTGCGCATCGTGGCACGCGTTGCCGGGCATGACCAGTTTTAGCCGACTGCCGCAGCCTAAACCCTCTCGCGTCTGACACCTGTATTTCATTCGTTTCGCTATACCAAGGTTATGTCCTATCCAACGCAGGTACACACACCTTTGCACCAGCCCCGTTATGGGTTGTGGGTACTGCTGTGTGCCGCCTTACTAGCATTGAGCGCTTGCGGCAGCTTGCCCCCCCTGCCCCCACGCACCGCCAGCACTGCATTGGCTACACCGCAAGAAACTGAGTTGGGCCGTATGGTGCAAAGCCAGCGCAAGGCGGCCAATACGGCGTACGTCTCTGGCTTTACGCTGCTGGGCGGCGCACAGGCTGCGTTCACCAGCCGACTGGCCTTGGTATATGCGGCAACGCAGACCCTGGACTTGCAGTACTACGCCATCCACGCAGATGCCAGCACAGCACGCCTGCTGGAAGCTGTAGTGCAAGCCGCACAGCGCGGGGTGCGTGTACGCGTGCTGCTGGATGATTTTCATGGAGCCGGCAAGAACGCCCAGGTCATGCGGCTGGCCTTTGTGCCCGGCATTGAAATGCGTATGTTCAACCCCTTGACCGGGCCACGGGGTTCTACGGTACTGCGGGCGCTATCTACCCTGACGGATTTTCAGCGTGCGCAGCAACGCATGCACAACAAACTGTTTATTGCCGATAACAGCATTGGGATTACCGGTGGTCGCAATCTGGGTGACGCCTACTTTGATGCACTGGACAGCGACAACTTCATTGACCTGGACATCATGGCGGCAGGCGCATCGGTACGCCAGCTCTCGGCCAGCTTTGACAGGTACTGGAACGATGCACGCGCCTACCCGGTCAGTGTCCTGATCTCTGAAAAAGAGCTGCTGCGCTTGCGCACCCACACCTCAGCACCCAAAAGCGAGAGCGAACTGGTTCAGGACGCCATAGCGGCCAGCAAAACAGCGCAACTGGCCCCCATGGATTTGCAGTCTATTGATTGGATCTGGGCCCCCGCACTGGTGCTAGCCGATGCGCCGGGCAAGATCCCCCCTCCGCCTGAAGATGACATTGCATCGAGCATGGAGACCTTGGAAACACCTGCGGATGCCAAACCGGGTGAAGACATTCCTCATTTGCTGAGCATGCGTTTGCCTTCCAGCTTGAACGCAGCCTCACCGCGCCCCACCAACTCAGCCAACCAGCAGGCTTTGCGCAACGTACTGATGCCGGTCGTAGAGCAAGACAATGTGGTTAGCGGTCTGCTGGCACTGATTGACCAGGCCACCACTGACGTGCTGATTGTCTCCCCGTACTTTGTGCCCGGCGATGACATGAAGCAGGCCTTTGCCCGTGCCCGCGCACGCCATGTGCGCCTGCGCATTCTGACCAACTCGCTGGCATCCAACGACGCGCCTTTGGCCCATGCCGGTTACGCACGCCACCGCAAAGAGCTGCTGCAGCAAGGCATTGAGCTGTACGAACTGCGCAGCCTGCAAGACGGCAAAGCTGACCCCGGTACGCTGCGCGGCACTGCAGGAACCATCACTGGCTCCCAAGGTGGTTCACGTGCCATGCTGCACTCCAAGATGCTGGTGCTGGACCATAAACTCACGGTGGTTGGTTCCATGAATCTGGACATGCGATCGCAGCTGCAAAATACCGAAATTGCCCTGCTGATTGCATCGCGCCAACTGGCGCAGGAAGCCACCGACAACATTGAAGCCAGCCTGCGCGAGGCGGCTTGGCTGGTGCAGGACACCCTCAGCGGTTTGGTGTGGCGTGCCCCAAAGGGCAGTGACTGGGGCGACCGCAGCGCAGAGCCAGATGCCAGCGTGCCGCTACGCCTGATGATTCATATCATTGGTCCGTTCGCTCCTGATCATTTACTTTGAAGCGCCGAATGCACTCAGATAATTCGCTCGATAAAAAGAGCTGCTCGCGCGCTGCTATCCTTCAATCTAGGATGCAAGCACCTTCAGGCATCCGGTTTTCATACGCCAATAGCTCATCTTTGCGCAGCACAAATGCGGCCCCATAACGCTCGCACTCTCGCTCCAGCCAATCCACCACCAGACCTTGTTGCGTGAGCACACGCACGCACTGAAAGGCAGTTTCAGCTTCTGGATAGCGGCGGCGCATCAAATTTAACCACTGCTTCAAACGCCCGGCGCGCTGGTTAGGCGTTAAATCACGGCACACCAGCAGCCAAAAACGCTGCAAGTGCGGCAGCATTTGCGCCCATGTCACCACGGGTGTTAACTGCGCCTGGACGTCATCAGAACGCGGCGTGCCGTGCGCCAAGGCAGTGCGCAAGGCCAACGCAAGGCCTGGGTCGGCCACGCTGCCGCGCCCCAGCATCAGATCCGCGCAACCCGATTGCTCTCGGCAGCGCAGCGCTTCTTGCACGGTCCAAATCTCGCCGTTGGCCACCACCGGCACATTAACCACCGATGCGATGTCTGGAATCAGCTCCCAGTAGGCAGGTGGACGATAGCCCTCCACCTTGGTGCGCGCATGTACCACCAGTTCACAGGCACCGTTTTCCACCATGGCCAGCGCACATTCGCGCATCAGGCTTTTGTCGTTAAAGCCCATGCGCATCTTGGCTGAGACAGGCAAGTGTTCAGGCACTGCCTTGCGCACAGCAGCCACCAGCTTGCCAATCGATTCCGGGTCTTGCAGCATGGAGGCACCACCGCCATGGCGGTTCACCGTTTTGGCGGGGCAGCCAAAGTTCAGGTCAATGCCTTCGGGTTTAAGGCGCGCCAGATTGGCTGCGTTCTCAGCCATGCAAACGGGGTCAGAGCCCAGCAATTGCGCCCGCACAGGTACGCCTGATAAGGTTTTGCTGCCATTGAGCAGCTCTGGCATGTAACTCAGAAACACACGATCTGGCAGCACCGTGCCGCTGACACGAATGAATTCCGAGACACAGCGGTCCACTCCGCCCACACGGGTCAGAACATCACGCAGGACAAAATCGAGCAAGCCCTCCATCGGGGCCAAAAGCAATCGCATGAAATGTTTACCGAGCCAGTGATATGGCGCATTGAGGGAAAAAACCGGCTTTAGCACTAATGCGCTAAGCGTTAGCAGCTATACATATGCAAAGCTTTGCAGCAATGCCAAGCCTGTGATTGTCGCAAGGCTGCTGCGTTCTTGCACACACTTCACGGAGCTGTCACACGTTTTGTGTGCAATGCCTGCCATGTACTTGTACCGAACGCCCAAAGCCTTGCTTGAGCTAGCCCCGGGCCAGCGTCAGCTGGGCCTGCGTGAGCGCTCTGTACTGCTGCTGGCTGAAAGCACCCCCGCCTCCACATTGCACAGCATGTACCACGGTCAAGGCCAGGCGCTGGTGCAGCAACTTCTGGATGACGGCTATTTGCAGCACCACACTTCACCTGCACTGTGTGAGCAGCAGCCTGCAGGGCGGCCTGACAACGTCAGCCTGGCTGGCGTGCGCATGCACTTGTTTGACCTGTGCGAGCGCATGTTTGCCAACCGCCTGCAAGACACTGCCGCACAACTGCGCCACTTGCTGCGCGAAGCACGCGACGCTGACAGCATGCTGCACGCCAGTGAGCAGCTGCTGCAAGCGGTACACCGGCATGCAGGCCTGGAGCGGGCCCAAGCCTTGCGCCAGCAGCTGGCGCTGATGCTGCCGGAGCGCAGCCTTGAAAACGGCGATGAAAGCGCGCTTTCGTAAACGACTGAAAAAGCTTAAGCCTTGGCCTTCAGACGCCACAGCGAAGTGACTTCAGCCGAACGCGCCGCGTGCAGCGGGTCGGTACTGTCTTGCGCCTTGCCATGGGTAGGCTCAGCATCCATGCGGTAGACCACATACAGGCCTGCTGCATCAATCCAGCCCATCAACTCTTCCCGGCTGCGCAGACCCAAGTGTTCCGCCAAGTCCGACAGCACCAGCCAGCCTTCGCCATCGGGCGAAAGATGTTCACCCAAACCGCTCAGAAAGCCACGCAGCATGGTGCTGTTTTCGTCGTACACCGCTTGTTCCAGCGTAGTCACAGCACGTGCAGGCACCCATGGTGGGTTGCAGACGATCAAAGGCGCCTGGCCTTCTGGGAACAGGCTGGTTTGCTGCAACTCTACCTTGTCAGTCACGCCCAGACGTTCAATATTTTCTTGGGCACAGGCCAAGGCGCGGCTCGATGTATCGGTCGCCACCACCCGCTTGACGCCACGCTTGGCCAGCAAAGCAGCCAGCACACCAGTGCCCGTGCCGATATCGAATGCCAGCTCGCGCATACCGAAAGCCAAAGGAGCTTCATGCACCATGGCCACATACTCGCCACGCACGGGTGAAAACACGCCGTAGTGCGGGTGAATGCGCGCATTCTTGCCCAGCAAAGGCATGTCTACGCCCTTTTTGCGCCATTCATGGGCACCCACCACCCCTGTCAGCTCACGCAGCGTCAGCACCTGCACGCCAGCATCTGCCGCTGGAGTGCCCCATGCTTCAGTGCATGCTTCGCGCCAGTCCGGGGCGCGGCGCAGCTTGATGGAGTAATCAGGCTGCAAAGCCACCAGCACGCTGTTGAGCACACGGGCCCGCTGGCCCTGTGCCATGCGGTGCATGTGAAAAGCCTCTGCCGCAGTTGGTTCAGGCTTGTTGCTGACCGAGCGCAACTGCTTGCGGGCCTTGGCCGTGCTTTTGCCTGCGGGCTTGTCCAAACGGCGCTTGAGCGCATCAATAAGCAAGCGTGCGTTGTGAAAATCGCCCTGCCACAGCAATGCCGTACCTTCACACGCCAGACGGTAGGCGGTGTCGGCGGGCATGGTGTCATCTGCCACCACCACACGGCGTGGCGCGGGCAGGCCGCTTTCACTGCGCCATGCAGCTTGGTGGTCAGTGCCTTGGTGTTGCCATTGCAGCATGTGGAATTCCTGAAAGATGGAGAGACAAAAAAAGCGGCCCGCCGAAGCGGGCCGTTGGGCAGTAGTTAGTTTAAGGGACGCTTTAAGCGCACTTCCTCAATCTTGATACCGCCAATGAGGGAAGTTTTGGCTGTGGACATTTCACGCTTGAAGCCTGCCAGCTCATGAAAGCGCAAAGCACGCTCATTACGCAGAGGCACCCAAACGGTGACGTTGTTACAACCCTCTTCCTGCAAGCCTTCACGGGCTGCATCCCATAGCGTCACGCCGACACCCTTGTTCCAGTGCGAAGGAGCTGCATAAATAGCCCATACCTCACCAGTGGTTTGGCGAGACTTCTCATCACGGGAACGGTCAAAACCAACAAAGCCTACGATCTTGTCGCCATCGAGTGCCACTTGCACTTGGGGCTCACAGTATTCAATGGCTTCACGCCAGTAAGCTTGACGCTTCTCGACGGAGGACATGGCTTTCAATTGGTCGTCAGGCACGATGCCACGGTAGGCGTCCAAAGCGGAAGCGGTGTGGATTTGTGCAATCGCCTTCGCATCGCGAAGGGTTGCAGGACGAACCTGGTAATTGGACATGGGAAAACCGAAACTGAAAACGAGGTGTTGAAAACGAAAGTCGGCAATTGTCAGTGAAATCGCGTTTTCCGCTTACGCCTAGTCTGTGTAGCCATTTAGGCAAGTACGGCTGTCAAAGGTTTCTTGCCCGCAGAAAAAGGATGTGCTAGGCCATTGAAATGACCTAAATCGATTGCTTATTGCAATCAAATTGATAGCAGCAAGCGCTTACCCCAAGCGCTTGATCAGCGTCATGATGCGCTGAAATTTGGCTCCGTACGGTGGGTACAGCCAAGAGGCAGGGCTCCATTTTGCTTGCAAAAACACCGACTTTTGGTGAGAAAAGCGTAAAAAACCATGCTTGCCGTGGTACGCCCCCCAGCCACTAGGGCCCACCCCGCCAAAGGGCAGATTGTCATGCGCCACATGCATCAGGGTGTCATTCACTGTGACGCCACCACTTACCGTACGGCGCAACACACTGTCGCGCAGCTTGTCATCATTGCCAAACCAGTACAGCGCCAACGGGCGCTCTCCGGCGTTGATGGCGTGGATCACATCATCCAGGCGGTCATAGGTGATCACCGGCAGCAGTGGCCCAAAAATCTCTTCTTGCATGATGGCCATGCCTGAGTGCACGTTCCACACCAAAGCTGGCGTCATCTGGCGCTGTACCGCATCGCCCCAGCCCGGTGCAGCAGAGCTGCTCAGTTGCGCTGCTGATTCCAGCCATTGCACCTGCGCGCCCTCAGCTTCAGCTTGCTGGGCCAAATTGCGCAGACGGTTGAAATGTTTCTGGTTGATGATGGCTGCGTAATCGGGGTTCCCTGAAAGCGTGGGGAACAGCTGCGCAACGGCCTTGCGAAAGGCTTGCTCAAACGCCTGTTCTTGCCCGCGTGGCAGTAGCAGATAGTCCGGAGCAATACACGTCTGCCCCGCATTCAAGAGCTTGCCATGCGCTATGCGCAAGGCGGCAGTTTCCAGGTCGCAGTCATTGCTGATGATGCAAGGTGACTTGCCTCCCAACTCCAGCGTGGTCGGTGTCAAATGCTGTGCAGCAGCCATGGCCACTTTGCGGCCTACGGCTGTAGAGCCAGTAAACACCAGGTGGTCGAACGGCAGACCAGAGAAATGGCTGGCGACCTGCGTATCACCCTGAATCACACAAAACTCTTCTGGTGCAAAGAATTGGCCAATGACATGGGCTAACTGCGCAGAAGTGTGCGGGGTGAGTTCGCTGGGTTTGAGCATCACTCGGTTGCCAGCTGCAATGGCCGCAATCGCAGGCCCCAGAGCCAGCTGTAAAGGGTAATTCCAAGGAGAGATGATGCCCACCACGCCCAGAGGCTGGTGCTCAATACGTCCGGTTCCCGGCAAAAGATGCACAGGTGTCCACACACGCTGCGGCCGCATCCATTGATTCAGATTGCGCAGCGTATGGCTCAGCATGGTGCGCAGCACCATAAGGTCAGCCATCTCCGTGAGCTGCGGTGAGCGCACTCCGAAGTCTGCCTGCACTGCTGCCGCCAAGGTGGTGCCGTGTTCGTGCAGAATTTTTTGGATGCGCAACAAGCGTTCTTTGCGCACCAAGGCAGGCACATCGACCTGCTGACGGCTGGCCTGATGCTGCAGATCGAACAGTTGTTGGAGCGTGAAAGGCTGGTGCATGCTGAGTTGGTTTCCTCGGTGTACTGTTTGTCGTCTGCCCCTGCTGCCCTGCTTGGGCAGGCACGCTATCAGCGATCGTGCACTTCGCGGGGCTGTACGTCACTCACCTCAGCAGCAACCGTAGACAAAATACCCCCGCGCTTAGTTCCTGCTGCGGGGGTAAAAGGAGCGGCATTGTCTTGCGATGTATGCGCTGCAGTTGCGGCGCTGGCCATGCCACCGCCAAAGCCACCTGAGCGCTGGTACATGCTGGCCCAGCTGCTGGCTGCACGCATGGGCATTACCCACGGTACGACGGGTTGCCCTGTGAGCTTGGCCCACAGCATGCGCAACCCCCACACAGCGGCCAGTACACAAGCGACGGCCAGCAAGCTCAGGAAGAACACAGCCCCAATGGCGAGCATCACAAGGCGCACTATCCAGCGGGTCATCCAGTTTAAAAACTCGTTCAAAGCAATGCCTTTCTCAGTGCTGCCAGCACAAAGGCTGGCAGCCCGGACTTAAGCTGCGCTGGCTGCGCTGCCCAAGTCAAAGTTAAAGACTCCGGGGGCCTGCACAGGGTCCACCGAAACCTCAATGCGGCTCTTTGGCGGGAACTTGCCCTCCAGCAACGCCCGAGACAATGGATTCTCAATACGCTGCTGGATAGCCCGCTTGAGCGGACGTGCACCAAAGACCGGATCAAACCCTACTTTAGCCAACTCTGCCAAAGCAGGTTCGCTTACGTGCAATTCCAAGTCCATCTTTTCGAGACGGCGTTGCAACAATTGCAACTGAATCCTTGCAATCGACTCGATTTGCGCCGCATCCAGACCATGGAAGACCACAGTTTCGTCGATACGGTTCAAGAATTCGGGGCGAAAATGCGCTTTTAGTTCCCCCCACACCGCTTCTTTGATGTCCTCGCTGTCCTGGCCGACCATCGCTTGAATGAGGTGCGAGCCCATATTGCTGGTCATCACAATCACGGTGTTCTTGAAGTCCACAGTGCGGCCCTGGCCATCAGTCAGGCGACCATCGTCCAGCACTTGCAGCAGCACGTTGAACACGTCAGGGTGGGCTTTTTCCACCTCGTCAAGCAGCAACACGCTGTAAGGCTTGCGACGCACTGCCTCTGTCAGGTAACCACCCTCTTCGTAGCCCACATACCCTGGAGGGGCACCAATCAGGCGCGCCACGGAGTGCTTCTCCATGAACTCGCTCATGTCAATGCGAACCAGGTGGTCTTCACTGTCAAACAAGAAGCCTGCCAGTGCCTTGCACAGCTCAGTTTTACCCACACCGGTGGGACCAAGGAACAAGAAACTACCCAGTGGCTTGTTCGGATCAGACAGGCCCGAGCGCGAGCGACGGATGGCATTGGCCACCGCAGCAATAGCTTCGTCCTGCCCCACCACGCGCTGGTGCAACTTGCTTTCCATTTGCAGCAGCTTGTCTTTTTCACCCTGCATCATCTTGGAGACAGGAATGCCGGTAGCACGGCTGACCACCTCTGCAATCTCTTCGGCACCCACGTGGGTGCGCAGCAGTTTGTGCTTGGGCGCAGCGCCATCTGCTTCGCTGTCTTGCGCTTCTTTGAGCTGTTTTTCCAGAGCAGGCAGCTTGCCGTACTGCAGCTCGGCCACTTTGTTGAAGTCGCCCTTGCGTTTCAAATCTTCAATCTGTGTCCGGATGCTGTCCACTTCCTTGCGGATTTGCTCCGAGCCCTGGGCGCTGGCTTTTTCAGCCTTCCAGATCTCATCCAAATCGGCGTACTCGCGCTCCAGCTCGCCCAGCTCATCTTCAATCAGCTGCAAGCGTTTTTGCGAAGCCTCATCCTTTTCCTTCTTCATGGCTTCACGCTCAATCTTGAGCTGAATCATGCGCCGCTCCAGCTTGTCCATGACCTCGGGCTTGGAGTCGATCTCGATCTTGATCTTGGCCGCAGCCTCGTCGATCAGGTCAATGGCCTTATCGGGAAGGAACCGGTCTGTGATGTAGCGGTGGCTTAACTCTGCTGCGGCAACGATAGCGGGGTCGGTAATGTCCACGCCATGGTGTGCCTCATAGCGTACTTGCAAACCGCGCAAGATGGCGATGGTGTCTTCCACCGATGGCTCATTGACCAGTACCTTCTGGAAGCGACGCTCCAGCGCTGCATCTTTTTCAATGTACTTGCGGTATTCATCCAGTGTGGTGGCGCCAATGCAGTGCAGCTCACCCCGCGCCAAAGCGGGTTTGAGCATGTTGCCGGCGTCCATGGCACCTTCGGCCTTGCCAGCACCCACCATGGTGTGAATTTCGTCAATGAACAAGATGATGCGGCCTTCTTCCTTGGCTACATCGTTCAACACGGCTTTGAGGCGCTCTTCAAACTCACCCCGGTACTTGGCACCAGCCAGCAAACCGGCCATATCCAGCACCAGCACGCGCTTGTCCTTGAGGGTTTCAGGCACTTCGCCTTCCACAATGCGCTGGGCCAGTCCTTCCACAATGGCGGTCTTACCCACACCGGGTTCACCAATGAGGACAGGGTTGTTCTTGCTGCGGCGTTGCAGCACCTGAATGGCGCGGCGGATTTCATCGTCGCGACCAATCACGGGATCCAGCTTGCCCATGCGGGCACGCTCGGTCAGATCCATGGTGTATTTCTTCAAGGCTTCGCGCTGGCTTTCGCCTTCTGCGCTGTCCATGGTCTGCCCACCGCGCACGGCATTGATGGCAGATTCCATCGCCTTGCGGGTCAGGCCATGCTCCTTGGCAATCTTGGCGGCCTTGGTGTCGCTGTCAGCCAATGCCAGCAGAAACAGTTCGCTGGCAATGAACTGGTCGCCACGTTTGATGGCTTCTTTTTCAGTAGCTTGCAGCAGCTTGCCCAGATCCGGGCCAATGGTGACCTGATCTTGGCCCTGCACTTCGGGCAGTTGCTTGACCGCGTTTTCAGCAGCAGCGGCCATGGCAGCGACATTGGCACCCGCACGCTGCAGCAGCGCTTTGGGCCCATCACTTTGGCGCAGCATGGCGGTCAGCAGGTGCAACGGGTCGATATAAGCGTGGTCATTGCCCAGCGCCAGACTTTGGGCGTCTGCCAGGGCTTCTTGGAATTTTGTTGTGAGCTTGTCTATGCGCATGAATTTTTCCCCTTCAACGGCAAATCTATAACTGCTTCACACATAAGGGCTTTGGGCCATTTTTCAAGAGTTTGCTACACATCCACAACCGCCTGGCCCGCAGCCGGTATCTGAACGATGCGCTCAGCTGTGCAAAGTTCCTTGCAATCTTTTGAATCTTGTCATCAAGCGGATTGAACGAAATGTCAGATGACCGCTCCTAGACTGAGTACTTTTGCCGCGTTCACTCCCTTTTTCTATGTCTGTCACACCTTCCCCGCGCTACACCACCACCGCCATCGCCTTGCACTGGGTACTCGCCGCGGGCTTGCTGGGGCTGCTGGCCTTTGGCTGGTACATGGTCGGGCTGCCGTTTTCACCCACCAAACTCAAGTATTACAACTGGCACAAGTGGGCGGGCGTCACCATTTTGGTGCTCAGCGCATTGCGCCTGCTATGGCGCTTGACCCACCGTCCACCCGCTTTGCCAGCACGCATGGCCGCTGCCATGCCGCGCTGGCAGCACGTGGCGCACCATGGCGTGCACCACCTCTTGTATGTGCTGTTTTTTGCCGTGCCCTTGCTGGGCTGGGCCTATAGCTCGGCGGCGGGTTTTCCAATTGTCTGGCTGGGTATGTTGCAGTTGCCAGACTTTGTATCGCCCAGCCCTGAGCTGGCCGAAGCAATCAAACCCTGGCACATGATTGCGGCCTACACCCTGGCTGCTCTGGTGGCCTTGCACATTGCGGCGGCCCTTAAACATCAGTTGATTGACCGTGATGGACTGCTGCGCCGCATGTGGCCCGGTCGCACCGCCTGATTTTTTTATTTGCATGCTGACAAGGATCTTGACCATGACGACCTTCACCACCACCTTGCGTTGCGCCGTTCTGGCCAGCGCCGCCTTGCTGGGCAGCGCCGCCATGGCCGCCCAGGCTTTGGTACCTGCACAAAGCAGCATTCAGTTCACTGCCAAACAGCTGGGCGTACCCCTCACCGGCCACTTCAAGCAGTTTGATGCGCAGGTGCAGTTTGATACTGCCAAGCCCGAGACAAGCAAAATTCACTTCACCGTGGACACGGGCAGCGCCACCATGGGCTCCAAAGAAACTGACAGCAATCTGGTGAACGCCGACTGGTTCAACGTTGCCAAGTTCCCCAAGGCCACGTTTGACTCCACCGCCGTCAAGGCGCTGGGCGGCGGCAAATACCAGGTAGATGGCACGCTGACCATCAAGGGCAACGCCCAGAAGGTGTCTGTGCCCGTGCAACTGACGCAATCGGGCACCACTACCTTGGCCACCGGCAGCTTGCCGCTCAAGCGCCTGCCTTTCAAAATTGGCGATGGCGACTGGGCTGATACCTCGATGGTGGCCGACGAAGTGACCGTCCAATTCAAGCTGGCGCTGACTGGCGTGGGCAAGCTGTAAGACGTATTCACTTTTTTAGAAGCAGCTTGCGCTTATGCAACAAAGGTTTCAATACCTTTCCATTTGCAAATGCTTAGTACATAAGCGCTAGCAGCTCCTTATTTATTCAACCCTGCAGACTCTTTTCACTTCACTCTGGAGATTTCCCCATGCGCACTTCTTTGTTTGCTCTGGCCGCCGCTGGCCTCCTTGCCACTGCTGCCCACGCTGCACCTGCCGCCTACGCCATCGACCCGACCCACACGTTTGCCACGTTTGAGATCGATCACTTTGGTGCCTCCACCAACCGCGTGCGTTTTGACAAGAAAAGCGGCACTGTGCAGTTCGACAAGGCTGCAAAGACTGGCAAAGTGGAAGTGACGCTGGACATGAATTCCGTGAACTCCGGCACCGCTGGTTTTGACAAGCACCTCAAGAGCGCAGACATCTTCAACACCGAAAAGCACCCTGAAGCCAAGTTTGTGTCCGACAAGTTTGTGTTCGACGGCGACAAGCTCAAGGAAGTGACAGGCCAGCTGACCCTGAACGGCCAGACCCATCCCATCACCATCAAATCCAACAAGTTCACTTGCTACGAAAGCCCCATGCTCAAGCGTGAAGTGTGCGGTGGCGACTTTGAAGCCACGATTGACCGCACCCAGTGGGGCGTGAACTACGGCGTGGACTGGGGTTTTGCCAAGAACGTGCGTCTGGTACTGCAAATGGAAGCAGTCAAGCAGTAAATCTGCCTTGATGCGCACACAAAAAACGGGCCTGGTGCCCGTTTTTGCATGGGCAGCAGCCTTTTTCTGGTTACGCCCAGCGCGCTAGCGCTTGCTCGTCACTCACACGGGCGTCCACCCAGCGTGCGCCGTCGGGGGTTTGCTCTTTCTTCCAAAAGGGTGCTTCGGACTTGAGAAAATCCATGATGAACTCACAGGCCTGAAAGCTCATTCCGCGGTGGGCCGAGGTAACCGCCACGAGCACAATCTGATCCATCGGCTGCAGCGGCCCCACACGGTGTATTACCTTGGCGGCATAGATGCCAAAGCGCTCGGTAGCCCGGTCAATGATGGCTTCGATGCTTTTTTCCGTCATGCCCGGGTAGTGCTCTAACTCCATGGCAGATACATCAGCGCCTTCATTGCGGTCACGTACCGTGCCCACAAAGCTGCACACCGCACCCACGCGCGCATCACCGTGGCGCAAAGCGGCCAGTTCGGTGGAAACATCAAAATCTTGGGTTTGGATCAAAACGCGTGCAGTGGTCATAGCGATGATTGTCGCAGCCCGTGATAGCCCAGATGTCCACACACGTGCGAAAACCGCCCCCTCCGCGTTAGCATTGCTCCCCGCTTGACATTGCACCTACCCACAGCACCCAGCATGGCCACCCTCACCATTGACACCACGGAGTACATGCTCTACCCATCGCCACGCAACGAGCACCGCGTGGTTTTTGAGCACCAGTGCTTTGTGCCTTACCCCTACTCCATCATCCATCTGCCGGATTACGACTTTGAAGGCCCAGCCACACTGTTCTCGGCCCGCCGCAAGGTGGACGACAAAAACGGTCAACTGGTGACCTGCGAGCTGGAAACCGACATCCTGCGCTTTGAGCGCCTGTTCGACCCCGAATAAGGTCGCTGCGCCATGGATGACACCAGCCAGATTCAGCCACCCACCAGCTTTGCTGACCTGTTTCGCAGCCGTGCGGGCATTCTAAAAACACCGATTGCTGAGGTGGTGGCGCGTTACGAGCTGTGCGAAGACCTGGCCTGCCATCTGGTGGAGCAGGCACAAACCATCTACCACTCGGGCAACGCGTCTGAAGAAGGCGTACTGCAGGGCTTTTACGCAGCCATCTCGGGAGAAGCATCGGCGGTCAGCCCCCGCGAAGCGGGCTGGATCATTCAGCGGCTGGCCGAATTGCTGGAGTGGAAAGCCCCAAAGCTGCCCGAAGCGCCAGAACAGGCCTGAAATCAGTGGCTGGCACTTGCAGGCCAAGCTCCCTCAGCTTTTTGCTGACCTTCCATTGCCGCCAGTTTTACGTTGCTGCTTTCGCGGCATCCGCATAGCGGTTCAAGATGCGTTGCACTTGCCCATGCGTCCATGGCCCGCCCTTGGCGGCAGCAATACCGCGCTCATTGAGCACTTCAGCCATCTTGCGGTGCGTCAGGCCCTGTGCAACCAGCTCGGCAAACAGTGCCTGGTGCTGCTTGGCAAAGCTATCGGCTGCATTTTTCCGTTTTTCCACCGTAGCACGAATATTGTCCGCCCCGGCCTTGCCCAGCTGCACGCCTCGGGCCTTGGCCTCGCTCAAGGCCAGGCGCGTGCGCGCGCTGATGGTTGCATCTACCTCGGGTTTATCGGTACTCATGGCAAGCCCTAGCCACCAGTGACTGGGGGAAAGAAAGCCACTTCGTCGCCCGCCTTCAGCGGGACATTGCCCTGGCACATGTCCTGATTGAGTGCCATGCGCACGGCTTTGCCGTGGGCCAAGGCAGCAGCAGCTGCTGCGCTGCGTGCCATCAACTCTTCGCGCAGCGCCCCCACGCTGGCCGCGCTGGTTTGCAGCGTTTCACTGCCCACCCCCATGGCTTCGCGAATCGAGGCGAAGTAACGCACGGTGATATTCATAGATGTAGTCATGGCAGCGCTCACATCAATTCGCTGAACGGGATAAAGCGCACGGTGTCACCCGGCTGGATGGGCGTGAGCGGCGGGTTGTCAATGATGCCATCACCCCACACCGTCGAAGTCAGCACACCCGAGCCCTGGTTTCCAAACAGTGCCAGCCCCCCTTGCCCATCATGGCGGGCACGCAAGAATTCACGGCGCTTTTCCAGCTTGGGCCAGTCAAACTGCGCGGTTACGCTAATGGCTTTGGGGGCCACATCATCCATGCCTTGCAGGCGCAGCACAAACGGGCGCACCAGCAGCAAGAAGGTGATGAAGCTGGAGACCGGGTTGCCCGGCAACCCCATGAAGTGCGCCACACCATGGGAGGCATCTTTGCCATTGCGAAACACCTTGCCGTAGGCAAAGGGTTTGCCAGGCTTCATGGCAATCATCCACAGATTCAACTCGCCTTGCTGCTCTACAGCTGGCTTGACGTGGTCTTCTTCCCCCACCGACACGCCAGCGCTGGAAAGCACCAGGTCACAATCCTGCGCCACACGATGGATGGCCTGGGCCGTTTGCTCCAGGTTGTCGGGCAGGATGCCGCCATCCACCACTTCGCAGCCCAGGCGCTGCAGCAGTGCGCGCAAGAAGTAGCGGTTGCTGTTGTAGATGCTGCCAGCGCGCATGTCTTGCGGCGCCACGGTGCCGGGCAGTACCAGCTCATCGCCCGTAGAAAACAGCGCCACGCGGGGCTTGCGCCCCACCGGCAGCTGGGCCATGCCAATGCTGGCGGCCAAGCCAATGGCTGCTGGCGTCAGGCGCATGCCCTGGGCCAGTACGGTGCTGTTCAAGGCGATGTCTTCACCGCCACGGCGAATATTTTGACCCAGCCTGGGCACTGCGTTAAAACGCACCGTACCGTCTTGCAGCACCTGGGTGTCTTCCTGCATCAGCACGGCATCAGCACCGGCGGGCACAGGCGCACCAGTGAAGATGCGTGCCACAGTGCCGGGCTGCAATGGCTCGCCCACATGGCCGGCAGGAATGCGCTGGCTCACAGCCAACGCCACACCGGCAGCGGTAATGTCTGCCGCACGGACGGCATAGCCGTCCATGGCGGAGTTGTCTTGGGGCGGCACTTGCAGCGCCGAGATGCAATCGGCACGCAGCACACGGCCATCAGCATTGAACAAATCTACGTGCTCTACGCCCAAGGGCTGGGCCTGGGCCTGGGCCAGCACATGGTGCAGGGCTTCATCCAAAGGGGTCATCATCCGGCGTTACTCCTCGTGGCCCTGTGGGCCTTGGTATTCAAAACGTGCGGCGTTCGCCTGCATCCAGTCCACAATCTGCGCCGGCTGGTTCAAATCCAGCAACTGCACATGGGCAGGCAACGGCTCAGGCAGGGCACTGGCATCGTCAGTGGCCAGCGCCACAACGTGGGGATCGGTCAGAAAGCGCAGCGGTTTGGCCGCCTGGCCCGCTGCAGGCTGGCGCCAAATTTCCACCTTGGGCAGGTCCTCGTGCTTGAAACCTTCCACCAGCACCCAGTCCACGCGTGCATCCAGCTCAGACAGCATGTCATGTACATCCAGGTCTTGCTCGCAAGCGAACTCGCGCACCAGTGCCAAACGCTTGTCACACACCAGCAGAACCTCCGAAGCGCCCGCCTGGCGATGGCGCCAGCTGTCTTTACCCGGAATGTCGATGTCCACATCATGGTGAGCGTGTTTGACGGTGGACACACGCTGCCCCTGCGCGCGCAGTGCGGCAATCAACTGCTCCAGCAACGTGGTTTTACCCGCGCCGGAGTAAGCGACAAAGCCCAAAACCTTCATGCGTTTTACTCTCTTGCAAATAACAATCGGCGCTTGGTAGACAAGCGCCGATTGCCAATCTAACCCATCAACCAGAAGCGGCGCGTTAATCGCAGTGCTTTTGAATATAGGCCTTGACCTGCTCTACATCCGAGGCCATCACAACCACACGCTTGGGCAAATCTTCAATGCCTTCAAACTTGGCCGGGCGCTCGGGCTGGCGGTTCAGCGCTTCTTCAATCGTGGCCGCAAATTTGATGGGCAAAGCGGTTTCCAGCACGATCATGGGCTCTACGCGCAAGTGCTCGCGCGCCACCTTCACGCCGTCGGCGGTGTGCGTGTCGATCATCTGGCCAAAGCGTTCAAACGTGTCTTTGATGGTTGCCAGACGGTCTGCGTGTGTGCTTTTTCCGCTGACAAAGCCGTACTTGGTCGCCGCATCTTGAAAGCAGGCGTCCGCGCTCAAATCAAACTTGCCTTGTTGGCCCACGCCTTGCGTAAACAGCAGCTTGGTGCGCTGGCCATCGCGGCCCACCAGATCAAATACAAAGCGCTCAAAGTTGCTCGCCTTGGAGATGTCCATCGAAGGACTGGACGTTTCGTAGGTATGGGCTGCACCACGCACTTGGTAGACGCCTGTGCGGAAGAACTCGTCCAGCACATCATTTTCATTGGTAGCCACCACCAGCTTGGCAATTGGCAGGCCCATCTGGCGCGCCACATGGCCTGCGCAGATATTGCCAAAGTTACCGCTGGGCACGGTAAAGCTCACCTTTTCTTCGTTGCGCGAGGTGGCTTGCAGATAGCCGGCAAAGTAGTACACCACCTGGGCCAGCAGCCGCGCCCAGTTGATGGAGTTGACGGTACCAATCTTGTACTTGGCCTTGAAGGCGTGGTCGTTGCTGACCGCCTTGACGATGTCCTGGCAGTCATCAAACACGCCTTCAATAGCGATGTTGTGAATGTTTTCATCCTGCAGGCTGAACATTTGCGCCTGCTGGAAGGGGCTCATGCGCCCGTTGGGGCTGGTCATGAACACGCGCACACCCTTTTTGCCGCGCATGGCGTATTCCGCCGCGCTGCCGGTGTCACCACTGGTGGCACCCAGAATGTTCAGCTCTGCACCACGGCGGGCCAATTCGTATTCAAACAGGTTGCCCAACAACTGCATCGCCATGTCCTTGAAGGCCAGCGTGGGGCCATTGGACAGGGCTTCAATCAGCAAATTACCGTCCAGCGTTCGCACAGGCACGATGGCTTTCGTGCCAAACACTTCTTCGGTGTACGTCTTGGTGCACAGGGCACGCAGATCATCAGCGGGAATGTCGTCGATGTAGAGCGACAGAATTTCAAACGCCAGCGCAGCGTAGCCTTGGGAGGCCAGCACTTGGCGCAACTGGGTCAGTTTGGCGTCGTTGATCTGGGGGTACTCGACAGGCAGGTACAGGCCACCATCAGGGGCCAGTCCTTCGAGCAAGATGTCGCAAAAGCGTTTGCGGTCGGCATGACCGCGGGTGGACAGATAAAGCATGGTGCTTCCTCGTCAAATATCTAGGAATGGCGAGCAACGGTGGGCACCGCCACTTTCGCCAGAGACTCCGCGCAAGGGCCGCCCTGCAGCGCTGGTGTCGTCCCCTTCCGGCACGCAGCGCCAGAGAGAGGGAAGGCGCGCAAAGCGCCTCAGGGAGTGAAGATCAGTTCAATTCTTCTTTGCGAATGCGCGTGATGGGTGTCAGCACCGTGGACAACGCCTGGATCTCCGCCAGTGCCTTGTTCATATCGCCTTCACGGGTGTCATGCGTCAGGATGATCAGATCGGTCTGGGTTGAGCCCTCACCGCCGACTTCATCGGCTTCGCGCTGAATCACAGCATCAATGCTGATACCGGCATTTGCCAGCAGCGTTGTGATTTTGGCAAGTACACCGGCCTCGTCCGCCACGCGGATACGCAGGTAATAACTGGTCACCACATCGGCCATGGCCAGCACAGGCAGTTCGTGGCCAGCAGCGGCCAGGGTATGGCTCTGGAAAGCCAGTGCAGGCACGCTGTAGGCTGGATCAGCGCCGTGCAGGCGGGCAATATCCACCAAGTCAGCAATCACGGCCGAGGCAGTGGGCTCAGAGCCCGCGCCCTTGCCGTAGTACAGCGTGGTGCCCACAGCGTCGCCATTGACCACCACAGCGTTCATCGCGCCTTCAACATTGGCGATCAGGCGCTTGGCCGGAATCAGCGAAGGGTGCACACGCAGCTCAACACCCTTGTCAGTGCGCTTGGTGATGCCCAGCAGCTTGATGCGGTAGCCCAGTTGCTCGGCGTACTTGATGTCTGCACCAGCCAGCTTGGTGATGCCTTCCACGTAAGCCTTGTCAAACTGCACCGGAATACCAAAGGCAATGGCGCTCATCAGCGTGACCTTGTGCGCTGCATCGACCCCTTCGATGTCGAAGGTGGGGTCGGCTTCGGCGTAGCCCAGACGCTGCGCTTCCTTGAGCACCACGTCAAAGTCCAGGCCCTTGTCACGCATTTCGGACAGGATGAAGTTGGTCGTGCCGTTGATGATGCCAGCCACCCACTGGATGGAGTTGGCTGTCAGGCCTTCGCGCAACGCCTTGATGATCGGGATGCCACCGGCCACAGCCGCTTCATAGGCCACGATCACCCCCTTCTCGGCTGCGGCCTTGAAGATTTCTGTGCCGTGCACGGCCAGCAGCGCCTTGTTGGCAGTGACCACGTGTTTGCCAGCGGCAATCGCTTCCAGCACCAGTGCCTTGGCAATGCCATAGCCACCAATCAGCTCCACCACCACGTCAATTTCGGGGTTGGCAATGATTTCACGGGCATCACTCACCACCTTGACGGCATCACCAACGACTTGCTTGGCGCGCGTCGTGTCCAAGTCGGCCACCATGGCAATCTCAATGCCGCGACCCGCACGGCGGCGAATCTCGTCCTGGTTGCGCTGCAGCACATTGAAAGTGCCACTGCCCACGGTGCCAATGCCCAGAAGGCCTACTTGGATCGGTTTCATAAGTCTCTTACGCTTGTACGTCAAAAAGGGCTGTAGCGCTTATGGAGTCTGCGCTACAGCTATCAGAAAAATTTAGGCAGCCACTTGCAATTTGGCTTTGCCTTTGCTGGCCACTGTCGCAGCGGCCACCAGCTTGTCGGTGTCGTGACGCTGGCGGTATTTGGCCAAGAAGGCTGCCAGGCGATTGATCGCCTCGCGCAGATCGGCCTCATGGGGCAAGAACACAATGCGAAAGTGGTCAGGATTGGGCCAGTTAAAGCCCGTGCCCTGCACCAGCATGACCTTGGTTTCCTGCAGGACTTCCAGGAAAAACTCCTGGTCGTTCTTGATCGGATAAATCTCAGGGTCCAGTCGCGGGAACATGTACAGCGCCCCTTGTGGCTTCACGCAGCTCACGCCGGGAATCGCGTTGATCAACTCCCACGCCAGGTCACGCTGCACACGCAAGCGGCCGCCTTCGCACACCAAGTCGTCAATACTCTGGTGACCACCCAGCGCCGTCTGCACCGCCCACTGACCGGGCACATTGGCACACAGGCGCATGTTGGAGAGCATATTCAGACCCTCGATGTAATCCTTGGCAGGCTTCTTGTCACCCGAAACCACCATCCAGCCTGCACGGTAGCCGCAGCTGCGGTAGGCCTTGGACAGGGAGTTGAAGGTCAGCGTCAGCACGTCTTGCGACAAGCTGGCCAATGGCGTGTGCTTGGCGCCGTCATACAAGACCTTGTCATAGACCTCGTCGGCAAAAATCACCAGCCCGTGCTCACGCGCCAGCGCCACAATCTCCAGCAGCAACTCGGTGGAATACAGCGCGCCCGTGGGGTTGTTGGGGTTGATCACCACAATGCCCTTGGTGCGGGGAGTGATCTTGGCGCGGATATCGGCCATGCTGGGCATCCAGCCATTGGCTTCATCGCACATGTAATGCACGGGTGTGCCACCCGACAGGCTAGTAGCCGCCGTCCACAATGGGTAATCGGGCGCAGGCAGCAGCATTTCATCGCCGTTGTCCAGCAAGGCATTC
Source organism: uncultured Comamonas sp. (assembly GCA_963520865.1). Classification (GTDB taxonomy): domain Bacteria; phylum Pseudomonadota; class Gammaproteobacteria; order Burkholderiales; family Burkholderiaceae_C; genus Comamonas. The sequence goes on from CAUQST010000006.1 coordinate 63,977, forward strand.
GTGGCCATGCTGATCAGCTCAGACGCTCCATTGCCCAGGTAAATATCATCCAGCGTCACACCCTTGATGCCTTGGTGCTGGGTTTCGTGCATGACAGCCTTGCGCGCAGCAAAAATACCCTTGCTGTCCGTATAACCCGCCGAATTGGGCAGGTTGCGAATCATGTCCTGCTGAATTTCTTCCGGCGCATCAAAACCGAACACGGCCAAATTACCAATGTTCAGCTTGATAATTTTGTGCCCGTCTTCTTCCATTTGCTTGGCCGCATCCATGATCGGCCCTCGAATGTCATAACAAACGTTTGCCAGCTTTGCAGATTTTTGGACAGTCTTCATGGAAATATGCCACCTATATGCTTTAACAGCGCCAAGGCACGCCCGCGCCTCGGTGAAACCTATAATTTGACCACACTTCGGGCCCACGCCCTCCCCGCATAATACGGTGCCATGCTGCTGGTATTCAGAGCCATCGCTGCGCGGAAGTTCAAGCACAAGGAACAAGCCCCATGAAACTCCACGCTGATCCCTCTGACGTTCAAATGGTGTCCGCTTATGGCCCCGGCTGGATAACGATCAACAAGCAAGAGCACAAAGGCAATCTACTGGTGGGCTCCACCGGCTTCTTGCGCCCCTGGAACTGTGCCAATTTTGAGTCACTTACTGCCCAGCACTTTGCAGAACTTGCGCAGTTGAATGCAGAGCTCATCATCTTCGGCAGCGGCAGCAAATTACGCTTTGTTCACCCCTCATGGCTTCTGCCCCTGATGCAAAAGCGCATCGGCCTGGAAACCATGGATACACATGCAGCTTGCCGCACTTACAACGTTTTGGCAGGAGAAGGCCGCATCGTGATAGCCGCACTCATGTTGGAGTAATATCCGCATGGGGGTCGTCAAATTTTACGTTTCAGGGTAAAATCTCAGGTTGCGGTCGGGGGCGTACTTATCCATAAAAGCAATACTCCTACACCCCTCGGCATTCCAACGACTACTCCCGAGAGATAAAAGCGCATGGCGATCGTTGTCAATAAAGCCCTTCCCGAATTTGAAGCCAATGCTACAGGTGGCGTGAAGGTATCTAACACCTCGCACACAGGCCAGATTCTGATCTTGTACTTCTACCCGAAGGACAACACCCCTGGTTGCACTACCGAAGCCATGCAGTTCCGTGACAAGTTCAAGGACTTCGAAAAGGCAGGCGCTGTGGTGTTCGGTGTTTCTCGCGACAACATGAATTCGCACAACGACTTCAAGACCAAGCTCGAACTGCCGTTCGAGCTGATCGCTGACACTGAAGAGAAGATGTGCCACATGTTTGGCGTAGTCAAGAACAAGATCATGTACGGCAAGAAGGTCAAGGGCATTGAGCGCTCGACTTTCCTGGTCGACACCAATGGTCTTTTGGCCCAAGAGTGGCGTGGCCTGAAAGTGCCCGGCCACGTGGACGAAGTACTCAAGGCCGTCAAGGGCCTGAAGGCTGCAGCCAAGAAGGCAGCTTAAACACCACACACTTGGTGCCGCCACCTTGGCGTGCACCAAGACATGCATAATGGGCCGCATGCCTTTGCGCGTTTTATCCCAGCATTGCAATCCTTATCTCCAAAGCCGCTCGGGCCTGCGCCCAGCGGCTTTGTGTTTTTTACAGCCCTAAAAACAAGGACTGAATCACTTATGCCACTGCCTCCAGCCCCCACCAAGCGTGCTGCACGCGTTGCCAAAGAAGCTTTTGATGTACCCGCCGGCACCAACAAGCGCGCCGCCACAGCCAAGCCCCCTGTGATTGAACTGGATGATGAGCCCGTTGCAATGAGCAGCGCACCCATTGCCAATACCCCCGTCCCCAAAGCACCCCGCAGCAACAAGAAGACAACAGCTGCACCATTGGCCAGTGCCGCAACCACGGCAGCAGCCCAAAGCCTGGCCCGCCAACGCGCTGCAGTGCAAGCCAGCACACCCCAACCAAAAACTACACACCAGCCATCCGCAGCACCCACTCCAGTTGCTACGCCTGCAGCTGCATCACCTGCTGCCTTCGCGCCATCAGCACCCAAAAACGCACGCAAAGCAGCTGTTGCCACAACAGCCGCAGCCGCACCAACACCGGCACCGGCGCGTAGCGGCAAAAAACGCAGCACCCAGTCGTGCCTGTTTGTGCTGGACACCAATGTGCTGCTGCACGACCCCACCAGCATCTTTCGATTTCAAGAGCACGACATCTTCTTGCCCATGGTGGTTCTGGAAGAGCTGGACGCCCACAAACGCGGCATGACCGAAGTGGCCCGCAATGGCCGCCAGGTCAGCCGCACGCTGGATGCACTGGTGGATGCCCAGCAAGAAGCTGATCTGGCAGCGGGCTTGCGCCTGGATGCCAGTGGCCACAAGGGCGCGACCGGGCATTTGTTTTTCCAGACTGTGCCGCTGGACTACAAACTGCCCTCCAGCTTGCCGCAAGGCAAGGCTGACAACCAGATCCTGGGCGTAGTACAGGCGCTGCGCGAAGCCAAGAAAAATCAGCAAGAAGTGATTTTGGTGTCCAAAGACATCAATATGCGCGTCAAAGCGCGTGCTCTGGGCTTGCCTGCTGAGGACTACCGCAACGACAAAACGCTGGATGACGGCGACCTGCTGTACACCGGCAGCCTGGCACTGCCCGCTGATTTTTGGCGCAAGGCCAAGAATGTTGAAAGCTGGCAAGAGGCTGGCCGCAGCTTCTACCGCTTGAGCGGCTCCATCACCAACCAAATGCTGGTGAACCAGTATGTGTACTTTGAAGCGCCGGGTGAGACCAGCCTGCACGCACGCGTTGCCGAAATCCGCGACACCACTGTGGTACTGGAGACGCTGCGCGATTACAGCAGCAACAAGCACAGCGTGTGGGGCGTCAGTGCACGCAACCGCGAGCAAAACTTTGCCCTGAACCTGCTGATGGACCCTGATGTGGACTTTGTCTCACTGACAGGCACTGCCGGCACAGGCAAAACCTTGATGGCCTTGGCGGCCGGCCTGTCTCAGGTACTGGACGAGCGCCGCTACACCGAAATCATCATGACCCGTGCCACCGTGAGTGTGGGCGAAGACATTGGTTTTCTGCCCGGCACGGAAGAAGAAAAGATGGGCCCCTGGATGGGCGCGCTGGACGACAACCTGGAGTTTCTGGCCAAGGGTGACGGCGGCAACCCCGGCGAATGGGGTCGCTCTGCGACCAATGAGCTGATTCGCAGCCGCATCAAAATCAAGAGCATGAACTTCATGCGTGGCCGCACGTTCTTGAACAAGTACGTCATCATCGATGAGGCGCAAAACTTGACGCCCAAGCAGATGAAGACACTGATCACGCGCGCAGGCCCGGGCACCAAGATCATCTGCATGGGCAATCTGGCGCAGATCGATACGCCGTACCTGACGGAAGGCAGCTCCGGCTTGACGTTTGCGGTGGATCGCTTCAAGGGCTGGCAGCACGGCGGCCACATCCAGCTGGCACGCGGCGAGCGCTCGCGCCTGGCTGACTTTGCCAGCGAGGTGCTGTAAATGGCGATCAGCTGGGTCACTGCCCTCAAACTGGTGCCCTGGGGTGATGTCATTCAAGCAGCACCTTCAGTACTCAAGGCCGCCAAGGGTTTGATGAAAAAGAGCCCCGAGGAAGAGGCCGCCTACATTCACGCCACAACGCCTGCGCCGAACGCGCAAACCCTGCCGGGCAGCGCCGGGGAACTGGCGCTGCAGCAGGTGGCACAGCTAGAGGCACGCATTCAGCAGCTAGAGAATGCGCAACGCGCCTCCGCCCTGGTGCTGGAAAAGATGGCCGAGCAGCAGGCGCAAATCGTCAAGACAGTGGGCTTGCTGCGCACGGGTGCCACGCGCTTGGCGTGGGCGTGTGGTGCTCTCAGCATCTTGGTGCTGGGCTTGCTGATTGCGGTCATTCGCATGTAAATAAAAAAAGAAGCTACCAACGCAGGTGCACCAACATTTTCAGATACAAAAGTATCTGAAACCTATGAACAGCAAGCGCTAGCAGCTCACTTTTAAATCACCTAACAAAAAGGCCTTGTCTCCATGACAAGGCCTTTTTTCTTTGTCCGCATCACGACTTCAGACGGCCTCAGCCCGACCCACACCGCCCACCTACTTCGCAGAAACACCACTGCGACAAGACAAGACACGAAGCCGATGCCCGTAAATGCAAGCCCTGTAGCGACGTATCAGCCACGGCCTTGCCAGCTGGCTTACTGGCGTTAGTAATCGTCGCCTGCGCCCATGGCCAAGTTTTCAAAGCGTGTCTGGTTCTTTTGGAAGTACAGCTTGACCGAGCCAGTGGGGCCGTTACGCTGCTTGCCAATAATGACTTCGGCCACATTCGGCTCTTTGGAGTCTTTGTTGTAGTAGTCGTCGCGGTAGATGAACATGATGATGTCGGCATCCTGCTCGATAGCGCCCGATTCGCGCAAGTCAGACATCATGGGGCGCTTGTCGGTGCGCTGCTCCACCGAGCGGTTCAGCTGCGACAGCGCAATCACAGGGCACTGCAGCTCCTTGGCCAGCATCTTCAAGCCCCGCGAAATTTCACCCAGCTCGGTGGCGCGGTTGTCACCGCCACCGCCGCTGGAGCCGCTCATCAGCTGCAAATAGTCGACCACAATCAAGCCCAGCTTGCCGCAGGTGCGCGACAGGCGACGTGCATTGGCCCGCAGCTCTGATGGTGTCAGACCCGGAGTTTCATCAATGTGCAGCGAAATCTGGCTGAGCTTTTCTACAGCTTCGGTCAAGCGGGCCCACTCATCGTGCTCGAGCTTGCCCGTACGCAGGTTTGCCTGATTGACGCGCCCGATCGAGCCCACGATACGCACCGCCAGTTGGGCGGCCCCCATTTCCATCGAGAAGATGGCAACCGGCAGGCCTTCGTTGAGCGCCACGTGCTCGGCAATATTCACAGCAAACGAGGTCTTACCCATCGAAGGTCGCGCCGCCAGCACCACCAGATCACCCGCCTGCAGGCCCGATGTCATGCGATCGAGATCGGCAAACCCCGTTGGCACGCCCGTCACATCCATGGGGTTGTCGGCCATCTCTTGCACGCGATCCAGCAAGTCACCCACCAGGGTGTCCATACTCTGGAAACCCTGCTTCATGCGCGAGCCTTCCTCGCCAATGGCAAAGATCTTCTGCTCTGCTTCGTCCAGGATGCGCTCCACCGGGCGCCCCTGCGGGTTCAGTGCATTGGTGGCGATCTCATCACTCACCGTCAGCAGCTTGCGCAAGATGCCTTTCTCGCGCACGATTTCCGCGTACCGGCGAATGTTGGTAGCGCTGGGTACGTACTGCGCCAGCTGGTTCAGGTAAAGAATGCCCCCTACCTCGTCCGCCTTGCCCATGCCCTGCAAATGCTCAAACACCGTGATCACGTCAGCCGGCTTGCTTTCGTTGATCAGCTTGCCAATCGCGGTGTAGATCAGCTGGTGTTCGTGGCGGTAAAAATCCCGGTCAGTGAGCAAATCCCCCACACGGTCCCAGGCGTTGTTGTCCATCAACAAACCACCGAGCACGCTGGATTCCGACTCCATGGAGTACTGCGGCAAACGCAGATTGGCAACCTGCTGATCTTGCGCAGCGGGCATGCCAAAAACATCATCATCCAACGGAGGCATCACTGAAGACATGGTCGACCTACAAAAAGACAAGCCCATGATCGTAGCGTTGTCGCTGCACGCCGTCATCTACAGATGCACGCAGCCAGACGCCAGCAAGGGCATCGCAACACAGGCTTGATGGCCTGTGCTGCTTCAATAAAAAGAGCTTAAAGCGCAGACTCAAAGAGCGACAGAGCCTGTTTTTATGCATAAAACACAAAAGCCGCCCTAAGGCGGCTTTTGATGTGTCGGAAATTTTCCGAGAAGGGCTTAGGCAGCTTCGCCAGCCACTTCCACAGACACTTCGATCACGACGTCAGTGTGCAGAGCCACTTCAACGGTGGAAGCAGACACAGTCTTGATAGGACCGTTAGGCATGCGCACTTGAGCCTTAGCCACTGTGAAGCCTTGAGCCTTCAGAGCGTCAGCGATGTCAGCATTGGTCACGGAACCAAACAGACGGCCATCCACACCAGCTTTTTGCGACAGCTTCAAAGTCAGGCCGTTAAGCTTAGCGCCTTCAGCTTGAGCTTCAGCCAACTTAGCAGCAGCAGCCTTTTCCAGTTCAGCGCGCTTGGCTTCGAACTCAGCCTTGGCAGTTGCAGTAGCACGACGTGCTTGACCCGAAGGGATCAAGAAGTTACGTGCGTAGCCGTCCTTCACCTTGACGATATCGCCCAGGTTACCCAGGTTCACAACCTTTTCGAGCAGGATAATTTGCATGGTTGTGGCTCCTTAGATCTTGTGCTGGTCGGTGTACGGCAGCATGGCCAGGAAGCGAGCACGCTTGATGGCAGTGTTCAGCTGACGCTGGTAAATGGCGCGCGTGCCGGTCAGGCGTGCGGGGATGATCTTGCCGTTTTCGGCGATGAAGTCACGCAGAGTGTCAACATCCTTGTAGTCGATTTCGACAACGTTAGCGACTGTGAAGCGGCAGAAACGCTTGCGCTTGAACAGCAGCGACTGGGTGTTGCGCTTTGGGCGCTTGTCTTTGTTGAATTTCTTGAACGTGGCCATTGCTGGACCTCTTGAAAATTAATTTTGTTGAACATCCTGGATGTGCAGCACCACGGTTTTGCTGTTACGCGGTGTGGCAAGAAAACCTTGGAATTTCCAAGTACTTCCTGGTGCCTGGCGGGCTAAACGCTCAGCCAACGCACCAAATGCCACCGCTTTCACAGCTGCCGAGACTTTGCGTGAGCTACCTGCTTCCGTTTGGGAGGATTCGTGCGCAAGGCGCAAATCCAAGGCAGGCAGTCCAGCAGGCGTGTATCTCAAGGGTTGAAGCTCGTCGATACAGGCAGTCAGGACAACGTGGTTTTCCACTCCAAGCGAAGTCTATGAATTAGGCTTCAGCAGCTTGGTTGGCCTTGCGGGCTTCTTCACGCTCGACAGTCTTCATCATGGAAGAAGGTGTAGTGTCAGCCTTCTTCTTTTGAACTGTCAGGTGACGCAGCACTGCATCGTTGAACTTGAACGCGTGTTCCAGTTCAGCCATCACAGCCTGGTCGGCTTCGATGTTCAGGCAGATGTAGTGAGCCTTAGCGAGCTTGTTGATCATGTAAGCCAGCTGACGACGGCCCCAATCTTCTTCACGGTGCACTGCACCACCGCCGGCGGTGATCATGCCCTTGTAGCGCTCCAGCATGGCTGGAACTTGCTCGCTTTGATCCGGATGGATCAACAAAATGATTTCGTAATGACGCATGAAAACTCCCTTTTGGGTTAGGCCCCCCGCTGCGCCTGTAGCGGTGGAGCAAGGCAAAACGCAAGATTATAGACACTCACTTTGGCCTTGTACACTCTGGGCTCTGCAATACCCCTTGGCAAGACAGCCCTTGAAAGGGGTCAAGCCACCCCCATGTGAACTGGCAAGGTTCACTCTTTAGAGACGCTATCCACATGACAGAACAAACAAATACGCCCCAAGCAGCCCCTATCGACGCTTCTTTCGAAGAAGTCGAAGCTGCAATGGCCGCTAATGTGGCCGACGAAATCTCTCGCTTGCAAAACGAGTTGAACGAGCTCAAGGCCAAGAACGCCGAAATGGCAGACCAGTATCTGCGCGCCAAGGCAGACACGGAAAACATGCGCCGCCGTGCTGAAGAAGAAGTCAGCAAGGCTCGCAAATTCGGCATCGAAAGCTTTGCCGAAAGTCTGCTGCCCGTCTGCGACAGCCTGGACGCCGCCTTGGCAATCCAGAACGCAACGGCCGAGCAGCTGCGTGAAGGCTCTGACGCCACGCTGCGTCAGTTGCAACACGCGCTGGAGCGCAACAAGGTGGTCATCATCAACCCCGCAGTCAGCGACAAGTTCGATCCGCACCAGCACCAGGCTATTGCTGTGGTGCCTGCCGAGCAAGAGGCGAACACCATCGTTTCCGTGCTGCAAAAGGGTTACCTGATTGCTGACCGCGTATTGCGCCCTGCCTTGGTGACCGTTGCGGCACCAAAGTAAACCTAAAAAATATCGACCACTTGGCTTGAAACTCTAATAAACACCCTGACTTACAAGCCAATCAAACAAACATTATTCGGAGAATTCAAATGGGAAAAATCATTGGTATTGACTTGGGTACAACCAACAGCTGTGTGGCCATCATGGAAGGCAACACAACACGCGTGATTGAAAACAGCGAAGGTGCACGCACTACGCCTTCGATCATTGCGTACCAAGAAGATGGAGAAATCTTGGTGGGTGCTTCTGCAAAGCGCCAGGCTGTGACCAACCCCAAAAACACCATCTATGCGGCCAAGCGCCTGATCGGACGCAAGTTCGACGAAAAAGAAGTGCAAAAAGACATCGACCTGATGCCTTTCACTATCACCAAGGCTGACAACGGCGACGCCTGGGTTGAAGTGCGCGGTCAAAAGCTGGCACCTCCACAAATCTCCGCAGAAGTACTGCGCAAGATGAAGAAGACCGCCGAAGACTTCCTGGGCGAAGAAGTGACCGAGGCCGTGATTACCGTGCCTGCTTACTTCAATGATGCACAGCGCCAAGCTACCAAGGACGCTGGCCGTATTGCTGGCCTGGACGTCAAGCGCATCATCAACGAACCCACTGCTGCTGCGCTGGCTTTTGGCCTGGACAAGGTTGAAAAGGGCCAAGACCGCAAGATCGCCGTGTATGACTTGGGTGGCGGTACGTTTGACGTGTCCATCATCGACATTGCTGACGTAGACGGCGAAAAGCAGTTTGAAGTGCTGTCGACCAACGGTGACACCTTCCTGGGCGGTGAAGACTTTGACCAGCGCATCATCGACTACATCATTGCTGAGTTCAAGAAAGAACAAGGCGTGGATCTGGGCAAAGACGTGCTGGCTCTGCAGCGCCTGAAGGAAGCTGCTGAAAAGGCCAAGATTGAACTGTCAAACTCTGCACAGACCGACATCAACTTGCCCTACATCACTGCAGACGCATCGGGCCCCAAGCACCTGAGCATCAAGCTGACACGCTCCAAGCTGGAAGCTTTGGTGGAAGACCTGATCGAGCGCACCATTGCGCCTTGCCGCACGGCCATCAAGGACGCTGGCATCTCTGTGTCTGACATTCAGGACGTCATCCTGGTCGGCGGTATGAGCCGCATGCCCAAGGTGCAGGAAAAGGTCAAGGAATTCTTCGGCAAAGAGCCACGCAAGGACGTGAACCCCGACGAAGCCGTGGCCGTAGGCGCTGCCGTGCAAGGCCAAGTCTTGGGTGGCGATCGCACCGACGTGCTGCTGCTGGACGTGACACCCCTGTCTCTGGGTATTGAAACCCTGGGCGGCGTGATGACCAAGATGATCGCCAAGAACACGACCATCCCGACCAAGTTCGCACAGACCTACTCGACAGCTGAAGACAACCAGCCTGCCGTGACCATCAAGGTGTTCCAGGGCGAGCGCGAGATGGCTTCGGGCAACAAGTTGCTGGGTGAGTTCAACCTGGAAGGTATTCCTGCCGCTCCTCGCGGTGTGCCTCAGATTGAAGTGGCCTTTGACATTGATGCCAACGGTATCCTGAATGTGTCGGCCAAGGACAAGGGCACCGGCAAGGAAAACAAGATCACCATCAAGGCGAACTCGGGTCTGTCGGAAGAGGAAATCCAGCAGATGGTCAAGGATGCGGAACTGAACGCAGCCGACGACAAGAAGAAGCTGGAGCTGGTGCAAGCGCGCAACCAAGGTGAAGCCGCGGTGCACAGCGTCAAGAAGAGCCTGGGTGAGCACGGCGACAAGCTGGACGCTGCCGAGAAGGAAGCGATTGAAGCTGCCGCCAAAGACCTGGAAGAAGCGCTCAAGGGCGAGGACAAGGACGCCATCGAAGCCAAGACCACGGCTTTGATGACTGCCAGCCAGAAGCTGGGCGAGAAGGTGTATGCCGAATCGCAAGCTGCAGCTGCAGCCGCAGGCGGCGCCGCTGAAGGTGGTGCAGAAACTGCACAACCCCAGTCCAAGCCCGCAGGCTCCAGTGACGACGACATCGTTGACGCTGAAGTCAAGGAAGTGAAGAAGTAATTTGGGTGCAGCGGCATTCGTGACCGCTTGCCGCCGCGCTGCCCCCTGCAAAGGGGTCTTGCGCGGCGTTCCTGTTTATTACTGGCACTAAATACCAATGTCCAAACGCGACTTTTACGAAGTCCTCGGCGTCTCCAAGACTGCCTCGGACGAAGAGATTAAAAAAGCCTACCGCAAGCTGGCTATGAAGCACCACCCTGACCGTAATCAGGGGGAAAAGTCCAAAGAAGCTGAAGAGAAATTCAAGGAGGCAAAAGAAGCCTACGAGATGCTCTCGGACAGCCAAAAACGCGCTGCCTATGACCAGTATGGCCACGCAGGCGTTGATCCCAACATGCGCGGCGGCATGGGTGGTGGCGATATGGGCGGCGGCTTTGCCGAAGCCTTTGGTGATATTTTTGGCGACATGTTTGGCGGCCAGCGTGGCGGCCAGCGTGGTGGTCGACAGGTGTACCGGGGCAATGACCTGAGTTACTCCATGGAGATCACCCTGGAAGAAGCGGCCAAAGGCAAGGATGCGCAAATCCGCATTCCTAGCTGGGATGCGTGCGACACCTGCCACGGCAGCGGCGCCAAGCCAGGCACCAGCCCCAAAACATGTACCACCTGTGGTGGCCAGGGCTCGGTTCAGATGCGCCAAGGCTTTTTCAGTGTGCAACAAACCTGCCCGCACTGCCGCGGCACAGGCAAGATCATTCCCGAGCCCTGCACCACTTGCAGCGGCCAAGGCAAGATCAAACGCCAAAAAACGCTGGAAGTAAAAATCCCTGCCGGCATCGACGACGGCATGCGCATTCGCTCGACCGGCAATGGTGAGCCCGGCATGAATGGTGGCCCTCCCGGCGACCTGTACATTGAAATTCGCATCAAAGAGCACGACATCTTTGAGCGCGAGGGCGATGACCTGCACTGTCAGGTGCCTGTGAGCTTTATCACTGCGGCGCTGGGCGGTGAAATTGAAGTGCCCACGCTGCAAGGCAAGGCGGCCATTGATATTCCTGAAGGCACACAAGCGGGCAAACAGTTCCGCTTGCGCGGCAAAGGCATCAAGGGTGTGCGCTCCAGCTATCCAGGTGACTTGTACTGCCACATCGTGGTGGAAACACCCGTGAAGCTGACGGAGTACCAGCGCAAGCTGCTGCGCGAGCTGGAGGAATCGCTCAAAAAAGGTGGCGGCAAGCATTCGCCCAGCGGAGAAAGCTGGACAGACAAGCTCAAGCGCTTTTTCAGCTAAGCCTCCTTCGGCCTAAGCACCAAAGCCCTGCAATGCAGGGCTTTTTTTACGTCTGTGCGTGTAAAAAATCATGGCGACTCAACCTTTATTTACCAAGGTTTTATCGTTTTTACTGAATTTCCAATCATTACAGAATAATAAATTAAATTTTAATAACAACAACTTACAAAGAAAACAAATAGCTTTCAAACGCCAGCCACGCACAACAACAAAAAATGAACATGTCGTTCAACTCATACACAAGACTTGAAAGTCAAAAAACACGTTCACGCCTAAAATTTGGGCTACTTCAATCCTCATCTGTGTATGGATATGTCAACCTCTAACGCATCTACTCCCGCGCCAGCGTGGACACGCATTTATGGCGTGATTCTGGCTTTGGTGGGTCTGGCACTGCTCGTCGGCGGTGTTCGACTGGCTTCGCTGGGCGGCTCCTGGTATTACCTTTTGGCTGGCGCTGCAACGCTTGTCGCTGGCGCTTTGCTGGCCCGCGCCAAGGTTGTGGGCGCGCAGCTGTACCTGGCCGTTGTAATTGGCACCGTGATCTGGGCACTGGCTGAAGCCGGTGCCAGCTTCTGGGGCCTGGTGCCCCGCCTGGCCCCTGTGCTGGTACTGGGTCTGATCGCAGCCTTGGCGATGCGCGCCTTGCGCCCTGCTTCCAAAAAGATTGCAATGCCTGCCGCTGCCATTCAAGCAGTTGTTTTACTTGCAGGCGCTGCCTCCATCTTCACCCCCCACGGCGTGGTTGAAAACACAGCCAACAAGGGCACTGAGATCGTCAACGACATCGCCGTTGTCACCGATGCCCATAGCGAAGCCAACAGCTGGACCCATTACGGCCGCGACGCTGACAGCACCCGCTTTGCCCCCTTTGACCAGATCAATGCAGGCAACGTCAACAAGCTGGAAGTGGCCTGGACTTACCGTACCGGCGCACAAACCGGTGGTGGCAATGAAGACCAGAACACCCCCATTCAAGTGGGTGACTCGGTCTACCTGTGCACACCGCAGAACAAGGTCATTGCACTGAACGCTGAAACCGGCCAAGAAAAGTGGGTCTTTGACCCCAAAACCCGCGAGAACAAGTGGTGGAGCCGCTGCCGTGGTGTGGCTTACTACGAAGTGCCCGCATTCAAGGCAGCCAAGTCTGAAGGCAAGGCACCTGCCAAGTGCGAAGCTCGCATCATCACCACCGACAAAGACGCACGCCTGTGGGCGCTGGATGCCCAGACGGGCGAAGTCTGCGATGGCTTTGGCGATACAGGCAAAGGCTATACCGACCTGAGCGTGGGTATGGGGCAGTACCAGGACTTCTACTACATGCCCACATCGCAGCCACTCGTGGCTGGTGACCGTGTCGTCATTGGTGGCTGGGTCTGGGACGGCAAAAAGACAGAACAGCCTTCGGGCGTGGTTCGCGCCTACAGCCTCAAAGATGGCTCGCTGGACTGGGCCTGGGATCTGGGCAACGCCGACATCACCAAGCTGCCAGCTGAAGGCGAGACTTACACCAAGGGCACGCCCAACTTCTGGTCGCATGGTGCGTACGACGCAAAGCTGGATCTGATTTATCTGCCTTTGGGCAATGCCACACCTGACTTCTGGGGCGCACACCGCACCGAAGCCATGAACAAGTACGCGACAACGGTCGTGGCCTTGAAGGGCGCAACTGGCCGTGAAGCCTGGAACTACCAGACGCTGCACATGGACACCTGGGATTACGACAACGGCACCCCTCCCACCTTGGTGGATGTGCCTGACGACAAGGGCGGTGTCACACCGGGCCTGGTACTGGCCACCAAAACACACCAGTTGTTCCTGCTGGACCGCACCAATGGCAAGCCTTTGGCCAATGTACAAGAGCGCGCTGCGCCTCAGGACGTCATGCCTGGCGATGCCCCCGCATCTGCCACACAGCCCTGGTCGGTGGGCATGCCCCAAGTGGCCAAGATGAACATGACCGAAAAGGACATGTGGGGCGCCACCATGTTCGACCAGCTGTATTGCCGCATCAAGTTCAAGCAATTGGCGTATGACGGCCCGTTCACCAAGCTGACCGACAAGATGACCCTGATCTACCCCGGCTACTACGGTGGCTTTAACTGGGGTGGCCACACTTACGACAAGCGCACCGGCATGCTGATCGTCAACGACATGATCATGCCGCAGATCGGTTTCCTGCACCCCCAGGAAGGCGCCGCGCAAAAGCTGGCTGAACTCAAGGAAAACGACATCACCAACGCATCGTGGGCCACCCACCTGCAAGAAGGTACGGGCTACCAAGCCATCCGAGGTGCATTCAACTCTTTCCTGGGCCTGCCTTGCCACCAGCCATCATGGGGCAATCTGACTGCGATTGACCTGAACACCAAGACCATTGCCTGGCAAGTTCCTGTCGGCACGGTGGAAGACAGCAAGCTCAAGGGCATCCGCGCCAGCTTGCCAGTGCCTGTGGGCATGCCATCGCTGTCGGGTCCCTTCTCGACTGCAGGCGGCTTGACGTTCTTTGCTGGCACACAGGATTACTACCTGCGCGCTTTTGACAACAAGTCCGGCAAGGAACTGTGGAAGGGCCGTCTGCCCGTGGGTGCACAAGCCACGCCAATGACGTACTTGTCGCCAGAAACTGGCCGCCAGTTTGTTGTGGTGTCTGCCGGTGGTGCACGCATGACAGCCGACAAAGGCGACTACGTGATCGCCTACGCTTTACCTAAAAAGTAAAGCAGACCAACACAAGGTGGCTGAGGCCACCTTTTTAGTTTTCTAGGTACAAAGCAACGGTCAGCGCATGGGCTCTCTGTTGCTTTGCCAGTGATCGCTTGCAAACACATAGCATTTAGCTCTGATCAATTCTGAACCTTGACGTATTTTGACTGCCGGATTTCGCATGCCTGTTTTTACCCATTCCGCCCAGAGCCAAGCCATTGCTGTACTGCTCAGCACCATCGTTTTTGCCGCACACGCCCAGACAGCCACTCCCACACTGAACACCATTGAAGTGCGCTCGGCCACCGGCTCGCCCAGCCTGCAGACACTGCCCGCATCGGCCACCGTGCTGGATGGAGAGCAAGTGCGCGACCGCCAGATGCAGGTCAACCTGTCGGAGAGCCTGGGCGGAGTGCCCGGCCTGCAAATTAAAAACCGCCAGAACTACGCACAGGATTTGCAGCTGTCCATCCGTGGCTACGGTGCACGCTCCACCTTCGGCCTGCGCGGCGTGCGCCTGTATGTGGATGGCGTTCCCGCCACCATGCCGGATGGACAGGGTTCCCTCTCGCACATCGACATCAGCAGCATTGACCGCGTAGAAGTGCTGCGCGGGCCTTACTCGGCGCTGTACGGCAACTCCGCAGGCGGCGTGGTCAGCGTATTTACTGAAACACCTGAAGGCCGCCCCTTTGCTGAAGGCGGCATGTCATTTGGCAGCGATGGCCAGCAACGTTTTGCAGCCAAGGCCGGTGGCCAGACGGCGCAGGGCCTGAGCTACGTGGTCAGCGCCAGCCGCTTCCTGACCGATGGCTACCGCGACCACAGCGCCGCCGACCGTAACGTGGCCAATGCCAAGCTGAGCACGGCCATAGGTGACGATGCGCGCCTGACCATCTCCGCCAACACCATGAAGACGGATGCACAAGACCCCCAAGGGCTGACCTGGGCGCAATACAAAGCCAACCCACGGCAGTCTTCCGGCGTGGCTGAGCAGTACAACACCCGCAAGTCGCTAGAGCAGACGCAGGTGGGGGCTACGTACGAGCGCCGCCTGAACGCCAGCCACAGCGTGGCCTTGACGGCCTATGCAGGCCACCGCTCGATGGAGCAGTACCAGTCGATTCCACTGAAAAATCCAGCTGGAACAGTCAATATTCAAGAAAATGCCAAACATGCTGGCGGTGTGATCGATATGTCACGGGACTATGCTGGCATGGATGCGCGCTGGACAGGTAAGTTTGACGATGCCGTAATACCTGTCACTGTGACGGCAGGCTTGGCACTGGACTACGTGCAAGAAGACCGCCAAGGCTATAAGAACTACGTAGGCAACGTAAATGCGCCAACAGCCATTGGCGTCAAAGGTGAACTCAAGCGTGATGAGAAGAACACCATCACCAACACAGACCCCTACGTGCAAGCAACCTGGAAACTGGCGCCGACCTGGACACTAGATACCGGCCTGCGCTACAGCAGCGTGAGGTTCAAGTCTGAAGATGCCTACATTCGCACAGGCAACCCAGATGACTCTGGCGATGCCACACACCGAAAAGCCTTGCCCGTGGTGGCCTTATCCCATGCTCTGAGCACCAATGACACGGTATATGCCAGCGCAGGTCGTGGCTTTGAAACACCCACATTTGCAGAACTCTCGTACCGCCCAGACTTTAGCGGAGGCTTAAATCTGGACTTGCAACCCAGCGTCAGCACCCAGTACGAGCTGGGCTACCGCCAGCGCCTGACCGGCGACATCAAGGGCATGTGGAGCGCAGCGGTGTTCCACTCCAGCACCGACGATGAAATCGTCAGCGACACAAACATCGGTGGCCGCACCACCTACCGCAACGCAGGCAAAACCCGCCGCTATGGTGCAGAGCTGCAAGCCGACATCCAGCTTTCGCGCCAGTGGGATGTGCAGGCTGCCTACACCTACCTGAATGCCACGTTCCGGCAGCAATCGGGCAAGGCCACCGCAGGCAATATGCTGCCCGGCCTGTCCAAGCAAAACCTGTTTGTGGGTGTGAACTACCGCCCCGCCGCCACATGGCGTTTGGGCATATCGGCCCAGCACGCAGGCAAGGTGTATGTCAACGATGCCAACAGCGAGGCGGCACCATCGTTTGCGATTGCCTCGGCCAGCGTGGGTTACACCAAAAATCTGGGCGACTGGACGCTCAACGCCTTTGCCCGCGTAGACAACCTGTTTGACCGACAGTACGTCGGCTCTGTCATCGTCAACGATGGCAACAACCGCTATTACGAAAGCGCCCCCGGCCGCAACTGGAGCACAGGCGTCAACCTGCGCTACAACTTCTAAAGCAGCATTCACCCAGCCTGCTTTACGCAAAAGCGGCACCCGCTTCTATAAAAGGAGCTGGTGCCGCTTTTGCTTGATGGCTTTACAAGTTAAAAGTATTGCAAAGCCTTAAGTGATGGGCGACATGCACTCATCTTTTCTTTAAAAACCTCTCAACCATCGTGAACCGCGATGGCTGAATTGGTGCTTAGATACCCTGAGACTTCGCATTGCACGATGACAAGCGGGTGAACATGGTGGGAAAATCCATTTAACTTCTCAAAACGAGAAGACTGAAAAATGATCCCCCGCCATGAAGAATTCCGAGCGCAGTTTTGCACGCCGTATCGATTTAACCTCTTTGCAGCTGTTTGTCGCTGTCTGTGAGCTGGGTAGCATTGGCCGCGCTGCCGAGCGTGAGTACATCGCTGCCTCTGCAGTCAGCAAACGCTTGTCTGATCTGGAAGCTGCTGTAGACACCGCCCTGCTGTACCGCCACAGCCGCGGCGTAACACTGACGCCCGCCGGTGAAAGCCTGCTGCACCACGCACGCAACGTGCTGTACGGGCTGGAGCGCATGCAGGGCGAGCTGTCGGAATATGCAGACGGGGTGCGCGGCCATGTGCGTGTACACGCCACCATCTCGGCCATCGTGCAGTTTCTGCCTGAAGACCTGGGCGCTTTCAGCAAAGAACACCCGCAAATCAAGATTGACCTGCAAGAGCACCTGTCGGCCGACGTGCTGCAAGCCGTGCAGGAAGGCACGGCAGATATCGGTATTTGCAACATGGGCCAAGCCAGCTCCAACGGCTTGCAGATTCGCCCCTACCGCACCGACAACCTGGTGCTGGTCGTGCCGCAGGACCACCCACTGTCCACACGCGAATCGATTGCGTTTGAAGAAGTGCTGGAGTGGGACATCGTGGGCCTGCACGGCGGCAGCTCCATCAGCTTGGCCATGCGCGGTGCAGCCGCACGCTCAGGCCACCCCTTACATCAGCGCATTCAGGTCACAAGCCTGGATGCCATGTGCCGCATGATCGACAACGGCCTGGGCGTTGGCCTGATCCCCGATCGTGCGTTTGAGCTCATGCACGGCGTGGGCAATTTGAAGAGTGTGCCTTTAACAGACACCTGGGCGCAGCGTTCGCTGAGTCTGGTCGCACGCGACTTTGACGCACTTCCCGTGACATCGCGGTTGCTGGTGGAACACCTCGGCAAAGGCTGGGAGCAGACCCCCAAGGCGTCTGCCTAAAATTTCAAGAGACTACTTCCCACCCCACGAAGAAGAGAACACCATGGGACGCACCCTTTACGACAAGATTTTTGATGAGCACGTCATCCACACCGAGGAAGACGGCACCTCCATTTTGTACATCGACCGCCACCTCGTGCATGAAGTGACCAGCCCACAGGCCTTTGAAGGCCTGCGTGTGGCGGGTCGCAAGCTGTGGCGCATCAGCTCTGTGGTGGCCACTGCTGACCACAACACCCCCACCACTGGCTGGGAGCAAGGCTACGACGGCATTGCCGACCCCATCAGCAAAGAGCAGATCGTCACGCTCAACACCAACATTGCCGAGTTTGGTGCGGCGGCCTTCTTTCCCTTCATGGACAAGGGCCAGGGCATTGTTCACGTGATGGGCCCTGAGCAAGGTGCAACCCTGCCCGGCATGACGGTGGTGTGCGGCGACAGCCACACCTCTACCCACGGTGCTTTCGGTGCGCTGGCGCACGGCATTGGCACCTCTGAGGTCGAACACGTCATGGCCACGCAAACGCTCCTGGCCAAAAAGGCCAAGAACATGCTGGTGCAAGTCAATGGCAAAGTGGCACCCGGCGTGACCGCCAAAGACATCGTGCTGGCCATCATTGGCAAGATTGGCACTGCTGGCGGCACGGGCTACACCATTGAGTTTGCAGGTCAGGCCATTCGAGATCTGAGCATTGAAGGCCGCATGACCGTGTGCAACATGGCCATCGAAGGCGGCGCGCGTGCAGGCCTTGTGGCTGTGGACGACAAAACCATCAACTACGTCAAGGGCCGCCCTCTTGCGCCCACTGGCGCTGAGTGGGATGCCGCAGTCACCTACTGGAAAACGCTGCACTCTGACGCAGATGCCAAGTTTGACGCCGTGGTACAGCTCAACGCTGCCGACATCGTGCCGCAAGTGACCTGGGGCACCAGCCCTGAGATGGTGCTGGGCGTGGACGCCATCGTGCCCGATCCCGACAAGGAAAAAGACAGCAACAAGCGCGGTGCCATCGAGCGCGCGCTGACCTATATGGCGCTGGAGCCAGGCAAGCCTTTGAGCGATATTTTTGTCGACAAGGTGTTCATTGGCTCATGCACCAACAGCCGCATTGAAGACATGCGCGAAGCTGCCGCCGTGGTGAAAAAGCTGGGCCAGAAAGTGGCCAAGAACATCAAGCTGGCCATGGTGGTGCCCGGCTCTGGCCTGGTCAAAGAGCAGGCAGAGCGCGAAGGCCTGGACGTAATCTTCAAGGCCGCAGGCTTTGAATGGCGCGAACCCGGCTGCTCCATGTGCCTGGCCATGAACGCCGACCGTCTGGAGCCCGGCGAGCGCTGCGCCTCCACCTCCAACCGCAACTTCGAAGGCCGTCAGGGCGCGGGTGGCCGCACGCACTTGGTCAGCCCCGCCATGGCAGCGGCTGCCGCCATCCACGGCCACTTTGTGGACATCCGCAAGTTCACTTAACCCACCATTGACGCAACAGACCGAGAGACCCTCATGAAGCCTTCCTTCTCGATTCTTTTGATTGGCCTGGCCTTTACCCTGGGCGCTTGCAACACTGTCCAGGGCATTGGCCAGGACGTGCAAAAAGCCGGCAACGCCATTGAACGCGCCGCGCGATGACTTGCTCGTCTAACCGTTAAAAAAGGACTGCGCCATGATCGACCACCTGGGTATTTCTGTAAGCCACTTCGCAAACAGCAAAGCCTTCTACCAAAAGGCTTTGGCGCCGATTGGTTATGAACTCGTCATGGCTCTGTCTGCCGCCGAAACCGGCCACACCGATACGGCAGGCTTTGGCCCAGCGCCCAAACCGTACTTCTGGATCTCAGCGGGCACACCCAACGTGCCACCGATTCACGTGGCCTTTGCTGTGGATAGCCGCCAAAAAGTGGATGACTTCTACGCGGCAGCCATCGCCGCAGGTGGGCGCGACAACGGAGCCCCCGGCCTGCGCCCGCACTACCACCCCAACTATTACGGCGCGTTCGTGCTGGATTTAGACGGCCACAATATTGAAGCCGTTTGCCATGCTGCCGCCTAACTTTTGAACACGCCTGCCATGCAAAAATTCACCATACACAAGGGCCTCGTGGCCCCCATGGACCGCGAAAACGTCGACACCGACGCCATCATTCCCAAGCAGTTTCTGAAGTCGATCAAAAAGACCGGCTTTGGCGCCAACGCCTTTGATGAATGGCGCTATCTGGACCAGCCCGGTGAGCCCGGCGTACCCGAGTCCGCACGCAAGCCCAACCCTAACTTTGTGCTGAACCAGCCACGCTACAAAGGCGCCAGCATTTTGCTCACGCGCAAGAACTTTGGCTGCGGCTCCAGCCGCGAGCATGCGCCATGGGCACTGGACCAATACGGCTTTCGCGCCATTTTGGCCCCCAGCTTTGCTGACATCTTCTTTAACAACAGCTTCAAGAACGGCCTGCTGCCCATCGTGCTGCCCGAGGCCACGATCGAGCAGCTGTTCCACGAAGTGCAAGCCTTCCCCGGTTACGAGTTGACGATTGACCTGGAGCGCCAGGTCATCGTGCGCCCACAAGGCCAAGAAATACCTTTTGACGTCATTGCGTTTCGCAAGTACTGCCTGCTCAACGGTTTTGACGACATTGGCCTGACCATGCGCCACGCCGACAAGATCAAGGCCTTTGAAGCCGAGCGTCTGACACAAAAGCCCTGGCTGTCACGTTCGCTGGTGCAAACATGAGTAATTTACACAAATCTATAAATAAATGAGCTACTAGCGCTTACTGCATATACGTTTCAAATAGTTTTCTATCTAAAACGTAAGCACAGCAAGCGTTGATAGCTATTAAAAAGTCTAGGAACAACATGAAAATCGCAGTCTTGCCCGGCGACGGCATTGGCCCAGAAATCGTTGCAGAAGCCGTCAAAGTGCTCAACGCACTGGAGCTGAACTTTGAGATGGAAACCGCTCCCGTCGGCGGCGCCGCCTACGAAGCAGCTGGCCACCCCTTGCCCGAGTCCACCTTGAAGCTGGCGATGGAATCCGACGCCGTGCTGTTTGGCGCCGTGGGCGACTGGAAGTACGACACGCTGGATCGCCCCCTGCGCCCCGAGCAGGCTATTCTTGGCCTGCGCAAGCACATGGGCCTGTTCGCCAACTTCCGCCCAGCCATTTGCTACAAAGAGCTGGTAGATGCCTCCAGCCTCAAGCCCGAGCTGATCTCGGGTCTGGACATTCTGATCATCCGCGAGCTGACTGGCGACATCTATTTTGGCCAACCCCGCGGCCGCCGCGTGGCCACTGACGGCCACTTTCCCGGTGCAGAAGAAGCGTTTGACACCATGCGCTACTCCAAGCCCGAGATCGAGCGCATTGCCCACGTAGCCTTTCAGGCTGCGCAAAAACGCAGCAAGCGCGTGACCAGCGTTGACAAGGCCAACGTACTGGAAACCTTCCAGTTCTGGAAAGACGTCGTCACCGAAGTGGGCAAGCAGTACCCTGATGTGGCGCTGGACCACATGTACGTGGACAACGCCGCCATGCAACTGGTCAAAGAGCCCAAGCGCTTTGACGTGGTGGTCACCGGCAATATGTTTGGCGACATTCTGTCCGACGAAGCCTCCATGCTGACCGGCTCCATTGGCATGCTGCCTTCAGCATCGCTCAACAGCAAGGGGCAGGGCTTGTATGAGCCCAGCCACGGCTCGGCCCCTGACATTGCTGGTAAAGGCATTGCCAACCCACTGGCCACCATCTTGTCGGCCGCCATGATGCTGCGCTTCTCGCTCAACCAGGAAGCCGCCGCGCAGAAAATTGAAGCTGCTGTGCAAAAGGTGCTGGCCGATGGCCTGCGCACCGCCGACATCTACAGCGCTGGCACCACCAAGGTCTCCACCCGTGAAATGGGTGATGCCGTCGTGGCCGCACTGGCTGCGGTGTAAACCCGCTTCAGCCGCGTGTGCCTCAGCGCCACGCGGCTGGCATCAAGTTGGCTGAAGCCAGCCAAGCAACTTTCATGTGCAACGTCGCGCATTCAGCGCCACAATGCAACTTTGCAATCCATGTGGGAATTGGAGATTAGATTCTCTAAAGCCACATTAGTTAAGCTACAATCCCTCTCCATGTTTGCCGCCCGCCCCCACAACGTCCCCATGACAACTGCCTTGCCGGCAGCCGTGGCCGCGTGCGCGACAACCATTACGACGATTAAAGGCTGACCCAGCCCGGTTCGTCGCGCGCCCTTTCCCGGCCAGACGAGCCGGGTGCAAGAAGCCAGATTGAGCACATTCACATCTGTTTTTCGCAACTTTGTTAAGGGCGTTTCAAAATGAGCAAGCAATTGGTAGGTTTGGTTGGCTGGCGCGGAATGGTCGGCTCGGTGCTGATGGACCGCATGCAGGCCGAAGGTGACTTCGCACTGATCGACTCCGTGTTCTTCTCCACCTCCAACGCAGGCGGCAAAGCCCCAGCGATGGCCACCGTGCACACCACCCTCAAAGACGCCAACGACGTTGCCGAGCTGTCCAAATGCGACATCATCATCACCTGCCAGGGCGGTGACTACACCAAGGAAGTGTTCCCCAAGCTGCGCGCAGCAGGCTGGAGCGGCCACTGGATTGATGCCGCATCTTCACTGCGCATGGAAGACGACGCCGTCATCGTGCTGGACCCGGTCAACGACGACCTGATTCAAGCCAAGCTGGCTGCGGGCGGCAAGAACTGGATTGGCGGCAACTGCACCAACTCCATCTTGCTGATGGGCCTGGGCGGCTTGTTCAAGGCTGGTCTGGTGGAGTGGGTGTCCTCCATGACTTACCAAGCGGCTTCTGGCGGTGGTGCCAACCACATGCGCGAACTGCTCAAGGGCATGGGCGTAGTGCACGCGGCCGTGGCTGACGAACTGGCCACCCCCGCATCGGCTATTTTGGAAATCGACCGTAAAGTGGCCCAGACCATTGTCACCGATGTACCCACCGAATTCTTCGGCGCACCGCTGGCTGGCGGCCTGATCCCCTGGATCGATGCACAACTGCCCAACGGCCAGTCCAAGGAAGAATGGAAGGGTCAGGCTGAAGTCAACAAAATTCTCGGCACCCAAGCCACCATTCCGGTCGACGGCCTGTGCGTGCGCATTGGTGCCATGCGCTGCCACTCGCTGGCTTTGACTTTGAAGCTCAAGAAAGATCTGCCACTGCAAGAGATCGAAGCCCTGATCAAGGGCGGCAACAACTGGGTCAAGTTCGTGGCCAACGATCGCGCAGAAACCGTCAAAGAATTGACACCCGCTGCCACCACCGGTGGCTTACAAGTAGCCGTAGGCCGCGTGCGCAAGCTGAACATGGGCCCCGAGTACCTGTCGGCATTCGTGATTGGTGACCAGTTGCTGTGGGGCGCTGCCGAGCCACTGCGCCGCATGCTGCGCATCTTGCTGGCCAAGTAAGCACTTAGCTTTCACAAACAAGAGGAAGCTTCGGCTTCCTCTTTTCTTTGGCGGCTGTCACGCCGCCACAGGCTTGTCGTTCAGAGGCAACGCTGCAAACCCACTCAGCGCAAAAAACTACCACATTCCTGTCCTGCTAGAAATTTGCCCCCGCCCGCTCGATGACTGCGCACGGCAGCAAGTTCAGCACTTTGGCTTGTCATAATCGCGTCTATCCAGCTCCCAACACGGCACAACACATCCTTTTCGGGTCTTAAGCTTGCTTGTCACCCCCTAGCAATACTGCTATGGTCTTTGTCAATGCCTTGCCAGTGGGAGAGACTGGTCTTGCCATACCGAAAAGACACTCACCGCAAGCTATGCGGTGCAACATTATTTTGAACGTGACCGCAAACATGCATCGTTGGAAACTTTCAGCTCTGGCCGCAGCCGCCTTTGTCTCTGCTGCACTGACACCCACCGATGCCGCCGCCTTGGCACTAGGCTCTATCAGGGTGCAATCTGCACTCGGCGAGGCACTGCGTGCCGAAATTGCCATTCCACAAGCTACCACCGCTGAACTCAATAGCTTGGCGGTACAAATTGCATCACCAGAAATTTTCCGTGCACAAGGCATGGACTACAGCAATGCGGCGCGCTCCATCCAGGTGCAACTACACCGTAACGCCGATGGCACTGCCAGCCTGCGCCTGAGCAGCAACACACCGCTCCAAGATCCATTTATTGATCTAGTGCTTGAGACACAGTGGAGTGCCGGGCATTTGGTGCGCAGCTATACCGTGCTGCTCGATCCACCGTCCAGCCAGCGTACAGCCGCAGCTCCTGCACAGGCTCCTCAGGTTGCGCCCCCAGCAACTGCTTCCGTTACTGGCCGCAACTATGCGTCCAGCAGCACAACCCCTCAGCGAGTCACCCGCCCTGCACCGCCCCCCGCTCCAACGAGCAGCGCGCCAGCAGCAGAGACCGCTGAAAAATCAACACGCGTTCGCTCTGGCGATACCGCAGGCCACATTGCCAATGCCAACCGCCCCACAGGGGTTTCGCTGGACCAAATGCTGGTGGCCATGCTGCAAAGCAACCCCAATGCCTTTATCAATGGCAACGTGAACCGCATCCGTGCTGGCGCTGTGGTGCAAATGCCCAGCCGCGAGCAAGCACTACAAACTTCTGCAACAGAAGCACGCCAGATCGTCGCAGCACAAAGCCGTGACTTCAATGCATACCGCCGCAGCTTGGCGTCCAAGGCACCTCAAGCCTCCGTCCAGGCCGCCGATCGCAGCTCTGGCGGCCAAGTCCAGGCCCATGTAGAAGATGCAAGCCCCGCAGCCGGCACACCTGACAAGCTGACTTTATCCAAGAGTTCCGTACAAAGCGCGGCGGCTTCTGACGAAAAATTAGCCGCACAAAAACAGGCCAGCGACCAAAGCAATCGCCTCAATGAATTGCAGCGCAATTTGGCAGAGCTCAATGAGCTGACGCAAAACACCAGCACTACGGCTGCCAGTACACCGCCCGCCTCTGCTGCAACCGGTGCACCAGCCACAGCAACGCCCCCAGCAGAAGCAGCAACCACGGCGTCTGCTGCACCCGCCATTGAAGTGGCCACCCCTTCCGTCACTGAGCCATCCAGCCCGGCAACTGATAGCCCCGCCAACCCCGCAGAAGCCACAGCACAAACTGAACCCCAAGCCCCGGTAGCAGCCACTGACAGCGCAGCAAACCCTGCGGCGCAGAAGAAACCTGCCCCAGCCACCACTCCTGCTCCTGCAGCAGCGGCACCCTCTTTCGTAGACGACTTGCTGGACAACCCACTCATCCCTGCCGGAGGTGGCCTGATCGCTTTGTTGCTGGGCTTTTTGGGCTACAGCGCTTGGAAGCGCCGCCGTGCTGCGCAGGCTGTGGCAGACCCAAGCCTGGGTGACAGCCAACTGCATCCGGATTCTTTCTTTGGCAGCAGCGGCGGACAGCAGGTAGACACCAGCAATGCCGACACAGGTGCCTCTACCATGGCCTACGCCCCAAGCCAGCTCGATGGCGGTGGAGATGTTGATGCCGTGGCT
The DNA here is from genome assembly GCA_963520865.1 of uncultured Comamonas sp. Taxonomy (GTDB): domain Bacteria; phylum Pseudomonadota; class Gammaproteobacteria; order Burkholderiales; family Burkholderiaceae_C; genus Comamonas. The sequence continues at coordinate 89,073 of CAUQST010000006.1, forward strand.
GAAGCAGACGTTTATTTGGCATATGGCCGTGATGTTCAGGCAGAAGAAATTCTGAAAGAAGCCTTGCGCAACCAGCCTGAGCGCCTTTCCATCCATGTCAAGCTGGCAGAAATCTACGTCAAACGTAACGACATAAAAGCACTGGAAAACATCGCGCAGACCATGCAGCATGTCAGCCAGAACCAGGATCTAGAGTGGCAACGGGTGGTTGAGATGGGCCGCAACATGGACCCGACCAACCCATTTTTTGCAGCAGCAAGCTCTACTACTGGCACCACAGCCAGCAAACCGACATCCGCATTCGCGGCAGCCCTGAACACCATCAAGCCAGACACTGCTGGCAGCGCAGCAGCCACCACGGCGGTGGCTGCAACCGCTGCAGGCGCAATCCCTGACATCGATCTGCATCTGGACCTGCCTGATGATGGCTTGGCCAGCCAGACAGTCGCAGCAGACATACCCGCTGCCGCGCCCTTACCGTCTGACGATGACTTTGCTGCACTAGAGCTTCCTGGCGCCCTGGACAGCCAGCTGGACATCACCGATCTGACACCCCAGGACCCTCCCACCTTGGTGCAAGACACATTGATGGCTGAGGACAATACGTCACACGATCTGAGTGGTCTGGATCTGGATTTATCCGGTTTCGAAATGCCTCCGGCACCAGCCACCGCCGCCACCTCTCCAGCGACAGATGCGCCCCAGGAAGACGGGCTGAATTTTGATTTAGATACGCCTGCCGCCGAAGAACCCGTGCCTCCAGTCACACCAGCGGCCCAAGCACCTGCCGCTATCTCTGGCGAGGACTTCGACCTCGGCTCTCTGGATCTGGACTTGGGTGTAAGCCCTGAATCTGCAACAGAAGCTCAGCCAGTGCACAATCTCGCCGATGATCCCCTGTCCACCAAGCTCGACTTGGCTCAGGAATTCAACGCTATCGGCGACAGCGAAGGTGCAAGATCTTTGATTGAGGAAGTTCTGGCAGAAGCCAGCGGCCCGCTCAAGGAACGCGCACAAAAGATGCTGTCTGAAATTGATTGAACCACTGCATTTTTTCTGAAGCGGCACCGCCGCTTCCCCAGGAGCCGCCATGCGCATAGCCCTAGGGGTAAGCTACAACGGCCAGACCTACAACGGCTGGCAAAGCCAAACGAACGGTAAAACCGTTCAAGACAAACTCGAAGCGGCCTTAGGCCGCTTTGCTACGCATACCGTGTCTACTTTGTGCGCGGGGCGCACAGACTCAGGGGTGCACGGACTTATGCAAGTCGTGCACTTTGACACGCAGCTGCAGCGCCCTGAAAGCTCTTGGGTGCGCGGCACCAACACCTTTTTACCGCCTGACATTGCCGTGCAGTGGGCACGCGAAGTGCCTGCTGCCTTTCACAGCCGTGCCTGCGCCACCTCTCGCCGCTACGCCTATGTGCTGCTGCAATCACCCGTGCGCCCCAGCGTAGAAGCTGGCCGCGTGGGCTGGGTGTTCAATGAGCTCAATGGCGATGCCATGCGCCAAGCCGCCTCTTATTTGATCGGTGAGCACGATTTCTCTTCCTTCCGTGCCGCAGCCTGCCAGGCCTTAACGCCTGTTAAAACCTTGCATCGCATTGATATAACGCGCCGTAGCGTGGTGTCTTCCCTGCACCGCGAAATGGAATGCTGCTACTGGCATTTTGAGTTTGAGGGCACCGCGTTCTTGCACCACATGGTGCGCAACATCATGGGTTGCTTGATTGGTGTGGGCGATGGTTCTTATCGCCCTGAATGGATGTTAGAAGTGCTGGCTGCCCGTTCGCGTGATGCAGCAGCACCTACCTTCTCACCCCACGGTCTTTATTTCATGGGCCCCGTGTACGATCCGAAGTGGAATTTGCCTGACCGCGTCCCTGGCTTTGACTGGCTGCCTTAAGTAAAAAACTGCCCCAACCTCATATGCATCAAACGCCAAACGCTCCTATTTCTCGCACGCGCATCAAAATCTGCGGCCTCACCCGCACATGCGATGTGGATGCAGCTGTTGCCGCTGGCGTAGATGCAGTGGGTTTTGTGCTGTATGCGCCCAGCCCGCGCGCCGTCAATCTGCAGCGGGCTACTGAATTGGCGCAGCAGCTGCCACCGTTCGTCACCCCGGTGCTGCTTTTTGTCAATGCAACCATCGCCGAAGTTAATGCCGCGTTAAACGCTATTCCCCATGCTTTACTGCAATTTCACGGGGATGAAACGCCACAAAACTGCGCCACAGCCACCCAAAATGGACGCCATCGCTTTATGCGCGCAGCACGCATTCCCCTAGGCGACGACGCCAAGGACTTTGACCTCGTAAAATACGCAGATCAATACTCTCAGGCCCAGGCCATTTTGTTAGACGCCCATGTGGACGGCTACGGTGGTGCAGGCAAAGCATTCAATTGGTCACTGCTTCCAACAAGCGTCAACGCTCACCTCGTTTTGTCTGGTGGGCTTACGCCTGCAAACGTGACCGATGGCATCCGTCAAGTACGACCCCGCTGCCTGTCTTTGGCAGTTGATGTCAGCTCCGGCGTAGAAGCCACCAGCCCTGACGGACAACCGCTCAAGGGCATCAAGGATGCTGAAAAAATCCAACGCTTCGTTGCTGCCGTACGTGCCGCCGATGCTCAAATGGCCCCCTAATCCTGATGTTCGAATATTCCTACCCCGATGCCAACGGCCATTTCGGCTCCTATGGCGGCAGCTTTGCCAGCGAAACACTGACCCATGCTCTGGTCGAGTTGCGCCAAGCCTATGCCAAGTACCAAAACGACCCTGAATTCATTGCTGAATTCAAATCGGAGCTGGCCCACTTTGTGGGTCGCCCATCACCGGTCTATCACGCAGCCCGCATGTCCCGAGAGATGGGCGGTGCGCAGATCTACCTCAAGCGCGAAGACCTCAACCACACTGGCGCGCACAAGATCAACAACGTCATTGGTCAAGCCATGCTGGCCAAGCGCATGGGCAAGCCCCGCATCATTGCCGAGACAGGCGCTGGCCAGCACGGGGTAGCGACAGCCACCATCTGTGCCCGCTACGGCCTGGAATGCGTGGTGTACATGGGCGCCGAAGACGTGAAACGCCAAAGCCCTAATGTTTACCGCATGAAGTTGTTGGGTGCCACCGTGATTCCTGTGGAATCCGGCTCCAAAACACTCAAAGACGCACTCAACGAAGCCATGCGCGACTGGGTGGCCAACGTGGACAACACTTTCTACATCATCGGCACGGTAGCTGGCCCTGCGCCCTACCCCGCCATGGTGCGCGATTTTCAAAGCGTGATTGGCACCGAGTGCCTCACGCAAATGCCTGAAATTTTTCAGGAATTGAAAATGGCCAATGAGCAGCCTGACGTCGTGGTCGCCTGCGTCGGCGGTGGCTCTAACGCCATGGGCATCTTCTACCCCTACATTCCGTTTGAAAATACCCAGCTGATTGGTGTGGAAGCGGCGGGCGAGGGACTGGACACCGGCAAGCATTCTGCTTCTTTGCAAAAAGGCAGCTCGGGCGTGCTGCACGGCAACCGCACGTTCATCATGCAAGATGACAACGGACAGATTCTGGAGACCCACTCCATCAGTGCAGGTCTGGACTACCCCGGTGTGGGCCCTGAGCATGCATGGTTACAAGAACTGGGGCGCGCCACCTACGTGGGCATTACCGACCAGGAAGCACTGGAAGCGTTCCACTATCTGTGCCGCGCTGAAGGCATCATTCCTGCGCTGGAATCAAGCCACGCAGTGGCTTACGCCATGAAGCTGGCCAAGACCATGAAGCCCGAGCAGTCCATCTTGGTCAATCTGTCTGGTCGCGGCGACAAAGACATTGGCACCGTGGCAGATCTGTCAGGTGAAGATTTTTATGACCGCCCCTCGATGCGCGGTCTGACTGTAAAGGGAGGGCCTGCAGCATGAGCCCGAACACTGGCCGTATTGCCGCCACATTTGAAAAACTGAACGAAGAAGGCCGCAAGGCATTGATTCCTTTTGTGACTGCGGGCTTTCCGTTTGCAGCCATTACCCCTTCCCTCATGCACGGCATGGTGGAAGCGGGCTCAGACATCATTGAGCTGGGCGTCCCCTTTTCCGACCCTATGGCTGATGGCCCCGTCATCCAGAAGGCTGGCGATCGTGCAATTGCCAATGGCGTGGGCCTCAAGCACGTACTGGGCTATGTGCGTGAGTTCCGTCAAAAGAACCACACCACGCCTGTGGTGCTGATGGGTTACGCCAACCCCATCGAGCGCTACGACCAGGTGCACGGGGATGAAGCCTTCATCAACGACGCATCTGAAGCGGGCGTAGATGGCATCTTGGTGGTGGACTACCCACCCGAAGAAAGCGAAGTTTTCGCTGCCAAACTGCGCGCCAAACAGATGGATCAAATCTTCTTACTGGCCCCAACCAGCACGGATGAGCGCATCCAGCAGGTGGCGCGCATTGCCAGCGGCTATGTCTATTACGTCTCGCTCAAGGGCGTAACAGGCTCTAATGCCCTGGACATTGAGGCTGTGGCTGAAATGATGCCACGCATCAAAAAGCATGTGGCTTTGCCTGTTGGCGTGGGCTTTGGCATCCGTGATGCCCAAACAGCCCATGCTGTGGCCCAAATTGCCGATGCTGCCATCATTGGCAGCAAGATCATCCAGTTGCTGGAAGATCAACCCCACGAAAAAATTGTCCCGCTTGCCATTGATTTCTTGCGCGGTGTGCGCAAAACGATGGACGCATAATGCGATCCTTGGCTGTGCGTGGCCTTCACGTGCAGTCTGCTCGCCTTGAAGAGGAAACCGTATGTCCTGGCTCGAAAAACTTCTGCCTGCCAAAATTCAGCAAACCGAACCCAAGGATCGCACCCAGCAGATCCCTGAAGGCCTGTGGGTCAAGTGCCCCAGCTGTGAGTCGGTGCTCTACAAGACCGATCTGGAAAGCAACCAGAACGTATGCCCCACTTGTGGCCATCACCACCGCATTGGTGCGCGCGCCCGTTTGAACCATTTCCTGGACGGTGAAGGCCGCTATGAAATTGGCCAAGAAGTGATTCCCGTTGACCCGTTGAAGTTTCAAGACAGCCGCAAGTACCCCCAGCGTCTGAAAGAAGCGCTGGAAAACACGGGTGAAACCGATGCGCTGATCGTCATGGGTGGCGCAGTCAAGGGCATTGAAGTGGTTGCAGCCTGCTTTGAGTTCGACTTCATGGGCGGCTCCATGGGCTCTGTAGTGGGTGAGCGTTTTGTACGCGGCGTAGAAACCGCCATCGAGCAAAAAGTGCCCTTCCTGTGCTTTACTGCCACCGGTGGTGCGCGCATGCAGGAAGGTCTGCTGTCGCTGATGCAAATGGCCAAAACCAATGCAGCACTGACACGTCTGGCCAAAAAGGGCTTGCCCTATATCTCCGTGCTGACCGACCCGACCATGGGCGGCGTGTCTGCCGGTTTTGCGTTCGTTGGCGACATCGTGATTGCAGAGCCCAAAGCCCTGATCGGCTTTGCAGGCCCGCGCGTGATTGAAACCACCGTGCGCGTCAAGCTGCCTGAAGGCTTCCAGCGCTCCGAATTCCTCAAGGAAAAGGGTGCCGTGGACATGATCGTGGACCGCCGCGAGCTGCGCAGCACCATTGCCAGCAGCCTGGCCATGCTGCAACGTCTGCCTGCCGACGCCGTCGTGCAAGACTAAGTAGTCACTCTACAAAAAAAGGCTCCTTAATCAGGAGCCTTTTTTCTTGCCTGCTTTCAGGCTGGAGAACCTGCACTGCAGGCGCACGGAACTTAAAAAGCACTCAGGCCCGCCAGCGCGTTGAACTGCAGATTACCCAGAATCATCAACAGCACCTGCAGCGCGATGATGGCCACCAGTGCTGACAGATCAACACCACCCAGCAAAGGAATGACTTTGCGCAGTGGCCGCAGCAAAGGCTCGCTCAGGCGGTGCAGCACGCCTGCAATGGGCGAATGCGGCTGCACCCACGACAAGATGGCGTAGACAATCAAAATCACGATAAGCCCGGTCAGCACCATGCGCAGCAAGCCAAACAAGGCCAGCAATGGCACTACTGCCGGATTGCCGCCCGCGCCCATCAGCAGCCACAGCAGCACGTACTGCACCAGCACGACCACCACCGCGGCGACCAGGCTGGACAGATCGTATTTACTGCGATTAGGGATGACTTTGCGCAGCGGCATCACGATCCAGTCGGACAGCGCAAACACCAGTTGGCCCACGGGGTTGTTAAATGGAATGCGCTGCGCCTGCATGTACACGCGCAACAGGCATGCACCAGCGATCAGGCCGCTGATGACTTCCAGTAAAAATTGAAGAATTTGAACAATCATGTAGATCGATAAGGTTGAAGAACTACGTGGATAAAAACACCCCACATGCAAGTGCGCGCGGCGTCAACCTACGCGATCCCATGTGCACTGCAAGTCATCATAGCCAGCGTACAGGTGCCTGAAACCATGACCTCTTCGCTCACCCTCGTTTCTCTGCCACTTTTTCCGTTGCATACGGTGTTGTTTCCAGGCGGCTATCTGCCCTTGCGAGTGTTTGAGCTACGTTACCGCATGATGGTGCGCTGCTGCCGTGAGCAAGGTGCGCCATTTGGTGTCGTCACACTGCGCAGCGGTCATGAAACACGCCAGCCCGATCAGGCGCTGGAGACATTCCACACAGTGGGCACCATTGCCCATATTGATGCTGTGGCCCCCCTGAGCAACGGTCTGGAGCTGATTGAATGCTCAGGCAAAGAACGGTTTCGCCTGACCCACGCCCGTCCTCTGTCCAGTGGTTTGTGGGTGGCTGATGTGGTGCTACTGGCTGCCGATGTCGCCATACCCATTCCACCAGACCTGCGCCACGCTGCCACAGCGCTGGAGCAAGTGCTGCACAAGCTGCCGCAACGCCATTTAGAAAATGTGAGCGAGCAGCATTTTCTCGATTGCGGCTGGGTGGCCAACCGCTGGTGTGAGCTGCTGCCCATGAATGACCACTTACGACTGCAGATGCTGGAGCTAGACAGCCCACTGCTGCGTCTGGAGCTGGTGACCGACGCACTGGAGCGCGCTGGCATAGCCTCTCAATGACTTATTAAAAACATAGCTGTTAGCGCTTATGCAGCAACATTTACAGATACTTTAATTGCTTAAAACGTTTAAATACAAGCACTTATAGCTATATTTTTCATACAAGCACGCCATGCGACATGCCGCTTTCACACAGAAAGTGCCGAGATTGTGGCAACGGCATGCTTAAACAGCACAAAAAAACTAAAATCTCCTGTTTTGGCTTGCCTCCTCAGCCTTAGCGCTGCGCTCATTCATGTCTGAACATACAAACACTCCCGAGGCAGAAGTTACTGCCCCTCAAGACGAAAACAAACTGATCGCTGAGCGCCGCGAAAAACTCAAAGCCTTGCGCGAGTCTTCCAAGGCCAGCGGTGGCGTGGCGTTCCCTAACGATTTCAAGCCTGCCAACCGCGCACTGCCTTTGGTTCAAACCTATGGCGACAAAGACGCTGAAGCGCTGGACGCTGAAGCGGTCACCGTCTCCGTGGCTGGCCGCATGATGCTCAAGCGCGTCATGGGCAAAGCCAGCTTTGCCACCGTGCAAGACGCCACTGGCCGCATTCAGGCCTACATCACCCGTGATGCCGTAGGTGAAGAGGTATACGCCGACTTCAAGAAGTGGGATCTGGGCGACATCATTGCCGTTGAAGGCGTGTTGATGAAGACCAAGACCGGCGAGCTGTCGATCAAGGCCAGCAAGATTCGCATGCTCACCAAGAGCCTGCGCCCCATGCCCGACAAGTTCCACGGCATGGCAGATCCCGAGCAAAAGGTGCGCCAGCGCTACGTGGATTTGATGATGAACGAAGAGGCGCGCAATCGCTTCATGGCCCGCAGCAAAGCTGTGGCTGGTATTCGTGACTTCATGGTGCAACACGGCTTCCTGGAAGTTGAAACCCCCATGCTGCACCCCATCCCCGGCGGTGCCAACGCCAAGCCCTTCGTCACGCACCATAATGCGCTGGACCAGGAGATGTACCTGCGCATTGCGCCCGAGCTGTACTTGAAGCGCCTGATCGTTGGTGGCTTTGAGCGCGTGTTCGAGATCAACCGCAACTTCCGTAACGAAGGTATCTCGGTGCGTCACAACCCCGAGTTCACCATGATGGAGTTCTACGCAGCCTACTGGAACTACCAGGACCTGATGGACTACACCGAGCAACTGGTGCGCGATGCAGCCATGAAGGCTGTGGGCACACTGGAATGCACGTACGGTGGCAAGCCTGTCGATCTGGCCAAGCCTTTCGAGCGCCTGACCATCCCTGAAGCCATCGTCAAGTTCACCGACGCTGGCGACAACGTTACCAACCGCGACTGGCTGACCAATGCCCTCAAGAAGCTGGGCATGAGCGAAGACAAGGACAAGCTGTCCAGCCGTTCGCTGGCCAGCCTGCAGGTGTTTTACTTTGAAGAAGTGGTGGAAGAGAAGCTGTGGAACCCCACCTTCATCATGGAACACCCCACCGAAATCTCACCGCTGGCCCGCGCCAACGACGAACGCCCCGAAGTGACTGAGCGCTTTGAGCTGTACATCACAGGCCGTGAATTCGGTAATGGCTTCTCGGAGCTGAATGACGCTGAAGACCAGGCAGCCCGTTTCAACGCCCAGGTGGAAGCCAAGGACAGCGGCGACGACGAAGCCATGTACTTCGACCACGACTTTGTGCGCGCCCTGGAATACGGCATGCCTCCCACAGGTGGCTGTGGCATCGGCATTGACCGCCTGCTGATGCTGCTGACCGACAGTGCCAGCATTCGCGATGTCATCTTGTTCCCCGCACTGCGCCGCGAACAAGTCTGACACTGAAGCGGTACAAGATGTAACGATATACCCAGCCTCGGCTGGGTATACTTTTTTTTACATCTTGCCCTTCAACTTGGACAGGGCGTGACAAGCTTTTTTCTCTGCGCAGCCCATGAACACCCCCACTATCACGCCACCGCCCACCCTTGATTCCCAAGGCCTGGCCCCTGGAACCATCCACATTGCAGGGCAAGGGATATCCAACATCCGTGTACTGGTGGTAGATGATCAAAACTCTGTGCGCCAACTGATTGCGTACGAGCTCAAGCGCAGTGGTGCCACCGAAGTCTACCAGGCCAACGATGCGGACAGCGCTTTGGAGATGTTTCAAAAACACCGTCCTGATCTGGTGCTGCTGGATATACGCCTGCCAGGTAAAGATGGCTACTGGGTAGCACGGCGACTGCGCGAAAGCGAAAACGGGGACTGGACACCCATCATCTTCCTGTCAGGCCTGGACAGTGATCTGGACGTCTGGCAAGGCATTGAATCCGGTGGCGACGATTACCTCGTCAAACCAGTCAAACCGATTGTCTTGATGGCCAAACTGCGTGCCATGCAACGACTGCTGGATATGCGCCGCCGCCTGGTCAGCATGTCTGCCGAGCTGCGCCAAGCCAATCAGCGCCTGAACCACATGGTGGAGATAGATCCTCTCACCGGCCTGGTCAACCGCCGGGGACTGGAGCGTATCTTGCACTCTGAAATTGATGCAGCGCGCCGGGAGCAGCAACCCATGACGTTGATGCTGTGTGATCTGGACTTTTTCAAAACCTACAACGACAGTCTGGGCCACCTCAAAGGCGATGACTGCCTGCGTGAAGTGGGCCGTTTGCTGCAGGACGTCTGTGTACGCCCGCGCGATGTAGCTTTTCGCTATGGCGGGGAGGAGTTTGCCCTGCTACTGCCCAATACCCCGCGCTCTGGCGCAATGACTTTTGCCCGCGCTCTGGGTAACGTCTTGCGCAAACGGGCTATCCCGCATCCAGCCAGTTCGGTCTCGGCATACCTGACGATCTCCGGCGGCATCACCACCTGCATTCCAGACAGCAACACCGATCAGGAAAGCCTGATCATGCGTGCCGACCAAGCGCTCTACACCGCCAAAGCCCAGGGCAGAGACCGGTTTTTTAGCTTTGAAATGCAGATGGATACCATTGAGCAATTGCGTACGCGCTAGCCTTATGCGCATGCTGTCCACCCAGGGCACCCCAAGGTGCCCTTTGCTTTTATTGAGTTTGGAATTTTTGTTGTGACTTTGATTGATCGTTTTGCCACTTTGCGTGCCCACCTTCCGGTATGGATGCAAGACTGGCTGGAGGTTGCCATCCCCGTGCTACAAATGCTGCTGATCATTGTTGTGGCCTGGGTATTGCACCGCCTGTTCAGGCGCTTGATCAAGCGTGCCAGCGACCACTATGAGTTTCCGCATGAGCTGCTCATGCCTATCAACGCCGTGGTGCGCTGGCTCATCATTGCGGGCTCGTTGCTGCTGATATTGGAGCGTTTGGGCGTTTCGGCCAGTGTGCTGTGGTCGGCCTTTACAGGGTTTGCCACCGTTGGCGCCGTTGCATTCTTTGCCGCGTGGAGCGTGCTGTCCAACCTGTTTTGCGCTTTCCTGATTTTTACGGTGGGTCCATTTCGCGTCGGCGACCACATTGAAGTGCTGGACACCGCCGAAAAACCAGGAGCCCTAGGCCGCGTGGTAGACATCAACCTGCTCTACACCACGCTGGAAGACGCGACGGTGGCCGAACCCGGCACGCTGATTCAAATCCCCAATTCGCTGATCTTCCAGCGCGTGGTACGCCGCTGGCGCATGGGCACGCCTGTGCCAGCCGACAAGCTGCATCAACCAGCGCCTGCGGCGAACGATGCGGCTTCTGAACCTTCACCTGCCCCAAAGAGCGCCACCTTTCCCTAATAACTAACAATCTGTCATCCACATCCAAGGCCCTGTTGCAATGCGACAGGGCCTTTTTGCATGCTGCCGTGCATGCGTACAAGTGCATGTGCATGTGCACGTGCACGTGCGCATGTACTCATCTGTTCAGCAGGCTGAAAAAACAAGCTAGAAGGCACGCCCCTTGATCTGGTCTGTTTCACCATCAAACGCTGCACACACAAGGTGGCCTTGAGCGCCCACCAGAACCTCTTCACTTAACTGTTTTTCGCAGAAGCTCATCTGTTTTCCTTCGTTGGAAAGCCGCTGCGCCTGGCTCACCATGACTGCTATCGCCATCAATCTTTGAAGCAAAGACTGGAACCAAGCAGCATGACTGACACCGCAATCCCAACGCTGCCCTCCGCCCTGCAGCAAGCCCAAGCACTGGCACAGCAACACAACCTGCCGTATGCAGGGTCAGTCCCACCCCAGCAGGCCTGGCAACTGGTGCAGCAAGGCCTGGCCCTGCTGGTTGATGTGCGCACCACCGAAGAGCGCAAATTTGTAGGCCATGTGCCTGATAGCTTGCACGTGGCATGGGCAACCGGCACCGCGCTGAACCGCAACCCCCGGTTTGCGCGTGAACTGGCTGCTTTGCAGTTGCGTCAGGCGGCTGCGCCCGACCAGTTGCCCGCCGTGCTCTTGTTGTGTCGCAGCGGTAGACGCTCTGCCCTTGCTGCGCAAGAGGCGGCTAAAGCCGGCATCGCCCACATCTTCAATGTCAGCGAAGGGTTTGAAGGCGATCTCGACGATGTGCAGCAGCGCGGCCACTTCAATGGCTGGCGTTTTTACGGCCTGCCCTGGGTGCAGGACTGAACCCCTCAATCTTTGAAGACCCCACCATGAGCACTTACAACATTCCTGAAATCGTTCAGCAACTGCGTCAGGTTCGGGATCAATGGCGTGAACAGCAAAACCGCACGGACCAAAGCCACCGCGAGTTTCCCTCGCGCGATGCCATCGCTCACGCTGTCGATGCCCTCAAAGGAGCCCTCTACCCACTGCGTCTGGGGCCACCTGATCTGCGCCACGCGGGGGAAGACTTTTATGTCGGCCACACGCTGGACACCGCCTTGCAGGCTTTGCAAGCGCAGGCGCTGACCGAGCTGCAATACCGCCAGCGCGGCGAAGGCCAGCCCGCCCATGAGATTGCGGCACAGGCCCAGCAAGCTGTGCTCACCTTTGCGCGCAATTTGCCCAGCCTGCGTCGCCTGCTGGATACCGACGTGCTGGCCGCATTCCAGGGTGACCCGGCAGCACGCAGCGTGGATGAAGTGGTGCTCAGCTACCCCGGTGTGCTGGCTTTGATTCACCACCGCATTGCCCATGTGTTCTACCGGCTCCAGCTTCCGCTGCTGGCACGCATCATCTCTGAGCTGGCACATGGGCAAACGGGCATCGACATTCACCCCGGTGCACAGATTGATGCGGGCTTTTTTATCGACCACGGCACCGGCGTTGTGATTGGGGAGACCACCGTCATTGGCCGCAATGTGCGGCTGTATCAGGCCGTGACGCTGGGGGCCAAACGTTTTCCTAAAGATGCGCAAGGCCACCTGCAAAAGGGCTGGGCACGCCATCCCATCGTGCAGGATGACGTGGTGATCTACGCCGGAGCCACCATTTTGGGCCGGGTCACCATTGGCCAAGGCGCAGTGATTGGCGGCAATGTCTGGGTCACGGACGATGTGCCTGCCGGGGCCCACGTCAGTCAGGCCAGCCTGCAGCAGGCCCACCACGTGGCCCATGTGCAAACGGCCACTGCCCACGCAGTGGTGTAAGCATGCTGTCCCAGCACTTTGTTCAAGACTTTGGCATGGCGGTGCGCCAGCTGCGCGAGGTACGCAACTGGTCACAGGAGCAGCTGGCCGGGCACTCCGACCTCAACCGCTCCTATCTGGGTGAGATTGAGCGTGGCCAGGTCACCCCCTCACTCATCACCCTGCACAAATTGGCGCAAGCCTTTCAGATGAGTGCCACTGAACTGATTGTGCAGACAGAGCGCATCAGCCTGTTGCGCGAAAGCCAACGCTTGCGCTTGGCGGCTATAGCAGGTTGAGGCCACGCGCCACCCATTGAAAACTCTGGTTTTTATCCACCTCCGACATCCATCCCTCAGGAGCTTCGTTCATGACAGCAACCGTTGGCGGTACTACCGCTTTGGGCGACAACGCCGCCCGTCAGCTAGCCAATGCCACCAAGACGGCCCCCCAGCTGTCCACCATCACTCCCCGCTGGCTCACTCACCTGCTGCAATGGGTGCCGGTGGAGGCGGGCATCTATCGTGTCAACCAGGTCAAGAACCCGGAGGACATCAAAGTCACCTGCACCGCCAAGCAACATGAAAACCAGCTGCCACGCACCTATGTTGACTATGACGCCAAGCCACGCGAGTACTTTCTGAATGCGGTCTCTACGGTGCTGGATGTGCACACCCGCATCTCTGACCTGTACAGCAGCCCCCACGACCAGATCAAAGAGCAACTGCGTCTGACGATTGAGACCATCAAGGAAAATCAGGAAAGCGAGCTGATCAACAACCCCGACTACGGCCTGCTGGCTCAGGTGGGTGACGAGCAGCGCATCTTCCCATTGACCGGAGCGCCCACACCCGACGATCTGGACGAATTGCTGACCAAAGTCTGGAAAGAGCCCGCCTTCTTTCTGGCCCACCCGTTGACCATTGCCGCCTTTGGCCGCGAAGCCACACGCCGTGGCACACCACCGCCCACGGTCAGCCTGTTTGGCAGCCAGTTCATTACCTGGCGCGGTGTGCCACTCATTCCGTCTGACAAAGTGCCAGTGGCCGATGGCAAAAGCAAAATTTTGCTGCTGCGCGTGGGCGACCGCCGCCAGGGCGTGGTCGGGCTGTTCCAGCCCGGTCTACCGGGCGAGCAAAGCCCCGGCCTGTCAGTGCGCTTCATGGGCATCAACAACCACGCCATTGCCTCTTACCTGATCTCGCTGTACTGCTCGCTGGCCGTCCTCACACCCGATGCAGTGGCCGTGCTGGACGATGTAGAGATCAACAAGTACCACGACTATTCGGCGCTGGATACCTACAAATAAGCCACACGCAGCAGTCATTGATAGAGCCGCTCACACCAGCCCTGATACGTCGTCGCCTTGCCTTGTTGTACCTCTGTACTGCCAGCGGCTTCGCGCTTCGTATCCCGCAGACACCTTCGGTTGCCAGGGCCATGCGAGCAGCTCTTTCTAACAATGACCACTGATGCAGATAAAACTGCGCCGTCAGCTACTCACTCAATAGCAGCACGCACAACAGGAGATGGGGTTTTGAGCACCACCACCGCGCAAGCGCATACCCAACCGGCAGCCTTGCCTAGCAGCCCACCGTCACCGCTGGACACGGGGGCGCTGGCGCGCCTGGCCAGTGAGCTGTTTCGCAGCCTGCCAGGTACAGCCACACCCTCACCCGCCTTTGGCTCGCAGCCGCCTGCCTCCTTGGCACCAGGTGGTTCTCCACTGGCCAGCCCTTCTGGCCTGTCACCCAATGTTCCGGGCACACCGATTACACAAGGGCATATGCCGGGAGCCAACTTCACCCCCAGCAGCCCCAGCCATGTGCTGTCGCTGGGCAACCGTATGGGTGTGGCCATTCCCCACGCCAGTGCAGGCAACGGCGTGCCCGACAAGGCATTCACCGCACTGCCAGCCTATGAACCTCGCCTGGCAGGCGTAACTGACGGTGCCCCGCAAGGCCCGGCAGCGGTGGCAGCAACTGTTCCTGCATTCATTGGCCAGTCACCACCATCCAGCACATCTGGCGCAACCCCCATTCGCACGGGCGAAGGGCTGGATGCCTTGAGCCAGCAGGCACTGAAAGCACTGGGCACCCCGCAATCAGGAGTGGCTGCCTTTCCTGATGTACCTTCCCACCTTGGCGCTGCGCCTGCCACCGGCACTACCCCTGACGCAACAATCACAGCTAACACCCAAGCAGCCCCCCAGTTTTATTTTGTGGATGCCGTCACGCTGCCCAGCGGTTTTGTCACCCCGGCCAAACCGCATCCACACGGTGCCCATGCTGCCCCCACAGCGGGCCAGCAAGACCGCCATTCCGGATTTGACGTACAGGCCGTGCGCCGTGATTTCCCCATCCTGCAAGAGCGCATCAACGGCAAACAACTGGTGTGGCTGGACAACGCCGCCACCACCCACAAGCCACGTCAGGTGATTGAGCGCATCAGCCACTTCTACCAGCACGAGAACTCCAACATCCACCGTGCAGCGCACGAGCTGGCGGCCCGCGCCACCGATGCCTATGAGCATGCGCGCGAGGTGGTACGCCGCTTTATCAACGCGCCCGATGTGCGCGAAGTGATCTTTGTGCGCGGCACCACCGAGGCCATCAATCTGGTGGCCAAAAGCTGGGGAGGCAAACACGTGGGCGAAGGAGACGAAATCATCGTCAGCCACCTGGAGCACCATGCCAACATCGTGCCGTGGCAACAACTGGCAGCGGCCAAGGGTGCCAAGCTGCGCGTGATTCCGGTTGATGACCAGGGACAGATTCGCCTGGATGCCTACGAACAACTTATCAACGACCGCACCAAGATTGTCGCGATTGGTCATGTCTCCAACGTGCTGGGCACGGTGGTGCCCGTCAAGCAGGTGGTGGAGATTGCCAGACGCCGTGGTATCACCACGCTGGTGGATGGCGCGCAGTCGATTGCGCACACACCCGTGGATGTGCAAGACATTGGCGCAGACTTTTTTGTCTTCTCGGGCCACAAGATTTTTGCTCCCACCGGTATCGGTGCGCTGTGGGGCCGCCGCCAAGTGCTCGAAGA
The DNA here is from genome assembly GCA_963520865.1 of uncultured Comamonas sp. Lineage (GTDB taxonomy): Bacteria > Pseudomonadota > Gammaproteobacteria > Burkholderiales > Burkholderiaceae_C > Comamonas. Next base: position 104,708 of record CAUQST010000006.1, read on the forward strand.
CATGCCGCCTTGGCAAGGTGGCGGCAACATGATTGCCGATGTGACGTTCGAGAAAACCGTGTTCCAGCCGCTGCCCAACACCTTTGAGGCGGGCACCGGCAATATTGCCGATGCCGTGGGCCTGGGTGCGGCGCTGGAGTATGTGGAGCGCTTGGGCATTGCCAACATCAGCCGCTACGAGCATGCCTTGGTGGACTACGGCATGCAGCAACTGGCGAGCATCCCCGGTTTGCGTCTGATTGGCACCGTACCGGGCAAGGCTAGCGTGCTGTCTTTCACCCTAGAGGGTTACACCACCGAAGAGGTAGGCAAGGCACTGAATGCCGAAGGCATTGCCGTGCGCACCGGCCACCACTGCGCCCAGCCTATCCTGCGCCGCTTTGGCGTGGAAACCGCCGTGCGCCCTTCGCTGGCGTTCTACAACACGTTCGAAGAAATCGACCAACTGGTGACCGTGGTGCGCAGACTGGCCAGCCAGCGGCGCTAAGCACCTAAGCACGCACACAAAAAAAGCGACCGCCATATGCAATGGTCGTCGCTTTTTTTATAGCCTTTCAGGGCTTCTAGCGCTGGCAGACTCTACGCTGTCAGCACTTGTTTTCAACTCACGGCTTGCGCGGTTTCACCTTGCTGGCGGCCAGCTTGGCAATGGTACGGGCTTGCTCCACATCGGCAGCGCGTGCCAGCGCCACACCCATGCGGCGTTTGACGAAGCTCTCGGGCTTGCCAAACAAACGCAAGTCTGTACCGGGCAGAGCCAGCGCTTCGTCCACGCCGTCAAACACCAGGCCTTCGGCATCTTGGCCACCATAGATCACCGCGCTGGCACCGGAATTGCGCAGGCTGGCATCCACCGGCAAACCCAGAATGGCGCGCGCGTGCAGCTCAAACTCGCTTTGCCACTGCGTGGCCAGCGTAACCAGCCCGGTGTCGTGCGGGCGTGGAGAGACTTCACTGAACCACACCTGCTCGCCCTTCACAAACAACTCCACGCCAAACAGGCCCAGCCCACCCAGATCGTCAGTCACGGCCTTGGAGATTTGGCGGGCTTTTTCCAGCGCAGCGCGGTGCATGGGGTGGGGCTGCCAGCTTTCCACATAGTCGCCCGCTTGCTGAATGTGGCCGATGGGGTCACAAAAATGAGTTTCCACCTGCCCATTGCTGCCTTTGGCACGCACGGTCAACTGGGTGATTTCGTAGTCAAAATCGATAAAGCCTTCAACAATCACGCGGCCCTTGGCCACACGGCCACCGGCCATGGCGTAGTCCCACGCATGGGCCACATCGGCGGCGCCATCAATCTTGCTCTGGCCTTTGCCCGAGCTGCTCATTACCGGTTTGACCACACAGGGATAGCCGATGGCGGCTTGGCCATCTGTGCCATCAATGGCCGCCTGCAGCTCTTGAAGTGAATCACAAAAACGGTAGGGGCTGGTGGGCAAACCCAGGGTTTCGGCAGCCAGCCGGCGGATGCCTTCGCGGTCCATGGTCAGCCGTGTGGCACGGGCTGTTGGCACCACCGTGACAACGCCTGCGGCCTCCAGCTCTTCCAGCATGGGGGTGGCGATGGCTTCAATCTCAGGCACTACCAGATCAGGCTGCACCTTTTCAATCAAGGCCTTGAGCTGGGCCGGATCGCTCATGGTGATGGTGTGCGCATGGTGTGCCACCTGGTGGCCCGGCGCGTTGTCATAGCGGTCAACGGCAATCGTTTCAACGCCCAAGCGCTGCAGTGCAATCAAGACCTCTTTACCCAGCTCGCCACTGCCCAGCAGCATGACTTTGGTAGCGTGGGGGGTCAGAGGTGTTCCTAAGGTGGTCATACAAGCATCCAGAAAAATGTGACATCCGTACCTGAGCTGCAGCAAAAAAACTGACCGCCATGGGTGCCGGGGTGTTGATCATAGGCCAGTGGTGACATGCAAATGGCGCTGAAATATGGGCCAGTGCCCTACTTTTTTTCGTAGTTCGCAATGCCATAAAACATCTTAGGCAACGTGCTTTGCACGCCCCAACTATTGCATTCAGCGCTTGTTAATTCGTTATATCCCGATGATTGAATCCATAACCGCGCGAGCCTTCACAGAAGTACCAAGCGAGGTGTGAGCCGCATCGCTGCGTGCAATCGACCACCAGCTTCAACCACCACTTGCATGGCACATGAAAATGACCGACTTTCCCCTTGGTTTGGCTGCAGCCCCTATCAGCCCAGCAGTACGCGGTACAGCTCAATCGACAATGAACAATTTAGCGCCCACAGTAGTGCTTGAGCGGTGTGCCTCGGCCTGATCGGCAACCTGATAGCTCATGCCCGGGTGCAAGGTGAAGGTGCGCCCATCGTCCAATTCCGTCTGCAGCTCTCCTTGCAGGCACAGCAGAATGTGTCCCTTGCTGCACCAGTGGTCGGCCAGATAGTTCGGGCTGTACTCCACCATGCGCACACGGATAGCGCCAAACTGGCAAGTCCGCCACCACGCAACACCTGTTTCGCCTGGGTGTTCTGTAGGCGCGATGCTGACCCAATCTGTGGTGCCAAAGGGTATGTCTGTCATGTGCATGGGAATGTGCCTTGTGATTGCCAAAAATGATGCGCACCACGCACAGCGTGGGCACGCTTAATGTGTGAGTGCCGGGCCTGACGTTGCCTCATCTTTGCGAGCAATAGCGCCTGCAGCAAAGTCTACGTCTTCGGTCCATACGCTGCTGTGCCACGTCCAGGGGCTGCTGGCTGTTTCCAGACTCAATACATGCACCCCAGACCAGTCTTTTACACGGCCCTTGAGCCATTCAACCTGGTCGTCACGCACAAAAATCAGCAAGCCAATGCTCCAGTCGCCTTGCACTACCTGCAGGCGCTGCAATTGCTCCAGCAAGGGGGCATACCACTTTTCAACGCGTTGATTGATCCTGTCAACCAGGCCCAGTGGGTAGCCAGAGGCCGAGACCTCGGCCACCCATACTTGCTTTCTGGCGGGACGCAGCGCCACCAAACTGGGGCACACCCATCCCGCAGCCACTTCATAGTGGGGTGCAATGAACGTGTCACCATTGGCGGTCAAAAATTGCATCACTGCTTCTTCATGTCGATCCATGTTGGGCCCTTCAAAGATTTTTATAGCTATCTGCGCCTGCTACACGCGCGCTTGCACCTTATTTTGCAGTTAAAAAAAGGAGCCGCAATGGCTCCTTAGTATCTGCTCGTCACAGTGATCAAAAGGATTCCCAATCGTCCTCATGGCTGCTGGCAGGGGCTTTGGCGTTCAAAGGCGCGGGCTTGAGCAGCTTAGGCGCTGGAGCAGGCTGGGCTGCAGGTTTGTTCACAGCAGGTTTGCTGGCCGTGCTGGGGCTGGCAGTCACTACTTTGCGCACTGCTGCTGTATGCGTTGCAGCAGGCGCAGCAGCTGCGGCCACCGGGCGACGCAATGAAGATGTCAACGCCGCAGACTGCTGCCCTACGTTGAACACGGCCACCACTTCAGCCAGACGCTGTGCCTGATCGTTCATGGAGGTGGCGGCTGCGCTGGACTCTTCCACCAAAGCTGCATTTTGCTGGGTCATCTGATCCAGATTGCTGATAGCTTGATTGACTTGCGCAATGCCATCGCTTTGCTCATTGGCCGATGCGGAAATCTCTCCAATCAAATCAGTCACGCGGCGCACGCTGGCCACAATTTCCTGCATGCTCTCGCCGGCCTGCGCCACTTGCTCAGTCCCTAGGTCCACGTTGTTCACGCTGGTGTTGATCAAGGCTTTGATCTCTTTGGCGGCCTCTGCACTGCGCCCCGCTAGGCTGCGAACTTCCCCAGCAACCACGGCAAAACCACGACCTTGTTCACCCGCACGTGCAGCTTCAACCGCAGCGTTCAGTGCCAATATATTGGTCTGGAAAGCAATACCATCAATCACCCCGATGATGTCGCTGATCTTGCGGCTGGAGGTGTTGATCTGATCCATGCTCATCACCACCTGGCTGACCACTTCGCCACCACGCTCAGCAGCCTGCACCGCCGTTGCCGCCAATTGATTGGCTTGGCGGGCAGTGTCTGCGGACTGCGTCACGGTGGCTGTCAGCTCTTCGATGCTGGCGGCTGTTTCTTCCAGGTTGGCCGCAGTTTGCTCGGTGCGTGCCGACAGATCCTGGTTGCCCGTTGCAATCTGTGATGCAGCCGAAGAAACGGAATCTACGCCGTTGCGCACTTCACCCACCACGGTGCTGAGCTTTTGCGTCATGGCGTTGAGGCTGCGCAGCAACTGGCCCAGTTCATCCTTGCGGTCGTCATGCACATTGCGTGTCAGATCACCCGATGCAATGGCGTTGGCCAAATCCACAGCACGGGCCAATGGTGCCGTGAGTTGACGCACCAGCCATACTGCCAACAGCAGGCCAACCAGCACGACTACAGCCAGCACGGTCATACCCACAGCTAGACCTGCGGCACGCTCAGTATTGGCATCTTCCAAAGCTTTCGTGCGCATTTGCTCTTGCAGACGGACCAAGGCATTCAAGTCCTCCATGAAGTCATCCACGGCTGGAGCCAAATCTGCACGTACCAAACGCACTACATCACCGTCATTGCGGCGCTCCATTGCGACCTGCTCAGCCAAAGCATTGAGCTTGCTACGTTTCCCCACAATCTGGTTAAACAAAGCTCGCCCTGCGTCGCTCTTTAAGCGAGCCTCGGTTTCGTCCATCAACGCGGTCATCCGAGCAGAACCCTGCTTATATTTGCTCTCAAAGAACTGCATTGAATCGCTGTCTTGCGCCAAATTTCCAGCAATCAAATATCCAGCGGTGGCTTCCACACTGCCGCGCAACTCAACAACCAGCCTTATGTGTTCCTCTGTGTCCCGAACCTTGTCTCGTAAATGAGATTCCAAGTTCTTCATGTGGTTAGTCATGCCTAACCCTGCGAGCAACATAGCGCTCATCACCACCAGCATCAACAGCCAAATCTTTTTGGCAACCGACAAATTCTTGAACTGCATATCCACCCTGAAAAGCGAAAAGCCGCGATGAAAACATCGCGGCACCAGAATTCTACAAACGGCAACAATTACACCGGGTTTACCCGAAAAAACCAACACTACCTAACAAATAGTTACATTGAAGTTACATGTAACCAGCTCACAGGAGCAACAAGGCCGCGCAGTGGCAGACACTGCGCGGCCTTGTTTGCAAAGACACAACGTTTTAAGCGGAACGCTCGCCCAAGCAAATGCCAATGTCACGTGCCATGGTCAGCAACGGGTGGTCTGGGGCAATTTTTCGCTGGGTATTGGCAACAGTGGCAATTTCTACGCTGCCAATCTGCCCGTTCTGTAGCGTGACCATTCGTCCAAATTGCCCTGCCAGCACCAATTGCGCAGCATGGTGCCCAAACTGGGTGGCCAGCACCCGGTCAAAAGGCGTAGGGTCGCCGCCGCGCTGCACATGCCCAAGGACGGTGGTGCGTACTTCGCTTTTCAAATGTGGCTGCAGCCGCTCTCGCAGCACATGGCCTACGCCGCCTAAGCGCACAGGATCAGGGCTGTGCGCAATGGTTTCGCGCACTGTCAGGCTTTGCCCGCTTTCCTTAGCGCCCTCACCAATGCAGATGATGGTGTAGCGCTGGCGCTGCTCACGGGCCTTGCATACGTCAATGATGGCTTGCAGGTCATAGTCAATTTCAGGCAGCAAGATGATGTCGGCCGCACCGGCCACACCAGCCTCCAGAGCCAGCCAGCCCGCATTGCGGCCCATGGTCTCCACAATCATCACACGGTGATGGCTGTTGGCCGTACTCTCGATGCGGCGCAAGGCTTCGGTAGCGGTGGCCACTGCTGTGTCAAAACCAAAGCTGCGCTCGCAGTTGGCAATGTCGTTATCGATGGTCTTTGGCACGCCGACGCACTGCATGCCCACCGCATTCGCCAGCCCGTAGGCCAGACTCATGGTGCCGTCGCCCCCAATAGCAACCACCACATCCAGACCCAGCGACTGCACATTGCGCTTGACCTGTGCCAGCGTCTCTGTGCTCTTGAGTGGATTGGCGCTGTTGCTGGTACCCAGAATGGTGCCGCCAATGTGCAAGATGCCAGAGACCTCATCCCAAGACAGAGGCTTTACCCGGGGTGTTTCGCCCATCAGACCTTCAAAACCGTCTGCAATGCCAATGACGGCACATTGACCTTGGCTGATCAGCGATTTGGTGACCGCACGGATCACCGCATTCAAACCGGGGCAATCGCCCCCCCCTGTCAGCACACCAACGCGCATGAGCTTCTCCTCGTTCTTTCAAACTTGGCCTTCAAGCTGTTTGCCTGAAACCCAAAAATTGGATCATCCCACGTTCCCCTGAACAGATATCTCACCATCCATAAAAAAAGGCCAGACATCATGTCTGGCCTTTTTGAGTGGCAGCGTTACCGCTGCAGTTCACCTACCAGGTGCTTACAACCATTCAATACGCAGCAAGCGATTGCACTTTTTGGCGCACCTTAGCCACATCGCTGGCACTGACCTTTGACGCCTGGTTACCCCAGCCCTTGCGCAGGAAGCTTGCCAATTGAGCGACTTCCTCGTCCGTCAGGCGATCCGCGTAGCCTTGCATGACCAAATGCATGGGGCGGCGATCCGTTGCAGGAGAAGAAGCACCCTTGAGGATGACCGACACCAGCGGGCTGGCATCTTTGCCCAGCACCATGGCATTGCCTTGCAGCTCAGGGAATATCTCAGCTGCACCCTTGCCACTCACAAAGTGGCAGGCAGCGCAATTGTCCAGATACAGGCGAGCACCCAGAGGCATATCTGGTGATGCAGAGGTCAGTAGTTTGGCGGTGGCTTGACCAGCTTCGTCAGCAGGCAATGGCGGCATGCTGCGGGGGCCGGGTGTTGCCACTTGTGCTGGCACGGCTTCCACAGACTGACCATCCATGCTCTTGAGGAACACGGCCATGGCATTCAAGTCCGCATCGCTCATGTACTGCATCGAATGCTCGACAACCAAAGCCATCTCACCATTGGCCACGGCGTGCGCATTGCGGCCAGCGCCCAGGTAGGCCGCAATTTCTTGCGCAGACCATGTCTGAACCCGGGCATCTTTGCCACGCAGCGCTGGGGCATTCCAGCCATCCACCATGCCGCCTGTCAGGAACTTGGTGTCAGACAGGCCAGTACCGTTTTGTGCCATGAGCGGCGTGCGTGGACTGTGACAAGCCGCGCAGTGGCCAGCACCTTCCACCAGGTACTGACCACGGATCTGCTGATCATCCCCTGCCATGGGCTTGAAGTCAGCTTCGCCAGACAGCGCCAGCCAGTTCCATGCACGGATACCAAAACGCATATTGAATGGGAAGCTGAGGCTGGTGGCCTGTACTTCGTTCTTCACCGGAGCCACCTCGGTCTGCAGGTAGTCGAACAACGCGCGGATGTCGCCTTCCTTCATGAAACGGTAGTTCTCATACGGCATAGCTGGGTACAACTGCTGGCCGTGACCACCCACGCCATCCACCATCGCAGTGCGGAACTGCTCCAGTGTCCAGCTGCCGATACCAGTTTCTTTGTCTGGCGTGATGTTGGAAGCCCAGATGGTGCCCATGGGGCTTTCAATGCCACGCCCTCCTGCAAAAGGCTCACCGCCTTTGGCTGTGTGGCAGGCGAAGCAGTCACCAGCGCGCATGACGTACTCACCGCGGCCGGCCTCTGCCTTCCAGTCAGTGGGCAAAACTTCGTTCGCGCCCGAGGGCTTGAACGGGGCATAGGCCAGCGCTAGCGCCGCGATGATGCCGAGAACAATCAGTGCAATCAGAATGCTGAGGTATTTTTTCATCGTGTGCTCCCCCTCAGACCAGCGGACGTGGGTTTTTCAGATACATCGTGCGGATGGCGTGCAACGTCCAGTACGCCAGACCGCCCACCATGCCGGTGGGGTTGTACTGGGTGTTCTGTACAAAATTACCGGCACCAAAGACAAACACGTTGTGCTTGTCCCAGGCTTGGCAGTAACGGTTCACCACACCTTCGCGGGGGTTCTCGGACATGATGTGACCACCGGTGTTGTGCGTGGTCTGGTAGGGACGCACATCAAATTTGGCACCAATGTTCTTGAAGCCCGACTGCAGCAGATCCGGCTTCATCGCATGACCGACTTCATCGGCCTTGCTCTTTTGGTACTGGGTCATCTTCAGGTCGTTGTCCTGCCAGTTGAACGTCATGCGCATCAGTGGACGGCCATGTGGATCCTTGTAGGTGGGGTCCAGATCCAAGTGATTGGAACGGTAGGACATGTGCGATCCGTGGGTACCGATCGACATTGAGTGGCCGTACCACTCACCAATACCCTTCTTCCAGCCCGCACCCCAACCCGGTGTGCCCTTGGGCAAAGGCATGGAACGGATAGGCTGGCCATTCATCGCGCCCACGCGCCAGTACGCACCACCAATGAAGCCCAGCTTGCCAAAGTCGTTCTTGTTCACACCATAGTCATCGATGCACATGCCGTTAGAGCCGTGCGCGATAAAGGGATTGAAGTTGTCCTCCTTGAAGAACAGGGTCACGCCACCATTCATCTGGTAGGCGTAGTTCTTGCCAGTGACACCCTTGTTGGTCTTAGGGTCGTAGGCTTCGCCAATACCAGACACCAGCATCAGGTGCACGTTGTTTAACTGGTAAGAAGACAAAATCACCAGATCTGCAGGCTGGAATACTTCTTCTTGCTTGATGGCGTCAAAGTACGTCACACCCGTTGCGGTCTTGCCGTCGGCAGCAGTTTCCACGCGCAGCACTTCGCAGTGCGTGCGGTAAGAGAAATTAGGCTTGCGTTTGAGGGCATCCAGCACCGCAGTCTGTGGCGATGACTTGGAATACTGGTAGCAACCGTAGCGCTCACAGAACCCGCAGAAATTGCAAGGTGCCATCTGCATGCCATAAGGGTTCACATACGCTGTGGACGCAATACCTGCAGGTGCGGGGAATGGGTGCAGCCCCATGTTCTTGGCCGTGGCAGCGAACTTGGTGGAGTCGTAAGTCGCTGGTAGCGCAGGCATGGGGTACTCTTTCGAGCGCCAGCCTTCAAACGGATTGCCACCGGGCTGAATTTGCCCCTTGAGATTACCTGCCGTGCCAGACACACCTGCCACTTCGTCGAACTGGGTGAAATAGGGCTCCAGCTCATCGTAGGTGACGGGGTAATCCATCAGATTCATACCTTCCGGAATGATGGATTCGCCCCAACGCTCCTTCACATAGGAGCGCAGTTGAATCTCCTGAGGCTGGGGGCGCCACAACAAACCGTTCCAGTGCGTACCCGCGCCACCTACGCCGTTGGCAGGCAGGAAGGAGCCCATGGAACGGTAAGGCAAGGCAATTTCGCCATCATTACGGCGCACCGTCACTGTCGCCTGACGGGGGTGCTGCATGTTCTTCAAGCGCACGCCATAAGTCAGCTCGTCAATCTGATTAGGGTACTTGAACTCAGGCACCGTGTTCTGATCGCCGCCGCGCTCCAGCGCTACGATTTCCAGGCCTTCTGCCGCTAGTTCCATACCGGCAATCGAGCCGGTCCATCCGAGGCCAACAATGACCACGTCCTTCTTTTTTTCAATGCGTGCCATGGTTTAAGCCCTTTCGCCCTTGATCGATACCGGTCCCAGTGGGTACTTTCTGTTGTGCTGATCCACCCATTCGGCATAGCTGGCGCGTGCGCCGGGGAAACCGATGTACTTCCAGGACTGCATGCGGAAATTTCCGCCATGCTGCGGGTCGGCAAAATATCCTTCCTTGGTATTAGCCAGCAAGGTGCTGAAGAAGATGCTGAGTTCTGGCTCCAGCTTGATCTCGCCCTTTTGCAGAGCAGTCAAAGCTTCGTCCTGCTGCTCAGGCGCCAGGCTCTTGAACTCCTTGCCAAAGCGCTCTTTGCATGCAACGTTGAACGCAGGGATAGCCTTGCGATACAGCTGTGCAGGGTTGAGCGGTGTTTGCCAGCCACGATCCGGGGTGGCCTCCGGATCGTGCGGGCCTTGCATATACCAAATTTCAGCATTCCCGTAGTAACCCACCAGTTGACGGTCAATGAACACTGGCACATGGGTTTCCAGGGCACCGGGGCCATCACCTTCGGACGGAATCAGGCGCGCGGTTGCCGCAAGCACAAATTTCCACTCATCGGGGGTAAAAAATTCAGGCTGGTACTTACCCAGCTCAATTGGAGCTTCTTTGGAGTTGGCGTGAAAGGTCATCGCCATACCAGTGAGTGCCACCCCTGCACCAGACGCCATCAAGAAAGTTCTACGACTTGGTGGGGAAAAGTTAGACATTTTTCTATTCCTACATCACGTAAATATCGATCCACACATCCATGCGTTTGAGGACTTCAAAATAAAAATCCCTCTTTAATTCAGTGCATTGCATCGAATCAAAAAGGGAAATACTTTAAAAAACGGACATGCATCAACACAGAGTTCAAGCTTTTATTGAGCTATCTCACAATGTCTTAATGATTCGATGCTAGGGATATGAGTAAATATTTGTTGGGTACCCTGCACGCAACTGCAAGTGAGCCATGGTCTTTTGTTGGAGCAAAGACATAGGGTTTACCATTAGATATAAGACCTAAGACTCCCTACACCCAACTGCTTGAAAAACTTGGGAATTCAATGCATGAATAACAAAAAAACGCTCTTTAGATAGCTCCGCAAAACGCCATTTTTCTATCCAGCGACCCGTCAGATGCCTGCACAACGGCACAGCCCACCCACCTGACACGCCTGTAGCAGCGCAAACGAAATTCATATGCCTTACGGACATGCGCCCTTCAGTCACTAAGGCGGATTGAAACCACCCAGCCACCACGCGAGCCGCAAGCCCTCCGTACACAGAAGGGGCCAAGGCTTGTACACACTTAGTCATGCAGACGAGCTACCAAAGCGTCCAGTCAAAGTTTTAAAAAAATTGGGCACCATGGAAAACCATAAAAAAATCCGCCAGCAAACAGTCGCTTGCGGCGGATCTTGATGGGCGCTTTATTCGATGTATCAGGGCAGCATGTCCAGCGCTTGCAGGTATGCCGGCTGCAGCATCAAATCTTCCCAAGGCTGGGGGACTGTCTCAGGCAGCAGCGAGACACGACGAGATTCGGAGTCCACATCCGGCACCCAGCGCCCAGTGCGCAGGGCGTCATCCATGCCATCCAGCAATTCATCCACATGCTCGCCAAGACCGAGGCTCTGGTTGCACAGCAGCACCATATCGCAGCCCGCATTCAGCGCGAGCAAAGCAGCTTCGGTGTAGCTGATGACCTGGCCATCAATACGGCGTGCAGCTTCCATACTCAGGTCATCACTGAAGATAGCGCCGTCATAGCGCAGCTCACCGCGAAGAATGTCTTGCAGCCAGGTTTTTGAGAAGCCTGCGGGCAAGGCATCCACCTTGGGATAAATCACATGGGCGGGCATTACGGCTGTCAGCACGCTGGAGAGCCAGGGGTACGGTGCAGCATCTTCTGACAAAATCTTTTTGAGCTTGCGCTTGTCGACAGGCATGTCGACATGCGAGTCCGCTTTCACATGACCATGCCCCGGGAAATGCTTGCCGCAATTGCCCATACCGGCTTGCAGCAGGCCATGCATCAGGCTTTTGGCCAAGGCCGCCACCACCCGTGGGTCACGGTGAAAACTGCGGTCACCAATTACGCTGCTTTCGCCATAGTCCAAATCCAGCACAGGAGTAAAGCTGAAATCCACACCGCAAGCGCGCAGCTCGCTGCCCAGCACATAGCCAGCAGCAGTGGCAGCGTTCATGGCACGCATGGCACCACTGCCTTTACGGCGTTTTTTACCGCTGCCATCGTTCATCCACGTTTCGCCAAATGCACGCATGGGTGGAATGTGTGTAAACCCATCGGTGCGAAAGCGCTGCACGCGCCCACCCTCGTGGTCCACACAGATCAGCAAGTCATCTTTGACTGCCTTGAGGTCAGCACACAGCTGCACCAGTTGGTCACGATCTTCCCAGTTGCGTGCAAACAAGATGATGCCGCCGACCAATGGGTGTGCAAGGCGGCTACGGTCCACATCGGTCAGGGCCTTGCCTGCGATGTCGATGATGAGAGGCGCATGAAGTGCGGTCATAGGTGCTTACCTTCTTGAAGGGGGCAACCCTGCCCCCTCAATGCTGCAAAACCACAAGTATGACCGCGAAGCGTGACTTGCTATTTGTGCGGTATGCACAAGCCGCCAACTTCACACGCCCGCCATGCGATGTCGCACGACTCAATCTGCCTTGCGCTCCACCACGCAAAAGCTGGCGGCATATTCACTTTCATCGGTCATGGTGATGTGCACGCTTAAACCGCGCGCTTCAAACCAGTCACGCATCGCACCGTATAGCACGATGGTGGGCTGCCCACTGGGCAGGTTGGCAATTTCGCAACTGCGCCACGTCATGGGCATGGTCATGCCCAAGCCAACCGCCTTACTGAAGGCCTCTTTGGCAGAAAAACGGGTCGCCAAATATTTAACACCCCGCTCAGGCCAGCGAGCACTGCGCAAGCGCCATATAGCCAGTTCGTTAGTGGTGAGCACTTTTTCAGCAAAGCGATCACCATGGCGCTCCAAGCTGGCGCGTATGCGGCGAACATCGCAGATGTCGGTGCCAATACCGTAAATCATAATTACAAGCCAAATCAGGCTCTATCGCTTACACAGAAAGCGTTAGTAGCTCACCTTTTAAAAATCAACCGCGTTGTGCCATGCCTTGATCAATGCACGCTTGGTAGGCTTTGACCGTAGTGGCATATCCGAGTTCTAGAGCGTCAGCAATCAACGCGTGACCGATAGAGACTTCAGCCACACCGGGCACCTGAGCGACAAAAGCAGCAAGGTTTTCGCGGTTCAAGTCATGCCCGGCATTAACCTGCAGCCCGGCATCCAAAGCCGCTTGCGCTGCCTGCGCATAGATGGACAGCTGATGGGCCTGGTCTGCGGTGCCCCATGCGGCGGCAAAGGGTTCGGTATACAGCTCAACACGATCAGCTCCAATGGCTTTGGCTGCGGCCATTTGCGCAGGGATGGGGTCCATAAAAAGGCTGACACGCACGCCCAGTGCCTTGCATTCGGCAATCAACGGTTGCAGACGCTGAGCATCTTGCGGAAAGCTCCAGCCATGGTCACTGGTGAACTGGTCTTCGCTGTCGGGCACAAACGTGGCTTGGTGGGGCTTCACATTGCGAATGAAGTCCATCAAGTTCTGCGTGGGATTGCCTTCAATATTGAACTCAGCCTGCGGCCACGCTTTCATCAGTTCGGCCAGTTCATACACGTCGGCACCACGAATGTGGCGCTCATCGGGACGGGGGTGAATGGTGATGCCCTGCGCACCCGCCTGCAGGCACAGCAGCGATGCACGCGTGACTGATGGGATCCCCAAGTGACGCGTATTGCGCACCAGGGCGACCTTGTTGACATTCACGGACAGTGCCGTGCGCTGGGAGGCGTGGGAAGAAGTAGAAGAGGTCATAGCGTTTGCAAATCCATCATCAACTGCCGGGTTCGAAGCAGCGGGCTGCCGCAATGGTATTGCAGCAAGTGGCGCAGCTGCGGCTTCAATGCCGATGCCACTGCAGCACAGGCACGTACAGCGGCAGGGTAAGCACCGTCACTCTGATCCAGTGCATGCTTCAGTTGTGTCCACTGAAGGCCCGTAAGCGCAGCACGATCGACCTCCAGTGCTGGGCGTAGCCCCATCTCGGGCACCAGCACATAGCTGGCGCCAGGCTGCAAGGGCTGCAGCGTTAATGTTTCTTCATGAAGCGACGGCAGCAGGCCCAGTTCACGCAGCAAAATCAACTCAAACGCACGCAGCACAGGCTCAATCACCTCGCCCTGCTGTGTGGCCAGCAGTTTGACCACAGCACCGTACACATCAAACAGGTAGGCATAGGGATCATCTCGTGCCAGAAGGCGCATGAGCAATTCGTTGAGATACATGCCTGTGAGCAAGTTGTTGCCCATGGGCATGATGTGCCCGCCAGCCCATTCCGCTCCCTTGAGTACATGAATGTCTGCATTGCCATCGCCCGACAAGGTATAGGTCACATTGAGTGGCTGCAGCGCCAGCAGCACCGGCCGAAAGTTGGACGTGTGCTTTTTTGCACCCTTGGCCACCAGCGCCACCCGCCCGCGGTGGCGTGTGAAGACCTCCAGAATCAGACTGGATTCGCTCCAGTCATAGCGATGCAGGATGAAAGAGGGCTCTTCGCCCACACGCTTGGCGGCCATAGGTGCTTAAGAACGGCAAAAGGCCTCAGAGAGACCTTTTAAAAAATCACGAGACGTGCAGTGTCGCATAGCGACTGACGAAGCACGCCGCAAGGTCGCAGACAGTGGCTGCGCCGCAGCAAGACCTTGCCACAAAGCATCGACAACGCTAGGCGGCGCCACCCACGTTACTCGTAACCAAAGGACTTGACGCGCGTCTCATCATCGGCCCAACCCGACTTGACCTTGACCCACACTTCCAAGAACACCTTGGCATCAAACAGCTTTTCCATCTCTTGCCGTGCTTCGGTGGAAATACGCTTGAGACGCTCACCACCTTGGCCGATCACCATGGCTTTGTGTCCATCGCGCTCCACAATGATGGTCGACGACACACGCATGAAGCGCTTGTGCTGCTTACTGGCCTCTTCTTCAAACTTGTCGATCACCACGGTCGAGGTGTAAGGCAGCTCGTCGCCTGTAAAGCGGAACAGTTTTTCACGCACAATTTCTGCTGCCATGAAGTTTTCACTGCGGTCAGTCAGTTCATCTTCTTTGTAGAACCAAGGCTGCTCAGGCAGGTACTTGGCGCAGATACCAAACAGGCGCTGGATGTCGTCGCGCTTCTTGGCCGACATAGGCACAAACTCAGCAAACGGATGGCGCTCTTGCATGCTCTTGAGCCACGGTGCGATTTCGTGGCGGCGGCCCACCATATCCAGCTTATTGGCCACCAACAGCGTTGGAATGCCGGGCTTGAACAGGCTCAGTACCTTGGCGTCGGCCAGCGTAAAGCTGCCCGCTTCCACCACAAACAAAATCAAATCCACATCGGTGATGGCACCCATCACTGTCTTGTTGAGCGACTTGTTCAGCGCCGTGGAGTGCTTGGTCTGAAAGCCGGGCGTATCCACAAAAATGAACTGCGTCTCTTCCTTGGTGCGAATGCCCGTAATGCGGTGACGCGTAGTTTGTGACTTGCGCGATGTAATGGAGATTTTTTGCCCCACCAGTGCATTCATCAGCGTGGACTTGCCAACGTTGGGTTTGCCGACGATGGCAATCAAACCGCAGCGCTGCTCTTCGGGCGCATAAACACGCACGGGGATAGCAGCCTCGGCGGCTTTTTCCGCTTCAATTTCCGCAGCACGCGCCACCAGCGAAGGGGTTGCACCCGGCTTGGCCGCAGCCAGCATGGCATCCAGCTCAGCCATGGATTGGCCTGCAGGCGTCATCTCGGGCAAAGCATTAGAGTCTTTTTGGGCTTTAGCGCCCTTAGCGCCTGCGGTGCTAGCTACTTTTTTCGCAGCATCGTTCATGGGTGTTTCGCTTTCAAAATTTCGAGCATGGCCGCTGCTGCAGCCTGCTCACCTATGCGACGCGAGCCGCCTTGGCCTCGCGCGCCTAGGCGCAGTTCGGGTATCACGCATTCCACATCAAAGGTTTGCTTGTGCGCAGCGCCTGTAATGTTGACCACACTGTATTGCGGCACGTTCATGCGTCGGCCTTGCAGCCATTCTTGCAACGCAGTCTTGGGGTCTTTCTCTGCGGCACGCATATGGGGATTGATGTCTACGCCTTCAAACAGGCGATGCACCAACTTCTCCCCGGCAGCAAAGCCCGCGTCGAGGTACACAGCCCCCAAAATGGCTTCTACCGCATCCGCCAAAATAGAAGGGCGGTTTTTTCCGCCTGATTTGGCCTCACCCTCCCCTAACCGCAGCAAATCTGACAATTGCAGCTTCACGGCGATTTGGTGGAGTGTGCCTTCCTTGACCAAGTTGGAGCGCACACGTGACAAATCACCTTCAGGCAACTCACGCAAGCGCTGGTACAACAAACTGGAAATGGCAAGGCTCAGCACAGAGTCACCCAGAAATTCCAGGCGCTCGTTGTTGTCTGCCGAAAAGCTGCGGTGCGTCAGCGCACGCTGCAACAAGGCAGGGTTTTGAAAATCATGCTGCAGCTGTTGCTGCAGATCTTGCAGGGTGATTGGCACCTATTTGGTCTGGTATGTAAAACGATAAACAAGGTAGGCAGGGCCTACCAACGGCAGAGAGCGCTCGTACTCAAACTCAACCACCACACGTTCGTTGATTTTGGAAATTTCCAGATCTGCACCAGTGATGGTCTTGATATCGTCAATTTGTGCGGCGCGATCAAATATGGCACGCACTTCGGGCATGGTGTTGCCCTCATTGGCAGCTTTTTGTGCGGCTTTCTTGGCTGCCTGATATTCCAAGGCAATCGGGAGCGATTGTCCGCCAATCGCAAAGACCGCGATGGCAAACACAGCAATCAGTAGAAATCCAATGAAGGACACGCCCTTTTGACGATTACGAGACGCAGAACGCATGATTTCCCTCTCTTCTTATAAAAAATGGCCGCTCAAAGCGGCCATCAGTTAAGGCGCATAGCCCTTAGTTAAAACCGCCGATACGCTTGAGATTACCGAAATTCATCCAAACGAAGAAGGCTTTCCCGACAATGTTTGCTTCCGGAACAAAGCCCCAATAGCGAGAGTCCAGCGAGTTATCGCGGTTGTCGCCCATGGCAAAGTAATGTCCCTCTGGCACCTTGCACGTCACTCCTTCAACAGAGTATGTGCAGTTATCCCGGAAGGGAAACTCTGATGCACCCTGGACAAAAGCAGGCATTCCCTTGGTATTGAGCAACTTGTGCGGCTTCTCGCCCAGCGTTTCTTCAAACTGCTCAAAGTAGCGCATCGCATCCGTATCAAAAAAGTCAGGCAACTGCTTAATTGGTACTTCTTGCCCATTGATTGTCAGTCGCTTATTCAAATAAGCCACAGTATCGCCGGGCACACCGACTACGCGTTTGATGTAGTCCAACGTAGGCTGTGGTGGGTAGCGAAAGACCATCACATCACCGCGCTGCGGGGCATTGCCTTCAGTGACTTTCGTGTTGAGTACCGGCAAACGTACTCCATAAGTGAACTTGTTCACCAAGATCAAGTCACCCACCATCAGCGTTGGAATCATTGAACCTGATGGAATCTTGAACGGCTCAAACAAGAACGAGCGCAACACAAACACAACAAACAGCACTGGGAACAGGCCTGCGGTCCAATCTAGCCACCATGGCTGACGCAGGATGCGTGTTTCGCCTTCCTTCGTATCTGCCATGTCATGGCGCAGGCCCTGACGCTCCAGCTCAGCACGGCGTGCAGCAGCTTCGCTGTTTAAACGCTCAGCCTCCTTCTTGCGCTGCGGCCAGAAGTAAAAACGCTCCGCCAGCCAGTAAATACCAGTGACAAAGGTGGCCAAAAACATCAACAAGGCAAAGTTGCCCTCGATGGCCCCGGTGTACCAGGCACCGATATAACCCACAAATGCGGCCAAGATGACCGCGGTGATCCATTGCATGGCTTGCATGGGCTCCCTCGTTTTAATCTTCAACTTGCAAAATGGCCAAGAAGGCTTCTTGCGGCACCTCCACAGAACCAATTTGCTTCATGCGCTTCTTACCGGCCTTCTGCTTTTCCAACAACTTGCGCTTGCGGCTGACGTCACCGCCATAGCACTTGGCCAGCACGTTCTTGCGCATGGCTTTCACGGTTTCACGCGCAATGATGTTGCCACCAATGGCGGCCTGAATAGCCACATCAAACATCTGCCGACTGATGATTTCACGCATCTTGGCCACCACTGCGCGGCCACGGTATTGGGACTGACTGCGGTGCACGATGATGGACAGTGCATCCACCTTCTCACCATTGAGCAAAATATCTACTTTCACGACGTCTGAAGCACGGTACTCCAGAAACTCATAGTCCATGGAGGCATAACCACGCGAGACCGATTTGAGCTTATCGAAGAAATCGAGCACGATTTCGCCCAGTGGCATCTCGTAGGTCAGCATCACCTGTCGACCGTGGTACTGCATGTTCATCTGCACGCCGCGCTTTTGGTTGGCCAACGTCATCACAGGACCCACATATTCCTGCGGCATGTACAAGTGCACGGTCACAATGGGCTCGCGAATTTCCTCAATACGCCCGATGTCGGGCATTTTGGAAGGGTTCTCCACATCGATGACTTCACCGTCACCCTGCACCACTTGGTAGACCACACTGGGCGCGGTAGTGATCAGGTCTTGATCAAATTCACGCTCCAGGCGCTCTTGCACGATTTCCATGTGCAACAGCCCCAAGAAGCCACAGCGGAAACCAAAGCCCAGCGCCTGAGACACTTCAGGCTCATAGCGCAAAGCAGCATCATTGAGCTGCAGCTTCTCCAGCGCATCGCGCAGTTGGTCGTATTCAGACGCTTCTGTGGGATACAAACCTGCAAAAACTTGGGGCTGCACTTCCTTAAAGCCAGGCAATGCCGTTTCGGCAGGGCCTAAATTGTTAGGAAGCTTCTTTTCCAAAGTGATGGTGTCACCCACCTTGGCGGCCTTCAGCTCCTTGATACCAGCAATGATGTAGCCCACTTCACCTGCTTTAAGAGCATCTCGCGGCGAGTTGGCTGGAGTGAACACGCCCAGGTTGTTGGCTTCATAAGCAGCGCCCGTTGCCATCATCTTGAAGCGTTCGCCCTTTTTGAGCTGACCGTCCACCACACGCACCAGCATCACGACGCCCACATAGGGGTCAAACCAGCTGTCTACGATCATGGCCCGCAACGGACCATCGGGGTCACCTTTCGGCGCGGGCACTTTGGCAACAATAGCTTCCAAAATCTCATCAATGCCCATGCCTGTTTTGGCCGAGCAAGGAATCGCATCGGTAGCATCGATTCCAATCACATCTTCGATTTCTGCCTTTGCGTTGTCAGGATCCGCATTGGGCAGGTCCATCTTGTTCAGAACGGCAGTCACCTCCACCCCCAAATCGAGTGCGGTATAGCAATTGGCTACGGTCTGAGCTTCCACACCCTGCGACGCATCAACCACCAGCAACGCCCCCTCACAGGCCGACAGCGAACGAGAGACCTCATAAGAGAAGTCCACGTGACCGGGTGTATCGATCAGGTTCAGGTTATAGACCTGACCATCTTTTGCCTTGTAATGCAGCGCGGCCGTTTGCGCCTTGATGGTGATGCCACGCTCTTTCTCGATGTCCATCGAGTCCAGCACTTGCGCCTCCATCTGGCGGTCGGCCAAACCGCCACAGCGTTGGATCAGGCGATCGGCCAGCGTCGACTTGCCATGGTCAATATGCGCAATGATGGAAAAATTTCGAATGTGCTTCATCAACGATAAGCGTTTGTAATTGAAGGAAAAAGCGTGCTCAAGGCAAGAAAAAAGGGCGCGTCTACTGCGACGCGCCCCGAACCAACAATCTCTGGCAACTGCGATTGGTTGGATGATCGATTGTAGGCAAAATCGCCCAAAAACCAAGCATCCATTTACTATGGCTCAGGCATTCACCTGTACAGCCAAGCAACTTATCCACAAGTTAACCACAACTCGATTGAGGATCCACAGACACTACCTTCAGCACTCAGCAACGCCGTATCTACAGCAAGTACTCGCTTGTGCAAGCTGGTGACCGCGCTCATTAAGCGGACATTCTACCCAAGCCCCTAGTCAAAACCCTGCAATGCTGCAGTAGGTCATTCCTGCGCAAGGATTAGAACCTTGCGCAGGAATTGTGTGCAGGCATCTTACTTGCCGTTAGGGCGAATAAGAATGTACTGCGTCCAGTCACCACGGCGAACCAGCAAGTTGACGGGCTTGCTCTTGTCAGCCTTGGCCAGTGCGGCTTCAAAGCTCTTGACATTGGTCACCTCGCTATTGGCCACAGCCAACACGACATCCCCTTCTCGCAAGCCTGCGCGTGCAGCAGCTTCAGTGGCCGACAAAACGCGCACACCACCCTTGATCGCCAACGATTTCTTTTGCGCCTCAGTCAACTCACCAACAACCAGCCCAAGCTGCTTGGCAGTTGCCGTAGCACCAGCGGCAGGCTTGCCATCTGCACGCGCTGTGGCAGCCTCATCAGGCTCTACTTCCGCAACCATAATGGACAGATCACGTGTTTGACCACGGCGGAACACAGTGATTGTGCTCTTGGTGCCGGGCTTGGTATTGCCCACCTGACGAGGCAAGTCGGCCACCTTGTCGATGTCTTTCCCATCGTATTTCACGATGATGTCGCCGGCCTCAATCCCTGCCTTAGCTGCAGGTGAATCTGGCTCTACCGCAGAAACCAAGGCACCGCGCGCCTTGCCCAGACCAATCGACTCAGCCACTTCCTTGGTCACCTGGCCAATTTGCACACCAATGCGACCGCGCGTCACTTTGCCAGTCTTGCGCAGTTGGTCGCTCACACGCACCGCCTCATCAATCGGAATGGCAAACGAGATTCCCATAAATCCACCAGAGCGAGAGTAGATTTGGCTATTTATACCCACGACCTCTCCCCGCATATTCAGCAACGGCCCGCCGGAGTTACCTGGGTTGATCGCCACATCCGTCTGAATAAAAGGCAAATAGTCGCCTGTATCACGCTGCTTGGCTGAAACGATGCCAGCCGTCACCGAGTTCTCCAATCCAAAAGGAGAGCCGATTGCCATCACCCATTCACCCACCTTCAAGCGGCCTACATCCCCAATCTTGACAGCTGGCAGACCCTTGGCATCAATCTTCACAACCGCTACGTCAGTGCGCTTGTCTGCACCAATGATCTTGGCCTTGAACTCACGCTTGTCAGCCAGTGTGACGATCACGTCGCTCGCCCCTTCAACCACATGGGCGTTGGTCATGACATAACCATCAGAGCTCAGGATAAAACCGGAACCGACACCGCTGGGGCGCTCTTCACCCTCACCTTCAGGCTGGGGGCTGCCTTGGCGTGGAATATTAGGGACAGGCACGCCAAACCGCCGGAAAAACTCCAGCATGTCCTCGTCCATCCCGCTCATGGATGGTTGGTTTGAAATTTTTTCTGTGGTACGAATATTGACCACTGCTGGCCCCACAGCATCAACCAACTGTGTGAAATCGGGCAAGCCTGTCACCAAGGGAGCACTGGGCACCGTGACAGATTGAGTTTGCGCATGCGCTGCAGGCAACACGTGCCGCGCAGCATCACTCCAACCTACGGCCGTTGCGCCTGCGGCAATGCCGAGCGCCAGAACCACGGTGTGAATGGGCTTAAGTTGCATTGATGGCATTTTCAACATCCTTTCCAAAATCACAGTCTGCGCACCGCGCAGTTACATATTCAGAAAAAGGAACCGTGATTTGGTTCCCCAATTCCTCATTAACTTCCATGTAAACACATGCATCCACGGGATAGCATCTGGATGACATCTTGGCAAAAAAAAGAGCGCATTGCGTGCGCCCTTTCTTTATTTCAAAGTGTTTTAACCATGACTGCATGCAAATACAAGCGCTGATAGCTCACGTCTTTGACAGCCAATATCGCCAGACGATCAATGGCTACTGGTGGGCGCGGCCACCACTGCGGGCCTGAAAACTGGCATTACGCAAAAAATCTGCCGGCGTCTGCAGCGATGCCCGACTGAGGTATTGCTGATGCGAATCCAGCAATGCATCCAATCGTGGATCACGCAGCACATCACCGTTCTCCGTCGCAACAAGCACCGGCGCACCCACACCTTGCACGCTGGCCATTTGTGCGCCTTGCTCACTGGCAGGATTCGCCATCAAATTCCACCCCAAAGCAGCCACAGCAGCGACCGAGGCAAAACTGGCCGCAACCTTCCAGCGAAAAACAGCGCCATTGGCTGCCGGATCACGCAATGCCACCACAGGGCCATGTGCCGGCTCCAAACCCGCCGTCACTTGCTTGATTTGCGCGGGCTCAAGCATCAGCGCAGGCTCATTCGCCAGTTGCGCACGCAATCCGCTGAGTAAATCATGCTGACTGTGGTGCGCCAAATCAGGCGATCGCAGCACATCTCCGACCAAATGGTAAAGCTCCCAACTGGCACAGCCTTCAGGGCCTTCGGCGCACGCCAAGGCCTGCTCTAGCTCTTCGCCATGCAACTCACCGTCCACCAAAGCAGACAGTAATTCCTTGTTCATCTGTTGTTTCATCATGGGTTCACCTACTCACTGGCGTTGTACCGATGCTTTTGCACATCACCACCGCTTACCGCCTTGCCGCTCTAGCATAGGCTTGACGCGGGCCGAAATCGCTTCACGTGCGCGGAAAATTCGTGAACGCACTGTGCCAATCGGGCAATTCATGGCTGAGGCGATCTCCTCATAGCTCAAACCCTCAATTTCACGCAGCGTGACCGCTTGTCGCAAATCCTCGGGCAAAGCCTCCATGGCCGCATTCACCGCTGCAGCAATCTCTTGTGCAGCCAGCAATGTTTCAGGCGTTTCGTCAGTGATTGGTTCATGGCGAGGACGGAAAGTTTCATCTTCGTCATCGGAAATGTGTAACGCGTTCTCAAACACCACCGGATCGCGCCGCATTTCCACCAGGGCTTTCTTCGCCGTGTTGACGGCAATACGGTACAGCCACGTGTAGAACTGTGCATCACCCCGAAATTGATGCAAAGCCCGGTATGCACGCAAAAACGTTTCTTGCGCAATGTCCTGCACCAAATCTTGATCACGCACCATGCGTCCAATCAGACGCTCGATGCGGCGCTGATACTTGATTACCAATAATTCGTAAGCCCGCTGATCTCCGGCGACGGTGCGCTCGACCAATTGCAGATCGCTGTCAGAAGAGGAAGAAGGCGCTGGGGCTGATGTCATGAAGGCGAAGGGACGCGGTGGATCCAAACCACAGAGCATCTAAAGCTCAAAGCGCTTTAGATGAAGAAATATCCGGTGGTGGATTAGCAGATGAATATACCGCACGCCGCAAGTCCATCCATGCATGGGGCGCCCAATTCCTTTGCAATACAAAATGCTGCGTACGTTTATGCTCGTCCACAAAGGGGGTGTCCGAATTTTTGTGTAAACGGGTCGGACTTCAATTGACGGAGATGCGG
>CAUQST010000007.1:0-125870 GCA_963520865.1 uncultured Comamonas sp.
GTAGATGTTTTCCATGAATCAAGTCTACGTCTTGCAGCAGCCCGCCTTGAGCGGGGTTTTTTTTGTCACCAACCAAGGAATGACATGAACGATTCTGAAATTGAGCAAGTGATCCAGGCAAAGGGCAAGACCGCCCCACGCATCACGCCTGCGGACATTGAGGCCAACATTGTCAGCGAGCACTTTTTCACAGCGCAGCACGGTGTTTCAGGCGCAATGGCCGCGCTGGAGCTGCATCAGATTACTTGGCACCCGGGAGGCGAAGGTGTGCTGCGACTGCTGACTTTCTGCGTCCTGGTGCTGCGCAACGGCTTCACCGTGACTGGTGAAAGTGCCTGCGCCAGCCCCGAGAACTTTGATGCCGCGATTGGCCGCAACGTTGCCCGCGCCAACGCCGTACAGAAGATCTGGCCATTGATGGGATACGAGCTACGCAGTCAGTTGGCGAACACGCTGCCTTGCACCTGTGGGCCGAATCAGGGCTGCAGCAACTGCCCACGCCCAGTGCTGACCGAAGGCGACGCCGAGGCCGATCTAAACGGCACGCGCCGCCCTGACAACCACACCGACTAAGCCCTAGAGGCATGAGCACAGCGCCCTTTGGGTGCTGTTCTGATTTCTCTGCATGCTAGGGCTGCAATCGACCTGAAACAGCCGATGCCAGTTAGGGAAAGCAGTCAGTTACTGGAGCTTAAACTCGACACGCTCGTCGTTCATCAGTTGTACGCCTGCATCCAGCAATGCTTGACCAGAAATATCCTTTTGTTTGTAACGACGTACAGCAGATTCCGGCAGCAAAAATCGGTATTCAACCTTTTCAGCAGCTGCGTATTTATCGGCGAAGCTCTTGGTGTTTCCATAAACAACAATGTCGTATCCGTAGTAAGCCTTGGGCGCCGCAATGTTGTCGTTTAGTGGGGTGAGCGTCTTCCGCACTGTTTCGTCGAACAGGCGCTTGCCCATGTCGTACTTGTTGAGTTTGAGTGAGTTGTAAGTCGTCGTACTGTTGACGCGCAGTCGAAGATATTTCTTTCCTTTGAATTCGGATGTACCAACACCCTTAAGCATTACTTCTGCATCGACCAAAATGCTCTGAAGCCGAATAACATCTAAAAAGCGCAGCACGCGTTCACGCAACTCGCGATCTGCTGCTGAAGCAGCAAAGCCGTCGTCCAAGTAGTTAATCGGCTGAATCAGCTTAAGCCGCAATTCGTTGATGCCATCACCACCATACTTCGAGCCTGCACTCGAAAAACCCTGGGCACTCGATGAGTAATAACCATCCTTAGTCGCCTTAGCCTTGGCTGTTGATGAATAGCTAAAGACATAGGTTAGTGACGGGTCGCGGGTCACCTCATATTGCACCGATGGGCAGCGGCCCGTTTCATCTGTTGTGCACTGCACGGTCTGGCTGGATGTACCTTTACCCTCCAACTGGACTTCCACCGCGACACCAGCCACCGGTCGCCCAGAAACGTCGACGGCAATAACGTTGTACTGATGAGTTGTTGTCTGCGTTGTCGAATACGTACTCGACAGGATTGAAGACCTCGGCGGAGCGGCGCATCCTGCTATACCCGCAGCAACGGCGGTTAGGCCGACAATAGAAAAGAAACGCAAAAAACGATGTGCATCGACGAAATTTGATAGGCAGGTCGCATTGACCTTTCGGCTCTGATTTCCAGAAATATTTTGCTGATTCATATTCTTTCTTTTGCTCGATAAATTGAATGACATGCGCGTAACATAGCGTAATAAAAAGCACGTGTACATATATCTATCATCTGCGAAACAGCACAGCCAACGGCATTTGCAAGATATGAAATGGCACGAACTTGCGAAATTTCTTGCTATTGAGTGACAGGTTAGCAGCATTGGTCTGATTAGCTGCTGTAGCTCTGAGCAGTCATCACTGACTAATCTGGGAAACCTTGATTAGCACTGTGTGCATTCGCGCTTAACTCAAAGCCTCTTCATAAGTCGCCTAGATTTCTATACAGATCAGCCTCATTTTTCTGGTGATCTACCCAGAAAACCTACCTTAATAGATTTCACAGCCCGCCACTGAGCGGGCTTTTTTACGTCTGGACTTTCCATGAAAGCAATCGACCTCTTCGCAGGCGCTGGTGGTTTCAGCACCGGCGCAACCATGGCTGGTGCCCAAGTCGTTTGGGCAGCAAACCACTGGCCGCTGGCTGTTGAATGCCACGCCGCGAACCACCCCGGTGCCGCACATGTGTGCCAGGACCTGCACCAGGCAAATTGGCAAAACGTACCAGCACACGACTTGCTGCTGGCCAGTCCATGCTGCCAAGGGCACAGCAAAGCACGCGGCAAGTCCAGCGGCAACCCCCAGCACGATGCCAGTCGCTCAACCGCTTGGGCTGTGGTCAGTGCCGCAGAGTTTCACCGGCCGGCCGCATTTGTTGTTGAGAACGTCCCCGAGTTCTTGGACTGGGCTTTGTACCCAGCATGGGAAGCTGCCATGAAGGCACTGGGCTATAGCTTGGTGCCACACGTGATTGACGCGGCTGATCATGGAGTGCCGCAAAACCGGGTGCGAATGTTCCTCGTCGGCACACGCAGCAAAGCACCGCTCAAACTGTCATTGCAGCCACGCGAGCATGTTCCGGCCTTGTCATTCGTGGATCTTGAAGCTGGCAATTGGAGCAACATCCACCGCCCTGGCCGCGCTTTGGCAACTTTGGGGCGCATTGCAAATGGGCGCACAAGTCACGGAAGCCGCTTTCTGACGGCCTATTACGGCAATGAAAAAGGCGGGCGTTGCCTCAGCCGCCCTATTGGGACTATCACCACGCGCGACCGCTGGGCAATTGTGGATGGTGACCGTATGCGAATGCTCAACGCACAAGAGTGCCGTGCCGCGATGGGCTTTCCAGCTGACTACCGCCTACCTAAGCAGCACCGCAGTGCTGTCCACTTATTGGGTAATGCCGTGTGCCCACCAGTAGCACGCGAGGTCATCAGCGCCGTGATGGCTGCAATTTAGGTGCAGCCGCAAGCCATCCCCTAACAACACCAAGCCCACCTAGCGTGGGCTTTTTCTATGGAGCCTGCATGAGCACCCCTCGTGTCCTAGACCCCTGCTGCGGCAGTCGAATGATGTGGTTTAACAAGCAAGACCCGCGCGCCCTTTTTGGCGACCGACGATCTGAAACTCTCACGGTGACAGACCGTAGTCACCGTGAAGACGGCACGCGGACTCTGGTGATTGAGCCAGACATGGTGATGGACTTTCGCGCACTGCCGTTTGCCGATGAATCGTTCTGGCATGTGGCATTTGACCCGCCCCACCTGGTCCGTGCTGGGCCAAAAAGCTGGCTGGCAGCCAAGTACGGAAAGCTTGGAACCGACTGGCGCGAAGACATGCGCCAGGGCTTTGCCGAATGCTTTCGCGTACTGAAGCCAAACGGCACGCTGAACTTCAAGTGGAACGAAAACCAGATCAAGGTCAAAGAGCTTTTGGCTCTGACACCCGAGAGGCCTCTTTATGGACAAGTCAGTGGCCGCGCCGGAATGACCCACTGGATTTCCTTCATGAAACCTGCGGAGCCAACAGCATGAGCACCACCACACCACCGGTACCGGAGCAAAAGCCCGAGCCCATCAAGCGCTGCATCCACTGCCACGCGCTTATCCACTCAGAACCCAAAGAGGGCGAAGCACTGCCCTGCTGCGGCAATTGATCCAGGAGCATCCATGAAAGAAACAGGACTGATGTTCAAGGCACCTCTGGTGCAAGCAATCCTCGCCGGACAGAAGACGCAGACGCGGCGAGTGGTGACGCCACAGCCGGCGCTGTGCACACACGATGCTTGGCCTACAAATTGGGTGGTCGAAGGATGCGAGTGGCACTGTGCAGTTTGCGGAAACGGTAACCGCCTGAATCCTCGCGCCAAAAGCGGCGTTTCTGGCATCAACTGCCCCATGGGCCAGCCCGGTGACCGCATCTATGTGCGCGAGACGTGGAACCCAGATCCGCCATGCGACGGAACCTGGGCCTACACGCAATGGGCTGGCTGCCGCGAGGGTCAGATTGAAGGAGTGCCCAAACAATTCCGCACTCCAGAGCACTGCATGTACGCCGCCAGCACAGATGCTGAATTGGTATGGACACCCAGCGTTCACATGCCCAAGTGGGCCGCCCGCATCTGGCTGGAAATCACTGGCGTGCGCGTGGAGCGCCTGCAGCAAATCACCGAAGCGGATTGCATCGCAGAAGGCGCGCCCGGTGGCCATGGCTCCATACCCGGCTACCCATACAGCGCGACTCCCTTAGAGCACTTCCGCCATATCTGGAAATCCACAGGCGGCGACTGGGACGCAGACCCTTGGGTCTGGGTCATCGACTTCAAAACCATCAGCACTACTGGCCGCCCAGCCTAAGCACGGAGAACACCACCATGAACAGCAAAACCAACACAGTGCGCGCGATCCTCTTGGATGCCAGCGAGTGCGACCGCCCAGAAGCCAACCACCCTGCCACCATCGAAATTTGCGCGGATGATCTTCAGCGCATCTTGGAACGCCACATCACTGAGCCAGCGCAGTGCCTGCACCAGATTGCAGAGCCTGCTGCACCCGTAGTGAAGCCTATTAAGGATGCGATTGATGCGCTGGTGATGGCGGCATTCACAGAGGGCGGATGCTCTGAGCATCGAATGTCAGAAGCGCGAATACAAACAGAGTTGCGCAAAAAAGAACTGCGCACCCTGCTATCCACCCCGCAGCCATGCAGCCGAAGCCACCCGCACGAAGAAATGACGCCAATGTGCGAGCTGCGCACAGAGATTGCGCGACTGACCAATGCACTGGCACGTGCCGAGGCACAGCGTGCAGCAGCTCCGCAGGCAGTGCAGGCCGCCGTGCCAGTGCTTTTCGTAAGCCGTGAGCAGCTTGAAAGCCACACCGACCACTTGGCATCAGAAGCAGGTCGATATCTGCCAGCACGCAAAACAGCTGTAGGCAAATTCACCATGCCCTTGTATGCGCACCCCGCAGAGGGAGTGCCAGCGCAGGCAGTAGGAGAAATGACCGCAGAGCGCGCCAGCTACTTTATGCGCCGCTTCCTGAAAGAGGAAAAGCTACTTGGGCCAAACGAGCAGGCCGCACTGCACTACGTAATCAGCCTGCTTGCCGCCACCCAGCCATCAGCGCAGGGGCTGGAAGCTGATGGCGTGTACTACCTCCAAGACGCACGCCATCATGCGATGGTCGGTAACTGCCCGAGCTTCTGGCGTGAAGGCGGTGGCTATACGACAAACTTGGACGAAGCCGAACGCTTCACCTTGGAAGCTGCGATGAAGCAACACAAGTGCCGTGAAACCGATCTGCCTTGGCTTTGCTCTGAGGTAGATAAGCTGCGCCGCCCAACAGTCGATTGCCAGTACATGCCGCGTAGCTGGGACGCTCAGCGCGCCGCCCTTGCAGCCCAAGCCAAGCAAGGGGGTGCAGCATGAGTTGCGGATATACCGGAAGCCACTTTGGCGCGCACTACCCTGACGCCATCTGTATTGATGGCGAGTTGTGGGACTTGGATAGTTGCGATGAACCGGGCGGCGCGCTCTACAGTGGCGGCGATATTGCTTGCCCGTGCTGCAACACGCGAGAGTATGCGCAGCAGTGCTTAGAGGATGGCCAGATGCCATCTGGCAACGCAAAGCAGCGCCGTCGCGTTCGTCGTGAAGTCATGCGCAAAGTTTGGACATGGGCGGGCAAAGCCGAGCGCACTGCCCAAGCAGCCAACCAAGGAGCGCCAAATGTCCAGTAGACGCAAACGCACACAGCGCGACCGCCGCGCTCCCATCCCTGATTTTGATGAACCCCAGCCCCGCTAAGTCGGGGCTTTTTTATTGACTACACAATCATGCTCACACACGCTCTACCTAAAACACATCGTGTATCAGCTGCTTGCGCAGCCTTGGACATATCACGCGCAACTTTGTACCGCTGGGCCAAAGCTGGGACAATCGTCCTGACACACCCAAGCAAAGGCACCACTCGCGTAACTGATGAAAGCTTGCGCCGTTGTTTAAGTCCAGAGTCGGACAAAATGGCTCAAAGTGACTCACACAAACCGGGTAGCTAGCTGGGTAGTCAGAAGAATTCAACGTGACGTTCAAAGCAATAACAAGTTGTTTTGAAATGGAAAAATGTAAAAAATGCAAATTGCCACCTGGAACATCAACTCCCTGAATGTGCGCCTGCCCCAGTTGCTGGAGTGGTTGCAGGCCCATCCCGTTGACGCCATTGGGCTGCAGGAGCTCAAGCTCACCGATGACAAATTTCCGTTCATGGAACTGGAGGCCGCGGGCTACCAGGCCGTCTGCCATGGCCAGAAAACGTACAACGGCGTTGCCATTCTCAGCCGCCACCCCATGCGCGACGTTGTTCGCAACATTCCCGGTCTGGACGATGAGCAGGCCCGGGTGATTGCTGCAACGCTGGATACCCCACTGGGTGCTGTGCGCTTGATCAATTGTTACTTCGTCAACGGTCAGGCCCCAGACTCTGACAAGTTCGCCTACAAGTTGCGCTGGCTGGCAGCGCTGGAAGCATTTGTCAAAGCCGAAATGGCGCAGCACCCCCAGCTGGTGCTGGTCGGTGATTTCAATGTCGCCCCCGAAGACCGGGACTCTTTTGACCCCGAAGGTCTGCGCGGCACCATCCATCACACGCCGGAAGAACGTGAACACTTTCAGCGCCTGCTGCAGCTTGGTTTGACCGATGCCTTCCGCATGTTTGAGCAGCCCGAAAAAAGCTTCTCATGGTGGGACTACCGCATGCTGGGCTTTCAGAAAAATCGGGGCCTGCGCATTGACCATATTCTGGTCAGCGATGCACTCAAGGCCACCACCACAGCCTGCGTGGTGGACCGTGCACCCCGCAAAAACAAGCAACCCAGCGACCACGCACCCGTGGTTGTCACTTTGGGCTAAGTCCTTTTTTCAAGCCGCTGCCACAGCGGCTTTTTTGCGCGCGCCTGCATCGGGTCGCGCTGCTGATTCATCGGTTTTTTGCTGTGCCCAGTTTCCATCCTCTTCGCAATGCGGCCTTGCGCCAGCCCGGTTTTCTTCCCTTTCTGACAGCCCGCATGCTCGGCGTTTTTGCCCAGCAAATGCAGGCGGTGGTCGTGGCTTGGCAAGTCTACGAAATCACGCGTGCTCCCATCTCGCTGGCCTATGTGGGGTTGGCGCAGTTTCTGCCCATGTTGCTGCTGCTGATTCCGGCGGGTGATCTGGCTGACCGCGTCAGCCGAAAACGCATATTGGGCATCAGCTGGAGTGTTGCGGCCCTGTGTGCCGCACTGCTGCTGTGGCTTAGTACGCTGGGTGAACACGGCGTCAGCGGTATTTACGCTGTGCTGGTGCTTTTTGGCTGCAGCCGTGCATTTACCGGCCCAGCCATGCAAAGCCTGTTGCCGCAAATCGTGCCGCGCGAACACCTGG
This sequence comes from uncultured Comamonas sp., assembly GCA_963520865.1. Lineage (GTDB taxonomy): Bacteria > Pseudomonadota > Gammaproteobacteria > Burkholderiales > Burkholderiaceae_C > Comamonas. The sequence continues at coordinate 7,470 of CAUQST010000007.1, forward strand.
CCCAAGCGCTGGCCACCAACAGCATGCTGATGCGCACCGCAGCCATCGCCGCCCCCGTGCTGGGCGGCGTACTGTTTGGTTTGGGTGGGGGAGAGCTGACCTATGCCGTATGCGCGGTTGCACTGAGCCTGGCCGCCTTGCTGCTGTGGCGTGTACCCGTGCGTTATGCTGCGCCGCGCCAGGCACTGGAAGGCACGATGTGGCAACGGGCAGCCGATGGTTTTCGCTTTATCAGCAGCCGTCCCATTGTGCTGGGCACCATCTCGCTGGATCTTTTTGCTGTGCTGCTGGGTGGCGTGGTGGCCTTGCTGCCGGTTTACGCTAAAGAGGTACTGCACACCGGGCCAGAAGGTCTGGGGCTGCTGCGCTCTGCCATGGCGGGTGGCGAAGTGGCCATGGGCCTATGGCTGAGCGCACGCCCCATTCAACGCCACGTTGGCAAGGTCATGTTCGCGGCGGTCACCGTATTTGGGCTGGCCAATCTGGTGTTTGCGCTCTCGCACTGGTTCTGGCTGTCGATATCCATGCTGGCACTGGCCGGTGCGGCAGACATGGTGAGCGTGTACATCCGCTCCGCTTTGGTGCAATTTTCCACGCCGGACAGCATGCGCGGGCGCGTGAATGCGGTCAACATGCTCTTCATCAGTTCCAGCAATGAGCTGGGAGAATTTCGCGCTGGAGCCATGGCTGCGGCCATGGGGGCCGTTCCTGCAGCCATTGCTGGCAGCCTGTGCACGCTGGGCGTGGTGGGCACCTGGATGCGGGTGTTCAAACCCCTGCGCGATGTGGACAGGTTGGAAGATGCCAGTGGGCCTTCACTTTCAAAATAAGTATAAAAAATATTCATGAAAACCAACGTTTTCCTTCATAGTCGAGCGCTTGGCGTTTTTTGAAATGCTTTTTTCTGCCTGCATCTTGCCCGCCGCTTACCTTTACCTGCCGTGATTCGTATTGCTTTCCTGACAGCCCTGTGTGCAAGTTTGCTCGCCTGCAGCGATTTCCAAGAACGCTTGGAGGGTTACCCCAAAAATGACACCGTCATCAACCTCGAAACGGCCACCTCCAACGAAATTGCAGATGCGTTAAGCCAGCTCTCTCGCATCGCCGTGGTGGGGGATGACTGGGAGTTTTTTGATGCCAGCGACATGTGCACCGTGCATGTCATCGACAAAAGTGCCGGGCAAAGCATTCCTCTGAATTTAAACGGCGCAAAGTTTGCACTGCACCGTGACGTAGGCAAGCTCAAGTACTACGCAATCATGAAACACGGGGAGCAACCGGTGCTGGACGCTCATCAAGCACCGCTGCGCCTGTTTGAAACAGACACCTACCACGATGTTTTTTTTGCCGAAGGCTATCTGCAGGCGCTGGCCAAAAAATGCCAGAAAAGCATCATGCAGCGCACGGCATCTACCCACCATTGATGCCATAAAAAAAGCCCGCAGCTTCATCACTGCGGGCTTTTTCATACAAGGCTGGTCAGCGCGTTACAGCGCATCCTTGCGCAGCTGCTCAGGGCTTTTGGCCGACAGCCAGCCCGGTGCCACATCAAACACGGTCTTGGCACCCGTCATTCCCCACTGGTGCATGCGGTGCACGGCACGGGCATAGGCAACCAGCACGCTGGAGGTGAACTCTGGGTTGCTGTCCAGTTGCAGGCGGTACTCAATGACCTGCTTGTTCTGCGCAGAGGTGTTGCCACTGCGAATCACAAAACCGCCGTGCGGCATGGCACTGTGGTTGTGCTGGAGCTCTTGCTGCGTGATGAAGTTGACCGTGGTGTCGTACTCATCAAAGTAATGGGGCATTTGCACAATGGTCTTGTGCACAGCTTGCGCATCGGCACCTTTGGCCAGCACCACGTAGCAATGGCGCTCGTGCTTTTGGCGCGTAGTCAACGTGGGGCGCACGCCGCTGCGCACAGCATCCACCGCCGCTTCTACGGGGATGGTGTACTGCACACCGCCAGCCACGCCAGGAATGCGGCGAATGGCATCCGAATGCCCCTGGCTCAAGCCCTTGCCCCAGAAGGTGTAGGTGGCGCCATCAGGCAATAGGGCTTCACCCATCACGCGGTTGATAGAGAACATGCCGGGGTCCCAGCCCGCTGAGATCAAGGCCGTGGTTTTGCCACCTTGTGCCGCAGCATCGACGGCTGCAAAGTGCTCAGGCACGCGGGCGTGGGTGTCAAAGCTGTCCACCATGCAGAACTTGGCTGCCAGCTCGGGCGACTGCACGGGTAAATCATCCTTAGAGCCACCGCACAGCACCAGCACATCCACACGGTCTGCATGCTGGTGTAGATCGGCTATGGAGAACACGGGGGTGCCCGCAAACAAAGGCTGGAGTTGGCTTGGATCGCGGCGGGTATAGATACCTGCCACAACCATGTCCGGATTTTTGGCCACAGCGTTTTCAACGCCACGACCCAAATTGCCATAACCCACCACACCGATACGGATGGGGTTAGTTGCATTTTTTTCCATTGACAAAATTCCCTTTCAGATCACCAATTCAGACCAAAAACCTGGGTGACAGACCTCTGGCCCGCCACCGCTTTATTCATTGCGCGCTGGCCACGCTTTTGGCAGAGCGGCGCATTTGCACCCCACCTTCCAGCGCCAGCAGGCCCACACCAGCGCCAATCAAGGCATACATGAGCTCTTGGCCCGGCTGTATGCGCTCGCCCATCAGCAAGGCCGCTGCCACCAGCAGCATGGGCTCCACATAAGAAAGCAACCCAAACAGCCCCAGTGGCAGCAAGCGGCTGGCGGCCATGTACAAAGCCAGCGCCACGGCACTGACCACGCCCAGCAACGGCACCAGCCCGTGCAGCGAATCAGTGCGCAACACAGCCTGCCAGCCAGTTAAACCGGCGGGCGCATCCACCAGTGCAAACCACAGGCACACAGGCAGCAGCAAAGCCACATCCAGCCAATGGCCTGCCAAAGTATTGGTTTTGAGCACACGGCGCAGCACAAAATAAGCGGGGTAGCCAATCACCACCACCCAGGTGGACCACGCCAGCCCGCCTGCACGCCACACCTCCCAGGCCATGCCGCAAGCGGCCAGTGCCGTGGCGGCGGTTTGCCATACGCTCAGCCGCTCTTTAAACACCACGCGCCCAGCAATCACCATGGCCAGCGGCAGCAAAAAATAGCCCAGTGACACCGGCAAAGCATGCCCATGCAAAGGCGCCCACATAAACAGCCACAGCTGCACCCCTGCCAGGGCCGACGACAGCAGCAGCAGCAAGGCAAACGACCAGCGCTGCGCCACACGCTGGCACAGAGCCCACACCGCAGCACCCTGGCCGCTGTACAGCAGCCAGGCCGTTGTAAAGGGAATGGTCATCAGCATCCGCCAACCGAAGATTTGCTCACCAGTGAGCGGCTGCAACAGCGGCGCCAGGTAGTAAATGCCACCAAAAATGCACGAAGCCACCACTGAAGCCACTACGCCCTGAAACATCCCCAACCCAACTTTCTTGCTGATGGTGATGCGCCCCGACAAGGTCGCACCAAAATGATGCAGCACATGCACCAAGACCGTGATTCTCGGCGAATTTCAGCGCGGTGCGCGTGCATATTTGGCCAGCACCCACCACGGCAGCAACCACCCCACTACACTTGCCCGCTTTGTGCCAGCCCCCTTTTTTCATGACCGACACCCCCGAGCGCCCCTGCTACACCCATCCGCTGGAAATTCTCTGGCAGGACGAAGACATGGTGGTTGTCTACAAACCTGCGGGCTGGCTGGTACACCGCACGCCACTGGCGCGCCATGAAACGCGCTTTGTGCTGCAAAGCCTGCGCGATCAGATTGGCCGGCACGTCTGGCCCGTGCATCGTCTGGATCAGGGCACCTGCGGCGTTTTAGTGTTTGCACTGAGCAAAGAAGCCTGCCAAAAACTGGCGGCCTGCTTTGCCGATCACACCGCCCAAAAGCACTACCTGGCTTTGGCACGCGGCTGGCTGCCCGATGAAGTGGATGTGGACTACGCCCTCAAGCCCGACGACGCCCCCGAAGATGCCCCGGCCCAGTCCGCACAAACCACGCTGCGCTGCCTGGCGCACCTGGAATGGCCCGAGGCGTATGACCCGCGCCATGCCAGCACACGCATTTCGCTGGTTGAGGCCTTGCCCAAAACGGGCCGTCGCCACCAGATACGCCGCCACCTCAAACACGAATCCCACCCCATCATTGGTGATGCCACACACGGCAAAGGCCCCCTGAACCGCTGGTGGGCCGAGCGCATTGGCCTGCACCGCCTATGGCTGCACGCGCACGCGCTGTCCATACCGCACCCGCGCACGGGCGAAGTCATGCACTTTGGTGCCGACTGGCGCCAACTGGCCCATGTGCCCGAAGTGCAGCAATGGCAGCAACTGCTGCGCGTGAAGGGCTGGCATGCCACAGCACGCGGTTTGCCCGAAACCTGCGGCATGCAGCTGCCCTTAGCCAACCCATAAAAAAGAGAGCTGCTAGCGCCCAATACAAAAGGACTTCAGATACAAAACTATCTGAAGTCCTTTACTAGTAAGCGCTAGAAGCTCTCTTTTTCAAGAATTCACACCTGCGCCGCAGGTGTAATGCCCACCAGCGGCGATGGCGCGCAGCCCTTATTTTTTGGGCTTGATCAGCTTGCCTTCTTCGTCAAACACCAGCAGCGGTGCAGGCACAAAGTCATACGTAGCAGCGGGATCGGCCTTGAGCTCACCCGTCAGCAAATCCAGCAAGCGTGCGTTGTCCATCTTGAAGCCGCACGCCTGCGCGTGGCCGCCGCCGCCAAAGCTTTCGGCCAGCGGAATGCAGTTGAACTCAGAGCGCGAGCGCAAGCCCACCTTGGTGCCCTTGGGGTTGGCATGCCACATGAACGCAAAGCTGCCGCTTTGCTTGGACAGCAAGTCCCCCACCTGGCTGTGGAACATGCCGGGGCAGTTGACCATCAGGCCCTGAAAACCGTTGAACGTCATCACTTGCGCGCTCTCGGCAATGTCGGCGCACAGCTTCTGGTACTTTTCATCCATCGCACCACCGCGCGCCATGAAGGCAGCTTCTTGCTGTGGCGTGAAAGCGGCAATCTCGGCCCAGCGCTCAAAGCTGCGCTCTTCCATATCCAGTGCAGCCAGGAAGGGAGCGCTTTCGGCAAACTCCCACTTCCAGATGTCACGGTCTTCGATGTACTTGATCAGGCCTGGCACGGGCTTTTCAGGGTGGAAAAACTCCCAGCCCAGGCGCGCACCCGACTTGTTCATGTCAAAGTGCACCACGCCGCAGCGGCACTGGTAGCCGGTCAGTTTTTCTGCCGCGCTCTTGTGGTGATCCAGCACCACCAGCTTGCTGACCTTGGCTTCGATCTGCGCCATCAACTCGGGCTCAAACGCAAAGTCCACCACGTAGACCGCACGGCCATCCAGATCACCTAGGTCTTCGGGGGTTTGAATTTCGCCGTGGTCCAGCCCGCGAAATTCAGCCTTGTCCCCATAGAACAACCAGGCCGCCAGCGCAGCGCCGTAGCCGTCAGGGCAGCGGCGACCGTGGTAGAGGATCAAGGGGCGTACATCTTGCAGCGAAGGATGCACCAGCAATTGCAGTGGGAGGATGGTGTTTTTCATGTTGCCCGCATTGTCGCCGCGAGCCGCAGCCCGTGCACAGCGTCGGCTCTAGATGACACGCTTTTGCGGCGGATAAAAGCTGCACCGCCCCCACTCAGCAGGCACGATCAGGTCTTGGCATGTACTTGCAGGAGCAAACCCATGAATGACTGGTGGCAACAGGTAGCGGCAACTGCCGTGGCAGAGTTTTCCGACATCCCCGACCCCGCGCAAGCAACGCGCATCGTCATGCGACTGAGTCTGGCCGCCTTGCTGGGCGGCTTGCTGGGCTGGGAGCGTGAGGCCACAGGCAAAGCCGCCGGCGTGCGCACGCACATGCTGGTGTGCATGGGCTCGGCCATGTTTGTGATGATTGCCATGCAAACCGGTGCGCAGGCCAATGAGGCCAGCCGCGTCATGCAAGGCGTGATTGCGGGCGTGGGTTTTCTGGGTGCAGGCACCATCCTCAAAGACAGCACGCAAGATGGCAGCTCCACCCAGGTGCGCGGGCTCACCACCGCCGCAGGCATCTGGCTGACTGCAGCCATTGGTGTGGCAGCGGGACTGGGTGAAGAAGCCACGGCCTTACTCAGCGCCTTGCTGGCATATGGAATTTTGCGGCTGGCCCCGCTGATTACCGAGCGCAACAAGGCCGAGCGTTAATACCGGCACCTCACTGCGCGCCGCCGATAGATGCAAGTTTGGAATGTTTCAATTTCCCAGGCGCATGCCTTTTCTTGCTTAAAAAACAGCGACTAATCATTACCAATCAATCACTTAACTAGCTTTAATTTTTTGAAGATAGTAAAAATAAGTCGCCCATCACATTCCATAAAAGCAGACAGCCTTTAGGCCACGGCCCATAATGGATTCACTACTGTTTCAGTGGCAGGCTCGTTGTACGGTGCCTGCTGCCAAGTCTGATGAATAACGTCAACGACATCACGCCCTATCTGGGGCAACTGCTCAAATTCCGTCATGACATGCACGCCAATCCTGAGCTGCGTTACGAAGAGCACCGCACCGCCGACAAAGTGGCTGCCTACCTGCAAGCGCTGGGCCTGAGCGTGCACCGCGGTCTGGGCAAAACTGGCGTAGTTGCCAGCATTTATGGCCAAGGCCGCTCCAAAGACAATCCCGGCCGCTCCATCGGTATCCGTGCAGACATGGATGCCCTGCCCGTCGCCGAAAGCACCGGCGCCGCCTACGCCAGCTGCGTGCCCGGCAAGATGCACGCCTGCGGCCACGATGGCCACACCACCATGCTGCTGGGCGCTGCCACATTGATGGCCCAGAACCCTGCGTTTGACGGCACGGTTCACCTGATTTTTCAACCTGCAGAAGAAGGCGGTGCAGGCGCCAAGGCCATGATGGATGACGGCCTGTTCAAGCTGTTCCCGTGCGATGCCGTGTTTGCGTTGCACAACTGGCCGTCCATGCCTCAAGGCCAGATGGCCGTGCGCGTGGGCCCCATCATGGCGTCCACCATGCGTTTTGAGATTCGCGTCAAGGGCAAGGGCGGCCATGCTGCTATGCCGCACAAAACGCTCGACCCTATCCCCGTGGCCTGCGCCATCGTCAATCAGCTGCAAACCCTGGTCTCGCGCGGTGTCGATCCGCTGGACTGCGCCGTGCTGACCATTGGCAAGATTGAAGCGGGCACGGTGGAAAACATCATCCCCGATGAAGCCGCCATTTACGGCACAGTGCGCACACTGAAAAAGTCGACCCAGGAATACATGACCGAGGGCTTGAAGCGCATCTCCAGCCATGTCGCAGCCGCCCACCTGTGTGAGGCCACCTACATCCACAAACCCGGCTACCCCAACACAACCAACACCGCTGACGAAGCCCGCTTCATGGGCGACGTGATGGCCGAGATGGTGGGCAATGACAACGCCTTCCCCGACATTGAACCCGCCATGACCGCCGAAGATTTTGGCTTCATGCTGCAAGAAGTACCTGGTGCATACGGCTGGATTGGCAATGGTCGCAATGGTCAGCCTGGTGTCGGTTTGCACAACCCCGGCTACGACTTTAACGACGACAATATCGAACTGGGTTCGCGCTTCTGGGACAGACTGGCACGCCGCTGGTTTGAGCAACCGCGCTGAGCCAGCGCCAGACAGCAACAAACCGCGCGCATGCGCGGTTTTTTTATTGGGAACCAACACCATGCAAACCACCAGCCCCAACGCCCTCAACCGCCGCAGTTTGTTACTGGCCGGTGCGGGCCTGGCCAGCGCCACACTTGCCAGCATTGCCGCCGCCAGCAATGCATGGCCCAGCAAGCCTGTTCGCCTGATCGTGCCCTACCCCGCTGGCGGCGTGAACGATGTGGTAGCGCGCATGTTTGGTGATGCCCTGACCCCTGTTTTGGGGCAGCCTGTGGTGGTTGAAAACAAGCCCGGAGCAGGTGGCACCCTGGGCATGGCAGAGCTGGCCAAGTCCAATGACCAGCACAGTTTTGCCTTCGCTGCCATCAGCCCGCTCACGCTGAACCCGTATTTGATGAAGGTGGCCTATGACCCCCTCAATGACATTCAAGCCGTGGCCAGCGTGATGTACGCCCCGGTGTATGTCATGGCGACCACCGCATTCAAGGGCAAAAACATGGCCGACGTATTGGCGCAAGCCAAAACCAGCAAGGGTGTCAGCGTGGCCACCTCAGGCTACGGCACCTTGGCACACATCATGGTGGAGCAATTGATTCGGGCCACAGGCGGCCATTTTGTGCATGTGCCCTACAAGGGTGGCAGCCAGCTCATTACCGATGCTGCAGGCGCGCAATTTGACTTGCTGCTTGCCAATCCCTATGCCCCTATCAATGCCTTGATTGAACAAGGCAAATTGCGCGTGCTGGCCACCACCGGGCCGCAGCGCATGGCCAGCTTCAAGCACATCCCTACGCTGGGAGAGCTGGGTTTTAACAAAGCCAATCAGACATCGTTGTTTGGTTTTTACGCCCCCAAAAACACCGACATGGCGGTCGTGCAGCGCTTTAACACCGAGGTCAACCGCATTTTGCTTGGCAAGGACATGCAGCAGCGGCTGAGCAAGCTGGACAACATTCCAACTGCCTCTACGCCCGAAGCTTTTGGCACCGTCATCCGCAAGGACTACGCCCTCAATGGCATGGTGATTGAGCAAGCGGGCATCAAAGCTGAGTGAGCAGTTCGTCGGACAGTTTGTCTGTGTCCTGCAGCCACTGCTCGGCAGGTATGGGCCTGCTGAACAAATAGCCCTGGCACAAAATGGAGGGCTCCCAGGCTTGAAGAACATGGGTCTGTGCCAGCTCTTCCACCCCCTCGGCCACCACACGCAGGCTCTGGCTCTTGGCCACCATCAAAAAGGCCTGCACCAGCGCGCCACTGGCGGCATCGGGCTGCAAGTCGCGAATGAACGACTGATCCATCTTGATCTCCTGGATGGGCAGCCGCATCAAGTAAGACAGCGATGAGTAACCCGTGCCGAAATCATCGATGGCAAACTGCACCCCCAAGGCACGCAATGTCACCATTTTTCGGATGATGGCTTCGACATCTGCCAGCAGCAGGCTTTCCGTGAACTCCAGCGTCAAACGCGTGGCATCCACTCCCGTCCTCTGAAGCAGCGCGATGAGTTTGGGAACAAAATCTGGCTCCTGAAACTGCAGCGCACTCACGTTCGCAGACAGCGTATAGCCACCCGCTTTCACACGGGGGTGGGTCAGCAGCAGACACACTTGCTCCAGCACCCAGTCGCCCAGAGGAATGATGAGCCCAGACTCTTCCGCAATCGGAATGAACTCTCCGGGCGAGATCAATCCCTCTTGCGGGTGCTGCCAGCGCACCAGCGCCTCCATGCCCGACACCTTGCCGAACATATCCACCTGGTGCTGAACAAAAAGGCGTAAATGCCCTTGCTCCAAAGCCTCGTGCAAGCCCTTTTCTACCTGCAAATGGCGGTGCGCCGTCTCTGCCAATCCCTCTGAGTAGGCATGGATTTTTCCCATACCCTGATTTTTGGCCTGGCTCAAAGCCACGCTGCTGCGCCGCATGATGTGCTCGGTTGCATCCATCTTCAGACCCGGTTCTACGAATGGGAACACCGTAAAACCAATCCCGCAGCTGATGGGTACGCGTTCTACCCCTTCGTAGTGGACATCCAAAAAATCCAGCGCCAAGAGCAAATCCGAGGCCAGCGCATAAGCCTGGATGCGCGAATCCTGCCTGCTAATGCCGGCGTTCTCCAGCACCACCGCAAACTGATCGGCCGTGGTACGTGCCACAAAAGCGGTTTCGGGCACCAAGGTACGCAAGCGCAGCGCAAGGGCTTGCAGCAGTGCGTCTGACCACGCAGAGCCGCGCGCATCATTGAATTTCTTGAAACGGTCCAGATCGACCACCAGCATGGCATGCCATGTGGATGGTGATGTGGTGTGCATCCGCCGGCTCACACGCGCCTGCAGCAGCAGTTTTTCCAGAAGCCTTGCCAGGGCGTAGCGGTTGGGCAGTTGTGTCAGTCCATCAAAATTTTGCAGAAATGCAATGTATTCCTCAGCCTTCAACCGTTCGGTAACGTCTTGCTTGACCTCTACAAAGCTGCTGAGCTGTCCATCTTCATACACAGGCGAAATGCTGACACTTTCAGTGACCGTGCTGCCATCTTTGCGCTGGTTGTGCAATGTGCCACGCCACACACCGCCGCTCTTGACCGTCTCACGCACGTTGAGGTGCTCATCAGCGCTCAAACCGTTGACAGAGACATCCAAGGAACGGCTGCCGATTGCCTCCTCACTGCTGTAACCCGAATGGCTGGTGAAGGCTTTATTGGCGTAGCGCACACGGCCATCCAGCCCCACGATCAGCACACTGTCCGGGCTTTGCTCCACCGCCTGGTACAGCAACGCTGCCTGGCGCTTGTGCAGCCTCAGCTCTTCCAGCGATTTTTGCTGTTTGTGTAATTGCCGCTCATAGCGACGGCGTTCGACATAGATGACCCACAGAAAAAAACCGATGGTGTAGGCCATCCCCAGAAACTGGAGCCATCTCATTTTTTCATGCAGCACCAGTGCAGCCACCAGCCCGATGGCCGCCAGCGACATCCCAAGCGCGGCCCGCGTTCCCAGCACCCAGCCGCAAAACACGATCATCACCACAAGGTTCAGAAAAATGGTGGTTTGCTCGACTGCTGCATTCCACGACAACGCGGCCACCACCACCACCATGGCCCACGCCAGCCACCAGGCCGCAGTGCGCCATGAATGCAGCCAGCCCAAGCCCCATGCAATCCAGGCAATGGGGCCCGTTGCCAGAGCAAGGTACCAGTGCACATCTCTCGCCCCCAGGCTGGCGGCAACGCCCCAACCCAAAGCCCAATACAAAATACTGCCGCCAAATACGGCGTAGCGCGCTTCAGCTTCTGGTACGCCGCGCGAAGGAGCAAAAAATGAGGAGGACATGTGGTGTGTGAGAGAGTGCTGCGTAAAGCATTTACTCCACCCTCCTGTCGCCGTGTAGGTCGATTGCGCTTTATTTGCGCAGTTTGCGGCCTGTTTTGCGCGTCAGGGCCAAAGCATCTTTCTTGGCCTGGCGCTCGGCGTCAGCGATCACGGCCACGGCGGCCCACTGCTCAAACTCTTGCGGAGTCTCCAGCGTGATACGGCCCAGAATGTGGGTGCGATAGTCGGTGATCACAATTTCGGCAGCCTTTTGCGTATTCACGCGTCCACCGCTCATCACACAGCCGCGCTTGCGGCCGATGGCTTCAAGCAGCTCGTCATCGTGCATGGCCTGAATCTTTTCAGCCCCCAGACCCAGCTTGAAGCGGTCTTCCAGATTTTGGGGATAGCGCCTTTGCAAGATAAGCAGCAACTCCAGCGCCACCAGTTCTTCGTCGTAGGCGTTGCGCCCCACCGAGCCCGAAGCGGCCAGGTTAAAGCCACTTTGCTCAATGGAAATGCGTGGCCACAGCATGCCCGGGGTGTCCCAGAGATAAAAGTCGTGGTCCAGAACAATGCGCTGCTCGTCTTTGGTGACACCCGCTTCATCGGCCGCTTTTGCCTGTTTCTTGCCACTCATGGTGTTGATCAGCGTTGATTTACCCACGTTGGGCACTCCGCAAATCAGCACGCGCATGGGTTTGGCCATGCCCCCGCGGTTGGGTGCCAGCTGACGGCAGGTTTCCACCAGACGGCGCGCTGGAGCCACTTCTTCTGCATCCATGGCAATGGCCAGGGTATCGGGCTGGGCGTTGTACCAATCCAGCCATGCCTGCGTCTGTACTGGGTCTGCCACATCCTGTTTATTGAGCAATTTCATGCGCGGCTTGTGGCCCGTCAGCTCTTGCAGCAACGGGTTAAAGCTGGAACCCGGAATGCGCGCATCCAGCACCTCAATGACCACGTCAATGTCTTTGACGCGCTCTTCAATGAGCTTGCGCGTGAGATGCATGTGACCGGGAAACCATTGGATTGCCATGAGTTTGCTTTCTTGTTTTGCAGTGGGTGGGCGGGGCAGCAAGGATAATCGCAAGCTGTTATCTCGTCACAACGGCCTTCTCATGTCCTCGCAACACTCCAAACCATCCCGCTCACCTTTGAACAATGACATGCTGGTGCGTGGCGTGATCTTGGTGCTGATTGGCCTTGTCTTGATCATTGCGCCCCACTTCATGTCCAGCAGCTCTGTGCGTGAGCTGTTCGTGCATGCGCAAATCCCTGCGTGGTTTGCCTTGGTGCTGGGCGCTGCGTTCATGGGGCAATACGCACTGCGCCGCCACAAGCAAAAATAACACCCCTCAAAAATTCAGAAAAACGACTCACCCGTTTTTTCTGATATCCGTTTCAAGCTATCAATTCTTGTTTGCTTTGTAGCTTGAAAACAGCCACTTGCTCGGCCAGATGCCCTGCCTGCGCATGCAAGCTGGCGGCCGACTGGCTGCTGGCCTGCACCAGGCGCGCGTTGTCCTGGGTCATACCGTCCAGCGCCACCATGGTCTGGTGCAACTGCGCCATGCCCTGACTTTGCTCCTGGGCCTTGTGGGTGATGCTGCCCACCAAACTGCTCACATGCTGCACATCCTGCACGATGCGGTGCATGCGCTGCCCCGCGTCTTGCGCCAGCCCGGCACCCGACTCCATTTGCTCCAGTGAGCTGGTAATCAAGGTCTTGATCTGGCGCGCCGCCTCTGCGCTGCGCAGCGCCAAAGCCCGCACCTCGGCAGCCACCACGGCAAAACCGCGGCCTTGCTCACCAGCGCGTGCCGCCTCTACGGCGGCATTAAGCGCCAAAATATTGGTTTGAAACGCAATGCCATCAATCACCCCGGTGATGGCAGCAATCTCGGTGCTTTGGGCTCGCAAACTGTCCATGCTGCTTACCACCAGCTGCACCACTGAGCCTCCGTCACTGGCTGACTGCGCCGCTGACGCTGACAGCTGATGGGCTTTGCCCGCATTGGCCACTGAATCTGCCAGTTGCTGGCTAATTTGCTCAATTCCCGTTACGGCCAGCTGCAGCTGGGCATCGGTGTACTGGGTGCGCTGGGCGAGCTCAGAGTTGCCTTGTGCCAGATGGCTGGCGGTTTGCGTGACATGCCCTACACCGCTGCGCACCTGCGCCACCACCCCGTTCAACTGCGCGCACATTCGGTCAAAGGCACGCAGCAAACTGCCCATTTCATCTTTGCGGTTGTCTGCCGCTTGCTCGGTCAGGTCGCCCTGTGCAATTGCCTGCGCCAGCTCTACCGCCTGTGCCAATGGCTGGGTGATGGAGCGCGTGATGGCCACCGAAATCCATACACCCACCACCAGCAGCACGGCATACACCAGCAAAGCCCACAGTTGCGCCTCTTGCCGCACTTGGGCAGCGGCAGCCTGCGCGCTCTGGCGCATTTGCTGCAACTGCTGCAGCCATTCGGTTTGAGTGAGCAGGTAAGCCTCGGCAGCAGGCTGCATGCTTTCTTTCACCAGGCGTTCCGCCTCCCACGACATACCCAGATCGCGGGCGCGAAACGTTTCTTCGTAACTTTTGTCCAAAGCAGTTGCTTGTGCGTGCAATTGCTCACCCAAAGCACCACTCAAGGCCATGGACTGCGACAGCGCACGGGCCTGTGTCAGATAGTTATTGGCTTTGCCGGCAAAGGCGTTGATCACATCCTCTTCAGAAGAAAGCACGCTGGCCAGCGCCGTCTCCACCCCTTTCTGGGTGAGAGCCTGCCACTGCTGGGCCTGCGCAATGCCTTCGTCTTGCACCTGCAGACTGGCGGTTGCGTTCTGCTCCACTTTTTGCAGATAGGCAATCAAAGCCCCCGCCACCAGCACGCCACACAGCAGCAGGCCGCCAAACACCACTGCAATCTTGGTTGCCACGGGCCAGTTGCGCAACAAGCCACGCTGCGCTGTGGGGTGCGAGGGCTCGTCTTTGTCTACCACGTCGAGCACGGAAACAGAGGCAAGAGAAGGGGCAGCAAGCGACATAGTGGCAAACATCTCCAGACAGATTGCTTGCCAATTTAGCGTTACAAAATGTCAACACTGTGACACTTCATTGAAGCACATGCTTTTCAAAAAAATAGCACATAGCGCTTTCACAGCTTAGATTTCAGAGTGTTATCTATCTGAAAACCATCCACTAAAAGCGCTGTGCGCTCTTATTTTTTATAGACCTGTACACAGCAGCCCAAAACAGCGGGGTCCATATAGCGCTGACGCCATTCTTCGAACGTGCCCGTGTCTGCCGCTTCAATGTCTTTTTGCGCTTGCACCGAGGTGTGCGCCATCTGCTCAAAGTGCGCTTGCTGCTGCGCAGTCCAGGGCAGGCTCAGCACGCTCTCGCGTGCCCACATGGACTGCATCAGGCCAAACTGCTCAAAGCTATTGCCATGCAGGCGGTGCATTTGCTCCAGCACCCGGGCAGAAGGTGTGTTGTGCGGCTGTACCACCAGCGCCTGGGCCTGGGCCAGTGCTTCGCTGTAGCTGCTCGTCTGGTGCGTGGCATCCAGCGCTGCAGCCAGCGGGGCGCACTGGGTCAGCACCTCATTGGCCCAATCGAGCAGCGACACCGATTGCGCGCCACGCTGCAATTGCAAACCTGGCTCGCGACCACGCTCGGCCACCATGTGCTGGTTGTGCTTGAGCTGCTCAATCTCTTGGGGCGAATCGGGAGGGCTGTCGCTGAGCAGGCAGTGCAGCAAGAACACATCCAGCATGCGCATGGTGCTGGCATTGATGCCCACGGGCTCAAATGGATCCAGATCCATCAAGCGCACCTCCACATATTCCACCCCCCGCTCACGCAGCGCGTGCAGGGGGCGCTCGCCGCGCTGCGTCGTGCGTTTGGGGCGAATGGTGCCGTAGAACTCGTTTTCAATCTGCAGCAAGCTGGTGCCCAGCTGGTTGTAGTCGCCACCAGGGTTGCGAATGCCCAGCTGCTCGTAAGCGGGATAAGGCTGTGTCAGCGCCTTGTGCAGGGAGTTGGCATAGCCTTCCAAGCCGTTGTAGCTGACGTTGATGGACGACTGCGCATCACTTTGATAGCCCAGACGCCCCATGCGCAGCGACGTGGCATAGGGCAGGTACAGCGCTTTTTTGGCATCGCACAGCGGTTGCAGCTGGTGGTCACGCCCTTCGACAAAGCAGGGGCTGAGCGCAGGCGATGCGCCAAACAGGTACAGCAGCACAAAAGCGTTGCGGCGGAAATTGCGAATCAGCGCAAAGTACTCTTCACTGCTGACGCCCGGCAGCGACCAGTTGTAGTGAATACCCGAAATGGTCTGCATGCGGCGGCCATAGCGGTGGCCCAGCCCCATGCGATACACGCTTTTGGAGCGACCGGAGTGCGATGAGCCATAGCGCCCCAGCGGAATGGTTTCGTCTGTGGGCAAATAGCACGGCATGCTGGATGCCCACATCGTCTCTTCACCCACCTGCGCCATGCTGCGAAAGGTGTACTGGTGCACCTGCTGGAGCTCTTGCAAGCACTCTTGCACGCCCTTGCGGGCACCGGTAATCAGCTCCAGCTGCGACTCGCTGTAATCGGTGGTGATGTGCGGGTGCGTCAGGGCCGAGCCCAAAGCTGCGGGGTGCGGGGTTAGCGCCAGATGACCCGAGGGCAGTACGCGCAAACCTTCTTTTTCAATACCGCGGCGAATGCCGGCAAGGCGCTCGGCAGCGGGCAGGGCAAACGGTTTGTGCGTTGGATTCATTCTTGTCGGGTGTAACGGTCAAAAACGGGGTCGACCTTAGCATGCCACCCCTGCGAGCAAAGATGATAGAGACATGCTTGCGGCCTTGACGTTGCGCAGTGACATAACCATTTCAGGCCCGGGAGACCCTCTGAGGGTGATTGCGCACTGACTTTCTAACAGCTACACGCCGCTGGCTATCAGACAGTGACTGATCGCGCCGCCATCGCCTTGCCCACTTCAAGTTGGCCTTGCGCTGACCCGCTTTGGGGCACCTTTTCATTGGAGCGATCCAGCACTGCCCCCAGTTGCACGGCCAGTTGCTCTGGCGCATCTGCACCGGTGCCGACATACACGCCTTGTGTCAGCGTGATGTGTGCAGCCTCAAAGCCACCGGCACCCGCACACAAAATGGTGCGTGTGGGTGCACTAGCATGGGCCAGCACCAGCATGGCGGGCACCACCGCTGCAGGCTTCAACGCTGCCAGCACAGCTTCAGGCATCAAGCCTTCGGTCATGCGCGTGGCCGCCGTAGGTGCCAGAGCGTTCACATGGATGTTGTGCTTGGCGCCTTCAATCGACAAGGTTTGCATCAAGCCCACCTGCGCCATCTTGGCCGCGCCGTAATTGCTTTGCCCAAAGTTGCCATACAGGCCAGATGACGAGGTCGTCATCACAATACGGCCATAGTTTTGTGCCTGCATGTGGGGCCACACCGCTTTGCAGCAATTGGCAGCCCCCATGAGATGCACTTCCACCACCAGGCGAAAGTCATCCATCTCCATCTTGGCAAAACTCTTGTCGCGCAAGATGCCCGCGTTGTTCACCAAAATATCGATACGCCCCCATGCATCAATGGCCTGCTGCACCATGGCCTGCACCCCCGCCAGGTCGGTGACAGATGCACCGTTGGCAATCGCCTCACCGCCCAGCGCCTTGATTTCATTGACGACCGCTTGTGCCGCTGAAACGGATCCACCTACGCCATCCAGGCTACCCCCCAGGTCATTGACCAGTACCTTGGCCCCTCGTTGCGCCAATGCCAGTGCGTGCTCACGCCCCAAGCCACCGCCTGCCCCCGTCACAATCGCAACCTGCCCCTCAAACGTCAATGCCTGCATGGATTTCTCTCCTGTATGTTGTGATTCATTACGCGATAGCCGGCCACTTTACGCATGGTCGCGCGTCACCCATTTCACCGAAGTGACTCAGTGACCAACGGCTTGTCCACGGATAAACGGCACAAGCATGTGGACAAGCCAAGAAGGCTTGTCGACAACTGCGCTAAGCCCTTGTTTTACAAAAGCCTCCGCAAACTGCCTGTTTTTTAATCACCCACTCGCATCACGCATGCACTTTCACCCAAAAATACTGAACAATCCTGTGGATAACCTATCGCAAAGCACCATACAACACACTCAACCCATTGTTTTAAATCAAAATAAATTGCACTGAGTAAAAAATAGACAGTGGATACCTTCCATGAAAAGCAGCCAATTGCCCAAGTTGGTGCATCTTCAAAACCACCAGTTGCCCCCAAATTGACTGAACAACTATGTGGATAAGCCCGCACAAAACCCGCAGCCCCCGCACAAGTGCTTGATCTACAAAGCACACAAGTGCACTGCTTATTTTTTAAGCACACCCACTTAACTGCCGCAGACCGCTTGCGCAGCGACAATTGACCGTTGACCATCCAGCAATCCCGCACTCGGGACAACCCCATGAACACCCCTCTTACCCCTGAACTTTTTACCGCCAAGCTTGAGCCCAGTGGACAGCAGTGCGACGCCTGGGCAGACCAGACTTTGCTGGACTCCATGGAAATGGGCGGCCTCAACTGGCCCAGCTCGTGCCGCAATGGCACTTGCAGAACCTGCCTGGGAACACTCACATCCGGCAGCGTGCATTACAAAATAGAGTGGCCCGGGCTGACGACAGAAGAAAAAGCCGAGGGCTGTGTATTGCCTTGCGTGGCCTACCCCAGCGGGGATGTCTGCCTGCAAGACCCTGAGAACTAGAGCGCAGTCGCGCCCCTTGCATGCCAAGAGCGCTACAAAGCACTAAAATACCGACTTTCGACAGGACCGCGCACCATCCGGCGCCGGCCTACCAGCGGCAAAGACCGCGCGCAATGTTCTTTGGAAAGCATGCCCACATAGGCATGCTGGGCGGGTGCCCACACAAAGGCGTGCTGCCGGCAACCCGACAGGTCATCCAAGGAACAAGACTCCATGAACTCACCACTCACCCCCGTGCAGATTTCGCCGGTGGAAGACATCGTTGCAGACATGCGCGCTGGTCGCATGGTCATTTTGGTTGATGAAGAAGACCGTGAAAACGAAGGCGATCTGGTCCTGGCGTCTGACCACGTCACACCTGAAGCCATCAATTTCATGGCCAAATTTGGCCGTGGCCTGATCTGCCTGACGCTGACCCGCGAACGCTGCGAATACCTCAAACTGCCCCCCATGGCCGCCCGCAATGGCACGGTGTACAGCACCGCATTTACAGTGTCCATTGAGGCCGCTGAAGGCGTGACCACCGGTATTTCTGCCGCTGACCGCGCACGCACGGTGCAAGCCGCCGTGGCCCAGAGCGCCAAGCCCACCGATTTGGTGCAGCCTGGTCATATTTTCCCGCTGCAAGCAGTCGATGGTGGCGTACTGATGCGCGCAGGGCACACCGAAGCCGGCTGTGACCTGGCAGCCATGGCCGGTTGCTCCCCCTCCTCCGTGATCTGCGAAGTCATGAAGGACGATGGCACCATGGCCCGCCTGCCTGATCTGCAACTGTTTGCTGCAGAGCACGGCTTGAAGATTGGCACCATTGCTGATTTGATCCAGTACCGCAGCCGCACCGAATCGCTGCTGCAAAAGGTCGGCACCCGTCAGATGCACACCAACTGGGGCGAATTCACGGCCCACCTTTTCCAGGACAAGCCCAGCCAGTCTGTGCACATGGCCCTGGTCAAAGGCAGCTGGAGCGAGACCGATGAAGTGGCCGTGCGCGTGCATGAGCCGCTGTCAGTGCTGGATGCACTGGAAGTCAACCGTTCCATGCATTCATGGGGTT
Organism: uncultured Comamonas sp.; assembly: GCA_963520865.1. Taxonomy (GTDB): domain Bacteria; phylum Pseudomonadota; class Gammaproteobacteria; order Burkholderiales; family Burkholderiaceae_C; genus Comamonas. The sequence continues at coordinate 26,309 of CAUQST010000007.1, forward strand.
TGGACACCAGCCTTCAATACCTGAACGCCCAAGGGCAAGGCGTTGCCGTGCTGCTCAACTGCGGCGAAAGCGCCGGGCAATTGCTGGCGCAATTTGAAGGCAGCGCCCGCTCTGCCCAGGCACCAGAGCGTGGCCGCATGGACTTGCGCTCTTACGGCATTGGCGCACAAATTCTGCGCGAATGCGGTGTTCACAAAATGAAGCTGCTGGGCCAGCCGCGCCGCATGCCCAGCATGGCTGGCTATGGCCTGGAAATTACTGGCTACATCACCAAGGAATAACACACATGCTGCACGCTGAAAAAGGCGCAACACAACCGCTGAACGGCCAAACACTGCGCATTGGCATTGTTCAGGCCCGCTGGAATGAAGGCATCACCAATGCCCTGGCCGACGCATGCCGCAAAGAGCTGCTGGCCACGGGTGTACAGCCCGATGCCATCCACCATGTCATGGTTGCCGGTGCACTGGAAGTGCCTGTGGCCCTACAAGCCATGGCTGAGCGTGGCGGCTACGATGCACTGATCGCACTGGGCTGCATCATTCGTGGGGAGACATACCACTTTGAACTGGTGGCCAACGAATCGGGCGCAGGCGTCACACGTCTGAGCCTGGACTACAAGCTGCCGATTGCCAACGCAATCATCACCACCGAAAACCTGGAGCAAGCCATTGCCCGCCAGACCGAAAAGGGTCTGGATGCCGCACGTGTGGCTGTGGAAATGGCCATCTTGCTCCGCACACTGAAACAAGCATGAGCGACGAACACGCCCCCACACCCGCTGACACCAGCGCCACGCCCCGCCAGCCCCGCAAGGGCCTGACCAGCACCGGCGTACGCAAGGCATCTTCCAAATCTGCACGCAGCCGCTCGCGCGAGTTTGCACTGCAAGCGCTTTACCAGCACCTGGTGGGCCGCAACAGTGCCACCTCGATTGACATGTTCACGCGTGATCTGGCCGGCTTTCACAAGAGCGATGCCGCACACTACGATGCACTGCTGCATGGCTGCATTGAAATGGAAGCTGATCTGAACGTATTGATTACGCCCAAGCTCGATCGCAAGCTGGAAGAACTCTCGCCCATCGAGCACGCATGCCTGTGGATTGGCGCTTACGAGCTGATGCACTGCATGGACGTACCATGGCGCGTCGTTCTGAACGAAGTCATTGAGCTGGCCAAAGAGTTTGGCGGCACTGACGGTCACAAATACGTCAACGGCATCATGAATGCACTGGCACCTGAACTGCGTGCCGACGAGGTCAACGCAGACAAGGCTGGCAAAAAGGCCTAAGCCAGCCAGAACCAGGCAGCGCCCTACGGGCCGCTGCCTTTTTTCATGGCTGTTTTGTTTCCCCTCTTTCACAGCGCTTTGCGCTTTGCTTGCCCATGCAGTTTTCTACGCGCGCCGAAAAGATTACCCCCTTTTACGTGATGGAAGTGGCCAAAGCGGCCCAGCAACTGGCCAAAGAAGTCGCCAGTGGCCCTGAGCCCATGATCTTTCTGAACATTGGCGAGCCCGATTTCACGGCACCGGCGCAGGTGCAAGCAGCAGCCCAGCACAGCATTGCCAGCGGGCAAACCCAGTACACCAACGCCTTGGGTCTGGAGCCTTTGCGCGAAGCCATCAGCGATTGGTACCAAAGCCGTTTTGGCATCACCGTGCCTGCCCGCCGCATCGTGATTACAGCCGGAGCATCGGCGGCCTTGCAACTGGCGTGTCTGGCGTTAATCGACGCGGGAGATGAAATTCTCATGCCCGACCCCAGCTACCCCTGCAACCGCCACTTTGTGAGCGCCGCAGAAGGTGTGGCAACCCTCATCCCCACCGGGGCAGCTGAGCGTTTCCAGCTGAGTGCCGATCAGGTCGCCGCACATTGGGGCGACAAAACCCGTGGCGTGCTGCTGGCATCGCCCTCCAACCCCACGGGCACCTCGATTGACCCGGCTGAGTTGCGCCGCATTCACGAAGTGGTTCAGGCCAAGGGCGGTGTCACCATCGTGGATGAAATTTACCTGGGCCTGTCATACGAAGAGGCCTTTGGTCACAGTGCGCTGGCCATCAGCGACAGCATCATCTCCATCAACAGCTTCAGCAAGTATTTCAATATGACGGGCTGGCGCCTGGGCTGGATGGTGGTGCCCGATGCGATGGTGCCAGTGGTAGAGCGCATGGCGCAGAACCTGTTCATCTGCGCCTCCACCATCTCGCAGCACGCTGCACTGGCCTGCTTTACCCCCGAGAGCATCGCCATCTTTGAAGAACGTCGGGCCCAATTCAAAGCCCGGCGCGACTATTTCTTGCCCGCTTTGCGTGAACTGGGCTTTGGTATCGATGTCATGCCCGACGGCGCTTTTTACGCCTGGGCCGATTGCACGGCGCTGTGTGAAAAATTAGGCGTCGACAATAGCTGGGACTTTGCCTACGCACTGATGGACAAAGCCCACCTGGCCATTACCCCCGGGCGCGACTTTGGCACCGCCGATACAGCCCGTTACGTGCGCTTTTCCACGGCCAACTCCATGCAGCAGTTGCAAGAAGCCGTGCGCCGCATGCGCAAGCTGTTTGCCTGACCCCGACACGAAGGGAACTTTTATGGTTTTCTCCTTTCCCATTCGCGTGTACTGGGAAGACACCGATGCTGGTGGCATCGTCTTCTACGCCAACTACCTCAAATTCTTTGAGCGTGCGCGCACGGAGTGGCTGCGCAATCTGGGCGTCGAGCAGCAAAAGCTGCGTGATGAAGCCGGTGGCATGTTTGTGGTGACGCAGGCGCAGCTCAATTACCTGCAACCTGCGCGTCTGGATGACGTGATCGAAGTCACAGCTGTGCTGCAATCAGCAGGCCGAGCCTCCATCACGATTGCCCAGCAAGCTTTTTTGAAGCCGGTGTCATCCAACGAGGCACCGCAACTGTTATGTGAAGGCAGTATTCGCGTTGGCTGGGTCGATTCGACCACCATGCGCCCTGCCCGAATTCCGAACTCCATTGTGGAAAAACTCTCATGAACGCAGCCCAAGACATGTCCATCTTCAGCCTCATCTTGCAGGCCAGCTGGGTGGTACAACTGGTCATGCTGATTTTGGTCGTTGCCTCGGTCGCAAGCTGGGCCACCATTTTCCGCAAGTCGCAGGCCCTCAAACAGGTGCGCCAGCTCAACGAATCGTTTGAGCAAGACTTCTGGTCTGGCCAAAGCCTCAATGACCTGTACAACAGCGCCACACAGAACGCCAAGCTTGGTGGCCCGATGGAGCGCATTTTTGCCAGCGGCATGCGCGAGTACAAAAAACTGCGCGAGCGCCGCATCAACGACAGCGGCACCCTGATGGACGGCACACGCCGCGCCATGCGCGCCAGCTTTCAGCGCGAGATGGACGAGGTCGAGTCCGGCCTGTCTTTTCTGGGTACGGTTGGCTCTGTGTCGCCTTATGTGGGCTTGTTCGGTACGGTATGGGGCGTGATGCACGCTTTCACCGGTTTTGCCAATATGGAACAAATCACACTGGCCACGGTAGCCCCCGGCATTGCCGAGGCACTGGTGGCCACCGCCATGGGCCTGTTCGCAGCGATTCCAGCAGTTACCGCTTACAACCGCTACGCAAACAGCATTGACCGCATTGCCAGCGGGCAAGAGACCTTCATGGAAGAGTTCACCAACATCTTGCAGCGCAACGTCAGCAGCCCATCGGCCAGCACCACGGCCTCAGGCTATTGAGCGCAGGAGCACACCATGCCCGCAGTCAGCTCCCGAGGTCGCGGCGGTCGCCGCACCGTCAATGAAATCAATATGGTGCCCTTCATCGACGTGATGCTGGTGCTGCTCATCATCTTCATGGTGACAGCCCCCATGCTCACGCCTGGCAACATTGATGTGCCCACGGCAGGCAAGTCCTCCAAACCACCGTCCAAGAGCATTGCCTATGTGCTGCTGGACAAAGATGGCAGCCACACCTTCAAGGCAGGCAACAACTCACAGCAAGTGGCTCTGGGCGAATTGCAGGGCCTGGCCCGCTCGTGGAAAGATGCCAACCCCGAACAAGCTGCCGTGCAGATTCTTGCTGACAAATCGCTGCCCTACGAAGTCGTGGTGCAAGCCATGGCTGAGCTGCAAGCCGCTGAAGTACGCGTGGCTCTGGGCGTGAAGTCCGCCGCCAAATAAACCTTTTTATCCTCTGATTCGAGCGCCTGATTGTTTCCATGTCCTCTCGCCTAGACCACGATCCCTTTGCCCCACCCCGCCAGTCCAAGCGTCTGCGCAACTGGGTGCTGGCATTGCTGGCACACGCCGTTTTGGTGGGCGCATTCATGTGGAAAGTCAGCCCGCCAGAGTCCGTGGAGCAAGCCGCCGTCGAGGCAGAGCTGTGGTCAGACACCTTTGTGCAGGCCGCCCCCCTTGCCCCTGTGGCACCGCCACCTGTACCGCAGCCCACTCCAGCCCCCACGCCCGAGCCTGAGCCAGAACCCATTGCCCAGCCCCCTGCGCCACCTCCCGCGCCACCCAAACCCACGCAGCAAGAGCTGCAGGCGCAGCGTGATGCGGACATTGCCTTGCAGGAACGCAAAAAGCACGAGGCTGAGCAAAAGCAGCGGGAGCTAGATGCGCAAAAGGCCAAGGACAAGGCCGAACGCGAAAAGGCTGAAAAAGCCAAGCAAGACAAGGCGGATCAGGCACGCAAGGACAAGATCGAACAAGACAAACGTGACAAGCTGGAACAGCAAAAGCGCGACAAGGCCGAGCAAGAGAAAAAAGACCGCCAGGAAAAAGACAAGCGCGAGAAGGCTGAAAAAGACAAAGCCGCCAAAGACAAGGCAGAGAAAGAAAAGGCCGAAAAAGCCAAGGAAGAGGCCGAAAAGAAAGCCGCCGACGACAAGCGCAAGAAAGAGCAAGCCGCCAAAGATGCCAAGGCCGCCAAGGAGCTGGAGCGCATGCGCCAGGAAAACCTCAAGGCCATGGCCGGTCTGGCGGGCTCTGGGGGCACGGGCTCTGCAGAAAAGAGCAGCGGCCCCAACGGAGGCAAGGGCACGGGCGGTGGTACCGCCGGGCACTCTGCTGGCTACGGTGCCAAGGTGGCGGCCAAGGTCAAGCCCAACATCGTCTACCCTGACATGGTCAACGGCAACCCGCGCGCTGAAGTGCGCGTGCGCGCTGCGCCCGATGGCACCATCACCGGCGTACAGCTGGTGCAGTCCAGCGGCAACAAAGCCTGGGATGACGCCGTGGTGCGCGCCCTGCACAAAACAGATACGCTGCCGCGCGATACCAATGGCAAAGTGCCTTCAGAGCTGCTGATTGGTTTCCGCCCACAGGATTAATACGTTGTATAGCGCCTGGCGCTTACCCAACAAGGACTTCAGATAGAAAACTACCTGAAGTCCTTATTCATTAAGCGTAAGAAGCTATCTTTATTTCAGCAAACTTGCTGCACCACATTGCCCGCAGGTTCATGTCTGCTCTGGCGTGACGAACCGGCGCCAATCAAGGAAAATAAGCCCCCTATGAAAGCCCCTGAACTGCTGCTTCCCGCCGGCTCGCTTGAAAAAATGCGCGCCGCCTATGACTTTGGTGCCGACGCTGTCTACGCTGGCCAGCCGCGCTACTCGCTGCGCGCGCGCAACAACGAGTTCCGCATGGAGCAGATTGCCCAAGGCATTCAAGAAGCCCATGCCCGTGGCAAGAAATTCTTTCTGACCTCCAACGTCATTGCGCACAACGACAAGATTCGCACCTACCTGCGCGACATTGAACCCATCATTGACCTCAAGCCCGACGCGCTGATCATGGCCGACCCCGGCCTGATCATGATGGTCAAGGAAAAACGGCCCGAGGCGGTGATCCACCTGTCTGTGCAGGCCAACACCACCAACTACGCCACCGTCAAGTTCTGGCAGAAGATGGGCGTGGAGCGCATCATCCTCTCGCGCGAGCTGTCCCTGGACGAGATCGAAAAGATCCGCCAGGAATGCCCGGACATGGAGATCGAAGTCTTTGTGCACGGCGCACTGTGCATTGCCTACTCGGGCCGTTGCCTGCTGAGCGGCTACTTCAACCGCCGCGACCCCAACCAGGGCACCTGCACCAACGCCTGCCGCTGGGACTACAAGACGCACGACGCACAGGTCGACCCCAACACCGGTGAAGCCCTGGCCCAGGCCATGGACAAGGGCTTCAACTTCGAAGACGCCAAGAACGACGCCGACAACCAGTTCACCAGCACCTGCGGGGACGGCAACCGCCACCCCAAGGCCGATGCCATCTACCTGCTGGAAGAAAAAGGCCGCCCCGGCGAGATGATGCCCATCATGGAAGATGAGCACGGCACGTACATCATGAATTCCAAGGACCTGCGCGCCATTGAGCACGTAGAGCGCCTGACCAAGATTGGTGTCGATTCGCTGAAAATCGAAGGCCGCACCAAGAGCCTGTACTACGTGGCCCGCACCGCACAAACCTACCGCCGCGCCATTGATGACGCCGTGGCCGGCCGCCCCTTCAACCCCCAGCTCATCACTGAGCTGGAAGGTCTGGCCAACCGCGGCTACACCGGCGGCCTGCTGGAGCGCCGCCCCGCCAACGACTACCAGAACTACGAAACCGGCACCTCGGTGCTGCAACGCAGCCACTACGTGGGCAAGGTACACGGTTACGAAAACGGCATGGCCGAAATCGAAACCATGAACCGTTTCTCGGTGGGCGATACGCTGGAAATCATTCACCCCACAGGCAACCGCACCGTCAAGCTAGACCAGATGTTCAACATGGAAGGCGAAGCCGTCCAGGTGGCATCAGGCAACCCAGTGCGCGTGCGCATTCCGGTACAAGGCCCCGTCGAAGGCGCTCTGATTTCGCGCCTGCTGCAGCCTACCGAAGCTTGACAAGAAATAACTGATAGCTGCCTGCGCTTTATTCATAACGCTTTCAGATAGTTTTCTATTTGAAAACCAATGACAGAAAGCGCTAGCAGCTCTTATTTTTAAAGACACCACATGGTCTTTGCACACAAGGCACCTACGGGTGCCTTTTGACTTGGATCTTTGACATTCGCGTCCACCGGGCTACAGTCCATGGGCCGCAAAAATTGGAATTTCATGAGCACCGAAGAGATTGTTGTTCTGCCTGAACTCAAGGCCTACATTGACCCCCTGACCCCCGACGAACATGAAGCCCTGGAGCGCAGCATTCTGGATGAAGGCTGCCGCGACGCACTGGTGCTGTGGGGCAATATTTTGGTGGACGGGCACAACCGCTATGGCATCTGCCAAAAGCATGGCCTGCCGTTCAAAACCATCCAAAACGAACGCTTTCAGAACATGGAAGACATCCACCTGTGGATGATTGACCAGCACCTGGGCCGCCGCTCGGTGTCCGACTTTCAGCGCGGTGTACTGGCCCTGCGCAAACGCGAAATCATTACCGAGCGCCGCGCCGCTGCAGCCGCTGCCGTGAACGCAACCAAGGCCGAATCTGCCAACGCACAAGCCCCATGGGAAGGCGATGTAGACCCCGCCGTCGCCCAGGCCCTGGCCAACAGCCCCAAGGTGCCCGATGACGCGCTAGACACCCGAGAGGCCCTGGCCCGCGCTGCCCGCCTGTCGGCCAGCCAGGTCAAGATGATTGAAACCATCCAGCAAAAAGCCGCCCCCGAAGTGGTCGCTGCGGTCAAGGCCGGTGAGCTCTCTTTGAACGCGGCTGCCGTAGTCTCTACATTGCCCGTGCAAGAGCAGCAAGCCATGGCCGCCGAAGGCGCAGATGGCCTCAAGCAAGGGGCCAAGCGCGTGCGCGATGCCAAGAAAAAACCCAAGGCAGAAAAGGTGGCGACAGAGGCTGACGGCGCAGATGCCGCCCCCCTTGCCTCTGCCGAGGAGTTGCAAGCGCGCGTGACCGAGCTGGAAGCCGAAAACGAACGCCTGCGCATGCAGGTCAAAACGCTGCAAGAGCTGCTGGCCGAGCAGGGCTAAGCGCCCAGACGGCTGCCCTTGCAGCGGGGTCACCGACGTGCTCGGTGGCCCCTTTTTTTTGTGCCATGCTGGGCGCTTGTCTGGCTTACCCCCCCAACACCTCACCATGCCTGCACTGTTTTCCCCCATTCGCCTTGGCAACTTGGAGCTGGCCAACCGCATCATCGTTGCGCCCATGTGCATGTACTCGGCCCAAGACGGCTGCGCCACCAGCTGGCACCAGATGCACTACGGCAACCTAGCCCAGTCCGGCGCGGGCCTGCTGATATTGGAAGCCACTGCAGTCGAGGCACGCGGGCGCATCAGCACCTACGACCTCGGCCTGTGGAGCGATGCACAGGCCGTCGCCCTGCAACCTGTGCTGGCCCATATCCGCAGCTACAGCCCTATGCCGGTATGCATTCAGCTGGCCCACGCAGGGCGCAAGGCCAGCAGCCTGCGGCCCTGGGAAGGTGGTGGAGCCATGCCTGCTGACCATCCCAGCGCATGGCGCACCATCAGTGCCAGCGCCCAAGGCTATTTACCGACCGACCCCACCCCAGCCAGCGCCACGTTGCAAGACATTGCAGACATCAAGCAAGCCTTCGTAGATGCTGCCCTGCGCAGCCACCAGCTGGGTCTGGATGCCATTGAGCTGCATGCCGCCCATGGTTATTTGCTGCACCAGTTCCTCTCCCCGCTGTCCAACCTGCGCACCGATGCCTATGGCGGCAGCCTGGACAACCGCATGCGCCTGACGCTGGAAGTTTTTGACGCCATGCAGGCGGCAGTGCCTGAGGGTTTTCCGATCGGTGCACGCATCTCTGCCACTGACTGGGTCGACGGGGGCTGGGATGTGGAGCAGAGCAAAGCGCTGGCGCATGCCTTGGCGCAGCGGGGTTGTGCTTTCTTGCACGTCTCCAGCGCTGCCTTGCACCCGGCACAGCAGATACCGATTGGGCCTGGCTACCAGGTACCACTGGCCGCAGCACTGCGCGAAAGCCTGGGCGGCAGCATGCCAGTGATTGCCGTGGGCCTGATTACCCAGGCACAGCAAGCCCAGGCTATTTTGGATGCAGGCCACGCCGATGCCATTGGCGTAGCCCGAGCCATGCTGTACAACCCACGCTGGCCATGGGAAGCCGCACGCCAGCTGGGTGCCCACGTGCATGCCGCACCCCAGTACCTGCGCTGCCAGCCACATGGGGCCAAGGATTTGTTTGACGCCCCTTAAGCGCCGCACCGCATGAAAAAAAGGAGTCCAAGGACTCCTTTTTTGATTCACCCACAGCGCGCTGTGCTCTTAGAGCGGCCACACGTTCTTATCCGTTGTCGTAGCCCTTTAATCTGGCAAAAACGCATCGCCCTGCACCAGCGGTGGCACGCGATAAGTTGCCGGTGTACGGCTGAGTTTGACAGGGGCACCCAGCCCTCGGTAACCACCAGGCATTTGCACCACCATTTCTCTGTGCAAGGTATGCGGGTGCTGCAGCGCTTCATCAACCGATTGCACGGGTGCTGCAGGCACGCCCAAGGCCATCAAATCAGTCGCCAGTTGCGCACCGTCAAAGACTGCCAAATACTCCTCCAGCAAAGGCTTGAGCGTCTCACGGTGCACCGAACGCTGGCCTGCGCTGGCAAAGCGCGCATCCTGGGCCAGGTGCGGGCAACCGATATGCCCGCACAGCAGTTGAAACTGGCGGTCATTGCCCACCGCAAAAAACACGGGAATCGAGCCGGTTTGCAGCACGTCATACGGATAGATGTTGGGATGCGCGTTGCCCGTGCGCTGTGGTGGCTTGCCATCCATAAACCAGTTGGGCGCATGGGGGTGCAGCAAGGCAATGGCACTGTCGTACAGCGCAGCGTCCACCAACTGCCCCAAACCGCTGCGCTGGCGCTCTTGCAAGGCAAGCAACACGCCAATGACAGCGTTCATGCCCGTCACCATATCCACTACCGGCAAGCCCACGCGCAGCGGATCACCGCCCGCCTCACCATTGACGCTCATGATGCCGCTCATGGCCTGAATAGCTGCGTCATAGCCCGGCCATGCGCCCAGCGGCCCATCGGCGCCAAAGCCGCTGACACGGCACCAGATCAATCGTGGAAAGCGCACCTGCATCTGCTGCCAGCCTATGCCCCACTTCTCCAGCGTGCCAATCTTGAAATTCTCCACCACCACATCGGCCTGAGCCATCAGCTCCAGCACTCTGGCCTGGCCTTCAGGCTGGCTGAGGTCCAGAAACTGCGTACGTTTGTTGCGGTTGAGCCCGCGGTAGTACGAAGCAACACCGTCCTGAAACGGCGGCCCCCAGGCACGGGTGTCATCGCCTTGAGGGGGCTCTACCTTCAGCACATCAGCACCATGGTCGCCCAAAATCTGGCCGCACAGCGGCCCCCCCAGAATGCGCGAAAGATCCAGCACCTTCAAGCCCTGCAAAGCACCTGTGGGCGTGCCTGCAGGTGCGGCACAAGTTGTTGGCGAGGGTGCTGTCATACAAGTGTTGCTCATCAAAAATTCTCCATCTCTGGCGCATCAGTCCAGCACGGCACCTGAGGCCTGCACCACGGTTTTCCACTTGGCCACTTCTTCGGGGATAAAACGCCCCAGCCCTTCGGCAGTCAGATCTGGTGCGGGCTCCAGGCCCTGACTGGCAAAGGTGGTGCGCACCTTTTCACTGCCCAGTGCCTTGCGAAAAGCCTGGTTCAAGATGGCAATACGCTGGGCAGGTGTGCCCGCCGGTGCCACCACGCCAAAAAACACACTCACGTCATAGCCGGGCAAGCCTTGTTCCGCAATCGTGGGAACATCGGGCATGGCCTGAGAGCGCTTTTCAGTGGCAACGCCAATGACCTTCAGCTTGCCACTTTGCACATAGGGCATGGCCGTCAAGATGTCGGTAAAGCTCATGTCCACCTGCCCAGCCAGCAAGTCATTGAGCGCTGGCCCTGTGCCTTTGTAGGGCACGTGCTGCAGCGAGGTCTGGGCTTTTTGGTTAAACAGCACCCCCGCCAGATGCGAAGAGGCCCCGTTGCCCGAAGAGGCGTAGTTCAAGCTGCCGGGCTTGGCCTTGTCCAGCGCAATCAGCTCTTGCACGCTATTGGCTTTGACACTGGGGTGCACCGCCAGCACATTGGGCAAATAGCCCACGCGAATGACCGGCGCAAAGCTGGTGGCAGGGTCGTAGCCAATCTTGCTGTACAGGCTCTTGTTGATGGCCAAAGGGCCAGATGTTCCAAACATGATGGTGTAGCCGTCCGGTTTAGCACGCGCCACCGCCTCTGCCCCGATGTTGCCGCCCGCTCCAGCGCGGTTTTCCACAATCACGCTTTGGCCCAGCGCCTGCGTCAGCGCTACGCCCAGAGTGCGCGCCATGGCATCCGTGGGACCGCCCGGCGGAAATGGCACCACAAACGTCACAGGCTTGGAAGGAAAGACCTCAGCCGCTGCGATCAGCGGGAAGCTGCCGCCCAATGCGGACACGGCCAAAGCTGCGGCCAGTACCCTGCGGGATATTTTTTTCAAATGCATTGCCATGTTGTGCCTCGTTACAGTACTGGCGCATGCGGGCCTGTGTCCGTAGACACCAACTGCATGCACCAGTTTTTTTATTTATGGGCACCAGACACTTAACCAGTCAGCGTTTGGTGCATTTTTCTCTTCAGTTACTGAAGTAACCCGTTGTCTCGCATCCATGCCATGCGCGCTTTCTCACGGGCAAACGCTGCATTGGCATACGCCTGGTAGTCAGCAGGAGCCTTGTAGTTGGGTTCTTGATTGAGCTGCTGCAGCACCCGCATGCCCGCTGGCGACAGCAACGCCTGGTGAAACGCTGTGCTGATCTGCATAACGCGTGCTGCATCCATGCCTTTGGGGCCAGCCACGCCATAGGGCGAATCGATGTAATGCGAGATACCGGCTTCCTGCAACGTCTGCAGTTGCGGAAAGCGCGGAACGCGCTGCGCCGTCAGCATGACCAGATAGCGCATTTTTTTCGCTTCGATATGCGGTACTGCCACACCCGACAACGGTGCTGCGTCGATATGCCCGCCCAAAATTGCAGTGGTGACATCCGCATCACCTTTGTAAGTCACCACGTTGGCTTTCACGCCCGCAGCAACCAATGCCTCTTCCATCACGATCCGGGGAGTACCCATGGCACCAGTGGCACCAATGTTGATAACGCCTGGGCGCTTCTTGGCATCCGCCACCAAGTCTGCCCATGTTTTCCACGGGGCATCTTCCCGCACAGCCAGCCCAAAGCTGTAGTCTGAAAGCAGAGCGATGTAGCTGAAGCTGCTGGTTGGGTCAAACGGCACCTTGTTGATATAGGGTTCACGATAAACCGATGCAGGCAATACACCCAGCGTGTATCCATCTGGAGCTGCACGGGTCAGCGCGGCAGCAGCCGTTACGCCATTCGCACCGGGGCGACTGTCCAGCACAATGGGTTGCCCCAAAATCTTTCCTGCCTCTTCTGCCACCACGCGCAGATGCTGATCGGTCGGGCCACCCGGGGCATAGGGCTGAATCAAGGTGATGGGCTTTTGCGGAAAGCCAGAGTTGCTGGCTTGCGCCCAGCTGGATGTCCAAGATGCGGCAGCCAGTGCGCCCAAGCTTTGCAAAAATATGCGCTTATCCATGGTTTGTCTCCTAGGAAATAGTCCCTGCCTCTGTATCGGGGCTTAGGGGCCGAAAGCGGTGCTGGCTGAGCCAATCACCACCCAATGCAGACACGGACATCTCCCCCCGTGTCACGCAACAGTTGCGCCTTAAGCCCAATCGGCTGGCACAGCGCTCACACTCAATGGGTCGCGCGGCAATACACGGTGCAGCAGCACCAGTTGCGCCCAGCGCATGCGCTGCAAACATTGGGTGTGTGATGCTTCCCACGCCATGGCAATCGCGGTAAAGCAGTGGTAGAGGGCCGACGCTGCAGCGCGTGCCAGGTGTTCACCTTGTGCGCCCGCATCGGTGGCGCTTTGCACCAATGCGCAAGCACGCTCCATGGCGTGCTCTAACGCGGCCTTGAATGCGGGTGCTGCCTGGGTCTGCGCCAGCAACTGCGCTGCGTGGGCCTGCAGCACCGGCAAAGAGCCTTCACGGCGCACTGCACGCAACACGTCCAGCGCCACAATGTTGCTGGTGCCTTCCCAGATGCTGCCCAGGTGCGCATCGCGCACCAAACGTGGGTCGCTCCACTCTTCGATATAACCGCAGCCACCGCGCACTTCCATGGCATCACCCGTGACCATGCGGGCATCGCGACAGGCGCGGAACTTGATCATGGGCGTCAAGATGCGCAGCAAGGCATAGCCGCCCTCTTCGCCTGCATCAGAGCGCTGCAGTGCCTGCGCAGTCTGCAGCACCATGGTGCGGGCTTGCTCGGCACGAATGCGCAGCTTGTCCAGCTGGCGCTGCATCAGCGGCATGTCTTGCAGGGCTTTACCAAACGCATGGCGCTCCTGGGCAATGAATTCGGCTTCAGCCACCGCGCGGCGCATCAAGCCAGCAGCGCGCACACCATTGGACAGGCGTGAGTTGTTGACCATATCGGCCATTTGCACAAAGCCACGCCCTTGTTCCCCCACTAGGTAGGCGATGGCGCCGTCCATGCGAATCTCGCCGCTGGCCATGGAGCGCGTGCCCAGCTTTTCTTTGAGGCGCACGATGTGGTAGTGGTTGGTGCTGCCATCGTCCAGCTGGCGCGGCAGCAAGAACAAAGAGATGCCTTTCATGCCTGCAGGCGCGCCTTCAACCCGTGCCAGCACCATGGCAAAAGCGGCATCCGGGTTGGAGCAGAACCACTTATCACCTGTCAGGCTCCAGCTGCCGTCTGCATTGGGCCGCGCCAAGGTCTGGGTATTGGCAATATCAGAGCCCGCTGCTTGCTCGGTCATGAACATGGCCCCTTGTGCCATGTCTTCAAAATCTGTCGCGGTCAGCTGGCTCCAGTATTTCTCAACCAGCTCTGGCGTGCCAAATTTGCGCAAGGTGCGGGTGAGAGAGTCTGTCATCGACAACGGGCAGCACAGACCAAACTCTGCCTGCACAAACAGATAGGTCAACGCGTACTTGGCCAGGGGTGGCAACTTGCCCTCCCAGCCCAGGGCACCGTTGCGGTGCGACATGGTGGCCAGCGCAAACTCACCATAGGCCACGCGCTCCAGCTCGACATAGGCCGGGTGCTTGTGAATACGCTGTGCATCCTGGCCGCTGCGGGTTCGGTGCTCCAGGGTAGGCGGGTTTTTATCGGCAATCAGTGCCAGCTCATCCAGCCGGCCACCAGCCAGATGCCCCATGCGCTGCAGATAGGGTTGCAGGTGGGCATGCACCTGCTGCGGCAAATACAGCCTGAGCAAGGGCTCCCACTGCAAGTCTGTGCTGTAGAGGTTGCTGCCGTGGCGATCCGGCACAGGGTGGGCCGCAGCAGCAGCGGTTCGTTGTACGTCCATCGGTGAGCGCATGTTCATCATCACTCCATCTAGGCTTGCTTGCCTGGTTATGACATACGTCAAATGATGCGAACAGAACCTATTCGAGTCGAATATTATTGATGTATAGATCAATATCTAAATCGAATAGACATCTGTCTGCCACACAAGGACCGTCGATGGAATTACGCCTGCTGCAGTATTTCGTAGTGCTGGCTGAAGAGCTGCACTTCAGTCGCGCTGCACAGCGCCTGCATATCTCACAACCCCCGCTGAGCGTAGCCATCAAGCAACTGGAGGGGCAGCTCAGTGCCCAGCTGTTCGAGCGCAGCAGCAAGGAAGTCAGGCTGACTGCAGCAGGCCAGCATTTACTGGTGCAAGCCCGCGACATTCTGGACCGCAGCCGACGTGCTGCGCTGGACACGCGTGCCGTAGCACAAGGCATGGCTGGCTGCCTGCGACTGGGCTTTGTAGGCTCCAGCATGTACCGCGGCTTGCCAGAGGCCCTGGCACAGCTGCAAGCCCAGCACCCGCAGGTGCGCGTGGATCTGCACGAGCTCAACAGTGCAACCCAGGTCACGGCCTTGCAGCAGGGAAAAATAGATTTGGGCTTGATGCATACACTGGCTGCACCTGCTGGCTTGCACACGCACATGCTGCTGCGTGAGCCATTCATGGTGTGCCTGCCCGCACAGCACCCTTTGGCAACGCAAGCACGGCTGAGCGTTTCCAGCCTGGCCAAAGAACGGTGGGTGCTGTTTTCTGGTGCGGTCTCGCCCGAATACTTTCGCAGCATTCACAGCCTGTGCCTGCGCGCAGGCTTTGACCCAGAGCTGCGCCATGAAGTGCACCATTGGCTGTCCGTGCTCTCTTTGGTGAGTCACAGACAAGGCGTCTCTATCGTGCCGGCCTGCTTGCAGCGCGCTGGCATACCGGGCCTGGTATTTCGTCCCCTGCGCAACAACACAGTACATTCAGAAATGCAGGCCATGTGGCGCTCGGGGCTTGAGCATCCGCTGATAGCGGCACTGCTTGAACACCTCAAATACCAAATTGAACAGTCTGCAGCTCGCACGCAAGCCAACGCACCAGCTGCGCGCACCCCATGATGGCGCAGCCTGCAGCGCTACGTATTCTTGTGTGCAACGCGCGCAATGCCCTCCTCCCACGCTACTGCCATGTCTGAAGCCACCTTGTCTGCCTCTGCATACCGCTACCAATCTTTAGCTGCCGAAATCGAAGAGCGCATCCATGCCGGAGTGCTGCTGCCTGGCGATAAGTTGCCTTCGGTGCGCAACTGCTGCACGGCGCGCAATGTCAGCCCATCCACGGTGTTTCAGGCCTACTACCTGCTAGAAGCTCGAGGGCTGATTCGCGCCCGCGAGCGATCGGGCTACTACGTCGCCCATGGTGCACACCAGGCACCGCCCGAGCCAGAAATTGGCCTGCACACTTCTCCCAACTCTCTGGCAGTCGATGTCACCGAGCGTGTATTTTCTTTACTGCAAGCCAGTTTTCAGCCCGGAACCGTGGCTTTCGGCAGTGCCTTTCCAGCGGCTCAGCACTTTCCGCTGGCTAAGCTGGCACGAGCCATGGCCCACAATGCCCGTCATTTTGTGGCGCACACCATGCTCGATGATCTGAGCACCGGGCACAGCGGGCTGCGCCGGCATATTGCGCGCCGCTATCTGGCCGATGGCCTGGCGCTGCATGCTGACGATCTGGTCATCACCAACGGCGCTCTGGAGGCGCTCAATCTTTGCCTCTCCACGGTGACACGTCCTGGGGGTACTGTGGTGGTTGAATCGCCCAGCTTTTATGGCGCACTGCAAGCGCTGGAGCGCCTGGGCCTGAACGTCATTGAAGTGCCCACCCATCCACGCGATGGCATCGATCTGCAAGCACTGCAAGCCGCCATCACGCAGCACCAGCCGCAAGCGATCTGGCTGATGCCCAACTTTCACAACCCGCTGGGTTGCTTGATGCCAGAGGCAAACAAGCGCTTGCTGGTCGATCTCATCACCCGCCACCGCATCCCGCTGATTGAAGACGACGTGTATGGCGAGCTGTACTTTGCCCCACGCCGCCCACTGCCCGCCAAGGCGTATGACCGTGAAGGCTGGGTGCTTCACTGCAGCTCATTTTCAAAATGTCTGGCACCGGGCTGGCGCATTGGCTGGGTGGCAGCGGGCCGTTTTGCGCAGGCCGTGGCTCGTCAAAAACTCACCACATCCATCAGTACCAATGCACCCAGCCAGGCGGCCTTGGCCCAGTACCTTGAGGGGGTGGGCTACGACAAGCACCTGCGCCAGTTGCGCCACACGCTGGCCACGCAGCGCGACTGCATGACGCAAGCCATTGCGCAGCACTTTCCTGCGGGTACCCGCGCGACGCGCCCAGAAGGTGGCTACTTTATGTGGATAGAGCTGCCCGAAGGCTGCGACGCACTGGCATTGCACCAGCGGGCTTTGGCGGCGGGTATCAGCGTGGCACCAGGGCCGGTGTTCTCGGCCTCGCGCGCATTTGGCCGCTGTTTGCGACTGAACTATGGCCTGCTGTGGGACGCACGCACCGAGCAAGCGCTGCAAATGCTTGGCCAGTGGTGCTGCGAAATGGCCCGTACGGGTGCACAGGGCTTCGCGCCCTGTGGCTCCTGAGTGTTAGCGCGGCATCAAGAACGTGGTTTTGGCCAGCACCTGAATGCGCGCATCCGACTCGGCCTGCACTTCGATAAAGACCGTGTGTGAACCGGGTGAGGCCGCTCCATACGGAACCTGCAAACGCACAACCACCCAGCGGTCTTGCGCACTGTCCAGCTGCACATGCGTTTCAGAGGCCACACGAATGCCTTCAATCCCCGAAGCGCTGAGCACATAGGTTTGCGCCGCTTCCGTGGCATTCGCAATCTGCACCCGGTAAATGTTTTCAATCTGCCCGCCAGCTACGATGCGTGAAAGCGTACCGCGGTCGCGCACCACGTCCACCTTCAAGGGCACACGCACATACAGACTGACCACCATGGCCACGGTAATAGCGACCAAACCGGCTCCATACAGCAGCACGCGAGGACGGAACATTCGGCGCAACATCTGCGACTGACTCCAGCGCTGTGCCATGCCGTTTTCCGTGGTCAGGCGAATCAGCCCGCTTGGATAGTGGACCTTGTCCATCACGCTGTTGCACGCGTCAATGCACAGGCCACAGCCAATGCACTCGTACTGCAAGCCATTGCGAATATCAATGCCCACCGGGCACACCTGTACACACAGCTTGCAATCAATGCAGTCCCCCAGACCCTGGGCCTTGTAATCTGCATCTTTATGGCGCGGGCCACGGACCTCTCCGCGCACCGCGTCGTAAGTCACCACCAGCGTGTCTTTGTCAAACATGGCACTTTGGAACCGTGCATACGGGCACATGTACTTGCACACCTGCTCACGCAAGAAGCCTGCATTGCCGTAAGTGGCCAGCGAGTAGAACAAAATCCAGAAAATTTGCCATGCGCCTTGCAGCGCCATCACCTGCACGGCCAGCTCCCGGATTGGCACAAAGTAGCCAACAAAGGTAAAGCCCGTCCACAGTGACACCAGCACCCACAGCAGCTGTTTGCCGCCGCGTCTGGCAACTTTCTCCAACGACCAGCCACTGCCGTCCAGGCGCAGGCGTGCGCTGCGGTCGCCCTCCAGACGCTGCTCAATCCACATGAAAATTTCGGTGTACACCGACTGCGGGCAGCTAAAGCCACACCACAGGCGCCCGGCCACCGCAGTGAACAAGAACAGCGCCAGCGCGCTGATGATCAGCAGCGCCGTCAGGTAGATAAAGTCTTGCGGGTACAGCAGCCAGCCAAAGATGTAAAAACGCCGCTGCTCCAGGTCAAACAGCAGCGCCTGGCGGCCATGCACCTGCAGCCAGGGCGTGACGTAAAAGAACAGCTGTGTGATCCACACCAGCGCCCAGCGCCAGTTGGCAAACACGCCTTGAATGGAGCGAGGCTGAATTTTTTTGCGAGCCTCGTAAAACGGCGTACCCACAGGTTCGGCATGGATGGGAATGGTTTTGCGCGACGACTGAGGTGCGCTGTCGGGGGCTTTGTTTTTTTCGGTGGTCATGGGCTGTGGTCCGTTGCGCTACTGCCCGCCCACGCGGGCTCGGGCTCGCGTTCCATGGGGCAATTTGCAACAACGACTGTGCGTGAGTCGGCAACTTGCGCCAAGGAGCAGATGGCGCTCAAAAGACCATATCAGTTGCCAAAACAGCAACACCAATGGGATCAGTTGATTTAAAACAATAGCTGTTAATGACCTTCTTGCTTTGATTTGACAATCAAACCTATTCAAGATGATGCAATAGCAAGCGCTTACAGCTATTGTTTTAGTTGGCACACAGAGAACTCCGACCAACGGCACTTCATTTTGATGCCTGACGGCCGAAAACGATTCAAGCCTCACTCCCTCTGACTGGCAAGAAAGCACACCATGATTTCTGCACCACAAGCCACCAACACACCTGTTGTCGCCGACCCTAGCTACACAGCCACCAAATCATCGGAGGCACTGGAAGACGCGCAAAAAACAGCAGCCACCAGCAGCCAAGGGCAGCAAAACCTGCGCAATTCGCAAATTCTGCAAGCCTCGCTGCAAGTGAGCATCCAAGCTGGCAGCGACAGTCTGGCTTTGCTGTACCGCACCGCAGTGGATGAAATTAACAACGTACTGGCTCCCGATCTGGGGCCCGACGCCATCCACAACGCCATGTCGCAAGACAACAGTGCACAGGCCACTGCCGGGCGCATCGTTGGCCTGTCCACCGCCATGTTTAATGCCTATGCCGCGCGCTACCCCGACAAAGACATGGAAGTGGTGGCGAAAGATTTTGTGAATGTGGTGCGCGGCGGCTTTGAGCAAGGCTACAAAGAGGCCGAAGACATCTTGAACTCTCTGGGGGTACTGAGCGCAGGCAGCCCCGTGGCCGAAGGCATCAGCCAAACCTTTGCACTGGTGCAAAAAGGTTATGACGACTGGCTGGCCAATAAGCTGGCATCACTGCGCAGCGATCCGGCACAAGCCTCCGCAGCCCCACAAGCCTGAACCCGCTCAAGCAGCAATGCGCCCCCCAAAAACACAACCCGCTGAAAGCGGGTTGTGTTTTTGGGGGGTGACTACTGATTACTTGGCCAACAACTGGCGCAGCACATACGGCAAGATGCCCCCATGCTGGTAGTAATCCACCTCAATGGGCGTATCAATGCGCAAGGTCACAGTCACCGTATGCTGGCTACCATCGGTGCGGGTGATACGCATCTGCGCATCGCTTTGGGGCGTAAGTTCAGGCACCGGAAAGATGTCAATGATTTCATCACCTGTCAGCCCTAGCGACTGCCAGCTTTCTCCCGCTTTGAACTGCAGTGGCAACACTCCCATGCCCACTAAATTGGAGCGGTGAATCCGTTCAAAACTGCGTGCCACCACAGCTTTAATACCCAGTAACTGGGTACCCTTGGCCGCCCAGTCGCGACTGGAGCCTGTGCCATATTCTTCACCCGCCAGCACCACCGTGGCCCGCCCAGCAGCCTGGTATTGCATCGCAGCGTCATAGATAGACATTTTGCTCACCTTGCCGGCATCACTGCGCAGCAGCGTCAAGCCGCCCTCTTCCTGCGAACCATCGGGTTGCGGTGGAATCATCAAGTTTTTGATGCGCACATTGGCAAAGGTGCCGCGCATCATCACCTCGTGGTTACCACGCCGTGAACCATAGCTGTTGAAGTCGGCTTTTTGCACGCCATGCGCCAGCAGCCACTGCCCGGCCGGTGAAGACTCTTTGATCGCACCTGCCGGAGAAATGTGGTCGGTGGTGATGGAATCGCCAAACAGCGCCATGATGCGAGCCCCCTGCACAGCATGGGCAGTTGGGGCTTTTTTTGCATCTGTCTGGGGCAGTGCCAGCGTGAAGTTTTGAAAAAACGGTGGCTCAGCAATGTAGGTGCTCGTGGGCCACGTGTAAGTGGCCCCTGCCACGCCTTTGATTTTTTCCCACAGCTTCCCTGGCTCGGTTTTGACTTTCTCGTAATTGGTGCGAAAGGCTTTGCCGTTCATGGCGAACTTCATCAGGGCTTGAATTTCTTCGCTGCTCGGCCAGATGTCACCCAAGTACACATTTTTGCCACCCTTGCCTTGTCCTACAGGCTCGGTCATCAAGTCTTTGAGCACGGTGCCCGCAATTGCATAGGCAACAACCAAGGGTGGGCTGGCCAAGAAATTGGCTTTGATGTTGGGGTGAATGCGTGCCTCAAAATTACGGTTACCCGAAAGCACTGCCGCGCACACCAGATTGTTGCGCGCGATGGCCTCATTAAGCTCCGGCGTCAGATCGCCCGAGTTACCAATACAGGTTGTGCAACCGTAGCCCACCAGAGCAAAGCCTAATTTTTCCAGATAAGGCAGCAGCCCTGCTTCGGTCAAATACTCCGTCACCACCCGGGAGCCGGGCGCCAGCGAGGTCTTGATGTGCGGTTGCACCTTCAGCCCTGCTTCGACCGCTTTTTTTGCCAGCAGGCCTGCTGCCAGCAACACGCTGGGGTTGGAGGTATTGGTGCAGCTGGTAATGGCAGCAATCAGTACATCGCCATTGCCAATGTGCAAGACCTGTTCGCCCTGCGGCACATCACAGACGGAAACTGCAGGCGCATGCTTGTGCGAACTCTCCAGCGCAGGGCGGTTACTCACCATCTCCACCACCGAGCGGGAAGCGCCCAGCTTGGGCCCTGGTGCGTCCACGGCCTGCTCACCCTCTCCACAGCCCACACGGAAACGTTGCGTCAACTGATCATGCGACTGGTTAAACCCATTGTCCGCAGGCCCGGCACTGAACAGTTCACTGAATTTGTGGGCGACATCACCAATTTCGATGCGATCCTGCGGACGCTTTGGCCCCGCCAAACTGGGTGCGACAGACCCCAGATCCAGTCGCACCACACGCGAGTAATCGATATCACCCGCCTTGGGCACACCAAACAAGCCCTGGGCACGGAAGTACGCCTCAAAAGCCTCAATCTCTGAGGAAGTGCGACCTGTGCCCCTGAAGTAGTCCAGTGTTTTGTCATCTACGGGAAAGAACCCCATCGTGGCCCCATATTCAGGTGCCATATTGCCAATGGTGGCGCGATCAGGCAGTGACAGGCTGGCTGTTCCTTCGCCGAAGAATTCGACAAACTGCCCCACCACTTTTTCTTTGCGCAATATTTCCGTCACGGTCAGCACCAGGTCGGTAGCCATCACCCCTTCGCGCAAACGCCCCGTCAGCTCAAAACCCACCACGTCGGGTGTGAGAAAGTAAACAGGCTGCCCCAGCATGGCCGCTTCCGCTTCGATACCGCCAACCCCCCAGCCCACCACGCCAATGCCATTGATCATGGTGGTGTGGCTGTCCGTGCCGACCAGCGTATCTGGGTAGTAGAGCGCCCTCCCTTTACTGTCTTTGCCCGCTTTGGCTTTGTGCACACCACGTGCCAGATACTCCAGGTTGACCTGGTGAACGATGCCAAAACCAGGTGGCACCACGCCAAACGTGTCAAAGGCCTGCATGCCCCACTTCATGAACTGGTAACGCTCTTGGTTGCGCTGAAATTCCAGCTTCATGTTCAGATCCAGCGCCTGCTTGGTGCCAAAGTAATCCACCATGATGGAGTGATCAACCACCAGATCGACTGGCACCAGCGGCTCAATGGCCTTGGGTTGTTTACCCAGCGCTGCAGCCACACTGCGCATGGCTGCCAGGTCGGCCAGCAAAGGCACTCCCGTGAAATCTTGCAGTACCACGCGCGAGACAACAAACGGAACCTCTTCGGTACGCGGTGCATCAGGGCGCCAGTGTGCCAGCTGCTCCACGTGCAAAGGCAGCACCTTCTTGCCATCACAATTGCGCAGCACCGACTCCAGCACAATGCGCAGCGACACTGGCAGGCGCCCCACATTCGCATACCGCTGGGCCAAGGCTGGCAGCGAGAAGAACTGTCCCTCTGTTCCTGACGCGGTCTGGAACGTCTTTTGGGTAAAAGCAAAAGCATGTTTCATCTGGGAATCTCCGACTTAAGAAGAAGCTTGTCGCACCCATTTTGCACCGCCACTTTCGACACGCCTATCGGACAAGACGAGCACTTCTTGCACGCCCATAAAAAAACCCGCCGAAGCGGGTTTTCAAAGAGGCAGGCCTCAATACTTAGGCGGTCACGCTTTTGGCAACGTCCGCATACTCTTCGATCTGGTCAAAGTTCATGTAACGGTACACCGACGCCTTGTCCGCATCGATCACCCCCATCTCTTTGAGGTACTCTTCCTTGGAAGGCAAGTAGCCCAGACGCGATGCAATCGCAGCCAGCTCAGCCGAGCCCAAGAACACGTTGGTGTTCTTGCCCAAACGATTGGGGAAGTTGCGGGTAGAGGTGGAGATGACCGTTGCACCTTCGCGCACTTGGGCCTGGTTACCCATGCACAGCGAGCAGCCAGGCATTTCAGTGCGCGCACCAGCCGTGCCAAATGCAGCGTAGTGGCCTTCCTTGATCAGCTCGTTTTGGTCCATCTTGGTCGGAGGGGCCACCCACAGCTTCACAGGAATGTCACGCTGACCGCCGAGCAATTTGGCTGCGGCACGGAAGTGACCAATATTGGTCATGCAAGAGCCGATAAAAGCTTCGTCAATCTTGGTACCCGCCACGTCCGACAGGAACTTGGCATCATCCGGGTCGTTAGGGCAGCAAACGATAGGCTCTTTGATATCAGCCAGATCAATCTCGATCACGGCGGCGTACTCGGCATCCTTGTCCGCTTCCAGCAGATCAGGCTGTGCCAGCCACGCTTGCACCTTCTCGATACGGCGCTGCAAAGTCTTGGCATCTTGGTAACCGTCAGCGATCATGTTCTTCATCAGAACGATGTTCGAAGTCAGGTATTCCTTGACGGGCTCTGGGTTCAACTTGATGGTGCAACCGGCAGCGGAACGCTCAGCCGACGCATCCGACAACTCAAACGCTTGCTCGACTTTCAGGTCTGGCAAGCCTTCAATTTCGAGGATACGGCCCGAAAACTCATTGATCTTGCCGGCCTTGGCCACAGTCAGCAGACCTTGCTTGATGCCATACAGCGGAATGGCATGCACCAAGTCACGCAAAGTCACGCCAGGTTGCAGTTCACCCTTGAAGCGCACCAGAATCGATTCAGGCATGTCCAGTGGCATCACGCCCGTAGCAGCACCGAACGCGACCAGGCCAGAGCCAGCGGGGAACGAGATGCCGATAGGGAAACGGGTGTGCGAGTCGCCACCAGTACCAACGGTATCAGGCAACAGCAAGCGGTTAAGCCAGCTGTGGATCACGCCATCTCCTGGACGCAGGGCTACGCCACCACGATTGGAAATAAAGGCGGGCAGTTCACGGTGGGTCTTCACGTCCACAGGCTTGGGGTAAGCGGCTGTGTGGCAAAACGATTGCATTACCAAATCAGCCGAGAAGCCCAGGCAAGCCAAGTCTTTCAACTCGTCGCGGGTCATCGGGCCTGTGGTGTCTTGCGAGCCCACAGTCGTCATACGTGGTTCGCAGTAGGTACCGGGGCGCACGCCCTGACCTTCTGGCAGACCCACGGCGCGCCCCACCATTTTTTGGGCCAGCGTAAAGCCAGCCTTGGTTTGTGCTGGTGCTGTTGGCAGGCGGAATGCGGTCGAGGCAGGCAAACCCAGGAATTCACGGGCCTTGGCTGTCAGCGAGCGGCCAATGATCAGGTTGATACGGCCGCCGGCGCGAACTTCGTCAAACAGCACGTCGCTCTTGAGTTGGAACTCGGCAACGGTTTCGCCATTCTTGGTGATCTTGCCGTCATAGGGCAGCACGTCGATGACGTCGCCCATTTCCAGCTTGGAAACATCGACTTCGATCGGCAGCGAGCCAGAGTCTTCCTGCGTATTGAAGAAGATAGGAGCGATCTTGCCACCCAGAGTCACGCCACCAAAGCGCTTGTTAGGCACAAAGGGAATGTCCTGGCCTGTAGCCCAGACGATAGAGTTGGTCGCCGACTTGCGCGAAGAGCCGGTACCGACCACGTCGCCCACATAAGCAACCAGATGACCCTTTTTCTTCAGGTCATCAATGAACTTCATCGGACCGCGCTTGCCGTCTTCTTCAGGCTTGAACGCTGCATCAGGACGCGTGTTCTTGAGCATGGCCAGGTAGTGCAACGGAATGTCTGGACGGCTCCAGGCATCAGGTGCTGGCGACAGATCGTCGGTATTGGTTTCACCTGGCACCTTGAACACGGTGACAGTGATCTTCTTTTCAACTTCAGGGCGCGAAGTGAACCACTCGGCGTTCGCCCAGCTTTGCATCACTTCCTTGGCCTTGGCGTTGCCAGCCTTAGCCTTGTCTGCCACGTCGTTGAAGAAGTCAAACATCAGCAATGTCTTCTTCAGCGCTTCAGCTGCCACACCGGCAACTTCTGCATCGTCCAGCAGTTCAATCAGAGGATGAACGTTGTAGCCGCCCACCATGGTGCCCAGCAACTCAGTGGCCTGGGACTTGGAGATGAGACCTACTTTGATGTCACCGTGCGCCACGGCCGCCAGAAAAGACGCCTTGACCTTGGCCGCATCGTCCACACCTGGAGGCACGCGATGGGTCAGCAGATCCAGCAGAAATGCATCTTCACCTGCTGGCGGATTCTTGATCAGTTCGATCAATTCAGCAGTTTGCTTGGCATCAAGTGGCAGTGGGGGAATGCCCAATGTGGCACGTTCGGCCACATGGTCACGGTAAGCTTTCAACATGGTTCTCTCTCCATTAGTTTTCTAAGAGTGGGGCAGCGTTTCTTCAGCGCTTTTGCTCCGGACAATTACTTTCCAGGAGCATCCAGCAAACTTTGAGGGGGGTTCTTCTTAATAGCTTCTGCCACCTGAAGCTGTTCAGGGCTCATGCATTCATCAGCAAGGCGTCTCCCCTGCTTTTGATTCATGAGCATCGATTTATTGGCAATCTGCAACCAGACTGCTCCGGCTTTCGCATCTTCCAGGCGCACCACGCCAGTACTTGTTCCGACAGGTGACATGTGAAAGTTAAAACCTGAGCCACTCACCAAGAAGTGGCCCGGGTTTTTATCGTCCTTCGAGACACTCACATGCTGCCCCAGCTCACAAGCGATACGGCCTGTGTGTACACGGTCAGCCAAGACCATTTCATCGGCATTCAGCACGCGGGGTGCCAGTACTAGAGCAGTCGCAGCGGCAGCGGTGCCTGCGCCTGCCACGGCAGCAGCCTTGCGCGGCGTTGCGGTCTTCTTGACGGTAGTGACTTTTTTCGTAGTCGTCGTCGCTTTAGTCGCTGCAGCGTTGGTGGTGGATGCCTGGGCAGTTGTCACCAAGGCCAGTGCAGGTGCCATTAGCAAAAAGGAGGCAATCAGTTGTTTCATGCGGACTCCAGCGGTCTCAAAAAGTTGATCGTTAAACAAAAACAGCATCTTCATGCTGCATTCCCATCAAACCATTGTCGTGCGTGTTGCGGCAAAGCCATCGCCGTCACGAATGCACGCTCTAGCAACTGCCAGTAATAACGGTAACTGGCACGGTCATGCAGCACACCGTTGTAGCTAATTGGGGCCCAGTCTTGCGCAGCTGCAGCGACCAAAATATCCGCCGCTTCTTGCACCTCGCTGATTGCTGGTGCAAAAGCATTCAAGATGGGACGAATCTGCGCCGGATGAATGCTCCACATGCGGGTGTAACCCAACTCTGTGCTGGCTTTGCTTGCAGCCACGTGCAGCGCCGACGCATCACGAAATTCTGTGACCACACAGTGAGAAGGCACTTTTCCGTATGCATGGCAAGCCGCCGCGATCTCCAGCTTGGCGCGCACGACCAGTGGATGCTCAAACTGCCCCTGCACACCCATCGCGGCCCCAGGAATGGCCCCGGCATGTGCAGAGACAAAATCCATCAGGCCAAACGACAAACTTTGTACACGCGCATGCGCTGCGATCTCAAAGGCTTGATGCACCGCAGCAGGCGACTCAATCAAGGCATGCAAGGGGATGTGCCCCCCCGATGCGCGCTCCAATGCACGTTCTGCCCGCAAGATGTCATCCACGCTATCCACCTTGGGCAGCATGATATGGCTGAGCTTGTGGCCTGCCTCTTGAACAATGGTTGCAATGTCTTCTTCAAAAGCGGGGTGCTCGACCGCATGCACACGTGCTGCGACACGGCAACCGGCCTGCGAATTTTTGGCCAAATTTGCCACCAGCCTTGCATGGGCTTTTTCATTGCCGACCGCTGCACCGTCTTCGCAGTCAAGGGTCACATCAAAAACGCAGGCGCCGAATTCCTGCAGCATCTGAGCCTGCAATTCAAGGCTTTTGCGCATACGCACTTCCACACCGCTGTAATGGTCACAGACGGGCAGCATATTGGCCGCTGCTTGAGCGCCCAACAGAATTTCGCGGGGATGGGTAGCAGTACGCATGAATAGCAAAAGTGGACTGAGCGCACTCAGAGGGCGTAGCCAGTCAACTCAACGGACCAGACAACGCCTCGAAGAAACATCTTTTGCTCAACCAGCATTTCAATGCCATGCATGTTGCGCAGAAGATTTCTCTAGAGAGTCACCCTGCAGCGCCTAAGCTCTGCAGGGTGAAGAAATCCGCGAGGGATTTCAGTGTGCAAATGCTTTACAGCAGGTGCTTCACACCATCTTGCTCGCCTTGCAGCTCAGCCAAGGTCTTGTTGATGCACTCTTGCGAGAAAGCGTCAATTTCCAAACCTTCAACAATTTTGTACTCGCCATTGGCAGTAGTCACCGGGAAACCGAAAACCATGCCAGCAGGAATACCGTATTCGCCATTGGATGGCACGCCCATCGTGACCCACTCGCCATTGGAGCCCAGAGCCCAGTCACGCATGTGATCGATTGCAGCGTTGGCAGCCGAAGCAGCCGAGGACAAACCGCGAGCATTGATGATGGCTGCACCACGCTTGCCGACGGTAGGCAGAAACACGTTGGCGTTCCAGTCTTGGTCGTTGATGGTTTCCTTGACGGACTTGCCATTCACCGTTGCAAAGCGGTAGTCAGCGTACATGGTGGGCGAGTGATTGCCCCACACGGTCAGGCTCTTGATGTCACCAACCTTGAAACCGGCCTTTGCAGCCAGTTGCGATGCAGCGCGGTTATGGTCCAGTCGCAGCATGGCAGTGAAGTTCTTCGCTGGCAGATCAGGTGCCGACTTCATAGCGATGTAGGCGTTGGTGTTTGCGGGGTTACCAACCACCAGCACCTTCACGTTGCGCGAAGCTACAGCATTGAGTGCCTTGCCTTGTGCCGTGAAAATTTGTGCATTGGCAGCCAGAAGATCTGCACGCTCCATGCCTGGGCCGCGAGGACGCGCGCCAACCAGCAATGCGTAGTCAGTATCCTTAAAGGCTTGCAGAGGATCGCTGTGTGCTTCAATACCTGCCAGCAGAGGGAAGGCGCAGTCTTCCAGCTCCATAATCACGCCCTTCAGAGCGTTCTGTGCCTTTTCGTCAGGAATTTCGAGCAGTTGCAGAATAACGGGCTGGTCTTTGCCCAACATTTCGCCGGATGCGATACGAAACAACAGGGCGTAACCAATTTGACCTGCGGCGCCAGTGACGGCAACTCGGACGGGCTTCTTGCTCATGGTGAAAACTCCAGATTTTCGGAAAAAAACAGTTGTCGGTGCACTGTCGCTCCAGCATCTGTAACCAGTAGCCCGTGCTCCGTAAACAGTCCCGAAGTGTACTCTTGATTTTGTCCGTCAGTCAATTTGTCTTATGTCTTATATAAGATATGATCACCCCTGAGTTCAAACAGCACTCACGGGCTCAAAATTTGCATCCGGTGGCCTTGAACTTTCGAACATCCTTATGTCCTCATCGCAACCTTCTTCATCTGACAGCGCTTTTGGTTCTTCCACAAATGCAACCGTAGCGCTCACGCCGGCTTTCAGTCCGCTGTACCAGCAAATCAAAGGATTGATTCTTCAAAGCCTGCAAGCTGGCGAATGGCGTCCGGGAGAGTTGATCCCCAGCGAGATGGAGCTGGCAGCACGCTTCAAAGTCAGCCAGGGCACTGTGCGCAAAGCGATTGACGAATTAGCCGCTGAAAATTTGGTCATGCGCCGCCAGGGCAAAGGCACTTTTGTCGCCACCCATTCCGCCCAGCAAGTCCAGTATCGTTTCCTGAAACTGCACCCTGATGTCGGAGACCTTGAAGGCGAAGGCCGCGCTCACCGCACGATTTTGGAATGCAAACGCCTGCGCGCACCTGCAGAAATTGCACGCCTTCTGGCGTTGCGCAGTGGAGACACCGTGGTGCAAGTGCGCCGCGTTCTGGCGTTCAGCGGTATTCCGACTATTTTGGAAGACATTTGGCTGCCTGGTCATGCGTTCAAAGGGCTTACAGCCGAACAGATGGCTACTTACAAAGGGCCAACCTACGCCATGTTTGAAGCAGATTTTGGCGTGCGCATGGTGCGTGCCGATGAAAAACTGCGTGCCGTATTACCTGATGAAGCCCAGGCTGAGTTACTTAACGTGTCTACACTCACCCCTTTACTGAGTGTGGAGCGACTTGCCTATACGTACAACGATATTCCCATGGAGTTACGACGCGGAATCTACAGAACAGACACGCATCACTATAAGAACGCCCTGAACTAACTTCATAGTTCTCAAGGCGATAGAAGGAAACAATCGCGCAGGCACAGCCCGACGACTGTGCGAGTGCAATAGAATTTTGGATCTTTTGCACCGCGCGATTACCACGCAGTTACATCCACGAAAGTCCCCCGCCATGACAGAGCTTGCAAAAAAGAAGCGGCCAGAGTTCCGCAATATCCACGCATTACAAGACTTACCGTCCTATCGCTTACCCCCGGCCGGTATTGTTTCGATCTTGCACCGCATCAGCGGTGTGATCATGTTCTTGCTGCTGCCCTTCATCCTCTGGATGTTCGACGCCTCGCTGTCGTCGGAATTCTCGTTTGCCAAATTCAAGGCAGTTTTCAATGAAGGCTGTGGCTTTGTGCCTGGCTGGTTCATCAAGTTGATCGCCTTGGCCATTATTTGGGCTTACCTGCACCACCTGATTGCAGGCCTGCGTCACTTGTTCATGGATATGAACCACGCAGCAGTAACCAAAGAATTTGGTCACTCATCTGCACTGACCGTTCTCGCTCTGAGCATTGGCCTGACCGTTGTGTTGGGTGCCAAGTTGTTCGGCCTGTACTGATCCGTCTAAGCACGATAAGGAAACATCATGTCCGTGAATTACGGTTCTAAGCGCACTGTAGTTGGTGCCCACTATGGCATTCGTGACTGGCTGGCCCAGCGCGTGACCGCTGCTTTGATGGTGCTGTTCACCATCGTTGTTCTGGCTCAATTGATCTTCGCCCAAGGCGAACTGGGCTACGAGCTGTGGGCAGGCATTTTTGCCGCTCAGTGGATGAAATTCATCACCTTCGGCGTGATCATTGCCTTGATCTGGCACGTCTGGGTAGGTGTACGTGACGTATGGATGGACTACGTCAAACATGCAGGCCTGCGCTTAGTACTGCAGGTTTTCACCATTGTCTGGCTGGTCGGCTGTGCTGGCTGGGGTTTCCAGGTCCTGTGGCGTCTGTGACTGGCAATAGACCACACCCCTCCACGATTGAAGGTTAAGAATGAGCTACTCCAAAGCAAATATCACCAAGCGCAAGTTTGACGTTGTTATCGTCGGCGCTGGCGGCTCCGGTCTGCGTGCCGCACTGGAATTGTCCCGCGCTGGTTTGAGCGTGGCATCGCTGTCCAAGGTATTCCCCACACGTTCGCACACAGTGGCTGCCCAAGGCGGCGTATCCGCATCGCTGGGCAACATGTCGGACGACAACTGGCACTACCACTTCTACGACACCATCAAGGGCTCTGACTGGCTGGGCGACCAAGACGCCATCGAGTTCATGTGCCGCGAAGCACCCAACGTCGTGATCGAGCTGGAACATTTCGGCATGCCGTTTGACCGCAACCCAGATGGCACCATCTACCAGCGCCCATTCGGCGGTCACACCGCCAACTACGGCGAAAAGCCTGTGCAACGTGCTTGCGCAGCGGCTGACCGTACTGGCCACGCCATGCTGCACACGCTGTACCAGCAAAACGTGGCATCCAAGACCAACTTCTTCGTGGAGTGGATGGCCCTGGACCTGATCCGCAACACCCAAGGTGATGTGGTCGGTGTAACCGCACTGGAGCTGGAAACCGGCGACCTGTACGAGCTGCACGCCAAGGCTGTGCTGCTGGCTACCGGCGGTGCTGGCCGTATTTTCCAAGCATCTACCAATGCTTTCATCAACACCGGTGACGGCTTGGGCATGGCTGCGCGCGCAGGCATTCCTTTGCAAGACATGGAGTTCTGGCAGTTCCACCCCACAGGCGTAGCCGGTGCAGGCGTGTTGCTGACTGAAGGCTGCCGTGGTGAAGGCGCTATTTTGTTGAATAGCGAAGGCGAGCGCTTCATGGAGCGCTACGCACCTACCTTGAAGGACTTGGCACCGCGTGACTTCGTGTCGCGCTCGATGGACCAGGAAATCAAGGAAGGCCGTGGCTGCGGTCCTAACAAGGACTACATCCTGATGAAGCTGGACCACCTGGGTGCCGATACCATCCGCAAGCGTCTGCCTTCCGTGGAAGAAATTGGCCACAACTTCGCCAACGTGGACATCACCAAGGAACCTATTCCTGTGGTGCCCACCATCCACTACCAGATGGGCGGCATCCCTACCAACATCCACGGTCAAGTGGTGACACACGACGGCGTGCAAAACCGCGTGGTCAATGGTCTGTACGCTGTGGGCGAATGCTCTTGCGTATCTGTACACGGCGCCAACCGCCTGGGCACGAACTCGCTGCTGGACTTGCTGGTCTTTGGCAAGGCTGCGGGCAAGCACATCGTGGAATTTGCACGCAACTTTGGCGACAACCTGCCGGTTCCTGCTGATGGCTCCGACCGCACACTGGCGCGTCTGAACCAGCTCGACGATTCCAAGGAAGGCACTTACGCCCAGGATATCGCTGGCGAAATCCGCTCTTCGATGCAGACACACGCTGGCGTATTCCGCACGCAAAAGAGCATGGATGAAGGCGTCACCAAGATCAACGCTATCCGCGAACGCGTGGGTTCCGTGACCTTGAAGGACAAGTCCAAGGTCTGGAACACTGCCCGCATGGAAGCGCTGGAAGTGGACAACCTGATCGAAGTGGCACAAGCCACCATGACATCGGCAGCTGCCCGCAAGGAATGCCGTGGCGCACACACTGTGTATGACTACGAGCACCCAGCCGACCACGCCGAGTTCCCGCTGGGCCGTAACGACAAGGAATGGCTCAAGCACACCCTGTGGGACAGCGCCACCAACAGCCTGTCGTACAAGCCTGTGAACCTCAAGCCCCTGACTGTGGACAGCGTGCCACCCAAGGTCCGCACGTTCTAATCCAGCAGCCCACGAGAGAACACAAAAATGAAGCGTACATTCAAACTCTACCGCTACGATCCCGATAAAGACGCCAAGCCCTACATGCAAACCGTTGAGGTTGAGCTGGACGGCCATGAGCGCATGTTGCTGGACGCCCTGGTCAAGCTCAAGGAGCAAGACCCCACCATCTCGTTCCGCCGCTCGTGCCGCGAAGGCGTGTGTGGCTCTGACGCCATGAACATCAATGGCAAGAACGGTCTGGCTTGCCTGACGAACATGAACACCCTCAAGGGTGACATCGTCTTGAAGCCTCTGCCGGGCCTGCCAGTCATCCGCGACATGATCGTGGACATGACGCAGTTCTTCAAGCAGTACCACTCCATCAAGCCGTACCTGCAAAGCGACATCTATACGACGACCAGCAAGGAACGCCTGCAGTCGCCCGAAGAGCGCGAAGAGCTCAACGGCCTGTACGAGTGCATCTTGTGCGCCAGCTGCTCAACCAGCTGCCCCTCGTTCTGGTGGAACCCTGACAAGTTCGTGGGCCCCGCAGGTCTGCTGCAGGCTTACCGCTTTATTGCGGACAGCCGCGACACAGCCACTGCTGAGCGTCTGGACAATCTGGAAGATCCTTACCGCCTCTTCCGTTGCCACACCATCATGAACTGCGTGGACGTGTGCCCCAAGCACCTGAACCCCACCAAGGCCATTGGCAAGATCAAGGAGCTGATGGTGCGTCGCGCCATCTAATCCATGGACGCTATGGACGCAATCCTCGAAGAACGGGAACGCGACTTGCTGCGGTGGCGTAGCCGCCGTGGCTTGGTCGAGAACGACCTGTACATCGAACAATTTTTCGCCGCCTATGGCGACCAGCTGACGCGGAGACACGCAGCTGGTTTGTCTGCCCTGATGGACTTGGCAGACAACGATCTGATGGACCTCTTCATGCGCCGCAAGGAGCCGGAAGGGGACCTGGACACCCCTGAAGTTAGAGAAGTGCTACAGATGGTGCGCAAGCCCATCTGATTGGCACAACTTGCAAAAAAGGCCGGACAAGATCCGGCCAACCAGAGAAGGAAGTTGGAAATGAAACTCGCGGACAACAAAGCAACCCTGTCTTTCAGCAATGGCGCGCCCAGCGTTGAACTGCCGGTCTACCAAGGCAATGTCGGCCCGGATGTGATTGACATCCGTAAGCTGTACGGCCAGTCGGGCATGTTTACGTATGACCCGGGCTTCCTTTCCACGGCGGCATGCCAGTCCAGCATCACCTACATCGACGGTGACAAGGGCGAGCTGCTGTACCGCGGCTACCCCATCGAACAGCTGGCCAAGAACTGCAATTTCCTGGAAACCTGCTACCTGCTGCTGTACGGCGAGCTGCCCAACGAAACCCAGAAGGCTGACTTTGAAAACCGTGTGACCCAGCACACCATGGTCAACGAGCAAATGCAGTTCTTCCTGCGTGGCTTCCGCCGTGATGCACACCCCATGGCTGTGCTGACTGGCTTGGTAGGCGGCATGTCGGCCTTCTACCATGACAGCACTGACATCACCAACCCTGAGCACCGTGAAATCGCCGCGATCCGCCTGATCGCCAAGATGCCTACACTGGTTTCCATGGCTTACAAGTACGGTGTTGGCGCACCTTACATGTACCCCAAGAACGACCTGTCGTACGCTGGCAACTTCATGCGCATGATGTTCGGCAACCCTTGCGAAGAGTACAAGGTCAACCCCGTGGTGGAACGTGCGCTGGACCGCATTTTCATTCTGCACGCTGACCACGAACAAAACGCTTCCACCTCTACCGTACGCCTGTGCGGCTCGTCGGGCACCAACCCGTTCGCAGCCATCTCCGCCGGCGTAGCTTGCCTGTGGGGCCCTGCCCACGGTGGTGCCAACGAAGCCTGCCTGAACATGCTCGAGCAGATTCAGGCCAACGGCGGCATCGCCAAGGTCGGTGAGTTCATGGAACAGGTCAAGGACAAGAACAGCGGCGTCAAGCTGATGGGCTTTGGCCACCGCGTGTACAAGAACTACGACCCCCGCGCCAAGCTGATGCAGGAAACCTGCAACGAAATCCTGGCCGAGCTGGGTCTGGAAAAAGACCCACTGTTCGCGCTGGCCAAGCAAGTGGAAAAGATTGCACTGGAAGACGACTACTTCGTCTCGCGCAAGCTGTACCCCAACGTGGACTTCTACTCCGGCATCGTGCAACGCGCCATCGGCATTCCAGTGAACCTGTTCACCGGCATCTTCGCGCTGGCCCGCACCGTGGGCTGGATTGCCCAGCTGAACGAACAAATGGCTGACCCCGAGTACAAGATCGGTCGCCCTCGCCAGTTGTTCACAGGCTCGGTCGCTCGCGACGTCAAGCCCCTGAACCAGCGTTAATGGCTGCCCGCTGCCTTGAAGGCAGCCCGGCTTGAACGCCAAAAAGCCCGCACGCTTTGCAGCATGCGGGCTTTTTTTATGCAGCCACGTACAGGCCACGCATGCACGCCATTCACGCTCGCCATTGGCCATGCATACATAGTTGTAAATTTAATAGCTAACAGCGCACGCATATCAAAGGTTTCAGATATAAAAGTATCTGAAACACTTGCAAACAAAGCGTTAATAGCTCATTTTTTATAAAAGCACCCGCAAGTTGCCTTCCTAGCCAGTGCTACGACAAACTCTGTCCGAACCGCTACAGTGTGGGCATTGCTCTTTCTTGTCCCTTGCGACACCCCACTGACACCATGGCCAAACGACCCTTACGCCGCCTGCCCCCCCTTCACGACAAGCTCGACATTGCCAAATCCCGCGAAGCAGGCCAGCTGGCCGCACGCGTACTGTCCATGCTCACACCTCACGTTCAAGCGGGCGTGAGCACCGAGCACCTCGACAAGCTATGCCACGACTTCATCGTCGATGAACTGAAGTGCATTCCCGCCAATATTGGCTACCACGGCTTTCCCAAAACCGTGTGCACATCGGTCAATGAGGTGGTCTGCCACGGCATTCCAACCCCCAAGGAAATCCTCAAAGACGGGGACATCGTCAACGTAGACGTGGCACTGATCAAAGACGGCTGGTTTGGCGACACCTCGCGCATGTACACCGTGGGCAACGTACAGGCCAAGGCCAAAAAGCTGGTCGACACCACCTATGAAGCCATGGTGGCTGGCATTCGCGCCGTCAAGCCCGGTGCCACGCTGGGCGACGTAGGCCATGCCATCCAGACCGTGGCCCACCGCGATGGGTTCTCTGTGGTGCGTGACTACTGCGGCCACGGCATCGGCCAGATTTACCACGACGAGCCACAGGTGCTGCACTACGGCTACCCCG
The DNA here is from genome assembly GCA_963520865.1 of uncultured Comamonas sp. GTDB lineage: Bacteria > Pseudomonadota > Gammaproteobacteria > Burkholderiales > Burkholderiaceae_C > Comamonas. The sequence goes on from CAUQST010000007.1 coordinate 61,526, forward strand.
GCCAGGGCATGACACTGCAAGAAGGCATGATCTTCACCATCGAGCCCATGCTCAATATGGGCAAGCACGACACCAAAGAGCTGGACGATGGCTGGACCGTCATCACCAAAGACAAAAGCCTGTCTGCCCAGTGGGAGCACATGGTTGTTGTCACCGCCACCGGCTACGAGGTACTGACCACGTGGCCCGATGGCACCGGTGCCTACCCCGCACCGTAAGCCGTTGAACCAAGCCGCAGCACACATGAACAGCTACTGGTTTCTGGGCATCGCCATCGTCGCTGAAGTGATGGCCACATCCTTTCTCAAAAGCGCCGAAGGCTTTACCCGCCTGTGGCCCAGCGTGATCGTGGTGGTGGGCTACGCCATTGCATTCCTGTGCCTGTCTTTGACGCTACGCACCATTCCCACCGGCATTGCGTACGCCATCTGGTCGGGCGCGGGGATTGTGCTGGTATCGGCGATTGCCTGGATCTTCATGGGCCAGAAGCTGGATGCAGCAGCCATCGTCGGCATGGCACTCATCATTGCCGGGGTGCTGGTGATCAACTTGTTCTCCAAGAGCGTCGCCCACTGAGAACCACTCATGCTGCACGCGGCACGTTGTTTTTACCCCTGTCACTGACAGCGAGTTGCCTGCGGCTGCATGCCTTTTGCCTGGGGTGTATCTACGCCGGATCAGCCGATATCCGTGGCTCCAAACGCTCTGTACAGGCCACAAAAAAGCACTTCCTCAGAAGCGCTTTTTTCATGGAACAAGGCACTCGCAGTGACCGTGGCAGCGTTTAAAAGCCTTTGAGCTGGCCCCACTCTTCAAACTCTGCACGTGTAGCACGCATCGTATTGATGGGTGCTGCCTTGTCTTCGTAGCCCAATGCAATACCAAAGGTGACCAGATAGCCTTCTGGCACTTCAATGTGCTGCTTGACCACCGCGTCGTAACGACGCCAGAAACCCTGGGCGCAAGTAGCCAGCCCCTCTTCTGTGGCACGCAGCATGAAAGATTGCAGGTAGATGCCCAAATCCATCCACTGCACAGGGCCCATGCGTTCTTCCGTCAGCATCAGCAAGCCCACGGGTGCGCCAAAGAACTGCGCATTCTTGGCCAGCTGGCGCAAACGCCCTTCTTTGTCTTCGCGCGGAATGCCAATGCTCTTGTACAGATCTTCGCCATTGGCAAAGCGGCGCGTACGGTAGGGCTCCCACAGGTTGGAGGGGTAAGACTGGTGGGCCGGGTTTTCTTCGCCCATGGTCTTGGAGACATCATTGAGCATGGCTTGCAGCGGCTCACCTGTCAGCGCTGCCACGCGCCAGGGCTGCATATTGCCGCCAGAAGCCGCCATGGCCGCGTCCTGCATCAATTGCTGCACAAGTGCTGCGGAAGGTACTTGAGAGGTAAAGGCACGCACGGAACGGCGTTCACGCAAGGCTTGGGACACATCCATGGCAAATCAATCCTGTCTGTAAAGGGTCAACAAATAAGGCAACTGCTTCAAGCGTACAAGACAGCCGCACACGCCAGCGCCACATTGGCGACGTTTTAAGGGTTGGCCCGTAGAAAAACAAAGAGGCCTCACAGGCCTCTTGACTGCATGCTGGCGCGGTAGCGGTTACTTGCCCAAAATCTGATCGATCTTGGATTTTTCGAAGTGCCCGCCGCGCTCACTCTTGCAAGGCACGCAGTCAGCCTTGAGCTGGGCAGACAGTTTTTCAACCGCCGTCCACAGCTGCTGCAATTGCTGCTCATGCGTGGCAGCGCCTTCTGCCAGGCCCTTCATGGCTTGGCTGACGGGATCGTCTTCTTGCGTTACGCCATACGCCGTAAAGACCTGCACAGGCGCTTGCGCCTTGGTGCTCGAGGTTTGCTCGCCCAACTCCGTCACATCGGCGCTCTCACCCTTTTTGGAAGGAATGATGCGAGCAGGAATGCCCACCGCTGTGGCACCCGCAGGCACGGGTTTGATGACTACGGCGTTGGAGCCAATCTTGGCATCATCACCCACCTCAAAGCCACCCAGCACCTTGGCACCCGCTGACACCACCACGTTCTTGCCCAGCGTCGGGTGGCGCTTGGTGCCTTTGTACAAAGAGGTTCCGCCCAGCGTGACACCGTGGTAAATCGTGCAGCCATCACCCACCACAGCAGTTTCACCAATCACAACCCCCATGCCGTGATCGATGAATACGCGCTCACCAATCACCGCGCCGGGGTGAATTTCGATGCCTGTCAGCCAACGGCCAATGTGCGAGGTAAAACGCCCCAGCCACTTGAGGTTGTGCGTCCAGCACCAGTGCGCAGGAATGTGCCACCAGATGGCGTGCAGGCCGGGGTAACAGGTGATGACCTCCCAGGTGCTGCGCGCCGCAGGATCGCGGTCAAGAATGCACTGAATGTCAGAACGCAGTCGGGAAAGCATCAGAGGCCGTCACTTGTTACAAAAGGGCTGCACAGTTTAGTGCTTTGGCGGCTGGCTTTGCAGCATGGCCTTGGCGACACCGCGCAGGATGTGGATTTCCTCCGGGGTCAGTTGCGCACGGTTAAACATTTGGTTCAAACGTGGCATCAATTTTTTGGGTGCAGCAGGATCCAGAAAACCGATGTGCGCCAAAGCCTGCTCCCAGTGGCCCAGCATGCCCGCCACCTGCTGCATGTCGGCACGCTCTGCGGCCGGTGCGTGTTCCACCACCGGGAACCCGCCCAAAGCTTGGCGCCACTCATAGGCCAGCAGCTGGATTGCACCACCCAGGTTGAGCGAGCCAAACTGGGGATTAGAAGGAATCGACAGCGCCACGTTGCAGCGGTATACGTCTTCATTGGCCATGCCAAAGCGCTCGCAACCAAATAGCAGGCCAATACCGGTTTCACCAAAAGCGCCGCTGGCAGCAGTTGCACTATCAGCTCCATCAGTTGCAGCAGTTGCACTATCAGCTCCATCAGTTGCATCAGTTGCACTAGTTGCACCAGTTGCACCCACCTCTCGCCCTTGCGGCACCTTCGCTATCAGCTCACCCCTTACCAGCATCTCAAAGTGTTCACGCGGGGCGCGCGTGGGTGGCCCAAAGTCGCGCGGCGTCATGGCGGTGGCGCACAAATGGCTCAGGCCGTCTACGGCTTCGTCCACGGTCTCCACAATGCGCGCATTGTTGAGCACATCCAGGGCACCGCTGGCACGCTGGATGGTTTCTTCCTTGCGCAGCACATTGGCCCAGCGCGGGCGCACCAGCACCAGCTCATCAAAGCCCATGGTTTTCATGGCGCGGGCAGCAGCACCCACGTTGCCAGCATGGCTGGTCTCAATCAGAATAAAACGGGTTTTCATTGGAGCTTGGGCCCACATTGCACATGCAGGCAGCAAAAAATGGGCAAGACGGTTAGAATTTGCGCCCTATTGTCGCTGTCCGCATCGCCGGACGTGCACGAGCCCGTTCATCATCCGCGTTCAGCGGTGCACCATCCCAGGTTGTGAGAGTCAAGATTTGAAATTTGGGGGTGGTCCACTGGGCGCCAACTTCACAATTTATGTCGTCTTCCTCCCTGCACCCCATGCTCAACGTGGCCATCAAGGCTGCACGCGCCGCTGGCGCCCTCATCAACCGCGCTGCGCTGGACGTTGAATCGGTTCGCGTTGCCCAAAAGCAAGTCAACGACTTTGTCACCGAAGTTGACAAAGCCGCTGAGCGTGCGGTGATTGAAACCCTGCTGGGTGCATACCCTGACCACGGTATCTTGGGCGAGGAAACCGGCACCGAGTTCGGCAACAAGAACTCGGATTTCGTCTGGATCATCGATCCTCTGGATGGCACCACCAACTTTATCCACGGTTTCCCCGTGTACTGCGTGAGCATCGCCTTGTCTTTCAAGGGCAAGATTGAGCACGCGGTGGTGTATGACCCCTCACGCAACGACCTGTTCACCGCCACCCGTGGCCGCGGCGCATTCCTCAATGAACGCCGCATCCGTGTGTCCAAGCGTACCCAGCTGAAGGATTGCCTGATTTCCACCGGCTTCCCCTTCCGTCCTGGCGACAACTTCCGTGCTTACATGCGCATGTTCGCGGAAATCACCCAGCGCACGGCAGGTGTGCGCCGCCCCGGCGCTGCAGCGCTGGATCTGGCCTACGTGGCAGCAGGCTTTACCGACGGTTTCTTTGAATCCGGCCTGAGCATCTGGGACGTAGCTGCTGGTAGCCTGCTGATCACCGAAGCCGGTGGTCTGGTTGGTAATTTCACAGGCGAAGCCGACTTCCTGGAGCAAGCTGAGTGCCTGGCCGGCAACCCTCGTGCATATGGCCAACTGGTCGGCATTCTGGGCAAATACAGCAAATTTGCAGGTGTGGAAGACAAGATGGCTATCGATGCAGGCATCGCCGCCGACAAGAAAGACGAAGCAGCGTCCAGCAACGACTAAATCGTCGCTAGACAGAACTGCCCAACCGCAAGCGCGCAAGCCTTGCGGTTTTTTTGTACCTGTCTGACATGCGCCACTGACCTACTGACAAGCCTGAGCATCTGCGTCACTATCCAAGCACATGTGAGCAGGAGGTACCGGTGGAATACAAGGACTACTACAAGATCCTCGGCGTTGCCAAAGACGCCAGCGCGGATGAAATCAAAAAAGCCTATCGCAAGATGGCGCGCAAATACCACCCAGACATCAGCAAAGAGCCTGATGCCGCACTGCGAATGGCCGAAGTCAATGAAGCCAACGCCGTACTGTCAGACCCAGAAAAACGCAAAGCCTATGACCAGTTGGGCGATGCCAGCCAGTACGCCCAAAGCGGTGCTGGGCACGCCTCAGGCTTTCAAGCGCCGCCCGGCTGGGATGGGCAAGACTTTCACTTTCACCACAGCAGTACAGATGCGGATAACGCCGACTACAGCAGCTTTTTTGAAGAGTTGTTTGGCCGTGGTCAGCGCGCACGCCGCAGTGGCCCACCACCTGACATGCGAGGGCAGGACCAGCACTCATCCATTGAACTGGAAGTACCCGACAGCTACAGCGGCGGCATGCGCGTATTGCGCCTGCGTGGTGTGCGCCTGGATGCGCAGGGCCACGCCGTAGAAGACGAGCGTGAACTGCAAGTGACCATCCCCAAAGGGGTGTACGAGGGCCAGATGATTCGCCTGGCCGGACAAGGTGCGCCCGGCTACGGCAAAGGCCAGCCCGGTGATTTGCTGCTGGAGGTGCGTTTCAAGGACGACAAACGCTGGCACGCTCAGGGCAAAGATGTGTATCAGCAATTGCCGCTGGCACCTTGGGAGGCAGCTTTGGGTGGCCCGGTGGAGTTCAACACCTTGGCAGGCACGTTGGAGATTAATATTCCGCCCGGCTCACAGGCAGGGCGCAAACTGCGCGTCAAAGGCAAGGGCTTGCCCAGCCGCACCCCAGGAGACTTGTACTTGGTCATACAAATCATCGTCCCCCCTGTATTTGACGATAACCAGCGCAAGGCCTACGAATCACTGTCCAAAGCCTTTGCAGGGCGCAACCCACGTACAGGAGATGCCGCATGAGCACCCCCTTTTACACCCCACCCGATGTATTGGATGTCCAGGCCCTGACGCTGGAGCAACTGGCCCATGCCTGCCGTATGCAGCCGCAATGGGTGGTCGAGCGCGTAACCACAGGCGTATTGCAGTACGACATCGTCGATGACGACACGCCTGAAGAAGCGCCGCCCACATGGCGCTTTAGCACCCACACTGTTTTACGTGCCCGCCGCATTGCCGAGCTGGAGCGCATGTTTGATGCAGACCCGCAATTGGCAGCCATGACCGCCGATTTGTTGGAAGAAGTGCGGCAGTTACGCCGCCGCCTCAAAGGCTGATCAACATCTGCTTGCCCCAAGCTGTGCCGCATCCCGGATAATTCCTGCCTGTTTCTGGCGGCCGCTTTGCCGCGACCGTCCACATCAAGGAATTTGAGTTTTGTCCACATCTGACGTTTCCACGCCCCACCAGAACAACAACAGCGTGCAGACCCCCTCTTCTTCGCCGTTGACAGCCCCAATTGAAGGACACACGCCGATGATGCAGCAGTACGTGCGCATCAAGGCGGAGTACCCCGACACCCTGGTGCTCTACCGCATGGGGGATTTTTATGAAGTCTTCTGGGGTGATGCTGAAAAGGCTGCACGCCTGCTGGATATCACACTGACCACACGCGGCCAGTCGGGGGGCTTTCCCGTAGCGATGGCTGGTGTCCCCTTCCACGCGCTGGAAGGTTACCTGGCGCGGCTGATCAAGATGGGTGAATCCGTTGCGATCTGCGAACAAGTCGGAGAAGTCGGCGCCAGCAAAGGCCCGGTAGAGCGCAAAGTGGTGCGGGTGGTTACCCCCGGCACCTTGACCGACGCCGAACTGCTGAGCGACAAGCAAGAGGCCATGCTGGTGTCGCTGCACACCGCAGGCCGCCAGCGCTGTGGTCTGGCGTGGATGAGCGTGACACAAGGCCGCATTCACTTGGCCGAATGTGGCCAGGACGAACTGGGCGAATGGCTGGCGCGCATTGCCCCCAGTGAAGTGATTTACAGCGCAGGCGTGACCGAGCGTTTTGAGCAAGGGCTCTTTGCCCTCAAGCACAGCGGCGCTATCTCCTGCCCACTCAGCCCTCGCCCTGACTGGCAATTTGATACGGGCCTGGGTGAGCGCAAACTGCTGGAGCTGCTGGGCGCTGCCAGCCTGAAAGCCTGGGAAGCCGAGGCACTGCCCCTGGCCCATGCCGCCAGCGCCGCACTGCTGAGCTATGCCGAGCACACGCAAGGGCGCAACCTCACACATATTCACAGCCTGCAGGTGCAGCGCGATGACCAGCTGATTAACCTGCCGCCCACCACACGCCGTAATCTGGAGCTGGTCAAGACACTGCGCGGTGAAGACAGCCCAACACTGTTTTCACTGCTGGACACCTGCATGACCGGCATGGGCAGCCGCTTGCTCAAAACGTGGCTGCTGGAGCCGCAGCGCGAGCGCGCCGAACCTATTGCTCGCTTGAGCGCCACGGAGGTACTGCGCGGCAACGATGCCCTGGGGGGCACCATGCCTTGGCAAGCACTGCGCGCAGAGCTTAAAGGTGTCAGCGATGTAGAGCGCATCACCGCCCGTACCGCGCTGCGTCAGGTACGCCCGCGTGAGCTGGTGGCTTTGGGCAAGACACTGCAAAAAGCGCAGTTGCTAGCGCAAACCCAGCCATCACCATCCGCCTATTTGAACCAGATTTTTCAGGACCTGGTGCCACCAGCAGACTGCGCCAATTTGCTGGCGCGCGCCATCATGGAGGAGCCCTCCGCCCTCGTGCGCGATGGCGGTGTGATTGCCACCGGCTTTGATGCCCAGCTGGATGAGCTGCGCAGCATTCAGAACAACTGTGACGAGTTCTTGCTGGAGCTGGAAGCCAAAGAAAAGCTGCTCACCAACATTCCGAACCTGCGCGTGCAGTTCAACAAGGTGCATGGCTTTTACATTGAAATTACCAACAGCTACAAAGATGTGGTGCCAGCGCGCTACCAGCGCCGTCAGACACTGAAGAATGCAGAACGCTACATCACCCCTGAGCTCAAGGCCTTTGAAGACAAAGCCCTGAGCGCCCAGGAACGTGCTTTGCAGCGTGAAAAGATGCTGTTTGAACACATCCTGGATCAGCTGCAGCCCCATGTGCCACATCTGACACGCGTGGCGCAGGCCATTGCCGCACTTGACGTGCTGTGCACGCTGGCCGAACGCTCGCTCACGCTGAACTGGAGCAAGCCCACATTCAGCAGTGTTCCCTGCATTGAGATTGAGGGTGGCCGCCACCCGGTGGTGGAAGCGCGCATGGCTGAAACATCCAGCGGCAGCTTTATTGCCAACCACACGCGCATGAATGTGAACACACGCATGCAAGTGATTACCGGCCCCAACATGGGTGGTAAGTCGACCTATATGCGCCAGGTAGCCTTGATTGTGCTGCTGGCCAGCATGGGCAGCTACGTGCCTGCCGCCGCCTGTAACCTGGGGCCCATTGACGCCATTCACACCCGCATTGGTGCAGCTGACGATTTGGCCAATGCCCAGTCCACCTTCATGATGGAGATGACAGAGGCTGCGCAAATTCTGCACGCTGCCACACCGCACAGCCTGGTGTTGATGGATGAAATTGGCCGAGGCACCAGCACCTTTGACGGCTTGGCCCTGGCCAGTGGCATTGCCACACAGCTGCATGACAAAACCAAGGCTTTCACGCTGTTTGCCACCCACTACTTTGAGCTGACCGAATTGCCTGCCAAGGCCAAGGCTGCGGTGAATGTGCACGTGGGCGCGGTGGAATCGGGCAGTGACATTGTGTTTCTGCACGAAATTCAGCCTGGCCCGGCCAGCCGCAGCTACGGTGTGCAAGTGGCCAAGCTGGCGGGCATGCCCGCTGCCGTGCTCAACCACGCGCGCCATACGCTACAAGCGCTGGAAGCGCGGGATGAGGCCGGTCAGGACCAGGTTGACCTGTTTGCAGCGCCACCCATGCCCGAGTCGGCCCTGCAAGCCACACCCGTGGAAGACGCGCTAGCGCAGATCAACCCCGACGCACTCAGCCCCCGCGAAGCGCTGGAAGCTCTGTACCAGCTCAAGAAACTGACCCAGCGCACTTAAACATTCAGTCATACTTCTTGCTGCCTACAGGAATACACTTGCTTGCTGAAAGCCGCTCTCTGCCTGAAATTTCATGACTTACTGCATCGCCATCAAGCTCAACGCCGGTCTCGTCTTCTTGTCGGATTCGCGCACCAATGCCGGCCTCGACCAGATCAACTCTTTTCGCAAGATGATGATCTACGAGAAGCAGGACGACCGCTTTATGGCGCTGCTGTCGGCGGGCAACCTGTCCATCTCGCAGTCGGTGCGCGAGCTGCTGCAAACCATGACGATCCGCGACGACGCCACGGGCGAGGTGATGACCATCTGGAATGCCAAGAGCATGTTTGACGCCACGCGTGTACTGGGAGCTGCCGTGCGCCATGTGTATGACCGTGACGGCATGGCCCTCAAACGTGCAGGCGTGGACTTCAATGTCTCCATGCTGTTTGGCGGGCAAATCAAGGGCGAAGGCATGCGCCTGTTTCAGGTCTACTCGGCAGGCAACTTCATAGAAGCCACGGCAGAAACGCCGTACTTCCAGATTGGTGAGGCCAAGTACGGTAAACCCGTGCTGGACCGCGTACTCACCCCGGATCTGCCACTGGATGAAGCCGCCAAATGCGCGCTGGTGTCCATGGACAGCACGCTCAAATCCAACCTTTCTGTGGGCCTGCCGCTGGACCTGGCGGTGTATGACATCAACAGCTTGCGCTGCGACAAGCTGGTGTGCATTGACGAAGACAACCCCTACTTTCAAATGCTGCGCGGCAACTGGGGCCAGCGCCTGCGCGATGTCTTTGACAGCATTGAAGACCCGCAGTGGTTCGGCGGCAACAGCACCGTCCCACTGGTGATGGACAAACCCAGTCCCATCAAGAAAATCACCACTCCTGAAGAAAAACTGATCTAGTGCGCGGCAAGGCCTGCGTGCACCACCGAGCAACGCATGCAACCCTTGATCTTCTCGCACGCCAACAGCTTTCCTGCTGGCACTTACCGCCTGTTGTTTGCACTGCTGCGCGAGCGCGGTTTTGACGTACATGCGCTGGACCGCTTTGGCCACGACGCACGCTACCCCGTCACCAGCAACTGGCCGCACCTGGTGCAACAACTGGCCGACTTTGCCACCCCTTTGGTTCAGCGCTGGGGCCAGCCCGCGCTCATGGTGGGCCACTCACTGGGGGGCTTTGTCAGCGTCATGACGGCTGCGCAGCACCCGCACCTGGCACGCGGGGTGCTCATGCTGGACTCACCACTCATCAGTGGCTGGCGCGCCAAGTCGCTGGAAGTGGCCAAGCGCACCCAACTGGTGGGCAATGTGTCCCCCGGGAAAATCAGCCGCAAACGCCGTAACATCTGGCCCAGCCGGGCAGAGGCTTTGGCCCTGTTCCAGAGCAAAAAAGCCTTTGCACGCTGGCATCCCCAAGTACTTCAAGACTATGTGGACCATGGGCTGGATGCCACCCCAGATGGCCACGTCACCCTGCACTTCAGCCGCGAAGAAGAAACCGCCATCTACAACAACCTGCCCCACAACCTGAACACCTTGCTGCGCCAGCACCCGCTGCGCTGCCCTGTGGCCTTCATTGGCGGCATGTATTCCAAAGAGATGAAACAGGTGGGCATGGACATGACGCTGCGCATCACCCACGGACGCACCATGCTGGTCGATGGCGGCCACCTTTTCCCCATGGAGCAACCGCATGTCACCGCCGCAGCCATTGAAGCCAGCTTGCTCAATTTGAATGTTGCTGCTGCAAAAATTTAAAAAAGAAGCACCCAGCGCAGGCAAAACCTTAACTTTGAAGTGTTTTGTATTTGGAAACCAGTTAGATCAAGCGCTGATAGCTATTCTTTTATAAGAAATCAGAAAGAACGCAATGGCCTTGGATTACCTAGATTTTGAATACAGCGAAGACGAAGACAGCAACGGCACCTGGGACGCTATGGCCAGCGTGGCCAATCACCGCTGGGGTGCTTTGCTTGCCGAAGTGTGCAACGTATTGCGCTGGGCCAGCCAGGAGTTCCATGGCCGCCGTGGCCCACTGGATGAGGGTGGCGACTGGGACTACGACCTCAGCGCCCAGGACGACGACAATGGCCGCGCACTGAGCATTCTCTGGTCAGCCAGTACCGCAGCCATCGATGCCGAAACGCCGCAGTCAGGCAGCTACACCACCTTGACGCTGACTCTCACCGGAAATACAGCCTTTGGCGATGCACTCCGCCAAAAGTTTGAGTTGGAATAAGCAGAAAAAAGCCCCAGGCGACCCGCCCAGTGACTACGCCCAAAAAAGCTTCAGGCCATACGAAATGGTCTGAAGCTGACACAAAGGTGCTCAGCACCCATGACGGCTATTACGCGCCTTATTGGGTGGCTGTGGCAAACAGGTGCTTGTAGCTTTCGCGCAGCACATTTTTTTGCACCTTGCCCATAGTGTTGCGGGGCAGCTCTTGCGCGACAAAGCAGCACTTGGGCACTTTAAAGTTTGCCAGCTGGCTTTTGATAGCGGCAAGGATTTGCTCACTGTCCAACATTACGCCAGGTTTGGCGATGACCACTGCCACACCCACCTCGCCAAAGTCTGGGTGCGGCACACCGACCAGCGCGCTTTCCGCCACGCCGGGCAATTCGTTGATGTAGCTTTCAATCTCTGCGGGATAGACGTTGTAGCCACCGCTGATGATCAAGTCTTTGCTACGGCCCACGATGGTGACGTAGTTGCTGGTATCAATCTTTCCGACATCGCCGGTTTTGAACCAACCGTCGACCGTGAACTCTTCCTTGGTTTTCTCGGGCATACGCCAGTAGCCTTTGAAGACATTGGGGCCTTGAACCTGGATGTTGCCAATCTCGCCGGTGGGCACGGGCTGACCTTTGTCATCAACCACACGCAGTTGAACGCCAGGCAGCGCAAAGCCCACTGTGCCGCCACGGCGAGTGCTTTGGCTGCCATTGCGCGCATCTGCGGTGTAGGGATTTGAGGTGAGCATGATGGTTTCGCTCATGCCGTAGCGCTCCAAAATGGTGTGGCCGGTGCGCTCTTGCCATTCCTGGAAGGTTTCGATGAGCAAGGGGGCCGAGCCAGCGATAAACAAACGCATGTTCTGGGCCTGCTGGCGGGTGAGCGTAGGCTCGGCCAGCATGCGCACATACAAGGTGGGCACACCCATGAACACGGTGGCACGCGGCATGGCTGCGATGACGGCCTTAGGGTCAAACTTGGCCATCCAGATCATTTTGCTGCCGTTGATAAGCGCTGCGTGAATGGCGACAAACAGGCCGTGCACATGGAAGATGGGCAAGGCGTGGATCAGGACATCGCCCTCTTTCCAACCCCAATAGTCTTTGAGCATGACGGCGTTGGACTGCAGGTTGCCGTGCGTGAGCATGGCACCCTTGCTACGCCCGGTAGTGCCGCTTGTGTAGAGAATGGCAGCCACATCGTCGGGCTGTTTGGACACCGGAGTCTGCGTGGTGGGATGGCCCGCCGCCTGCTCCAACAGGGTTCCTGTCTGGTCATCCCCCAGTGTCAGCACATGCTGGGTGCCCGCCTGCTGAGCAATGGGGCGAATGCGCTCCAGATTGGCTGGGGTACAGACGAACACGGCGGGTTCGGCGTTCTGCACAAAGTATTCAATTTCGGCGCTCTGATAAGCAGTATTCAGGGGCAAAAAGATAAAGCCTGCGCGCAAGGTGGCCAGGTACAACAGTATGGCTTCAACTGACTTTTCCACCTGCACGGCAATACGGCTGCCTTCTGGTAGCTGCAGGCCTTGCAGCATGTTGGCCATTTGTGCACTGCGTGCATCCAGATCTTGCCAGGAGTAGTTGAGCGGCTGGCCGCTGCTGCAGCAGGTTTCTACGGCAATGTCGTGCAACTGGCTGGGGAAGGCTTTGCGCAGTGCAATAAAGAGGTTGTGATTGGTCATGGCAGAGGTCTCTGAGACAGTCAAAAAGTGGGGCGAGGGTATGCGCAGTCCGTCACATGCCCAATTCTTGCAGGATGGCGGCACGGTCTGCATCCAGCGCGGGGGGCTGGCGACGCACCACGGACTGCCCGGTAGTGTTGAGCAAGGGGTTGCTGGCAACGCGCAGCGGCTGACCTGTGGGGGTGGTGACTGTGGTCAGCATGTGGCGCGCCTGCACCTGGGGGTGTGACACCATTTCGGCAACGGTCTGGTACAAGCCTGTGGGCACACCGCTTTTCTCCAGCAACGCAATCCAGTGGGTGCGCGGGGCTTGCTGCAGACGCTGTTCCAGTAGTACCTTCAGCTGGGCCTGGTGCTCACAGCGCGTGCTGTTAGTGGCAAAGCGTGCATCGTGGGCCAGCGCGGGCAGCTCCAGCACTTCGCACAAGCGCACAAACGCGCTGTCGTTGCCCACAGCAATCACAAAACGGCCATCCTGCGCGGTATACGCATCAAACGGTGCCATGGAAGGGTGACGGGTACCGATGGGGTTAGGTACGGAACCCGTGGCTTCCAGGCGGGCTACGGCGTTTTCCAGCAAAGCCACTTGACAGTCGAGCATGGAAACATCTAGCCGCTCTCCTCGCTGGGTGTGCAGGCGGCGCATGAGCGCCGACTGGATGCCAATGACGCTGTAAAGACCGGCGGCCAAGTCACCAATCGAGACGCCCACGCGGCAAGGTGCATCAGCCCCATGACCAGTGACACTCATCATGCCGCTCATGGCTTGTACGACCATGTCGTAAGCGGGCTGGCGGTGGTAGGGTCCTGTCTGGCCAAAGCCGGAGATGGACGCAAAAATCAGCCGCGGGTAGCGCGCACGCAGAGCTTCCCAGCTATACCCCAGCTTTTCCAGCGTACCGGGCCTAAAGTTCTCGGCCAAGATGTCTGCACTGTCCAGCAAGCGCTCAAAAATCGCGCGGTCTTGCGCGTCCTTGAGATCGAGGGCGATCGACTCCTTGTTGCGGTTCATCGACATGAAGTAGGCCGATACGCCTTCTACAAACGGGCCAATGGCCCGCGCATCGTCGCCACCGCCAGGTTGCTCCACTTTGATGACGCGTGCACCCAAATCGGCCAACATTTGGGTGCAGGCTGGCCCGGCCAAAACACGAGTCAAGTCCACTACAGTGATGCCAGCCAGCGGCAATGCCGCTGGTGTGGACGCTGGCTGAGCGGCATTCAATGTCACTGGGCAACTCCATTCTTTGTGGCAGCCTGGGTACTGGCCAGGTACTTCTTGCCTTCTTCTGCCGCCCAGGCCTTGAACTGTGCGGGCGACTCCGAAGGGCTGGCAATGTTGCCCTGCTTTTCCAAGCGCGCTTTCACTTCAGGATCATTGAGCACCTTGGTGCTGGCATCAAAAATCTTCTTCACCACGTCGTCAGGCATACCGGCTGGCCCATAGACGTTGTAGGAAATAGTGAAGTTGAAGTCGGGCAGGCCTGCTTCTTTCATGCTAGGAAGGTCTGGGAACAGCGGCGAGCGTTCTGCCGTTGTCACCCCAAGCAGACGCAGCTTTCCCGCTTGCGCCAGCGGCAACACCGAGGGCGGTGTGCCGAACGTCATATCCACATCACCTGCCGCCACTGCCTGGATAGAGGGTGCACCGCCCTTGTAGGGCACGTGCAGCATCTCGATGCCAAAAGCATTTTCAAACGATGCCCCAGCTAAATGTGTGATCACGCCCGCGCCAGACGATGAGTAGCTCAGCTTGCCTGGGTTCTTACGTGCATGCTCCACTAGGCCATTCACATTTTTTTCTGGGAATTTCTCACGTACCCCAATCAGCATGGGTGAATAAGCCCATTGGGTAATTGGAGTGAAGCTCTTGCTACCGTCGTAACGCACGCTCTTGTAGAGAAGCTGATCTGAACCGTTAAGACTGACTGTAGCCAAAAGCAGCGTATATCCATCAGGTGCCGCACGCGCTGCCAAGTCCGAAGCGATGGTCGTGCCTGCACCGGGTTTGTTTTCCACAACAATGGGCTGCCCCAACTCTTTCCCCAGCCGCTCACTGACGACACGGGCCACTGAATCAGCGCCGCCGCCAGGAGGGAACCCCACCAGCAACGTGATGGGCTTGCTGGGGTAGCTTTGGGCTGCAACGGCCGTACATGCGAGCGTGCACACAACTGCAAGCAGGTTCTTCGGTGTCATGTTTGTCTCCTTGATTTGATTTGTCGTGATGCACCACGGCACAGCACTTGGTTGTTCGCGCAGGCTCTACGGCCCACTGCTGAACGGTGCGTTTACTGGCCTGTAAATACCGGTGTGCGTTTTTCTTTCCAGGCCAATCCACCTTCGGCGAGATCTTTTGAGTTCAAAGTGCGCTCTACCTCGCGCTGAATCGCCTCAACGTCGTGATGGCCGCGTGCAATCAGGTTGAGGTGTTTTTTCATGCCACGGATGGCAATAGGCGCCATGGTGCGCAAGGTGTTGCTGAGCTGATCCACTGTGTCTTGCAGCGTCTCGGGCTCGCACAGGTGTGTGAGAAAACCGCACGTCTTCATCTCGGCAGCTTGAAGGTGCTCACAAGTCAAAAACAGGCGCTTGGCGGTATCGAGACCTAAGCGCGTGACATAGCGCTCCAGCCCTTGCGCGTAAAAGTGCAGTCCTAAGCGGGCAGCAGGCATGAACATATTGGTCAGCTGGCTCCCCACGCGAAAATCGCAGGCCAGCACCAGATCGGTGGCGCCCCCATACACGCCACCTTGCAGTGCCGCGATGGTGACGGCGCTGCACTGCTCAAAAGCATCCACCATTTCACCAAAGCTGCTGCCGCTATGCTGGCTATTTTTTATATCTGATATATCATAACCACTGCAAAAATGCTTACCTTCGCTTTGCAGGATTAATACACGGATATCTGTATGTCGGTTCACTTTTTCAATGTGGCGCATCAATTCTGGTAAATCTTCTGCAGCCAGTTTGTTGGCCAAGCGAGGGCGAGACAAGGTGATGAATGCCACATCATGATCAATTTTCAAACTTGGTTTCATATTTTAAAGCCATCTAGATATATCAATAATTAAACTATGAACCAAAATACACAACAAATAGAGCAAACCCTTGATCATCTGAGCTTGCAAGATCGCATTCGTATTGCATTGGAAAGCGACATCAATCAAGGTCTACTGCGACCGGGACAAGCTATCAAGGAGCAGGACTTATGCGAACGTTTTCAAGCCTCTCGAACACCTGTGCGTGAGGCCTTATTGCTGCTGAGCGCCAAGGGTTTGATAGACATTCAACCTCGATCAGGCATTTACATTAAAAGATTAGATGCTAGAAAAATAATAGCAATTATGGAAGGCTTGGCTGAGTTAGAAGCAGTGCTTGCACGACTTGCAGCACAACGCGCTTTGGACTCGCATAAAGAGCAATTACAAGACTGCTTGCTACAGACACAAATCTATGCGCAACAAGCTGACTCTAAAGGCTATGCACAAGCCAATGCTGAACTACATGAACTGATATATCAGTGCAGTGCAAATGAGTTTATTGCAGAACAAACACAACATGCTCGCTTGCGTATCGCGCCCTATCGCACCCATATGTTTGCAAAGCCCGAGCGGCTACTCGAATCACAAAAAGAGCATGAGCGCATCGTGCAAGCCATCATTGATGGGGATGGGGATGCGGCAGCGCATGCGATGCGACAGCACATCTCGGCTGGTGGACAAGCTTTTGTAGAAGCAGCTATGCGTGCGCCCAGCCTGGAGAGCACACCCAGAAAGCCTCCTCGCCGCCTGAGCAGCTAAATCCTGCATAGCTCTTCATGGATGCATCACCGGGGGCGTGCATGGCGTTGTTGCGCAAGCTTTGTCCGAGACGAGCGACCCAAACCCCACCCGTGACTATGTCGCAGCTGCCACCTGAGGACGCCACAGTCTTCAATCTCCGCCAAGACGGACAAACTCTGCCTTCCACTGCAATGCCGCAGCGAGCGCCAAATGGCAAACCAAGACCCGGTCAGTCGTGTAGAGGGATCAGCTGTAACTCTTGAGTGAAAAAGTGAGGCTGCAGAGCCTCGGGCACTCGGATGCGGGCTTAAAAGCGCCCGCTACTGCAGCGGTAAAAATAGACCCTGTGTCACAGGTCTACCCAGAAAGGGGGAAATCACCGAATTACCGCATTGAAATCAAAGACTGCCAGAAATATGGAGCGGGTGATGGGAATCGAACCCACGCTATTTGCTTGGGAAGCAAAAGTTCTACCATTGAACTACACCCGCTTATGACGCTGTCTGCGTGAACACACAGAGCACCAACCGGGTGTCAATTTATCACAGCCACGGTCACCGCAATAGCTGTCACCGTGTGGTTACTCCCAGAAATTTGAGCAATGACAAGCACGCACCTTCCCGCTCCCTACGCTGTTTTGATGGTTTGCATGGGTAATATTTGCCGCAGCCCTAGCGCGCACGGCGTGCTGCGAGAGATGGTGAAAGCGCGCGGCTGGAGTGATTGGTTCAGCGTGGATTCCTGCGGCACCCATGCCTATCACGTGGGCGAAGAGCCCGACCGCCGCAGCCAAAAACATGCGCTGCTGCGTGGCTATGACCTGAGCGACCTGCGTGCACGCCAGCTCACGCGCGAAGACTTTGAACGCCATGGCCTGGTGCTGGTGATGGACCACGAGAACATGGCCCGCGCACAGGCGCTGTGCCCGCCTGCGCAGCGCCACAAACTGCACCGCCTCACTGAGTTTTGCCAAGAGATGCGCAGCGCCGTCGTGCCAGACCCTTATTACGGTGGCGATCAAGGCTTTGAGCACGTTCTCAACCTGATTGAAGACGCCTGCCTGGGCGTACTGGCTCACGTACAAAAAGAGCACCTCAACGGCTAAACCACGGCCTGCGGGCCCAGCAACTGCTTGGAATGAACCTGTGGCTGGCGCAGAAAGGGCTTTGCAACGCGGCCAAAAAGCCACATCTTTCGCCAATGACGTCGAACAACACGGCCCTTCGCACCCGGCTGCGCACGGCATGCATGACACAGCGCAGCCACGCAAACTCACGCGCGTTTTCTGGCGCTTTATGGTGCATTCATGCGCAAACACCGTGAATGCAGCTCCCTACGCGCATCATTAACACCTAGTAAAAACCCTGCATTTACCGCAATAACAGCATTAAAAGTTCTTGTTTGCTGCGAACCGTCAAAAAGCCGTCAGCAAGCACAGAAGGTGCTCCGTAGAATCGCGCGACTGTGCATTCCTACAAGCCTGCTGGGCAGATGTGGCCACACGCCTTGTCTGTACCTGCGGCACATATCGCGCTTTTTGGAGACACCATGCAAGCACTCTTACGGCTCTCTCGGGGGATCGACTGGCTCAACGCCCAAGTCGGCAAATACGTCATCTGGCTCATTCTTGCGGCCACCGTCATCAGCGGCCTTAACGCTGTAGTGCGCAAAGTGTTCCACACCAGCTCCAATGCGTTCCTGGAAGTGCAGTGGTACTTCTTTGCTGCATCGTTTTTACTGGCTGCTGGCTATACGCTGCTAGAGAAAGAGCACGTCAAGGTCGATGTGCTCAACGCCAAACTCAAACTGCGCACCCGAGTGTGGATTGATGTGATTGGCTTTGCCTTCTTTCTCACGCCCATGTGCGCACTGGTTGTTTACTACGGCACGCCCTTCTTTTTGCAGGCCCTCAATTCCGGCGAAATGTCCAGCAACGCAGGTGGCCTGATCCGCTGGCCGGTGTATCTGATGATGCCCCTGGGCTTTGGCCTGCTGCTGCTGCAAGGCATCTCCGAGCTGATCAAGCGCATCGCTTTCCTCAAGGGGCTGATTGAAGATCCCATGGTCAAGATCGTGGCCAAAACGCCTGAAGAAGAGTTGGCTGAAGCCATCCTCAAAGCCGAAGAAGAAGCGGCCCGCAACGGCGTCAAACGCGTCTAAGCGATAAGGGAGACATAGCTATGGAATTTATTGCAAACAATATGGCCCCGATCATGTTCGCGGGCCTCATCTGCTTTTTGCTGCTGGGCTTTCCCGTGGCATTCAGTCTGGGTGCCTGCGGCCTGTTTTTTGCCGTTATCGGTATTGAGCTGAACGTCTTGCCCGAAGCGCTGATGCAGGCACTGCCGCTGCGTATCTACGGCATCATGCAAAACGAGACGATGCTGGCCATTCCGTTCTTTACGCTCATGGGGCTGATCCTTGAGCGAAGCGGCATGGCAGAAGACTTGCTCGACACCGTCGGTCAGCTGTTTGGCCCCATCCGCGGTGGTGTGGCCATTGCCGTGATTTTGGTGGGCGCCATGCTGGCAGCTACCACCGGCGTGGTGGCCGCGTCGGTGATCTCGATGGGTCTGATCTCGCTGCCCATCATGCTGCGCTACGGTTATGACCGCCGCATTGCCTCGGGCGTGATTGCTGCCTCAGGCACGCTGGCGCAGATCATTCCGCCGTCACTGGTGCTGATCATCTTGGCCGACCAACTGGGCCGCAGCGTGGGTGACCTGTACAAGGGCGCATTCATCCCCGGCTTCATGCTGGTGGGTTTTTACATGCTCTTCATTTTCCTGCTGGCTTTCTTTAAGCCACACATGGTGCCTGCGCTGCCTCCAGAAGCGCGCAGCCTGAAGGAAAAAGACGGCTCTAACGGCTTGACATCGTTGCTGGTACTCACCGTGCTGTGCGTGGGCGTTTCCATTTTTGCTGCGCAGAACATGGCAACCATCCACACCTGGCTCACAGGTGAAGTGGTGGACAAAGTCGCCAAGGACGAAACCATCGTGTTCTCGATGTGCTTTGGTGTGGCGCTGGCTTTTGTGGCTGCATCCATCAACCGCGTAACGGGCATGGGCCTGCTGTCGCATGTGGCTGAGAAAGTCACGTTTGTTCTGATCCCACCGCTGCTGCTGATTTTCCTGGTGCTGGGTACCATCTTTTTGGGCATTGCAACACCTACAGAAGGTGGTGCGATGGGTGCACTGGGCGCCATTATTTTGGCACTCAGCCGCAAGCGTCTGAACTACCAACTGCTGCGCCAGGCACTGGTGGGCACCACCAAGCTGTCGTGCTTTGTGATGTTCATTTTGATCGGTGCCACCATTTTTGGTCTGACGTTCCAGGGTGTCGATGGCCCGCTGTGGGTAGAACACCTGCTGGCCGATCTGCCTGGTGGCCAAGTGGGCTTCCTGATCATCGTGAACATCATGGTGTTCGTGCTGGCGTTCTTCCTGGACTTCTTTGAGCTGTCCTTCATCGTGGTGCCTTTGCTGGCACCCGTGGCCGACAAGCTGGGCATTGATCTGGTGTGGTTTGGTGTGCTGCTGGCTGTGAACATGCAGACTTCCTTCATGCACCCGCCCTTTGGTTTTGCGCTGTTCTTCCTGCGTTCGGTCGCGCCGGACAAGGAATACACCGACAAGCTCACCAAAAAGCGTGTGGCACCAGTGACCACTGAGCAAATTTACATGGGGGCCATTCCGTTCCTGTGCATTCAGCTGGTGATGGTGGGCCTGATCATTGCATTCCCCGGCATTGTCTCCAGCGGCATGGACGAAAAGGTAGATTACGACCTGGACGCCATCCGCGAGCAAATGGAGTCCTCGATGCCCGCACCGATCGACTTTGACAATCCGTATATGGAACAAAACGGCAGCAACCCTGGCAGTGAATCGCCAGCAGACGATCCCCTGAAGGACATGCAAGAGGCCATCGGCAAATAAGCCCCCCCCTCAAACGAGCCCCTGAGCGCCGCAAGGCCCGGGGGCTTTTTTCTTGGGCTTGCGCAATAAAAACATAGCTGCCAGCGCATGCTGACACTCACTTATCAAGTTAAAAATATCTAAAAACCAGCTAATTCAAGCGCTTATAGCTCATTTTTTCAAAAAAGGCCTTCTGAACCACCGTCTTTGTGACAAGGCGCTTCAAACCAGTTCTGTACACTAGCCACCGGGTGCCCGCTGCATACGGCAGTGATGGCAGGTGAATTTTCAGGTGCAGGTCGGGCCGCTTGCATATCACTAGCGAAAGTCCGTCTGTGCACACCCATGACCCCCAGGGCCAGGCCCCTCTGCACCCGCAATTTCCTGCGCCCAGCGCGCACATTCCTGCGCTTCAAACAGCCTCCAGCCACATTGCTTCGCGTTTTGCGCACTTGCTGCACATCGAGTCGATGAGTGGCATCGTTTTGATGCTGGCCGCTGCCATCGCCCTAGGCTGGGCCAACTCGCCATGGGCCAGCAGCTACTTCGCCACATGGCACGCACCGCTGGCGCTGACGCTCGGCCCCTGGAGCTGGAGCACGGATTTGCATTTCTTCGTCAACGATGTGCTCATGACCATTTTCTTTTTGGTCGTGGGTATGGAGATTCGGCGTGAAATGCACAACGGTGCCCTTGCCAACCTGCGCCAGGCCAGCCTGCCGGTGATGGCGGCCATTGGCGGCGTGGCCGTACCTGCCTTGATCTATGTAGCTTTTGCTGGCCAAGACCAATTACTGCTCAACGGCTGGGCCATTCCGACAGCCACAGACATTGCCTTTGCCGTCGGCGTGCTGGCTCTGCTGGGCAAATCAATTCCTGGCCCCTTGCGCATTTTTTTGCTGGCGCTGGCGATCATTGATGACATCGCTGCCGTACTCATCATTGCTTTCTTTTACTCTGGCGGGCTGGACTACAGCGGCTTTGCCGTGGCTTTTGCGGGCTTGGCACTGGTGGTGCTGTTCAACCGCATGGGCATTGCATCAGCCTGGGCCTATGCACTGCCCGGTGCGGTGCTCTGGCTGGGTTTGCTGCAAACCGGTGCCCACCCGACGCTGGCCGGCGTGGTACTGGGCTTGATGACACCTGTGGCCATGCGCCCTGCGCAGCGCCACCATCTGGAAGTGGCGCAACAGGCTCTTACGCGCATCCGCCTGCAAGCGCAGCAGGGCCAGTTTGAGGCCGATGTGCTGCACCAGGAACTGCGCATTGCCTCTGCAGCCCAGCGTGACTTGCTGCCCCCGGTATTTCGTCTGCCCATGATGCTGCACCCCTGGGTGGCCTTTGGTGTCATGCCCGTCTTTGCGCTGGCCAACGCTGGCGTGCAATTTGGCGGCGTCGATTTATCAGCAGCAGGCCCGCAGACTGTCGCCTTGGGCATTCTGGTAGCGCTGGTCATTGGCAAACCTGTGGGGGTATTTCTGGCCACATTCTTGGCGGTCAAAACAGGGCTGTGCAGTTTGCCGCAAGGCGTGAACTGGGCAGGGGTTGTGCTGGTTGGCTTGCTGGCAGGCATCGGTTTCACCATGGCTATTTTTGTGGGCGGACTGGCTTTCTCTGATGCAGCGCTGCTGGGCGCAGCCAAGATGGGTATCTTGGGGGCCTCGGCCACAGCAGCCGTACTGGGTTTGATCTACGGCTTTATGGTGCGCCACAAACTGGCGCTTTGATCCCTGGCATTGCTACACACAAAAAAGCCGGAGTGCCTTGCAGCCTCCGGCTTTTTTGTGCCACCCTTAACCGTACGCTTTACTCATGGCGCAGGGCTTCAATCGGATCCAGCTGCGCAGCCCGGCGCGCTGGGAAGTAGCCAAACACCACACCGATTGCGGCAGAAAACACAAAGGACAGCGCATTCACCATCGGGTTAAAGATGAAGGGCACCTGCATTACCTGCGCCAGCCCCACAGAAGCCACGGCAGCAATCGCAATCCCGATCAAGCCCCCCAGCGCAGCCAGCACCACCGCTTCAATCAAAAACTGCAGCAGCACCTCACGCTCCAGCGCACCAATCGCCAGGCGCAAGCCAATCTCCCGGGTGCGCTCTGTCACGCTCACCAGCATGATGTTCATGATGCCAATACCGCCCACCAGCAAGCTCACTGCTGCCACAGCCCCCAGCAAGGTGGTCATGACCTTGGTGGTGCCTGCCATGGTGTCGGCCAGTTGTTTGGTATCCAGCACATTGAAGTTGTCTTCATCGGTAGGGGCCAGCTTGCGCAGCTCACGCAGCAAATCGCGCAGGCTGGTTTTGACGCGCTCAGGGTCGCTGTCATCGGCCATGGACACCAGCAAGGTGCTGACACGGGTGTTGCCCGTGACACGGCGCTGCAAAGTCTTCAGGGGAATCAAGACTTGGTCATCTTGATCGTTCCCAAAAGCGCCCTGGCCTTTGGATTCCAGCACGCCGATGATGGTGCAGGAAAACGCTTTGACGCGCAGCGCACGCCCCAGAACGTCAGCCGAGCTTTGGAACAGCTCGCGGTGCAAGGTCGAACCAATCACGCACACCGAAGCGCCTGCACGCAGCTCCTCATCGGTGAACGCACGGCCTTGAGAGAGCTTCCAGTTGCCCGTTTTAAACCACTCGTTGTTGCTCCCAATCACAGTGGACGACCAGTTGCGCCCATCCGCCACCAGCGTGACGCTGGAGCGTGCTTCAGGAGCAACGGCGGCAATACCGCCAATTTGCTGCTCAATTGCCAGCGCATCCGTATCTTTGAAAGCTGGTGCCGGTGCTGCGCCAGGCCCCATGCGCATGCCCGCACGAATCTGCAGCAAGTTGGTGCCCAGACCCTGAATTTGTGTTTGCACTGCCACGGTCGCGCCGTTGCCCAAAGTGACCATGGTGATTACTGCACTGACGCCAATCACAATGCCCAAAATGGTCAAAAAAGAGCGCAGCAGGTTGCGACGAATGGAGCGTAGCGCCAGCAAGATGGTGTTGCCAAACATCAGGCGCCCTCCCCATTCACAGCTTCAGTAGATGCTGTTTTTTGTCGCAGCATCATCGGTTCATTGCGCATATCGGTATCTAGCAAACCATCTTTGAAGCGCACAATGCGCCGCGCGTAAGCGGCCATTTCTGGCTCGTGCGTCACCATCAGCACCGTAATGCCTTGCTCATGGTTCAGCTTCCACAGCAGCTCCATGATTTCTTCACTGCGCTGCGTATCCAGATTACCGGTAGGTTCATCGGCCAGCAGCACCACAGGGTTGCTCACAATGGCCCGTGCAATCGCCACACGCTGCTGTTGACCACCCGAAAGCTCAGACGGAGTATGGTGCTCCCAGCCCTTTAAACCGACGGCATCCAGCGCCCTGGCGGCGGCGGCATGGCGCTGTGTCGCGGTTTCCCCGCGGTACAGCAGTGGCAGCTCCACATTCTCTTGCGCTGTAGTGCGCGGCAGCAGGTGAAAGCCCTGAAACACAAAGCCAAAGTAGCGGCGGCGCAGACGGGCGCGCTCGTCACGGTCCAAGTCTTCGACATGCACGCCTTTGAACAGGTATTCACCAGAGGTGGGTCTGTCCAGACACCCCAGCGTGTTCATGGCGGTGGACTTGCCTGAGCCACTGGGTCCCATGATGGCCACAAAGTCGCCCTGATCAATGTCCAGATCAAAGCCCTTGAGTGCCTTAAATGCCAACCCGCCTTCACCGTAGACCTTGACGATGTTGCGAAGCCGGATCAGTGGCATGCCACCGCTGTCTTGCGTTGGCGCTTGTGTCATCGCGCTGCTCCGCTGCGCTGATCGGTAATGACCTGGGCACCTTCAGTCAGCTTGTCACTTTCCACTTCAGTGATACGACCGTCGCTGATACCCGTTTTCACCTGCACAGCAGCTGGTGCTCCGCCCTCCAGCACCCAGACATAGCGTGTCTGCCCCACGCCCAGTGCCTGGCTGCCACCAACGCCCCGGCTCGATCGCATCCGCTGAGGCATCAGCTGCCCCATGATGCCGCCACTGCTGGCACCCGGTGCTGCAGCCGGACCACCCTGACCTTGTGGACGTGGCCCACGCTCCCCAGCAGCACCCGCAGGCGCGCCAGGAACAGCTGGAGCCTGCATGCCTACGGGCGTAAAGCGCAAGGCAGCATTGGGCACCAGGATCACATCTTTGCGTTCGCTTGAGCGGATGGTGGAAGAGGCTGTCATGCCAGGGCGCAGCGACAAGTCTTCGTTGTGTACTTCCAGCCGCGCCAGATAAGTCACCACGTTGTCCGTCTTGGTAGAGCCATAGTCGACACGGGTGACCTTGGCTGGATAGGTGCGCGATGGGTGCGCACTCACAGTGAAACTTGCGCGCTGACCGGCCTGAACCTGCCCGATATCGGCCTCATCCACAGAGACTTCCAGACGCAGCTTCTTCAAGTCTTCAGCCACAGTAAACAAAGTCACCGCTTGCAAAGAAGCAGCCACCGCGTTACCTGGGTCTACCGTGCGCGTGAGAATCACACCATCAATCGGGGACTTGATGGACGCTTTGGATAAATTGGTTTCATCCGTTTTCAGCGCCGCCCGGGCATCATCTACAGAAGCACGCGCAGCCGCTTCGTCCGCAATCGCGCGCTCTACCGTGGCTTGCCCTGCATCCATCTCTGCGGCGGAAGGTACTTTCCCCCCAGAGATGCGGTGCACCTCTTGCAACCGTGCAAAGTTAGAGCGCGACTCTTTGAGCGTTGCCTGCGACTGCTGCAAACGGGCTTGCGCTGACATCACCGAAGCTTTGGAACGATTGAGCTGCGCTTGCAGTTTGTCTGTATCCAGCTCCACCAGCACTTGGCCTTTTTTGACGGCATCGTTCACGTCCACCAGTACGTTGCGCACCGTGCCCGACAGCTCTGAGCCTACATTCACTGTGCGCGTGGGCTGCAACGTGCCGTTGGCAAGCACGGTCAAGGACAAATCACCACGCTTGACCGCTTCCGTCACATACACCGGCTTGGCATTGGCCTTTTGCTGCTGCTGCCAGTACAGGTAAGCGCCTGCAGCACCGGCCACAGCCACAACACCGATCCACAAAGTGGGACTTTGCCACCAGCGACGTGTCAATCCATCGCCTAAAAGTTCTTGCACGTCTTTGGAGGTGCTTTCGGATTTTTTCTTGCTCATTGTTGATTCCGTTGATTCTTTTTAGGGCTGAGTCGATGCGGGGCTCAATACTTGGCCATCTATTGCCAGCGGCTGCCAGCCGCCGCCCAGCGCCTTGTAAAGGCGTACGTAGTCGGTACTGATAGCCGCTTGCGCAGTCGCCACACTGTCTTGTGAAGACAGCAACGTGCGCTGGGTATCCAGCACTGTTTGAAAATCCACCAGACCACTGCTGTAACGCTGATTGGCCAGCAGTTGCGCATTGCGCGCAGCTTCTTGTGCCACCTGCAATTGCACAACGCGCTCTTTGTCGCCTTGCAGCTGCACCAGCGCGTCTTCCACTTCCTGCAGTGCCGTCAGCACCGTGGCGCGGTAGTTGATGCGCGCAATCTCTACAGCCGCCTGGCGCTCTTGCACACGTGCACTGTTGGCACCACCATCAAACAAGGTTTGCGACAGGCTGGATGCAATGCTGGTTGCGAGCGTGGCACCACTGGTGCCCAGCGCGGCAAATGTTGCAGCACTCAAACCCAGGGAGCCAGACAAGCGCAAGCTCGGGAAATTTGCACGCTCTTGGGCTGACAGGTTGGCCACCGCAGCAATCACTTTTTGCTCCTGCACCCGCACGTCAGGACGTTGACGCAGCGTGTCTGCAGGCAATGTCATGGCCAGATTTTCAGGGGCTACCGGCAAAGGTTTTGCTTCGCGCAATGCGGACTCGAGCGCGGCAGGTACCTGCCCCGTCAAGATGGCAAGGGCATGGCCTGTTTGCGCCAGCGATGCTTGCAAAGAAGGAATCTGCGCAGCCGTTTGCGCCGTGGATGAGCGCGCCTGCTCTGAATCCAGCGAAGTCGCCAGCCCCGCCTGCACACGCCACTCCGTGATTTGCTGGTTCTCGCGCTGAATACCCAGGTTGTCTTGCGCAATACGCAGCCGGTTTTGCAGACTGCGCAATTGAATGTAGTTTTGGGCAACTTCAGCCGCCAGCGTGACATGCGCACTTTCCAGTGTGGCCAAGGCGGCTGCTACGTTCGCCTCTCCTGCCTTCACCGCATTGGCTTGCATGCCCCAAAGATCGGGCTCCCAGCTGGCATCAATACCTGCACTGAAACTGTTGCTGGCAGAACTAGGCTCGCGCTTGCTGCGGTTACCGCCAGCGCTGGCACTGGCACTGGGCAGCCGATTCGCCTCACTCAGGTTGAGTTGAGCGCGGGCTTGCCGCAAAGATGCCTGTGCAGTCTGCACACTGGGGTTCGCTTGCAATGCCTGCTCAATCAACCCGCTCATTTGCACATCACCAAAGCGTTGCCACCAGCGGCTCAAGTCCTCAGGGGTTGACGATTGGAGCTGCGCCGCAGTGCTGCGCCACTGCTCGGGCACGGCAACTGATTCACTTTGCCCAGCAAACTGTGAAGTGTGGCTACAACCCGCAGCCATCACCGCACAGGCCAATGCCAAAGGCAGTGCCCACGTGCGCGGTGGCCGGCTGGGAGAAAAGAGGGTGGTTTTTTTCTGCATGCTGAGAGAGCAATAAAGCGTAATGGCTTGTTTCTAACCGCGATTGTGCAGAGCCTATGTACGGCCACAGCAAAAGCCACGTGAAGCTTTGGTAAAGCAAGGCCCAAAGAGCCGCAAGGCCCAAAGAAAAAGCCCTCATCAGAGGGCTCGTTCGGTGACATAACGCCATTTAAGCAGCATTGTCTGCGGGCTCTGCGATGGCATCAAGCGGCCAGCGGGGCTTCACATCGAACGCATAGGTCTTACTGGGTTGCTGTTGGCCCGCCTGCACGCGCATGGCCGCAGCCATGGCAATCATGGCGCCATTGTCGGTGCACAAATGCAGCTCAGGGTAGTGCACACGAATTTTGCGTTTGGCGCACTCTGCATTCAACTGTTCGCGCAACAGCTTGTTGGCACCCACCCCACCAGCCACCACGACACGGGTCATGCCGGTTTGTTTGAGTGCATTGATGGTTTTTTTAACCAGCACATCCACAATGGCAGCCTGGGTGCTGGCAGCCAAATCTGCCTTGCGAGCTTCCAGCTCATCGCCCAGTTTTTTGGCCTGCGTCAGCACAGCAGTTTTCAAGCCAGCAAACGAAAAATCCAAATCTCCACTGTGCAGCAAGGGGCGTGGCAGCTTAAAGGCTTGCGGATCACCACTTTCAGCCAGCTTGGACAAAATAGGCCCACCCGGGTATGGCAGCCCCATCACCTTGGCCGACTTGTCAAAAGCTTCTCCGGCTGCATCGTCAATCGTTTCACCCAAAATTTCGTAGCTGCCCACCCTGTTCACACGCATCAGCTGTGAATGTCCTCCCGACACCAGCAGAGCGATAAAGGGGAACTCTGGCGGGTCTTCACTCAAAAATGGAGAGAGCAAATGCCCTTCCAGGTGGTGCACGCCCAGCACGGGTTTGTCCAGCGCGGCGGCCAAAGCGCAGGCCACCCCTGCCCCTACCAGCAAAGCGCCGGCCAAGCCGGGACCCCGCGTGAACGACACCACATCAATGTCTTGCAGGGTTTTGCCTGCATCTTCCAAGACCTGCTTGGTCAGCGGCAGAACACGGCGAATATGGTCTCGACTAGCCAGCTCAGGCACAACACCGCCATACGCCCGGTGCATATCAATTTGGCTGTGCAATGCATGCGAGAGCAAAGTGGGCACGCCACCGTCTTGCGGCATGTGGACCAAGGCCACACCCGTTTCATCGCACGAAGATTCAATACCCAAGATCAGCTGACTCATAACTCGCAAGTGTAGAACTGCCGCCCATTCAAAGCATGGTCTTGCGATCAATGGCCTTGTGCTGCAGGCAAGAAAAAAGCACCCACAGGTGCTTTTTCTGCAGCCATACGTGGTTCAACGGCGGCCACTCAAGAAGCTGCCCCCCAGCTTGAACAGATCGCCCACATCCAGCTTGCCATCGCCATTTTGGTCCAGCAAACTGCCAAGCAAATCACCACCCAGACCGCCTTGCTGCTGCACTTGCGTGCGCTCTTGCTCCAAGGTTTTCCCCAGGCTGCTGGCATCCATACCGCCAGCCTTGACGCGATTGGCAAGGAATGCCATCACGATAGGGGCCAGCATCGCCAGAAGCTGGCCAGCGTTATTGCCTAAACCAGTGGCCTGACCCAGTCCACTTTCAGCAGTTTGGCGGTTGCCACCAAAAATATGCCCCAGAATGGCTGCGCCATCACCCAAAGGATTGCTTCCGGCGCTGCCCGCAGGCGACTGACCACCTCCCAGCATTGACCCTAGCAAGCCTCCCAGATCCCCAAAACCCTGGGGCATGGCGCTGCCGTGGTCACGCTGCAAAGCACCGAACAAATCTGCAGCGCCTTGGGGCTTGGCTGCGTTATTGCCCAATGCGCCCAGCAACAGGGGCAATGCCGTCTCCACCGCAGATTGCATTTGCTGGCTATTGGCTCCCAGTTGTTGCGCCATTTGCTGCATGGGCGCACCTTGCAACTGAGCCATCAAATCGGACACCAAAGATTGCTGCTGGTTCATTACTTACTCCTAGATTTCGGTCTTGCAACACACAATATGCTGCGCAGTATGCGGTGGTCTGCAGCCCTTGCTGAGCCCTTGTATGCAAATCGAGCCAATGCCTGACATCGCCAACTTTAGACACAAGCATTGCACTGACAACGTACGTCATTTTCATATAACAAATAGATATAAAAATTCATTCAGAATGTCAAAAATACTTTTATAGATACCCATGAGCACCATTCAGCAATATCTCAAAGAAATCGGGCGCGGCAAAGACGGCGCACGCGCACTTTCGCGCGCGCAAGCCTGCGAACTTTTGGGTTGGGTGCTGGATGGACAAGCGCAGCCACTACAAGTGGGTGCGTTTTGTCTGGCAATGCGCATCAAGGGCGAAACAGCGCAAGAGATGGCCGGGTTCATGGATGCCGTGCACGCACGCCTGCCATGCAGCGCTGCAGGCGTCTCGCCAGTGGTCGTGCTTCCTAGCTACAACGGAGCACGGCGTCTGCCCGTGCTCACGCCATTGCTGGCATTGCTTCTGATACGCGAAGGTTTGCCCGTACTTTTGCACGGCAGCACCACAGAACGCAGCCGAGTGACGGCAGCGCAAGTGCTCGAGCAGTTAAAGCACACGTCAGCCACGACCCTGACCACACCCCAACCCGGCGAACTGATCAGCATACATACACGCGCTTTGCTGCCTGGCTTGGCCGATTTGCTGGATGCACGCGCCACCATCGGTTTGCGCAACCCTGCGCACAGCCTGGTCAAACACATGAATCCACTGGCTGCCAGCGGCACCGTCAGCTTGGTGGTGGGCTGCTACACGCATCCGGAATACAGCATCAGCATGGAGCAAACCCACGCTGAGGCTGGCAGCCATGCTCTGCTGCTGCGTGGCATGGAAGGCGAGCCGGTGGCTGATCCTCGCCGCCAGCCCATGATGCGCGGCATCTTGCACGGAAAAACCTTGCTGACACTGAGCAACGAAGGTGGCTCTGTGCCTGTACCGCCGGAGCTGCCATCTGGTCTGGATGCAGCCGCTACAGCTGCCTATACGCGAGAAGTACTCCATGGTGAGCGGCCAGTTCCTGCGCCGATTGCCACCCAAGTGCAGGTCATTGTTGATCTGCACCGCCAACTGACGGCCCATGCGGCCACTACAGGAGCGCAAGCATGAACGCCAGCGCACACTCCAAACATGGTTCCTGCACCCTGGTGGGTGCGGGCCCGGGCGACCCAGAGCTGCTGACCATCAAAGCATGGAAAGCCATTCAATCCGCCACGGTGCTGCTGGTGGACGACTTAGTCTCGCAAGACATTGTGGACTTTGCTTCCCCCCAGGCGCGCATCATTTATGTCGGCAAACGCGGTGGCTGCAAGAGCACGCCTCAGGCTTTTATTGAAAAGCTGATGGAAACCGAAGTGCGCCAAGGCGAGCATGTTGTGCGCCTCAAGGGGGGTGACCCTTTCATCTTTGGCCGTGGTGGTGAAGAGGTGGAGCACCTGCGCGCAGCAGGCATTGAGGTGCAGGTCATCAACGGCATCACCGCTGGTCTGGCTGGCCTGACCAGCCTGGGCGCGCCGCTGACTCATCGTGCGCATGCCCATGGCGTCATTTTTGTTACCGGCCACGCCAAACCTGGCGACACGGGCACCGACTGGCGCGCTCTGGCGGCTACCGCGCAAGCTGCCAAGCTAACGGTCGTGATTTACATGGGTGTCAGCTCTGTAGAACACATCACAGCTGAGCTGCAAGCAGGCGGGCTACCCGCCAACATGCCTGCCGCCATCATTCAGCATGCCAGTTTGCCCCATCAGCGCCATGCCATCACCACCTTGCACGAACTGGCTGCAACGCTACATACAGAAAATCTGGCCAGCCCCAGTGTTCTGGTGATTGGCGATGTGGTGCAAGGCGTTGCAGCCTGGGCACAACAAACGAGCATGCCTGATACACGACAGGCAATTTTCTAAAAATATAGCTACCAACGCTTTATACATAAGCGTTAGAGTCATATTCCATTAAAACAAGGGCTGCAACGTCCACCACCGTTGCAGCCCTTGCCATATGCCTGTGATAAGCAGTCACATGTTCTAGAACACTGTCTTAGCTGCCACTTAGGTGCCAATTACGCCGCCGTCATCTTTGGTGATGACCACTGTGGCCGAGCGTGGAATGGTGCTGCCACCACCGGGCCAGTGGCTATCGCCCTCTTCGCCAGGATGCTGGATGTTGATGAACATGGTCTTATGGTCTGGCGTGAACGTAATGCCCGTCACCTCTGCCTCTTTGGGGCCGACAAAGAAACGGCGAATCTCTTTGGTCACCGGGTCTGCGCACAACATCTGGTTATTACCCTGACCGGCATAGTCCCCCTGGTTGCTGTACTTGCCATCGGTCTGAATCCACAGGCGGCCATCGGCATCAAAAGCCAGGCCATCTGGGCTATTGAAAGTGTTGTCAGCCGTGATGTTGGCTGAGCCAGCACGCAAGTCTTTGCGCTCGGTATGCACCGTGGGGTTGCCTGCCAGTACAAAAATATCCCATTCAAACGTGGTCGCTGCTGCATCGCCCCCAGCTTCGCGCCAGCGCACAATCTGACCGTATACATTCTTGGCACGCGGATTGGCCTCGTCTGCCACGGTGCGGCTGGTGTTGTTGGTCAGTGTGACGTACACCTCACCCGTCTTGGGATGCACGCTCACCCACTCTGGGCGGTCCATCTTGGTGGCACCCACCACGTCACCGGCCATGCGTGCATGCACCAGCACCGCGGCCTGATTGGCAAAGCTGCTATCAGCCTGCAGCTTGGGATTGGCCTGCTTGTCCAGCAGCAGCCACTCCCCCGTACCCGCAAAATCCCCCACAGCCTTGCCCGCGTCAAAACGTGCCACGTACAGCTTGCCCTTGTCCAGCAACTGGCTGTTATCACCACCCTTGGTGTACTTGCCATCCGAGACAAATTTGTAGATGTAGTCGTTGACCTGATCGTCGCCCATGTAGACCACCGCGCGGCCATCCTTGGTCAAGGCAAAGGCGGCATTCTCGTGCTTGAAGCGGCCTAGCGCAGTGCGTTTTTGCGCAATGCTGCCGGGGTTGAAAGGATCGATCTCCACAATCCAGCCAAAGCGATTGGATTCGTTGGGTTCCTTGGCGTAGTCAAAGCGTGCCTCGTGTTTTTCCCACTGAAAGGTGCTTCCCTTGGCCGACAGGCCATAGCGCTTTTGCGCGGCGTTGCGGCGGTCTTCAGCACCGCTGGTGCCAAAGTAGTTGTTGAAGTTTTCTTCACACGTCAGGTAAGTACCCCAAGGCGTAAAGCCATTGCCACAATTGTTGAACGTGCCTTGTGCACGGCGGCCTGAAGGGTCGCCCTTGGTCTGCAGCAAAGCATCGCCAGCGGCCGGGCCTGTCATTTCCATGGCCGAAAACGCGGTGATGCGGCGGTGGTAGGCACTGCCTTTGACCAAGTCCCACTGGCCTTTGGCATTTTTTTGAATGTGGATGACCGACACCCCGTGCGCATTCATGGATTTGTGCACGTTGTCCTTGCTCCACGTCTTGCGCACATCCGCGCCCTTGCTGCCAAACAGCCAGACATAGGCGCCCGTCTTTTCGTCCACGGTGCAGTACTCGTGGTTCATTACAAGCAGGCCTTCATCGTTCTTGCCATCCAGGGCAAAGAAATGAATACCGTCGTGGTTGTCGCCCACCTGCAAGGCCTGGGTGGCGGCATCTTCGCTGCCGTCACCCTTGAAATTGGGGGCACCATCAATCAACGGTGTGCCCCAAGGAGCCAGTACGCTGGCGGTGTAGCCGGGGGCAATTTGCAGGCTGTCGCTGGTCGAAATGGGAATGGCTTTGAAGCCCATCAACGGTTTGCCGCTGCCATGGCTGGCGGACGTGGCACAACCGGCCAGCCCCCCGCCTAAACCCAGAAACATGGCAGCCGTAAGGCCCGTGCCACTGCGCAAGAAACCCCGGCGCGAGACAGCACTGTCCACAACAGTCTGAAATTCAGCGTTGGCGCTCAGGTTGGTCGAAATGTCTTCGCTGTCAATGTGGGCAGCTGGGCTGTTCATGCGTGGCTTTCCTTGAATGTGGAGGTGTGGCAATGCCTCGCATTCTTGGAAAAACTTGTGACAACGCCATGAACAAAACGTGTCAGATTGATGACGTTCATCGCGCGCAGCCCACACCTTGGGCTGCGCATAGCAAAACAATCAGTGGCTGATGGGTTGAGAAGCCGGGTTGCGCGTTTGTGCAAAGCGTTGAGCCACTTCCTTGCGCATTTCTTTGCGAATCAACGCAGCGTGCCAGCGGCGTTGTTGATCGTCAGACTCGGGCTGCAGTGGCGGCACTGACACAGGTTTGCGATCATCGTCCACCGACACCATGGTGAAAAAGCAGCTGTTCACATGCCGCACCACTTGGCCACGGATGTCTTCCGCAATCACCTTGATGCCAATTTCCATGGACGAAGTGCCGGTGTAGTTCACGCTCGCCAGGAACGTCACCAGCTCTCCCACGTGAATGGGTTGCAAAAACATCACCTGGTCCACGCTCAGCGTGACGCAATAGCGCCCTGCATAACGGCTGGCACAGGCGTATGCCACTTCGTCCAATTTTTTCAGAATGGCGCCCCCGTGCACATTGCCGGAAAAGTTGGCCATATCGGGGGTCATCAGCACGGTCATGCTGAGCTGGTGGGCAGGCAAATTCATGAGGGGCAATTGTAGGAATCGACAGCCAATTAAGCACGATGCGTGCCGGGCAACCCGCAGCTACCACGGGGCTTGGCCCCTTGACTACACTGCCGTCACAGCCCGCGTGTACTGCGGGCTGCTGTTTTTTCAGCCGCCACTTTGTCCTATGACCGAAAACACCATCGCTTCTTCGCCCTCTTCTTACGACGCCGTCATCATCGGCGCAGGGGCTGCGGGCCTGTTTTGCGCAGCGCAGGCCGGGCAGTTGGGGCTCAAGGTGCTTTTGATCGATCATGCCGAAAAAGTGGCTGAAAAAATCCGCATCTCCGGTGGAGGGCGCTGCAATTTCACCAACCGTGATCTGGATGTTCGAGCTCCGCACAAGCACTACGTGGGCCAGAACCCGCAGTTTTGCCGCTCTGCCCTGTCACGTTACACACCTGCAGACTTTATTGCCCTGCTCGACAAACACGGCATTGCCTACGAAGAAAAACACAAGGGGCAGCTGTTTGCACAGCGCTCTGCGGAAGACATCATCCGTATGCTGCTGGCCGAATGCGCAGCCGGTGGCGTAGAGCACTGGCAGCCCTGCAGTGTGAAAAAAGTTACGTTTTCAGCCTCTAACGCTGATACAGCCAGCGCGGGCAGCTATGCCATTCAGACCGACCGTGGCACGGTCACGACCCTACGTTTGGTGATTGCCACCGGGGGCCTGTCCATCCCCAAAATTGGTGCTACCGATTTTGGCTATCGCATCGCTCAGCAGTTCAAACTGCCCCTGATTGAACGCCGTGCGGGCTTGGTACCACTGACATTTGATGGCGATGCGTGGAAGCCGTATGCACAACTGGCAGGTTTGGCCCTGCCCGTTGAAATCAGCACCGGCAGCAAAAAAGAACGCATGAGCTTTCATGAAGACCTGCTGTTCACCCACCGCGGCCTGTCAGGCCCGGCTGTGCTGCAAATTTCAAGCTACTGGAAAGACGACACACCGCTGCACATCAACCTGCTGCCAGGCATCGACATGGCCGAGGTGCTGCAGCAAGCCAAAGCCCGTTCGCGCAAGCTGGTAGCCAACGAACTGGCTGCCCACATGCCAACCCGTCTGGCCGACGCCTGGACCAGCCAGCAGCCCGAACTGCAGCGCCCCATCAATGAAGCCAGTGACAAAGCGCTGACCAAACTGGCCGAGCAGTTGTCGCGCTGGGAAATCACCCCCAATGGCTCCGAGGGCTACAAAAAAGCCGAAGTCACTCTGGGGGGCGTGGATACAAAAGCGTTGTCACAGCAGACCATGGAGGCCAAAAACCAGCCCGGTCTGTATTGCATTGGCGAGGTCGTGGACATCACCGGCTGGCTGGGTGGTTACAACTTTCAGTGGGCATGGGCCAGTGCATTTGCCTGCGCACAAGCCATGGCGCAACAACCTGCACAAGCGATGTGAAAGGCCTTTGCTGGGCCATTACGCGCACCCAGTCCTGAACCCTTTGCAAAATCCGCTACAATGCTCGACTTTGCTGGCAATACCCCGTCGGCCATACTAGTTAATAGAGACGGGGAACAACCGCTGCACATGGCTCTTAGGCCCGATCTCCCAAGAACCCGCTGTCAGCACAGATATCTGGAAATTGAATGACTACCATCCGCGTCAAAGAAAACGAACCCTATGAAGTTGCCCTGCGCCGCTTCAAGCGCACCATCGAAAAGCTGGGCCTGCTGACAGACCTGCGCGCTCGTGAATTTTACGAAAAGCCTACAGCTGAACGTAAGCGCAAGAAGGCTGCTGCCGTCAAGCGTCACTACAAGCGCGTGCGCAGCATGCAACTGCCTAAGAAGATGTATTAATCTTCCAAGGTTAGGATTCGTCGGCCCTTAAAAGCCGCAAACCCGCGCTAGGGACGCCAAGCGCGGGTTTTTTGTTTTCTGGCCACTGCAATCGTGCAGTGACCTTCCACTGAAGGAGTTCGCCATGAGCCTCAAGGCCCAAATTACCGAAGACATGAAGACCGCCATGCGTGCCAAAGACAGCGCACGCCTGGGCACGATTCGCCTGCTGCAAGCAGCGATCAAACAAAAGGAAGTGGACGAGCGCATCGAGCTCGATGACGCAGCCGTGATTGCCATCGTCGACAAACTGATCAAGCAGCGCAAAGACTCCATCACCGCGTTTGAAACCGCCAACCGCACCGATCTGGCTGACATCGAAAAAGCCGAGATGGAAGTACTCAAGGCCTATCTGCCTGAGCGCATGTCTGAAGCCGAAGTGACCGCCGCCGTCCAGGCTATCGTGGCCGAAGTCGGCGCAACCGGCCCTGGCGACATGGGTAAGGTGATGGGCGCCGTAAAGTCCAAGCTGTCGGGCAAAGCCGACATGGGACTGGTGTCTGCCGCCGTCAAGGCTGCATTGACCAAATAAGGTCTGATCGCTAGCCAAAAGAGCGCCTTCATGGCGCTCTTTTTGTTTACGGACACCGTTGACGTGATTTTGTTCAATGCCTCGCGGCAATGGCTACCAGAGTGTGCATGCGAAATGGCGGCCAGCGATCCATCGGCCAACTGCATGGAATAAATACACCCCAAGCGGCGCAATGCTCTGTGGAGGCACTACGCACTGCTCAACGCCATGTGCTGCCACATCGATGTATGAAGAACTCCACCTATGCCCCCCGCAAAAGCATCAGGTATCAGGCTTTATGGACCGCCGCTGCCACTCCCAGGCTCTGAAAGTGGGCGTGCAAAAACTCCACCGCCACGCGCACCTTGGTCGATCGGTTAAGGCGCGTGGGGTAGACGG
This sequence comes from uncultured Comamonas sp., assembly GCA_963520865.1. GTDB lineage: Bacteria > Pseudomonadota > Gammaproteobacteria > Burkholderiales > Burkholderiaceae_C > Comamonas. The sequence continues at coordinate 97,916 of CAUQST010000007.1, forward strand.
CCCATATATTGGCTTGCTGGCTCCAACCAGGCAGCACCTGCATCAGCCGCCCACTCTCCAGCTGCGGCTGCACATCCCAGACCGAGCGCAAAATAATGCCATGCCCATCTATGGCCCATTGCGTCGCCATCTCGCCGTTATTGGTCTGTAGTTGCCCAGTCACCTTCACCGTGCGGTCTTGTACACCTGCGCGCAGCCGCCACACGCCGAAGGGGTGATCGCGCTCCTTGATAACCAGGCAGTTATGCGCTGGCAGCTCATCCGGGTTGCCCGGCGCACCCCTGATCGCCAGATAGCTGGGTGCAGCGCACAACACACGGTGGTTACTGGCCAGTCGCCGTGCAATCAGATGCGGCGCAATATCATCGCCCACGCGCACATCCAGGTCAAAGCCTTCTGCGGCCACATCCACCAGCCTGTCAAACACTTCCAGCCGCACCTGCAAAGCTGGATAACGCAGCGCCAGCTGTGAAAACACAGGCGCCACTACGTTGCGCCCAAAACCAAAACTGCTGCTGACACGCAGCAGGCCACGCGGTTCCCGGGGCGTGATTTGGGCTTCTTGCAGCAGGTGCTCCATATCGTCCAGAATGCGCAGCGCCCAGTGAAAGATGCGCTCCCCCTCTTCCGTCACCGCCACACGACGCGTCGTACGGTGCAGCAGCTTGACGCCCAAGTCTGCCTCCAGCAAACGTATGCGTTTACTGACGTACGCGGGCGATGCATCCAAGGCCACAGCCGCAGCCGCAAAGCTGGATTTACGCACCACAGTGATGAATACACGCAAGTCATCGGGGGCTGGCATTTTGTGCACGATATGTAGGCAATCAAGGCTGAAACGCTGCATTCTATGCAGCTGCGCACGCCCACATCCCCACAAGCGGCCTGTCCAACTTGCCACATCCTCGCCTTGAACACCAAAATGCCCCGCAGCGCACTGCCTGCGCTGTCCCTCACCGGCCATCTTCTCGCTCGCAAAGGATGAACCTCATGGATATTTCTCGTCGCGACTGTCTACTCTGGGGCACAGGACTGGCGTCCACCGCTGTGCTGGGCGCATGCACCACGCTTGCGCCAACTGCCAATACCATTCGAGCTGGCTATTACCACCACCAAGTGGGCAAGGCCCGGGTCACCGCTGTGAGCGACGGGGTGACCCGGCGGACACTCGATGCAGGCTTTGTCAAGAACGCATCGCTAGAGCAGGTGCAGGCAGCATTGCAAGCAGCTGGCCTGCCTACCACCCACATTGATGTGCCTTACACATGCTTTGTGGTGGAGCTGGATGGCAAACGCTACTTGCTAGATACCGGTTTTGCAGACAACGGCGCACCCGGCACTGGCTTACTGCACACGCACATGCGCGCTGCAGGCATAGAGCCAGCAAGCCTGGACGCCATCGTCATCAGCCACATGCATGGCGACCACATTAACGGCTTGCGCCGTAAAGATGGCAGTTTGGTTTATCCCAAAACAGCCGTGTGGATTCCCCAACCTGAAATAGCGTTCTGGATGGACGACGCCCGCATGCAGCAGACACCCGAAGCGGCACGCGGAGGATTTATGGCCGTGCGCCGGGTGTTCAAAGACTACCCACCCGAGCTGATCAAGCTATTTGTACCGGGCTCTCACCTCACCCCGGGACTTGAAACTGTGCCCGCCTTTGGGCACTCGCCGGGACACACGGCCATTGCCGTACGTTCTGGCAGCGATCGCTTCACTTTCATTGGCGATGTGGCGCATTACCCTGCGCTGTTTGTGCGTCACCCGGACTGGCAGGTGCAGTTCGATATGAACCCGGAGCAGGCCCGTACCACGCGGCATGCCTTACTGAGTCGCCTGGCACAAGATCGCAGTTTGGTTGGGGGCTACCACTTTCCACTGCCCTCGATTGGCCACATTCAGCAGGCAGGCAATGGCTACAGCTGGGTAACGAAATAACCCTCTCTGAAGCCAGCAGCCCCGTGCAAGTCTATGGGCAGCCGGGGCTTTCTTCATGCCACTTTAGACACACAACGTAAACAATCAAACCACAGTCAGCACCTTGAACACACGTGCGGTGTGTGAACAATGCACCTATCTGAAATAGTGAGAAAGATGTGTGATGTCTACAGTCAAGAAAATTGCAGTGATCGCCGGTGACGGTATTGGCAAAGAGGTCATGCCTGAAGGGCTGCGTGCGCTGCAAGCTGCAGCCCAACGCTTTAACCTGCCGCTGGAGTTTCACCACTTCGATTGGGCGCATTGTGATTACTACGCCGAGCATGGCCAGATGATGCCCGACGACTGGAAGGCACAGCTGTCAGGTATGGACGCCATCTTCTTCGGCGCAGTGGGCTGGCCCGCCACCGTGCCTGACCACATCTCGCTGTGGGGCTCGCTGCTCAAATTCCGCCGCGAGTTTGATCAGTACATCAACCTGCGCCCGGTGCGCCTGTTTGAAGGAGTGCCCTGCCCGCTGGCTGGCCGCAAGCCCGGCGACATCGACTACTACGTGGTGCGTGAGAACACCGAGGGCGAATACACCGCGCTGGGCGGCATCATGTTTGAAGGCACGGACCGCGAAATCTGCATTCAGGAGTCGGTTTATTCCCGCAAGGGTGCAGACCGCCTGCTGAAATACGCTTTCGATCTGGCACAAAGCCGCAGCAAAAAACACGTAACACTGGCCACCAAGAGCAATGGCATTGCCATCAGCATGCCCTGGTGGGACAAACGTGCCGACGAAGTTGCCAAGGACTACCCCGAAATCACGCTGGACAAGCAGCACATCGACATCCTGACAGCTCGCTTTGTATTGCAGCCCGGCCGCTTTGATGTGGTGGCCGCCACCAACTTGTTTGGTGACATCTTGTCTGACCTGGGCCCAGCCACCACGGGCACGATTGGCCTGGCACCTTCAGCCAATCTGAACCCTGAGCGTACGTTTCCCAGCCTGTTTGAGCCGGTGCACGGTTCAGCGCCCGATATCTACGGCAAGAACATTGCCAACCCGATTGCCATGGTCTGGTCTGGCGCATTGATGCTAGATTTCTTGGGCCACAGCCAAGGTGAATGGCGGGCTGCACACAACGCCATCGTCAAGGCGATTGAAGACACCCTCAAGTCCGGCGCACTCACTCCAGACCTGGGCGGTACAGCCAACACCACGCAGTTGGGCGAGGCCATCGCCGCGCAGATTGCCAAGGTATAAACACAGCGCCATCGTTACCCCAAAAAAAGCTGCCAGCGCATCAAAATACGCGCTGGCAGCTTTTTTTCACTTGAAGCTCTTCAGCGAATTCACTGCGCAGGTTTATCGTGTTTAGGTGGTGGAATGTGTTCAATATTGCCCAGCACCAGCGCACGCCCGGCAAACAGGCCACCCGCAGTCTCCAGCGCAAAGCGTTCGGCGTCACGGCGGCGCACCTCTTCCATCACGCCGTTGGCCTCGTCATCGTCGACACCAATGGCCTGCAGCGTCAGTCGCCCCATCTGCATGGCCGATTCAAAAGTTTCACGCACCACGTGGTCGGCATCGCTTTGCACCAGCTCCAGCGCATGCTCGCGGTCAAATGCACGACAGATCAGTTGCACGCGCGGGCATTCACGGCGTACGTTTTCCACAATGCGCGTGGCGGCGTGCTTGTCGTCAACGCAGACCAGTATGGCCTGTGCATGGTGCGCCCCAGCAGCATGCAGGATGTCGGGCCGAGCACCATCGCCGTAGTACACCTTGAAGCCATACAGCGCTGCAGCACGGATGGTGTCCGGGTCGTTATCGATGATGGACAACTGCACCCCCCGGGCCAAAGGGCCCTGGCTGGCAATCTGCCCCACACGGCCAAAACCAATCACCAGCACCGTACCGCGCAAATCCTCTGGAGCCTCCACACCATCGAGCTGCAATGCATCACCACGCGCCCAGCGCTTGTGGATGCTGACCACCAGCGGCGTCAGCGCCATGGACAGCACCACGATGGCGGTCATATTGGCGTGTACCTCGGCACTGATCACCTGCAGCTTCAATGCTTCAGAAAACAGGACAAAGGCAAACTCACCGCCCTGTGCCATCAAAATAGCGCGGTCTAGGGCCACGCTATGCGGGCTGCGAGTCAGCCGGCCCACTGCATAAATGCATCCAGCCTTGGTCGCCATCAGCGCCAGTACACCAGCCACAATCAGCGGCCAGTGCTGGCCCACCACCTGCAGGTTCAGGGCCATGCCCACGCCCAGGAAAAACAGACCCAGCAGCAGGCCGCGAAACGGCTCAATGTCAGCTTCCAGCTGATGGCGAAAACTGGACTCCGACAGCAACACCCCGGCTACAAATGCACCCATGGCCATGGACAACCCGCCCAGCTCCATCAGCAGGGCCGCACCCAGAACCACCAGCAGGGCTGCTGCGGTCATTACCTCGCGTGCTTTGGACTTGGCCAGCAGCCGGAACATCGGGTTCAGCAGCCACAGGCCAGCCCCCACCAGTGCAGCCAGTGACAGCAATGCCAAGCCGGCCCGCTGCCACAATGGCACCACCGAGCCCTGGGTGGCTTCAGCTGGTGCCAGAAACGCCACGATGGCCAGCAATGGAACGATCAGCAGGTCTTCAAACAGCAAGATCGAAACCATGCGCTGCCCATGGGGTGCATGAATGTCTCCGCGCTCTGCCAGCACCTGCATGACGATGGCGGTGGATGTCAGTACAAATCCTGCACCACTCACAAATGCCACTTGCCAGGAAAAGCCAAACACCATACCCACCGCGGTGAGCAGCAGCGCGCACAGACCCACCTGCATGCTGCCAAGGCCAAAGATCTGCCCGCGCAGGCCCCACAGGTGCGAAGGCTTCATCTCAAGGCCGATGACAAACAAGAACATCACCACGCCCAGCTCGGCCACATGAATGATGGTCTGCGCGTCTGTTACCAGCGCCATGCCAAAAGGGCCGATGGCCAGCCCTGCAGCCAAGTAGCCCAGTACTGCGCCCAGCCCCAGGCGCTTGAACAGTGGCACGCCGATGACAGCGGCCCCCAGCAAAGTGACGATCCCGACCAATTGGCTTGCGTTGCCATCTGCGGCCATAAGCAGTTCCTTGTGCGTCTTTCAAGGGATCTGACACCCATCAGCATCAGAGTAAATGCAGCCATCCCATCAGCTACTGGAGCAGACTGGCCTGCCCCAGGGGAATTGCACAGTGATCAGCGCCTGCGTGCCCAGCGCCCGCCGAACTGGTTCACCACCATGCCTAGCAACACACCCAGTGTGCCCAGCCACTGCATGCCTGTGGGCGATTCCCCCAACAGCAGCATGGCTGAAAGCAGGCCAATCACCGGCACCAGTAAAGACAGTGGAGCCACAGTACTGGCAGCGTAGCGCTGCAGCAGGCGTGTCCACAAACCATAGCCCAGCAAGGTTGACAAAAAGGCCAGATAAGCAATCACGGCCAGCTCACGCCAGCCGATATCCTGCAGCTGCTGCACCATCAAATCCGGGCCGTCCACCCAGTAAGACAGCAGCAACAACGGTACGATGGGAACCACACTGGTCCAGACGATGAACGACACCGGCTCATACGCGCCTTGCTTGGCGGCTACGCGCGTCAGCAGGTTAGAAGAGGCCCACATGCTGGCCGCCCCCACAGTCAGTACAAAGCCTGCCAGCGTCATGTCAGCAGCGCTCTCACCATGGGCGGTACCAATAAAAATCAGCCCCCCAATCGCAATGCACAAACCCACCCACTGCCAGCGCTGAGGCTTTTCACCCAGCAAGACGGCAGCCATCAGCATGGTGATGAAGGCCTGCGTCTGCAGTACTACCGAGGCCATGCCTGCCGGCATTCCCATCTTCATACCAGTGAACAACAGTCCGAACTGGCCCACCCCCTGCACCAGCCCATATGCAACCAGCAGACTCCAGGACAAGCTGGCGGGCCGGCGCACAAACAGCAAAAACGGCAGCGAGGCGGCCACAAAACGCAAAGCGCACAGCAGCAGCGGCGACAGTGTGGCCAAGCCCCACTTCATCACCACAAAATTCACGCCCCACACAACGATGACGACGATGGCGCTGAACCAGTCGGCCTGGGACATACCGGCGGAGGGAGAGGTGGCGGTGCTCATGGAATGCAGAGAAAACAGAAATAGTGAGGATTGAGTATCACCGCACTTGGTGGCCATCTACCGCGCCGGATTACCTATCGAGCCCAGGTAATGTCTCAGCCAAGACAACGGCACTGTCTGTTGCCCATTACAGGCTGGCCTGAAACTTCCACGCCTTTCATGTCTTATGGACAACCCATAAGACAGCTTCTCGCAAGATTTCAGATCTGTACAAACTAAAAAAGCAGCCCGGCGGCTGCTTTTTTGGATGAAACGGGTCAGCGTAAAAATCAGCTGCCCGCCACCTTCATGCGGTTGATCAGCACAGAGCCCACCGTCTTGGCACCGTAGTTGTACGCATCCGCGCCTATGGCTTCAATGCCCATGTACATGTCTTTGAGATTGCCGGCAATGGTGATCTCTTGCACAGGGAAAGCGATCTCGCCGTTCTCAACCCAGAAACCAGATGCGCCACGCGAGTAGTCGCCCGTCACGTAGTTCACGCCTTGGCCCATCAGTTCCACCACAAACAAGCCGGTTCCCAGCTTTTTGAGCATGGCAGCGAGGTCGTCACCACGGCGGGTCAGGCGCGATGCCATGGTCAGGTTATGGGAGCCGCCAGCGTTACCGGTGGTCTTCATGCCCAGTTTGCGGGCCGAGTAGCTCGACAGAAAATAGCCCTCTACACGGCCGTTTTCCAGCACCATGCGGCGCTGTACACGCACGCCTTCATCGTCAAACGGCGAGCTGCCCTTGCCGCGCAGAATGAAAGGGTCTTCTTCAATGCTGATGTGCTCAGGAAAGACTTGCTTGCCCAGCGAATCCAGCAAGAAGCTGCTCTTGCGGTACAGCGTGCCACCGCTGACTGCCTGTACAAAACCACCCAGCAGGCCAGCGGCCACGGGCGATTCAAACAACACAGGGCATTCGATGGTGGGAATCTTGCGACTGCCCAAGCGGCTCAACGCGCGCTGGGCTGCGTAGCGGCCAATTTCTTCGGGCGATGCCAGCTCGACGGCATCACGCATGGAGCTGTACCAGAAGTCGCGCTGCATCTCACCATTTTTGCCAGGCATGGAGGCAATAGGCGCTACCGACACGCTGTGGCGCGAGCTGGCATAGCCACCGCGAAAACCACGCGTATGGGCACTGAAGAAGTGACTTTGCTGGGCCGAGACGCTGGCGCCTTCACTGTTGGTGATGCGTTTGTGCGTGTTCATTGCCGCAGCTTCACACTGCATAGCAATCTGCGCAGCTTCTTCGCTGCTCACACTCCAGGGGTGCAGCAAGTCCAGATCTTTGTGTGTGGACTCAGGGGCGATGTCATCGGCATCTGGCAAGCCAGCGGTAGGGTCCTCTGCCGTAAACCGCGCAATGTCATACGCCGCTTGTACGGTTTGCTCAATGGCAGCTTGCGAAAAATCGGAGGTGCTGGCATTGCCGCGGCGCTGGCCCAGATACACCGTCACGCCCAGCGACTTGTCGCGGTTGCGCTCTACGGTCTCCAGCTCGCCCTTGCGCACGCTCACGCTCAGGCCACAGCCCTCTGAGGCATCGGCTCCGGCATCGGTTGCACCCAGCTTTTTGGCGTGTGCCAAAGCTTGGTCCACCAGACCCTCAAAAAAGGAACGGCTGTAGCTGAAGCCGGAATCAGCCTGCGTAGTTGCAGTGCTTGTGGCGCGTGTGCGGGGTTTGTTCATAGCGGCGGATATGATACCCAGCACTGCAGCCCCTATGCGCTGCCACCCTAATTTCCCCTGATAAGACATGTCACGCAAACCCAAAAAAGGCTATTACGTGAAAGGCGTGTTCGTTGCAGAAGGCAGCGATCGCGATCTGGAGCTGAAGGCCGAACTCAAAGGCACGTGGGATTCGACCCGTACCGACCGCAAGATTGAAAGCGACGCCCTGCAAGACCTGGGCGAAGCCCTGCTGGGCCTGCGCCCCAAGCTGCTGGAGCGCCTGCAACTGCCTGAAAAGCTGATGGACGCCTTTGCCGAGCAAAAGCGCCTGAGCAACTTTGAAGCCAAGCGTCGCCAGATGCAATTCATTGGCAAGCTGATGCGCAAGCTGGAAGACAGCCAGGTGCAAGCGGCCAAGGCTGCACTGGAAGAGCAGCGCACTGGTGTGAGCCTGGAGCAAGCCAACATTTTGGTGGCCGAGCAGTGGCGCGACCGCCTGATCATCAGCGACGAGCCCTTGACTATCTGGCTGGAGCAGTTCCCCCAGACCGACGTGCAGCAGCTGCGCACCTTGATGCGCCAAGTCCGCAAGGACGAAGCCACCGCCAAGGTCAAGGCCGCTGAAGCCGAGACCAAGGGCCACATTCTGCCCCCGGCCAAAAAGGGCAGCGCCTACCGCGATCTGTTCAAAGTTCTGCTCTCGCACATCAACGGCACGGCCAACCGCCCCGCCGACGACGTATTCGTGGATGACGACAGCGAGGACGATGCCGAGGACGCGCAATGAGTCCGCATGACGCCGTGAAGATCGGCATCGTTTCCATCAGCGACCGTGCCAGCTCCGGCGTCTATGAAGACAAGGGGCTGCCTGCCTTGCAGGACTGGCTCATGCGTGCGCTGCACAACCCCGTCACGTTCGAAGCGCGTTTGATTGCCGACGAACAAGCCACCATCAGCCAGACGCTGGTGGAGCTGGTGGATGCCGGTTGCAGTCTGGTGCTGACCACTGGCGGCACGGGCCCGGCCCTGCGCGATGTCACCCCTGAGGCCACACTGGCCGTGGCCGACAAGGAAATGCCGGGTTTTGGTGAGCAAATGCGCCAGATCAGCCTGAAGTTTGTGCCCACGGCCATTTTGTCGCGCCAGGTGGCGGTCATTCGCGGGCAAAGCCTGATCATCAATCTGCCAGGCCAGCCCAAGGCGATTGCCGAGACACTGGAAGGCTTGAAAGATGCCAGCGGCCAGCAAATCGTCAATGGCATCTTTGCCGCTGTGCCCTACTGCATTGATCTGATTGGCGGGCCTTATCTGGAAACGCAGGACGCAGTGTGCAAGGCCTTTCGCCCCAAAAATGCCATCCGTGCGCCCAGGGTGTAAAACGTCCCATATCTTTGCAAGGCACATGCACCCCATGTGCCTTTTTTCATTCGGCTGAAGCGAAGTATCGCCACCTGACGCCGCATTTCAGGACTTCATGAAAAGCAATATTTCCCTGACCTTGATTCTGGCACTGTGCACCATGATGGGCGCACTGGGCATTGACACGTATCTGCCCTCTTTTCACGCCATTGCCCAAGAGTTTGATGTCGGCCCTACGGCTGTGCAGCAAACCCTGAGCGTATATGTACTGGCCATGGCCATCACCATGCTGTTTTACGGCACGCTCAGCGACACCTTTGGCCGCCGCCGTGTGCTGCTGTTGTCTGCAGCCGGCTATGCGCTGACCTCATTTGCCGCGGCCTTTGTCACCAGCATTGAGGGCATGGTGGTCGTGCGCTTTGCCCAGGGTGCCATGGCAGGCTCTGGCATGGTGATTGCCCGCGCGGTGGTGCAAGACCGTTTTCAAGGTGCCGATGCCCAGCGCATGATGAGCATGGTCATGTTCTGCTTTGGCCTGGCACCAGCCATTGCGCCAGTGTTTGGTGGCTGGCTGCAAGCCCATGGCGGCTGGCGCTCCACGTTTTTCTTTCTGGCCGGTTTTGGTGTTTTACTGGCCCTGCTGTGCTGGCGCGCACTGCCAGAAACCTTGCCGCCCACCAAGCGCATGCCTTTGAAGATGAGCGTGATTGCAGCCAACTACCTCAGTGCACTGCGCAATGGGCAGTTTCGCCTCATGGTGCTGGGCATGGGTCTGATGGCTGCGGGCACCGCCATCTACATCAGCTCGGCCGCTGAATTCATCATGGGCATTCTCAAGATGAGCGAAACCTCATTTGGCTGGCTGTTCATTCCAATGATTGGCGGCTCCATGGTGGGTTCTGCCATTTCAGGGGTGCTGGCCAAACGCATTGCCCAGCGCATACAGCTGCGCATTGGCTATGGCTGTATGGCACTGGGCTGCAGCGCCAACGTGCTCTACCACGCTCTGACGGACATGCCCGTGGTGCCCTGGGCCGTACTGCCCATTGCCTGCTACACGCTGGGCACTTCACTGCTGACGCCAATTTTGTCGCTGCAAGTGATGGGCATGTTCCCGCACATGCGCGGCTTGGCGTCCTCACTGCAAGGTTTCACGCAAATGGGAATTTTTGCCATCATGGCGGGGGCCGTGGTGCCCCAGCTGTTTCACAGCGGTCTGACACTGGCGCTGGGCCAGATGGCCACCGTCGTGCTGGGCATGCTGATCTGGTGGTGGTCCACACATTACACGCCACTCAGGGCGGAGAAAAAACAATAAGAGCTATCAGCGCTTAGCAGTCAAGGACTTCAGATAACTTTCATACTGAAACGCTTATGTATAAAGCGCTAACAGCTATGTTTTTATTATTCACTCTGCACTCACCACTGCACACCCCAGTCAGTCACTTAGTAAGCCAGTCACTTTGCCAGTCACGCCAAGGCTAGCGCTCAAGCCAAGCTGCAACGCCACAGCTATGACGCTGGCTTGGTTTGAGCCACAAGCAATGGTGCATTCACGGCGGTTTGAATAGCTCACAGTGCCTTTCAGGCCATAAAAAAAGGCAGTCACAAGACTGCCTTTTTGCTGCCTGAACCCAGGGGCTTCACAGCTTCTGGGTGGACATGAAGTTGTCGAAACGACCTTCGGCAAAGCGGAACCACAGCACCTGATCGCGCTGGAAGTTGCGGTAGTCGGTGTAGACCTTTTTCCAGTCTGGGTTGCTTTTGTCCAGACCCGCATAGACCTCCATCGATGCTTTGAACGATGCATCCATCACTTGCTGAGGGAAAGGCAGCACCTTGGCACCCGCAGCAACCAGCTGTTTCAAAGCGGCAGGGTTGCGCGCGTCGTAGCGGCCCTGGCAGGTAACGTGTGCCTCGTGTGCAGCCGCCTTCACAATGGCTTTGTACTCATTGCTCAGGCTATTGAAAGCCTTGTCGTTGATGTAGAAAGACAGGTTCAGCGAGCCTTCCCACCAGCCTGGGTAGTAGTAGAAAGGCGCCACCTTGTTCAGACCCAGCTTCAGATCGTCGTAAGGGCCAATCCACTCTGCGGCATCGATCGTGCCTTTTTCCAGCGACTGGTAAATTTCACCCGCAGGAATGTTCTGGGGTACAGCGCCCATCTTCTCCAGCACCTTGCCCGCAAAACCACCCACACGGAATTTCAGGCCCTTGATGTCTTCGGTGGTCTTTACTTCCTTGCGGAACCAGCCACCCATCTGCGCACCCGTGTTCCCCCCCAGCATGGGAACAATGTTGTATTTGGCGTAGAACTCGGTCATCAGCTTGGTGCCGTTGCCGTCCACCATCCATGCGGTCAGTTGGCGTGAGTTCATGCCAAATGGAATGGCACCGCCAATGGCAAACACTTCATTTTTGCCAAAGAAGTAGTAAGGCGCTGTGTGGGCCATTTCCACCGTGCCGCTTTGCACGCCATCGACCACATTGAAAGCGGGCATCAGCTCGCCAGCCTGGTGCACCGACACGTCGAACTTACCACCCGTCATCGACTTGACCGCGTTGGCAAACACGTCAGCAGAGCCGTAAATGGTGTCCAGCGACTTGGGAAAGCTGGAGGCGATGCGCCAGCGAAGTGCAGGTTGTGCATGCACCGCCGGGGCTGCAGCAGCAGCCAGAACACCGGCGATACCGGCATTTTTAAGCATGGAACGACGATCCATTGGGGGTCTCCTTAGGGGTTTAAAAACTAACCTCTCCCTCCTGCCCCGCTTCGATGGCGGCTTGCAGGCACAAAAAAGCCGGTGCGCTGAGCGTTCACTGCTACACACCGGCCTTATCCGACGCTGTGCAAACATGGGGGTACATGTCCGCACAATGACTCCATTGACTTACAACTTACAGCTTGACTGAGCTCATGTACTGGTTGAAGCGCAGTTCAGAGAAACGCTCCCACAGCAGCTGGTCACGCTGGAAAGCACGCATGTCCTGGTGGATCTTCTTGAACTCTGGCGACTTGGCTTCGTGCTCGGCAAAAACTTCCATCGAAGCCTTGAACCCGGCATCCATCACATCTTTAGGGAATGCCTTCAGCTGGGTCTTGTCGGCCACCAGCTTCTTGAGTGCTACGGGGTTAAAGGCGTCGTACTTGGCCGTCATGTCGCGCGCGGCCACACGGGTCGCTGCATCCACAATGGCTTTGTTTTCTGCCGACAGTGCCGCGTAGGCCTTGGCATTGACGAAGAACTCCAGCTCTGCGCCACCTTCCCACCAGCCTGGGTAGTAATAGAAAGGAGCAACCTTGTTGAAGCCCAGCTTCTGGTCGTCGTGCGGGCCAACGAACTCGGTGGAGTCGAGCGTGCCTTTTTCCAGTGCCTGATACACATCGCCTGCAGGCATGTTTTGCGAGACCACGCCCAGCTTGGCCATGGCTTCACCAAACAAGCCGCCGCCCAAGCGCATCTTCAGGCCTTTGAGGTCAGCCACAGACTTGATCTCTTTGCGGTACCAGCCACCCATCTGGGTGCCGGTGTTGCCCGCGCTGTAGCTCTTGATGTTGTAGTTGGCGCAGAACGCGTCAAACAATTTACGGCCGTTGCCGTGCTCCATCCATGCGTCCATCTGGCGAGCAGTCAGCCCGAAAGGAACCGCACAGCCGAATGCGAAGATGGAGTTCTTGCCCGTGAAGTAGTAAGGCGCTGTCTGCGCCATTTCAATGGTGCTGTTTTCCAGCGCATCGACCACGCCAAAAGCGGGCATCAGCTCGCCAGCAGCATGCAGTGACACTTCAAACTTGCCGCCAGAAAGCGCCTTGACGGTTTGCGAAAATTTTTCGGCACTACCAAAAATGGTATCGAGGGATTTTGGAAAGCTCGAAGCCAGACGCCAACGCACGGCAGCTTGCGCATGAACTGCGGGTGCCACTGCAGCAGCCAGTACACCAGCAATGCCAGCATTTTTGATCAGGGAACGACGGTCCATTTTTTCTCCTTAAATATTCACACGCGGCGACCACCAGGTCAGCCTTGCCCCTCTGGAATAACACCCAGAGAGATTTGTAAAATTTTAGGAATGGAAGATGTAAAAACCGTCGGGGGTTTACCCCTGAAACCCGGCCGCCTTCAGCGAAATGTCAGACAGCCTGGCGGCTGCCTGAACCTCTGATCACTGCGATGGGTTCAAAAAACGCTGTCGAATGGAGCGTTCAATGCCTGCAGCATCCAAGCCCTCCAGAGCCATCAGCTTGGCGGGGTCTCCGTGCTCAATAAACTTGTCTGGCAAACCCAGGTGCAGCACGGGCAATGTGATGGCCGCTTGGGACAGTGCTTCGGAAACCGCTGAACCCGCACCACCGGCGATGCAGCCATCTTCTACCGTCACGAATGCATCATGTGTGGCTGCCAATTCGCGCACCAGTGCTGCGTCAAGTGGCTTGGCCCAGCGCATATTGGCAACTGTGGCATCCACAGCCTCGCCCACTTGCAGCGCGGGGTACAGCAAAGTGCCAAACGACAAGATCGCAATACGTGGCTTGGTGTTGCCGTTTTCGCCAGCACGCAGAGCCGTACTCTGGCGGCGCACTTCACCCTTGCCAAAAGGCAGGCTGGACAAATCTTGCAACGGCTCTACACCCACGCCTGCACCACGGGGGTAGCGCACGCACACAGGGTGATCTTGCTCATGGGCGGTCGTCAGCAACTGGCGGCACTCACGCTCATCTGCAGGTGTGGCCATGCTCATATTGGGAATGCAGCGCACAAAAGCGATGTCATACGCACCGGCGTGCGTTGCACCGTCTGCACCCACCAGCCCTGCACGGTCCAGCGCAAAAACCATGGGCAGGTTTTGCAGCGCAACGTCGTGAATCAACTGGTCATAGGCGCGCTGCAAAAAGGTGGAATAAATAGCCACCACTGGCTTGACGCCTTCGCAAGCCATGCCGGCGGCAAAGGTCACGGCATGCTGCTCAGCAATACCTACGTCGTAGTAGCGATCTGGAAAACGCTTTTCAAACTCCACCATGCCCGAGCCTTCGCGCATGGCCGGTGTAATCGCCACCAGGCGCTTGTCCTGCACGGCCATGTCACACAGCCACTGGCCAAACACTTGTGTAAAGGTAGGTTTGCTTGGTGCGCTCGATTTCACGATACCCACAGCAGGGTCAAACTTGCCTGGGCCGTGGTATGTGACCGGATCAACTTCGGCCAGCTTATAGCCATGGCCCTTTTTGGTCACCACATGCAAAAACTGCGGGCCTTCCAGACTGCGGATGTTTTCCAGTGTGGGAATCAGCGAATCCAGGTCATGCCCATCAATCGGGCCAATGTAGTTAAAGCCAAAGTTCTCAAACATGGTGGCCGGCACCACCATGCCCTTTGCATGTTGCTCCAGGCGCTTGGCCAGCTCCAGCAAAGGCGGCACTTGCTTGAGTACGTTCTTGCCCACATTGCGGGCAGTTGCATAAAACTGACCGCTCATGAGCTGCGCCAGGTAACGATTGAGTGCGCCCACAGGGGGGCTGATACTCATATCGTTGTCATTCAAGATGACGAGCAAATTGCCATCGAGCACGCCCGCATTGTTCATGGCCTCAAACGCCATACCTGCGGTCATTGCGCCATCGCCAATCACAGCAATCGCGCGGCGTTCTTCACCTTTGCGCTTGGCCGCCATCGCCATGCCCAGTGCGGCGGAAATACTGGTCGATGAATGCCCCGCGCCAAAGGCATCGTGCTCACTCTCAGTGCGCAGCGGAAAGCCGGAGATCCCGCCAAGCTGGCGCAGCGTAGCCATACGCTCGCGCCGGCCTGTGAGAATTTTGTGGGGATAGGTTTGGTGCCCTACATCCCAGACCACACGGTCATAAGGTGTGTTGAAGACGTGGTGCAAAGCCACGGTCAGCTCCACCGTTCCCAAATTGGAACTCAAGTGACCGCCGGTCTTGGACACGCTGTCCAGCACGTAAGCACGCAATTCGTCAGACAGCGCTTTGAGGTCGCTGCGCGACAGATTACGCAAATCCGAAGGGGCATTGACTTTCTGCAGCAAAGGGTAAGCGTTCGTGGTCATCAGCAAATTATGGAGAGCGGGTTGCACGTGGTGAACAGTGTGTGTTCACAACTGCCAACCAAGCAATAGGAAAAATTCGATAGTCTCGCAAGCATCCATCAATGCGAGCGCGATACCACCATGTGTGCTAATGCAGATAAGGCACGAACATCGGGCAGATTGCTGTCATCCAAGGCCTGCAATGCTTGCTGCAACAAAACATTGGCATAGCTGCGTGCGCCATCCAGCCCCATCAAGGATACGAACGTGGGTTTGTCATTGGCAGCATCCTTGCCAGGAGTTTTCCCCAATGTGGCGGCATCAGCAATCACATCCAGCACATCATCCACCACCTGGAACGCAATGCCCAGTGCTGTGGCATACCGGGCCAGTGCCTGCTGCACTTGAGGGGTCACTGCAGCGCACGCCACACCCATCGCGACGCTGGCTTCCAGCAAAGCCCCTGTTTTAAGGCCGTGCATACGGCGCAGCTCTTGCTCATTCAAGGACTTGCCAACGCTGGCCAGGTCAATCGCTTGCCCTCCGGCCATGCCCTGCGCACCCGCAGCTTGCGCCAAAACGCGGCAAAGCTTGGCTTGAATGGCAGGCGGCACCATGTCATCCAATGGGGTCAGCAGCTCAAAAGCCAGCGCTTGCAAGGCATCACCAGCCAGCAATGCACGGGCTTCACCAAACTGCACATGCACCGTTGGCTTGCCACGGCGCAACACATCGTTATCCATGCACGGCATATCGTCGTGCACCAGTGAATACGCATGAATCAGCTCTACCGCGCAGCCTGCGCGCATGGCAGCCTCAGGCAAACCCTGCACGGCTTGCGCAGCCGCCAGCACCAGCAAAGGCCGCAGACGCTTGCCGCCATCCAATACGGCATACCGCATGGCCTGGCCCAAATCAGCAGGGGCATTCACACCCACCCACAATGACAGCGACTGTTCAGTGCGTTGTAATTGCTCATGCATCCATGCATTGAAGTCAAATTGGGAGGCAGAAGGCGCGGAAGTATTCGGTGTCATCAAAATCTGAGATTCCATGTCGACCCACTTAATCCTGCGACCATTGCTTGATCTGCCCTTCATCCAGCGCACGAATTTGCGCTTCTACAGTGTCTAGCTGCTGACGACAGAACTCCAACAGGAAAGAAGCACGGCGGTAGCCATTCATCATGTCGGTCAATGGCAATTGACCAGACTCCATAGCCACAGCCAGCTCCTCCAACTCGGCCAAAGCCAGCTCGTAGCTCTCTGGGGGTTGGGAAATGTCGGAGACGGCTTTGGTTTTGGCCTTAGGCATGCGAGTGCTCGTGGGGGTTGGGGAATCGATGATTTTAGGCTGTGCTGACTACCCGCTCGCTTAAGCGGCCTTGACTTATACAGGCGTTACCTAATTTAGAGCCGCGAACACCACCCAGCAAATCTTTGATTTACTTTGGAGACGAGGCGCGAAGCCACCAGCAGTACAGGCGCACGGCAAGGCAAAGTAACGACGTATCCAGGGTGGTGTTCCCAGGTCTTAGGGGCACATACGCCCATTCACAGGAATATATACACAGCCCCGCCGCATCAAGCAGCGCATACCCACGACACATAAAAGAAGGCATGCAGCATTTCCATGGCGGATATCGCCAGACAATAGGAGCTAGCTTGCGTCTAGCGACATGCTTCTTTGCTACGCTCTAGAGAGCTGTCAACGCCCGGTGAATACGGGCTAGCAGCTCTTTTTTGTTTTGAAATACAAAAACACCAAATAACAAAGTCGATCAGGAACAAAAACCATGCAAGTGCTATGGATGGTGGTGGGCGCATTCTTGTTTGCCACCATGGGTATGTGCATTAAATATGCCGCCCCTTATTTCAATACCGCAGAAATCGTTTTCTATCGCGGCCTGATTGGCATGCTGGTGCTGTGGCTGCTCAGTGCCTCGCAAGGTGTATCACTCAAAACTGCACATCCATGGATGCATACCTGGCGCAGCTTGGTAGGCGTCACTGCCATGGGCTGCTGGTTTTATGCCATCACGCAAATGCCGCTGGCCAGCGCCATGACGCTCAATTACATGAGCAGCATCTGGATTGCGGTTTTCTTGCTGGCAGGCGCACTGTGGTCGCTGCACCCCAGGAGCGGCAAACCCAGGCAAGCCCTCAACATCCCCTTGATTGCCACCATCTTGATTGGCTTTGCAGGTGTGGTGCTCATGCTGCAACCGAGCTTTGCACAAGAGGAAAGTGCAGCAGCCTTCATCGGACTGGCCTCAGGGCTGCTGTCAGCACTGGCATATATGCAGGTGGTGTCGCTGTCGCGCATTGGCGAGCCCGAATCGCGCACCGTCTTTTTCTTTGGTCTGGGTTGCACGCTGGTTGGTTTGATTGCCAGTTGCGTGACCGGTTTTTCTCAATGGCCGGGCTGGGAGGCCGCCTGGTGGCTGATTCCCATTGGCCTGCTTGCTGCAGGTGGCCAGCTGTGCATGACACGCTCTTACGCCAGCGCCAAAACCGCACGTGGGACGCTGGTGGTAGCCAATCTGCAGTACTCCGGCATTGTGTTTGCGGGTCTGTACAGCCTCTTTCTGTTCAATGACCGTCTGGGCTGGGAAGGGTGGCTGGGCATGACCTTGATTGTGGTGAGCGGGATTGCTGCCACCATTTTCCGCGCACGCGGCGCTGCACCCGCCCCTGCCAAGTCCTAGGTCACTGGTTCACAATGCATGGAGATTGAACTCTCCTTGCATTGCCATGACCTACACCACCCTGATTTCTCCCGCGCAGCTGCAAGCCCTCCAGTCCAGTGGACAGCCCTATATGGTGTTTGACTGCAGCTTTGATCTGGGCAACCCTTCGGCAGGCCGCCAGCAATATACGCAAAACCACATTGCAGGGGCCGTCTACGCCGACCTGGATCAGCACTTGAGTGCCCGCCACGGTGCACCCAGCAAAGATGGCATCGTGCTTACCGCGCAGACAGATCAGCCCGCATCCGGAGGCCGCCACCCACTGCCAAGCCGTGAGCGCTTTGCACAATGGCTGTCTGCGGTCGGCTTTCGCAATGACATGCAAGCCGTGGTCTATGACCGCCAAGGCTGCAACTTTTGTGGCCGCCTGTGGTGGATGCTCAAGTGGGCAGGCCACGACGCCGTTGCTGTGCTGGATGGCGGACTGCAAGCCTGGGTTGCCTTCAACGGCGCCACCAGTGAGGGTGAAGAGGCATCGCACTTTCAGTCCAACTTCGAATTGCACGACAGCTTGCGCCAACTGGTCACAGTCTCGCAAGTCGAGGCACGCTTACAACAAGCAGATGCCCAGACCATCATTGATGCCCGTGCGCCCGCTCGTTACCGTGGTGAGGTGGAGCCGCTGGACCCTGTAGCAGGCCACATTCCCGGGGCACTGAATCGCCCGTTCACCGAAAATATTGCCCTGGATGGAAGATTCAAGCCACCTGCATTGCTGCGTGCAGAATTTGAAGCGCTTTTGCAAAACCGCAACCCATCCACCGTGGTACACCAGTGCGGCAGTGGTGTCAGTGCCCTGCCTAACCTCATCGCCATGGAAGTTGCAGGTTTTGCACCTACACAGCTTTTTGCAGGCAGCTGGAGTGAATGGTGCAGCAACCCTGAACGGCCAACTGCCAAAAGTTAACGATCTTTTCCGCTGAGAACAAAGGGGGTTTTGCACCTTTTTCAGGAGCATTAAGCGCCCTGATTTAAGGCATCATGCAGACCATGCACTGAAGAAGTGAGCTGTGCAGAACAAGCCGGGATAAGGCGGGTTTTTCACCCCTTTGATCGGCTGTTCAAATCGTTACAAAACGGTTACATTTAAAACCATGCAAGCAATGCAATGTTGCTTTTGTAGGTAAAAACCTTACACGGCATTAGAGGCTGCCAGACAAAACTGCGTGCCCGAACAGACAACACGCACCGGCGCGCCCCGACTCAACTTTCTGCATCGTCCACTTCACAATCCATTCCATCAGATCGCCGCTTGCACTCCAAGCTACAGCGACACCCAACGAGCTAACACTCGCTTTAGGACACTGGAAAGGACGAGAACCATGAATGACGAACAATTGCTTGCTGAGATCCGTGAAGCCAATCTGACATACCTGATGCTGGCACAGACCCTGATCCGCAAAGACAAGGCCGAAGCCGTTTTCCGCCTGGGCCTGAGCGAAGAAGCATGCGACATTCTGGGCACCCTTTCCGCAGCCCAAGTGCTCAAGATTGCCTCCCGCAACACTATGCTGTGCAGCTTCCGTGTTGATGATGAATTGGTCTGGAACCTGCTGACCAACCACAGCAGCAACAAGATCGGCAACGAAGCGACCAATACTCTGCACGCCAACATCCTGATGGCCAGCCGCGTCTCCGAAGTGCTTTAAGCCCTTGACGACTTAAGAACCCACACGGAGTACACCATGGCCACCGCAGCAACCAAAAGCGTTCTGAACGAATCCAAGCAAATTGAACGTGCAGCCATGCTCATTCAAATGGGCGCACGCATGCAAGTGCTGGAGTCTGAGACCACGCTCTCTTACGAACGCTTGATTCGCCTGTACAAAGAAATCGCAGGCAAATCACCTTCCAAGGGCCAATTGCCTTTCTCGACCGACTGGTTCCTGACCTGGCAAGAAAACATCCACAGCTCGCTGTTTTTGAACATCTATGAATACCTGTCCAAGGGTGTGGATGCCGACGCCGTGGAAGTGCTGACCAAGGCTTACCGCCTGTACACCGAACAAATCACAGCCTCCCAGCTGGACTGCCTGCTGTCTTTCACCCGCGCCTGGCGCCTGGTGAAATTCGTAGACGCCAACATGCTCACCCGCACAAAATGCAGCAAATGCGGTGGCATGTTTGTCTCTGAACTCTATGAAAACGCACGCCACTTTGAATGTGGCCTGTGCACACCGCCCGCCCGCGCTGGCAAGAGCAAAAATGCTGGTGCACTGATGCTGCACTAAGCAGCCTCCAACTTTCACGTCCTATTCATAGCCCGCTAGGTTTTCTAGCGGGCTTTTTTGCCTTCGAACACACCGCCTCAAAGCTGGAACTTTAGAAAGAGAAGAAAATAGCCGCCGTGTCCATTCCTCAATCCTTCATTCAAGAGCTTCTCGCCCGCATCGACGTTGTTGATGTGGTGGGCCGTTACGTCCCCCTGAAAAAGGGCGGCGCCAACTTCATGGGCCTGTGCCCATTCCATGGCGAAAAGTCTCCATCCTTCAGCGTCAGCCCCACCAAACAGTTCTATCACTGCTTTGGCTGCGGCAAAAACGGCAATGCCATCAGCTTCTTGATGGAGCACACCGGCATGGGCTTTATTGAAGCGGTGAATGATCTGGCTGGCCAGGTCGGCATGGTGGTGCCGCAAGAAGACATCAGCCCCCAAGAGCGCGAGCGTCAAGCCGCCGCCAAAGTCAAGCAAGCCACACTCAACGATGTGCTCGAGCGCGCTGGCAACGCCTACCGCAGCCAGCTCAAAGAACACGCCCACGCGGTGCAGTACCTCAAGCAACGCGGCGTCTCTGGCAGCATCTCCAGCAAATATGGCCTGGGCTATGCCCCACCGGGCTGGCGCAATCTGGCCAGTGTCTTCCCCGAATACGACGATCCGCAACTGCAAGAAAGCGGCCTGGTCATCGTGGGCGAAGACGAAGACAAGCGCTACGACCGCTTTCGTGATCGCATCATGTTCCCCATCCGGGATGTCAAAGGCATGTGCATCGGTTTTGGTGGACGCGTACTGGGCGATGAAAAACCCAAGTACCTGAACTCACCCGAAACCCCGCTGTTCCACAAGGGCCGTGAGCTGTATGGCCTGTTTGAAGCACGCGATGCACTGCGCAGCATGGGCTACGTGCTGGTCACCGAAGGCTATATGGACGTTGTGGCACTGGCGCAATTGGGCTTTCCCAACGCCGTGGCCACACTGGGCACAGCCTGCACGAATGACCACGTGCAAAAACTGTTTCGCTTCACCGAATCCGTAGTCTTCAGTTTTGACGGTGACAGCGCTGGCCGGCGCG
This sequence comes from uncultured Comamonas sp., assembly GCA_963520865.1. Taxonomy (GTDB): domain Bacteria; phylum Pseudomonadota; class Gammaproteobacteria; order Burkholderiales; family Burkholderiaceae_C; genus Comamonas. The sequence goes on from CAUQST010000007.1 coordinate 119,124, forward strand.
CCGCGCACAAAGCGCTGGAAGCCGCCCTGCCCTACGCCACAGACACACGCAGCATCAAGTTTTTGTTCCTGCCCTCCGAGCACGACCCCGACAGCTTCATCCGCGAACACGGCAGCGATGCTTTTGCGCGCCACATCGCCAACGCGCTACCGCTCAACGACTTCTTGATTGAATCGGCCAGCGTGGAATGTGACCTGGGCCAGGCCCAAGGCCGCGCCAAGCTCTCCAGTCAGGCACGCCCGCTGTGGAACCTGCTGCCCGATGGCGCATTCAAGCGCCTGGTGCTGGGGGAGCTGGCCGACAAAATTCAGATCGACACGCGCGAGCTGTCACAGCTGTGGACGCAGGCCGAAGCGCAAGAAAAACGCTACCAACGTGGCGCCAGCAAACCCGCACCCAGCTACGACGCAGCGCCACCTGCATCCTCCATGCCGCCCGACTGGGTCAGCGAATATGCGCCCAGCAATCACAACGCGCCTTACGGCGAACGCTGGCAGGGCAACACTTCTGCGCGCGGAGAATGGAAAAGCGATTGGAAAAGTGACTGGAAAGGCAAAGGCAAATTTGGTCGCAAAGAGCAACGCCCGCCCATGCCCGGCGGCCCCCGCGTCGCGCCCTCCACTGCACCCGACCAAGCCACGCGCCTGCTGCTGTCACAAATGGCGTTCATGGAACGCCTGGACAACGACGATCTGGACACCCTCGTCCACCAGCCAGCGCCGCATGGCCCACTGTTTGCTTGGATTGAAAGCCAATTTCAGGAAAACGGCCCCCAAGCCTGGGCCGTACTGAAAGAGCGCATTGCCAGCACAGAGCACGCGCACTTTGCGCTGCAGCTCATGAGCGGCCCCCATGGCCACCCCGAAGGCGAAAAAGAAGAGCAATTTCAAGAGTTGCGCAACATTCTGGGCCCCATGATGGCCGAGCGCATTGGCACTCTGGCCACCGAAGCGCTCAAAACCTATATGGCCAACCCCAGCGATACCGCAGCCAAAGTACGCTACCAAAGCCTGATTGAGCGTCGCAACCGCTTGCTGGCAGCCCCCACATCCAGTGGAAATTAAAAACAAGAGCATCTAGCGCCTACCAACAAAGCACTTCAAATACAAAACTATTTGAAATGCTTTATTCATGGGCTCTAACAGCTCCTATTTTTAAAACATCCACGTCTGCAGCCCTTATCTGGCAAGGCTTTGCGAGCTGCGTGAAAATATTTACTAAAAAAACGCATTTACCTCTTGCAATTTCTGGCAAACGCTATAATTGATTAATTCTTGGCAAGAGCGACAGCAGCACCTCCGGCCCGGGCACCGTGATGGAATCACGTGTTTAGCAGCAATTGCTAGCCCAATATCCGCAAGGACTGCACTCCAAATGATCGCCCATACATCTTGCCAATGGAGCTTTTTCGCTCCTGCATGCCTTTGGCATGCTTTTGCGCCGGGCTAGGTGGCGCTTGCGTTTTCCCCTTTGTGTGTTCGCTTTTGACCAAGAGGTTTTATGCCCGTTTCAAAGTCCGCGAAGTCCAAGCAGGCGCCCGACGCTACCGCGAAGCCCAAAACTTCCAAAACCACGGCTGTTGCCAGCGCTAAAGCGCCCACGCCAAAAGCTGCTGCTGCAGCCGTGAAGAAGCCGTCTGCCACGACATCCAAGGCAGTCGCTTCCAAGAAAGATTCCGATATGGCGACCCTGTCCCAAGCCGAACTCAAAGCCATGGCCGATGCGCTACTGGCTGATGCTGCTCCCAAGCGTGCCCGCAAAAAAGCGGACGCTGACGAAGCACCTGCCGCCAAGAAGCCCGCTGCCAAAAAGGCTGCTGCACCTAAAGATGCGGAGCCCAAAGCTGCTGTAGCCAAAAAGGCTCCTGCAAAGGCGGCCAAGGCCACAGAAGAAGCAAAGACTCCTGCCAAGCGTGGCCGCAAGCCCAAAGCCAAGGAAGAGTCTGGCGACGACGAAGACATGGGCGACTTTGACGCCGACATGGAAATCGAAGCCGACGTTGAACCTGAAGCCGAGACACCTGCGTCAGACACGGCAACCCCTGAAAAGGTCAAGCCCCTGCGCATGAAGATCAGCAAGGCCAAAGAGCGCGCCTTGATGAAGGAATTTGGTCTGGACGAAACCGTTCTGACCGAAGACGAGCTGAACACCCGCCGCCAGCGTCTGAAGATGCTGATCAAGCTGGGCAAGACACGCGGCTACCTGACCCACGCTGAAATCAACGACCACCTGCCCGATAAGCTGGTGGACGCTGAAACGCTGGAAGTCGTAGTCTCCATGTTGAACGACATGGGTGTGGCGGTGTACGAGCAAACGCCCGACGCCGAAACCCTGCTGCTCAACAACACTGGCCAGTCAGCCACCACCGAAGAAGAAGCGGAAGAAGAAGCCGAAGCGGCTCTGTCGACCGTGGACTCTGAATTTGGCCGCACCACCGACCCTGTTCGCATGTATATGCGCGAAATGGGTACGGTTGAGCTGCTGACGCGTGAAGGCGAAATCGAAATTGCCAAGCGCATCGAAGGCGGCTTGATGGCCATGATGGAAGCGATCTCGGCATCGCCTGCCACCATTGCTGAAGTGCTGGGTATGGCCGCTGACATTCGCGAAGGCAAGGTCGTTATTTCGACCATCGTTGACGGCTTTGTGAACGCCAACGAAAACGATGACTACGTGGCCGAAGAAGACTTCGACGAATACGACGAAGAAGACGACGACGACGGCAAGGGCGGCTCCAAGGCACTGACCAAGAAACTGGAAGAGCTGAAAAACGAAGCCCTGTCACGCTTTGATCGCATTGCAGAAAACTTCGAGAAGCTGCGCAAGGCCTACGACAAGGATGGCTGGGGTTCGCCCACTTACAACAAGGTGCAAAAGCTCATCACTGAAGAGCTGATGACCATCCGCTTCACCGCCAAGACAATTGAGAAATTGTGCGATCTGGTGCGTGCCCAGGTGGACGATGTGCGCAAGAAAGAACGCGAACTGCGCAAGATCATCGTGGACAAGTGCCGCATGCCACAGGAAACCTTTATCAAGGAATTCCCACCAAACCTGCTGAACCTCAAGTGGGTGGAAGAGCATGCCAACGCCGGCAAGCCATGGAGCAATGTACTCAGCCGCAATATTCCGCCAGTGCAAGAGTTGCAGCAAAACCTGATTGACCTTCAGTCGCGCGTGGTAGTGCCTTTGGAAGAACTCAAGGGCATTAACAAGCGCATGAACGAAGGCGAACGCAACAGCCGTTTTGCCAAGAAAGAAATGATCGAGGCCAATTTGCGCCTGGTGATTTCGATTGCGAAAAAGTACACCAACCGTGGTCTGCAGTTCCTGGACCTGATTCAGGAAGGCAACATCGGCTTGATGAAGGCCGTGGACAAGTTTGAATACCGCCGCGGCTACAAGTTCTCGACCTATGCCACATGGTGGATCCGCCAGGCCATTACCCGCTCGATTGCGGACCAGGCCCGCACGATCCGTATTCCTGTGCACATGATCGAGACCATCAACAAGATGAACCGCATCTCGCGCCAGCACTTGCAAGAGTTTGGTTTCGAGCCTGATGCATCCATCTTGGCCGAGAAGATGGAAATTCCTGAGGACAAGATCCGCAAGATCATGAAGATCGCCAAGGAACCTATCTCGATGGAAACTCCAATTGGCGATGATGACGACAGCCATCTGGGCGACTTCATCGAAGACCAGGCCAACACGGCCCCCATCGAAGCCGCCATGCAAGCCGGCCTGCGCGATGTGGTCAAGGACATCCTGGATGGCCTGACACCCCGTGAAGCCAAGGTGCTGCGCATGCGTTTCGGTATCGAAATGTCTACCGACCACACCCTGGAAGAAGTGGGCAAGCAGTTTGACGTGACACGCGAGCGCATCCGCCAAATAGAAGCCAAGGCGCTGCGCAAGCTCAAGCACCCCAGCCGTTCGGACAAGCTGCGCAGCTTTATCGATTCGCTGTAAGGCTTTCCACCTGCCCGTAAAGGCAGGTCAAGGCAGCAACAAAAAAAAGGAGACCCTAGCGGTCTCCTTTTTTATTTGTCTTTCAAAATTTATAAAATTCAATAGCTGGCAACGGGCAACGCTTGCTGCATCAGCATCAAGCCGGTCCTCATCTCCGCCAATCGCGCCAGGCAATACATCAGGCTATCTATCAGGTAACGCATCAGGCTATCGCATTGGATTGCAGCAGCGCATCAATCTCTTGCAGCGTATAGCCCAAAGACTGCAACAACACCTGGGTATGCTCCCCTGACTTGGGCGGATTGCTGCGCACCCCCAAACGCTGTCCATCCATGCGGATGGGGAGCAGCGTGGTTTTGGCCGTCTGCCCTGCCAGATCACCATCACTCAGAACAACATCCGCCAAGCCACCCGTCGCTAGCAAATGTGGATCTTCCAGCAATTGCTCAGGCCGCGAGATAGGGGCAAATGGCAGTTGGTGCGCTTCAAACACTTGCGCCAGATGCGCTGCGCTCAAGCCCTCAAGGCGGCGACGCAGCTCTGGCATCAGCGTGGCGCGTGCCCGCACACGGTCATTATTGGTTTGCAGCAGAGGGTCTGCCGCCATATCTTCAAAACCCAAAGCGGTACAGAAAGTGCGCCACTGGGCATCACTGACGGCCGCCAAGAAAATCTGCTCGCCGTCTTTGACGCTGAACACGTCGTACAGGCCCCAGGACGAAATGCGCTCCGGCATCGGTGCCGCTGGCTGACCCGTGACTGCGTATTGCATCATGTGCTGCCCCACCAAGAACACATTGTTTTCAAACAGCGCCGAATCAATCTCTTGCCCCTTGCCCGTTTGCGCACGCTGCATCAAAGCTGCCAAAGCACCAATAGCTCCAAACATGCCACCCATGATGTCATTCACGCTGGAGCCAGCGCGTAAGGGGTCTCCAGGCCGACCCGTCATGTACGCCAGTCCCCCCATCATTTGCACCACCTCATCCAACGCTGTGCGGTGTTCATAAGGGCCTGGCAGAAAACCTGTGTGGTTCACATAGATCATGCCGGGATTCAACTTCGACAGCGTGGCGTAATCCAGCCCATACTTTTTCATCACTCCAGGCTTGAAGTTCTGCAGCACTACGTCAGCGGTGGATGCCAGACGAATAGCCGCCTGCAGCCCCTCAGGCTGGCGCAGATCAATCGCAACGCTTTTCTTGTTGCGGTTGAACATAGGGAAAAAACCCGCACCGGCCCCCAAGAGATTGCGCGTCAGGTCACCCGTAAGAGGCTCCACCTTGATGACCTCAGCCCCTAAATCGGCCAAAACCATGCCACATGCAGGCCCCATCACCATATGACTGAACTCCACCACACGAATACCTTGCAACGGTAGTGATTTAGAGGTGCTGGAAACGGGAATATCGGAAGCGACGGAATCGGTCATGGTGGCAAAAAGCATCAAACAGCGGCACTGGCACGCGATCAGGGTTTCCCCTGCTAAACCACAATTTTAGAAAGCTACGCTGCCGCCGCCACCCATGCATTCGGTAGTCCGGCCATACCCGAAGATGAGTGCCCAGCCTATAGAACGTGGCTACGCAGCAACAAAAGCATGTTATTTGACGATTTTCCGGCTTTACAGCCTAGCGATTCTTAGCCTCGAGCTACTAAACTTGTAGCAGACAAGATTCAAAGCTATAGTCAAACCAACTTGGTTCGGTGCCTATTGCGGCCCGCTCCATCCCCCATCTCAGCGCAAGGAGAAGCGTCCATGAGCTCTAAGGAAAACGCCGCTATCAATCAGTTGCTCGAAAAACTCGAGCGCCGCTACGCACTGCGCGTACTGTGGGCACTGCGTGATGGCCATCCCCAGACCTTCCGTTTGTTGCAAGACAGCGTGGGCGGTATCACTCCCAATACTTTGAACACCCGCATCAAAGAGCTGCGCGAAGAGGGTTTGATGGAGCATGGCAATGACGGCTACACCGTCACTCCTTCGGGCCAGGATTTGCTCAAGCGCCTTAGCGATCTGCAGGCTTTTGCCACACGCTGGGCAGCCGCTCGCGCGAAGAAGTAATCTAGGCACTAGCCTCGTGGCAGCAACTTTGCTGCCACCCACTCAAACAGGCACTCACAGTGCCTGTTTTTATTTGAGAACTCTGAACAAGGAACCTCCCATGGCACTGACCACCACTGCCTCTGGCCTGCAATACGAAGATACCGTTGTCGGTGAAGGCGCCGAAGCCATCAGCGGTGCTGATGTGAAGGTGCACTACACAGGCTGGCTTTTTCAAGACGGCCAGCAAGGTGCAAAGTTTGACTCCAGCAAAGACCGCCGCGAACCTTTTGAGTTTTCGCTGGACGAAGGCATGGTGATTCGCGGCTGGGATGAGGGCGTGCAAGGCATGAAGGTAGGCGGCAAACGCACCTTGATCATTCCTGCAGAACTGGGCTACGGCGCTCAAGGTGCAGGCGGCGTGATCCCTCCTCACGCTACGCTGAAATTTGAAGTGGAACTGCTGTCCACCAAAGCTGCACCCGTTTTGCAGATTGAAGACACCGTGGTCGGTGAAGGTGCTGAAGCCACACGTGGCAAGCGCGTGACCGTGCACTACACCGGCTGGCTGTACAAGGATGGTCAGCAAGGTGCCAAGTTTGACTCCAGCAAGGACCGCAACGACCCCTTCGTGTTCACTCTGGGCGCTGGCATGGTCATCAAGGGCTGGGACCAAGGCGTGCAAGGCATGAAGGTAGGCGGCAAACGCACGCTGATCATTCCTTCAGAGC